>JBEKNJ010000001.1:0-293997 GCA_049522955.1 Acidobacteriaceae bacterium
TGCGACCGCCGAAGGACGGAACCTTCTCCTGCGGGTGGCCATTGATTATTCTTCGCGCGACGCCATCATGCGCGCTGCCCTGTCTGTCTCCAACGGCCATCTCCATGGACATTCGGCTGAGCGCCAGCAAGAAATGGTTCATGAGGAGTTGAGTGGAGAGAGCGGTGACGTGGACCTGCTTATTCGCACCGGCGGAGAGAAGCGCCTCTCCGACTTCCTGCTGTGGGAGGGCGCCTACGCCGAACTCTGGTTTACCGAACGAATGTGGCCGGACTTTGAGACCAACGATCTGGATGCCGCACTTGAAGACTTCAGAGGGAGGGAACGTCGCTTTGGTGGTGTTCCAGAACCTTCGGCGGCCTTATCCCTGAGCGGTGCGCGATGATTGCTTCCGGTTCGCGCCCGCTCAACGTCAAATTCATCCTGCCCTCCTTGAAGGAGGCGAGCGATCCGCATTGGCGGCCCATCAAATATTCGTTTGAAGGAGGCGAGCGATCCGCATTGGCGGCCCATCAAATATTCGTTGTTTCCGCCCCTGGGGTTGGCCACGCTCGCCGCTTATTTATCTGCGGAAGATCATGCCATCATCGTGGACGAGCATGTGGAACCGCTCACCCTCGACGACGCACCGGAGTTGGTTGTGATTCAGGTTTACATAACCAACGCATACCGGGCTTACAAGATCGCAGACCATTACCGCAGGCGGGGAGCGTTTGTCTGCCTGGGCGGACTGCACGTTACGTCGCTTCCCGACGAAGCAGCGGTTCACGCCGACGCTATTTTTCTCGGCCCAGGGGAACAGACCTTCGCCAAATTTCTGCAGGACTTTCGCGCAGGCATGGCGCAGCGGGTATACACCTCAGCGGCAGGCCGCACGCTGGAGCGGGTTCCGGCGATTCGCCGCGATCTCATCCGGCGCGCGTCGTACCTGGTGCCGAACTCTATCGTGGTGACGCGAGGGTGCCCCCAACATTGCGACTTTTGCTATAAGGATGCCTTCTTTCAGGGTGGACGGAGTTTCTATACCCAGAGAGTTGAGGATGCGCTGGCAGAGATAGAGCGGTTGCCGGGGCGCCATCTCTACTTTCTCGATGATCATCTGCTGGGCGATCGACGGTTTGCGGAAGCTTTGTTCGCCGGTATGAAGGGGATGAGGCGTCTGTTTCAGGGCGCCACAACGGTTGATTCCATTTTGCGCGGCGACCTGATCGAGCGTGCAGCCGAAGCGGGACTGCGCAGCCTCTTCGTCGGCTTTGAGACGCTCGCACCGGAGAATCTGAGAAGGAGCAACAAGCGGCAAAACCTCGGCCGCGACTATAAGGCAGTTGCCAATCGGCTTCATTCCCTTGGCATCATGATCAATGGCAGCTTTGTCTTCGGAATGGATGGCGATGGGGAAGACGTGTTCCGGCGCACAGTTGACTGGGCCATTGAACACGGCATAACCACGGCAACGTTTCATATTCAAACGCCCTACCCCGGCACTCAACTGCACGCACGCATGGTTCGCGAGGGGCGCATGCTGACCCGAGACTGGAATCTGTACGACACGAGGCATGTAGTTTATCGTCCGGCACAACTTAAACCAAAAGTGCTCAAGAGCGGATACGACTGGGCCTATCGTGAGTTTTATCGCTGGGCCTCGATCACGCGCGCCTCACTGCATCACGGCGCGTTGAAGCATCAGGTTAAACACTTCTTCTATGCTGCAGGCTGGAAAAAATTCGAGCCCGTCTGGGATTTGTTAATTCGGGCACGGCAATTGACCCACGTGACCCCACTGCTCGAAGGCGTGCTTTCCCGAGTATCCAGTTCCACGGCAGATCACCAGGATAGTGCCGGGAGCTTTCCAGTGATGACGCCTGAGACAACCTCCTTCCCTTGACAATCGACAAGAGCGAGCGTAATTCTATTGTCGAGTATCGAGGGGAACATGCCGCCGTCGACAGATCTCCTGCAGGGCACATTGGATGTACTCATTCTGAAGACACTAGCGCTGGAGCCCATGCACGGCTGGGGCATCGCACTGCGCATTCAACAAGTGTCGAAGGACGTATTGCAGGTGGGTCAGGGCTCACTTTACCCTGCGCTTCATCGTCTCGAGTACAAGGGTTGGATCAAGTCGGAATGGGGAACTTCAGAAAACAACCGGCGGGCAAAATTCTACTTGCTGACTGCCGCCGGTCGAAAACGATTGAAGGCTGAGTTAGAAACGTGGGAAAGACTTTCCGGCGCCATCGCCCTGGTGCTCGGCCCGGAGGGGTCCGCATGATGAAAGAGTTCCTGACCCGGCTACGCTTTTTTTTCTTTCGCCCGCGGCAAGGCGAACTGGACGAGGAACTGCAGTTCCACCTCGAGCAAGCGACCGAGTCATTTATCGCCGCAGGGATAGCTCCCGAGGAGGCGCAGCGGCAGGCACGCGTTCTATTTGGCGGCGTGGAGGCTGCTCGAGAGAATTGTCGTGAAGAGCAACCAGGGTGGTGGTTGGGTACGGTCGTGCAGGATGTGCGTTACGCCCTGCGCGGTTTTCGTCGCGCTCCTGTCTTTGCGGTTACGGTGATTGCGACGCTGGCATTGGGCATCGGCGCAACTACAGCAGTTTTCAGTGTGGTGGACAGAGTTCTCTTTCGCGGCTTGCCCTACGGGGACGACGACCGCTTGGTATCGGTCGGACTGGTGCAATCGCTCGAACGGCAGGAGTTCACGCTGGGTGGCTTTTATTACGAGTGGCATGATCAGCAGAAGCCGTTTGCCTCGATGACCTTCGAGCGAGGCGTCGACGAGTGCAATCTTACACAGGAAAACCCGGTTCACTTGCAGTGTGCGGCGGTGGCGCAGAGTTTCCTACCCACTCTCGGGATCACACCTGTTCTGGGACGTAATTTTGTTCCCGAGGAAGATGTGCCCAACGCGGCTAAGGTCGCGCTCATTTCCGACGGCTTGTGGCTAAGCCGATTCAACCGCGATCCCGGCGTCTTGAATAAAACCATCATGATCGACACGCACCCGGTGCGCATCATCGGAGTCCTTCCGAAAGACTTTGAAATGCCGAGGCTACAGGCGGCCGACATTGTTGTCCCGGCGCAAGTGGACGTAGCGGCACAACACACGGTCAATAGCGGGATCGGCTCTCCGATGTGGGCGTTCGCCCGGCTCAATCCCGGGGTGAGCGTGCAACAAGCAAAGGATGAGTTGGAGCCTCTGTTCCGGCATACGCAGCAGTGGATTCCACCGCAGATCCGGCAGGACTTCCATCTGCAAGTCCGTTCCCTTCGTGACCGCCAAATGCAGGAGGCATACGCGGTTGCATGGGTGCTTCTGGGCGCGGTGTTTGCCGTGCTGATGATCGCGTGCGCCAACGTCGCCAGTTTGTTTTCCGCGCGCGGAGTTGCGCGGGAGCGGGAGTTAGCAGTGCGTTCCGCGCTGGGCGCCAGCCGCGGCCGGCTGGTGCGACAGACGCTGACCGAGGCAACCCTGCTGGCGCTTGGGGGCGCCGTGGCCGGGTGTTTGCTGGCGGAATTTTTGCTGCGAGTGTTCATCGCGATCGCTCCCACCGGTCTTCCCTTCCTTAAGCAGGCCCGGCTCGACGGACGCATCGTTTTGTTCACCGTGCTGCTCTCGCTTCTTTCTGCCGCACTTTTCGGGATCGTACCCGCGCTGCAGAAGCCGAATGTGACGAGGTTAGCTGCGAAGCAAACACGGTCCAGCGCACATGCCCGGCTGCGGCGGTTCCTTGTCGCGGCGCAGATCAGCGTGAGCGTTGTTTTACTGTGCGATGCGAGCCTGCTGCTGAAGAGCTTCCGCAACCTTGAACGGCAAAACCTTGGAATGCAGACCCGCAATGTGCTTACCGTGCACATTGGCATCAACGGGGAGCGCTATCCGACAGGCCAGGCATACATGGACTTCTATCTGAGGGCGGAGGCGGCTTTCGAGCGCTTGCCCGGTGTCACCAGGGTGGGTATGACCGATTCGCTGCCCCCCAACGGCTGGCACGGCGGAATGCGTTATTCCGAGATCATGGTCGCGGGCAGACCGCAGACGCCCTCGGGAACCGGCGGAACCGTGGTTTCGCGCGCAGTCACGCCCGGATATTTCCGCGTTCTGCAGATCCCGATTATCGAAGGACCGGGCTTTAGCGATGAAGAACGGCAATCGAACGGCAACTTTATTATTCTGAGCAAGCTTCTTGCCGCGCGCCTCTTTCCGCAAGGGGACGTCATCGGGCAGCATATTAAGTTCGAATCGTTCGCGCCTTACCTAACTACAGATGGACCGGTTTTCACCGTCGCCGGAGTGGCAGGAAATGTGAAAAACGATGGTCTCGCAGGCCAGGGGGATCCGGAATTCTACACGCTGAAGTCCGATCGCCACCCGGACAGCTGGGGAAGTCATCACGTATTCCTGCTTGAGACGGAACTCCCTCCAGCGGTCGTAGCCGAGTGGGTCCGGACGCAAATTGCACAACTCGATTCCAATGCCCCGGTCGAGATGGATCGGCTTAGTGAAGGCGTGAGCAAGCTAGCGGATCGGCCTCGATTCGAGACCGCGTTGCTCGGCTTTTTTGCTGCTTGCGGATTGCTTATGGCTGTCATTGGCTTGTACGGCGTTATTTCTTATGTGGCCGCGCAGCGCACGCAGGAGATTGGCGTGCGGATGGCGCTCGGCGCGACCAGGGCAGACATCCTTCGGCTTATAGCGATGGAGGGCGTGCGCCTGATTTTGCTTGGTGGTTTATCAGGATTGGGAGTCGCGTTGGCAACCGCACAGCTGCTGAAGAGTCTGATGTTCAACGTGGGACCTCACGATCCCGCTCCCTACGCGGTGGTGGTGGTGCTTTTATCTTTGGTGGCGCTGGCCGCGACCCTGATTCCGGCGCGCGCCGCGATGCGTATCGACCCCGGTGAGGCTCTCCGCTGCGAGTAGCCTCGGCGATCGGAGAATTCGGGAGGGCCGGGGGGCGCACTGCAGATCCCTCCACTACGCTCCTCCGGCCGGGATGACACTTCTGTAGCTAGAACAGAGATAGACCGCCGGCTAATCCATAAATCGCTGAAGCAAGCCCCAAGACGATGCTGGCGATCAGGAAAAGCGGCAGATCGATAACCACTGAGACTGAAGCAAGTACGATGGCAATTTGCAATCCGCCACTGGCTATTTCCAGGGTGTGCGTGCGGTGCATCTCGTGGTCGCGCAGATGTTCCTGCTCGTGCGCCTTTTCCGCAAGCTGCTCCATGCCGTCGCTGCCAGGTTCGGAACGCATGCGATCAGCATTGGCTTGCGCATCGGCAATTCGCTTTTGTACGGCAGGATCGTTGCTTGCGGGCAGGCTTGCCAGCAGTTCTGCCTCAGAAGTCAAAATCGTCCGGCGCACTGACTTCGCCTGATACTGAGCCCAGGTATCGCTGGCCGCAATGTGGTTGGTTAGATAACCTGTTTGCGCATCCTTTGCGGCAAATTCCGTAAGGGCCAACGCTGCGGCCAGAATTGCAATGACGACGGCAGCCCGTGAGTGGCTTGTTCCGCCATGTCCATGTTCTGCGTGCTCATGGGCTGCATGCTCCAGGTGTTCCTGGGCGTGTTCAAATTCACTCATACGCTGGGTTCTCCTCGGTTGTAACGACCAGGCGGCACTCGACCTGTCTTGCAATAGGGCCCGGGACCACGCTTCCACGCTCGCGGCAAGAAGTACCCCGTCACTGTTTCAAGATTCTAACAACCATACGCTCCGCGACCACAATCATGCCTGACACGGCTTGCGAACTGCAAGGTGCGTTCCGCAGCAAGAGCTGTCTAAATCAGCGGAATTGAGGAGTCTGTCTCGTGATTTGATCGGACAAACAAATGCGTGGCTAAAGAGTCTGCGTAAGAACTCTGCATTGAGTCCCGTAGGGACGTCTGAAAGTAGGCCAGGACATAGTCCTGGGTATGATAAACAAGCTCGACAGTCCCGGAGGGACGGCTGAACACCGGCTCCGAATTTTCAGCCGTCCCTTCGGGACTGCCCGATGGCGCATTCCTAACCCAGGACTGCGTCCTGGGCTACTTTCAGGCGTCCCTACGGGACTAAGTGCAGAGTTCTCTCGCAGACTCTTTAGCCCCTGCGATAGTAAAGCGCAAGGGCTAAAGCCCAACTTTGTTTCGGACCCTTTGCGGCACGACTAAAGTCGTGCCCTCATACAAAGCAAAGAGCACAGTGGAGGTATCGCGAAGATGGGCCAACCCTATTTAGTTGTGGAGCCTACACTGGACAAGCCTAAGTGACCAGGTCGCTGTTGAGCGGGGCGCTTGTGTTGATCTCTCCCCTTGCCATCAGAAAATAGAGAGACACGACTACAAGCATTAGTCCGGCTCCTCCTAAGGCCCGGGAAACTCCGAAGATGGGAATGAGCTTTCCCAGGATCAGACTACCGAGAGGAATCCCGGCGCGAAAGGCCAGGTTGTACACACTCATCACTCGTCCTCGCATGGCGTCGGTGGTGATGAGTTGGACGAGCGACAACATGAGCGAGGCAGAGGCCATGACGGCCACACCGGTCAGGAAGATAAGCAGGCAGGACAGTGGTAGCCATCTGGAAAGAGCAAAAGCAGCGGTCGCGAGTCCCAAAAAGGCCAGAATCAGCACCGTGAGGCGTTGCTGTCCCTTAAACTTCTCCATGGCTGCCACGATGAGTGCACCACATATCGATCCCGCCCCGGAGAAAACCAGGAGCAGGGTGTAGGTTTCGGGACCTTTGTGAAAGATGTTTTGTACGAAGACCGGTAAGAAGCCGGTGAGGGAGAATCCGAATAAGGTGGTGCAGAACGCCAACACCACCAGCGCACTCATTCCGTCGCGGCGGCGAATGAACCGGATGCCCTCTGCCATGCTGGTCAGAACCGGCTCGCGCGACTTGGCCGGCACATATTTGCCGTGAATCATGAAGAGCGAGATGATCACCGCAATGTAGGACACACCGTTCACCGTAAAACACCAGGTTGGACCCAGCAGGGTGTAGGTGAGACCTCCGATGGAGGGGCCAAGGATGCGCGCCAGGTTGAACTGGATCGAGTTCATGGCAATCGCATTGGCGAGGTCCTCAGGACCAACCAGGGCGGGCAGCAGCGCGGAATAAGCTGGCCCCCCAAAAGACTGCCCCAGTCCTACTACAAAAGAGAGAGCAAGGATGTGCCAGACCTGAACGACGTGGGTAAAGAACAGGAACGCCAGCAGGAAGGCGCACGCCATCTGAATGTACTGGGAGGTGAGCAACATCTTTCGCCTGTCCAGACGATCCGCGAAGACCCCGCCGAACAGGGAAAACATGATGATGGGCAGTTGTCCCAGAAAGAGGTCCAAACCCAGGTAGAAGGGATCCTTGGTGAGGTAGTAGACCAACCAGCTTTGGGCGAATTGTTGTACGAAGGTGCCGATGGTGGAGACACATGCCCCCAACCACATAAGGCGGAAATCACGGTAGCGAAAAGCCCTGAAGATGCGCGCGAAGAATGGTGAGGTTGGGCCCACTAGGAGAGTGGCCCCATACATCGGTTGGACAACACGCTACGGGTGTTCGTTCGCACCAGGTTAATCACACAAAGACAGAGATGTGATCCAGTTTACTTGGTCGCACTTTCTTCCGGGACGCGCCCGGGGTGCCGGCTCTGTCATGGTGGGACGAATGGCTTTGTTACACTCCTCGTATTTTGCGAGAGGTTCAGAAATGGCGCCGCTAGTAGAGCTGGATCGGGTGTCTAAAACTTACGAGCAGAAGGTGGCTGTACGCGATCTGAGCCTGCGGATCGAGCCGGGGACGATGTTTGGCCTGCTCGGGCCGAATGGGGCCGGGAAGACATCGAGCATCCGGATGATGGTGGGGATCACCCTGCCAGATTCGGGCGCCGTCAGCCTTTTCGGACGGCCGTTTACCCGAGAGAGCCTGAAAAAGGTAGGGTACCTTCCGGAAGAACGCGGACTCTATCGAAAAATGAAGGTAATGGATCAGCTCATTTTCATGGGCCAGCTGCGTGGGCTGACCGCAGACCTGGCTGCCCAGCGCGCGCAGACCTGGTGCGAACGGCTACAAATTCTGGATGCGGCACAGAATAAGACGGAGGAACTTTCTAAAGGTATGCAGCAGAAGATCCAGTTTATTGTGACCCTGCTGCACGAGCCGGAACTGATCATTATGGATGAACCCTTTGCGGGGCTTGATCCGGTGAACGCGACCCTGCTGCAAGACACCCTGGTGGATCTGAAGAAGGCCGGGCGCGCCATTCTGTTTTCCACCCACCGGATGGACCAGGCGGAGAAGCTGTGCGACGAAATCTGCCTGATTCATAGAGGAGAGAAGGTGCTTTCGGGCAAAATGCGCGACGTAAAATCGCGCTACGAACGCAACCGGGTGATTATCGATTTCGAGGGGGAAGACGGGTTTCTGGGCCATGAGGCAATCGCCGAATGCAAGGAATACCCCGGGCACGCGGAGATCCGGCTGAAAGAGCACGCTGACTCACAGGCATTATTGCGCGCGGCCGAACAACACGCGCGCATTTATCGCTTCGAACTGGTTGAGCCGTCGCTGGAAGAGATTTTCATCCAGACGGTGGGGGGGAAAGTAGATGCGTGAGGCATTACTGATCGCGCGGCGGGAATACCTGGAGCGGATTCGCAGTAGGGCTTTCCGCGTCAGCACGGTGCTCATTCCAGCGGTGTTTGCGCTGATCTTCGGTCTCGGTGCTCTCTCAGGCAAACTTGGCGGGGGTACGGGGCATCTGGTGGTGGCATCGAACGATGCGGTCCTGGCAGAGAGCGTACGGGCGGAGTTGGCGTCCGCACGCCGCTCCTCTGCGTTGAGGGTCGATGTGAACGCTCCGGCGACCGAGAGTGAATTGGCCGCCCTAAATCCGGAGGTGGAGAACAAGACGATTGACGGCTACCTGTGGCTGAATGTGCAGCCAGGAGCGCAGGTCGAGGCGACCTACACGTCGCGCGGATCGACGGATTTTGCGGGAAGAGACAGGATGCAGGATGCGATCGGCCATGCACTGGTGCGAGCAGATCTGGTGAAGCGCGGCGCGACCAGCGAAGAAATAGGGGCCTTGCTCAAAGATGTTGATCTGAAGACGCTGCAGGTGAAGAACGGCAAAGCCGTGGCCGCTAACGCCGGCAAGAGTTTTCTGGGCGCGTACCTGATGGCTTTTGTGCTGTACTTCGCGGTCGTGTTTTATGGCGTAAATGTGGCGCATTCGGTGGTAGCGGAAAAGACTTCGCGAGTGTTTGAAGTTCTGCTGGCTTCGGCCAAACCGGAGTCGCTGATGATGGGCAAACTGTTGGGCGTAGGCGCGGTGGGGCTGACGCAGATGGCGGTTTGGATCGGCTTCCTTGTGCTTCTGAGCGGGTCTTCCCTGGGGATGACGCTTGGCCAAGGGGGCCTGGCGGCCTTCGGCGTGACGCCTCTGCGGCTGGTTTTCTTTGTGCTCTATTTTCTGCTGGGATTTTTCTTTTACAGCGCGCTGAGCGCCGGACTGGGGGCTTCGGTCAGCCAGGAGTCAGAAGTACAGCAGTTCAACATGCTCCTCGTCTTGCCGCAGGTTATCGGCCTGGTGCTGACCGTGTACATCCTGAGCAACCCGGGCGCGTGGCCGGTGGTTTTGTTGTCGCTGTTTCCGCCGTGTACGCCGATCGTGATGTGCCTGCGCATGGCGGCAATGGCGGTTCCAGCCTGGCAACTTGCTCTTTCGCTGGTGCTGATGGTGTTGTCCATCTATGGGGTGGCGTGGGTCGCTTCGCGTATTTACCGCGTTGGCATACTGATGTACGGCAAGCGGCCGACACTGCCGGAGATGTTGCGGTGGGTCAAGTACAGTTGATGACCGGGAGCACCTGCTGGTGTCTGAAGGTGTGGGTTTAGAGCTGTGGTATCCCACATCTCGCGAAAAACGAGCGAGATACCCCGAATTTCCTGTACGCGGCCCTAGATAAGGCTGCGTGTGCGCCTTTCTTTAAGGAAAGGCGCATAAAGTGCGCGGAACCCAATGAGCTCGACAGGAAATCGGGGATGTGGGGCACCCTTTGATCTGTTGCTGGGTCAGTCTTAGAGCCTTGACAGTTGCGAGTATCCTAGCCTCCGCCTAACGCTTTGACCAACAGAACGCTGAATCCATGTTGCTGGGTCAGTGTTAGAGCCTTGGTAGTTGCGAGGTATCCCAGCCTCCGCCTATTGCTTTAACCAGCAGGACGCTGGCGTCCATGCGGCGCCGCTCAATGTCGATGTCGTTGCGCTGATTTGTCAGGAGGACGGTTTGCGCGGTGATGACCTGGAGATAGTTATCGACGCCGCCCTGGTATCGATTGGTAAAAAGCTGCAGTGATTCTTCGGCGGAGGTTGTGGCCTCTTTCTGTTGTTGCGATTCCTTTTCGAGAATACGCAACGCGGCCAAATTGTCTTCCACCTCCTGGAAGGCGGTCAGCGTGGTCTGCCGGTAAGAAGCCACCGTTGCGTCATAGTTTGCGGTCGCGCCTTCCGAGACAGCGCGACGGCGCCCGGCATCGAAGATCGTCTGCGACAGCTGTGGCCCCACGGCCCACATACGGCTGGGCCAGTTCAACCAGTTGGTAATCGAAGTTCCCGAGAATCCGCCGGCGGCTCCCAGCACCAGGGTGGGAAAGAAGGCAGCACGCGCTATGCCAATCTGATCATTTGCCTCGGCAACGCGGCGTTCCCCGGCAGCGATATCGGGTCTGCGCTCAAGCAGAGTCGCCGGCAGCCCAACTGGTATGACTGGCAGTTCCATCACAGTGCTGGGCGCGGGGGCTATGCTGAACTCCGCCGGAGGTTTGCCGATCAGGGTGGCGATGGCGTGCTCAAATTGCGCGCGCGTCACCGTAATGTCAGTATCCTGCACGCGTGCTCCGTCTAGCTGGGTTTGAGCCTGGGCGACGTCTGACTTGGGAGCGGCCCCTCCCTCAAAACGGTTTTGGGTCAGCTTAAGCGCATCGGTGTATGCCGCGACGGTGTTATCGAGCAGTTGCTTCTGGTCGTCCGCACTGCGCAGTTCGAAGTAGTCAACCGCTAGCTCGGCATGCAAGCTCAAATTCGCGGTCTGCAGATCACCAGCGCTGGCCTGCGCCTCCTCTCGAGACGCGCTTACTGTCCGGCGGACCCGGCCCCACAAGTCGACTTCATAAGAGAGATCGAAGGGCAGAGTGAAGGCGCCGGTGCCGTTGTTTGCCAGCGAAGGCGGGAAGTAGGGCTGATGTGCGGAATCTCGTTCGTTGACAATGCTGGGCGAAGTCGAGATGGTCGGAAACTCCTCGGACCGGTTGAAGCGAATCATGGCGCGCGCCTGACGAAACCGCGCCTCGGCCACCTTCAGGTCCTGGTTGGAAGCGGTCAACTGTTCTTCCAATGTGTTGAGTTGTGGGTCGCCGAAAATCTCCCACCAGTTGCCGCGGAGTGCCTGATCGCCTGGCTGCGCGGGTTTCCACCCGTCAGACTGTTTATGAGAATCCGGCACCTGCTCCTTGAAAGCAGGCGCCATGGGGACCGTTGGTTTAACGTATTTGGGGCCGACCATACATCCGCCGAGCAGCAGGCTCACAGACCCCAGGATCGCGTAGGCAATTTGGCGGTTCACTGCACGCCTCCCGCCTTGTTCACTTGAACTGGAGCGCCGCTGGTGAGGGAGTCTGATGGGTTGACGATGACCTGATCCGTCGGCTGAAGACCCGTCACCACTTCCACGGTTGCCCCGTAATCGCGGCCGATGGTGATGGGAACGAGTTCGGCGCGGCCGTTGCGGACGACTCCGACACGGAGACCCTCCGACCGAAAGAGCAAGGTGTTGGCGGGAATGGTGATCGACTGCGCGGAGCTGTGCTCAGGAACTTTGAGATGCACAAAGACGTAGGCGCCGGTCCGGATGCGGCCTTGCGCGTTGTCGACATCGACTTCGACATTCAACGTACGCGAGGCGAGGTCGATGGAATCGGAGTTGCGGACGATCGTGCCCTGGAACGTTTCGCCGGGAAATTCATCCAGAGTCAGCGTGGCCCTGGCCCCGTTCTGCGCGGCCAGAGAATCCACTTCGGGCACGGCGACATAGACGCGCAGGCGATTCACCGCGGCCATATGAAACAGCTCCTGTGGCACACCGCCGGCTCCGGCATTGATCAGGGCGCCAATATCGGTATTCCTTGCGGTGATTACGCCGGCGAACGGAGCGTACACCTTTTCAAAGGATTGCAATTGCTCGAGGCGGTGAACGTTGGCCGCCATGGAGTCAACGGTTGCCTGCCGCGCGCTGAGATCGCTGACCGCCTGATCGGTCTCCTGCTTGGAAACGGAATTCGTTTTGAGCAAGTTCTGCCAGCGAGCCGCGGTGATCTGTGCGAGTTGCTCGTTTGCCTGGGCATTCTTCAGGTCTGCGCGAGCCTGTTCCAACTGCTGGTCAACTTCGGGAGTGTCAATATCCGCCAGCAGCTGACCTTGCGCTACGTGTGCGCCGATGTCTACATACCAACGCTTGAGATAACCATTGGTCCGGGCATAGATGGGGGTGTCATTGAACGGCTGGGTGTTGCCGGGCAGGACGATTTCTTTGCCCGCGGTATTTGAGGTCGGCTGCACTACACTTACGGTCGGAACAGCCGCTTGTTCGGTGCTCGCGCCGAGCCTGCTCTCAGCCTGGGCGCGCTGGTGGATGCCCGAATAGATGACGAACCCGAGAACGAGGACCGCGGCCGCCAGTCCAACGAGCCACCAGCGGGAGGACGACCCTGACGAGGGCGGCGCAGGCAGTTCCTGGTGGGTTTCGGTAACTTCCGATGGGTTGTTCTCGAGGGTCTCCATTTTAGTTCTCCATTCGCAGAGGTCGCGATCACGCGTGGATCGGTTCGTTTTCCGGATCTGCAACCGGTTGGGCATCGGGTGAAATGGTTCGTCCGTGCAGGAGCGCGAACACTGACGGGACAAAGACCAGTGTCGCTACAGTCGCGCAGAGCAAACCTCCAATGACAGCGCGGCCCAAAGGCGCGTTTTGCTCACCGCCATCACCCAAGCCAAGCGCCATCGGTATCATGCCGATGATCATGGCCAGGGCCGTCATGATGACGGGGCGGAAGCGAGTGGTCCCGGCTTCGATAGCAGCGACGACTGAATCTCCGTGGTGCAGCAGCCGCTCCTTAGCAAAGGCGATGACCAGAATGCTGTTCGCCGTGGCCACTCCCATGCACATGATGGCGCCCATCAGCGCAGGTACGCTGAGCGTGGTGTGGGTGATGAAGAGAAAGAGAACGATTCCGGCCAGAGCCGCGGGAAGTGCGGTGATGATGATGAACGGGTCAAGCCATGATTGGAAATTAACCACAATCAGCAAGTACACCAGGACGATGGCAAACCCCAGACCACCGATCAGGCCGATGTAGGAGGTGCGCATCGTACCGTACTGGCCGCGGAGGGTGACAAAACTTCCCCGTGGGAGCAACTTTCCATTGGCCTGGACGATGCGGTCTACATCGCGACCGACTGCGCCCAG
Source organism: Acidobacteriaceae bacterium (assembly GCA_049522955.1). Lineage (GTDB taxonomy): Bacteria > Acidobacteriota > Terriglobia > Terriglobales > Acidobacteriaceae > PALSA-350. The sequence goes on from JBEKNJ010000001.1 coordinate 13,519, forward strand.
GTCCCGATCCTGTACGGCGGCATAGATATCTACGACGCGGCGAATATTGTAGTGATTGATGGAGGCCAGTTCACTGGTGCGCTGAATCGACGCCACATCGGTGAGGATCGCCGGCCGCTTCTGGTTCGGGCCGCTAATGGGAATGTTCTGCAGATCTGAACCCGATTGGATATCGTATTGCGGCGTCTGCGTCACCAGGTTGTAAGAAACGCCGTTTTTCGGGTTGAGGTAGAACATGGGCGACACCTGGAAACTGCCACTGAGAGAAATCAACATGCTGTTGGCGATGTCGCGCTCCGTCAGGCCACCCTGTGCAGCCTTGGTACGATCGGCCACGATGTGAAACTTGGGATAGTCACTCTGTTGCTGAATGCGTAGATCGGCAATGCCGCGGACGTGACTCAACTGGGTAACCATTGTGTCGGCGACGCGTAGATTTCCGTTCACGTCGGGGCCGTCGATCTGAATATCAATCGGCGCAGGCAAGCCGAAGTTCAGGATTTGGGTCACAATGTCAGCCGGAAGATAGTAGAAAGTCACTCCTGGAAACTCACGCGGGAGCTTGTCACGCAGAGTCCGCACGTAGTCAGCGGTTCGATGATGTTTCTCTTTGAGGGAAACCAGAACGTCTGCGTCGGCCGCGCCCGTGAGCCCGGTGTTGTTGTAGATATAGTTGATGTTGCTGATCGGAAGGCCGATATTGTCGAGGATGTTGTCGACTTCGGCCGGCGGAATGGTCTTTCTGATACTGGCCTCTACCAGATCGGCTAACCGCGCGGTCTCTTCAATACGCGTTCCGGTCTTGCCGCGCACGTGCAGGATGAACTGTCCGCTATCCGTATCCGGGAAAAAGTCCTGACCGAGAAACGGAATGAGGGCAAAGGCGCAGAGGCATGTAACCAGGAAGGCCGGAACAAATACCTTTCTGAGCGAAACAAGCCGTCCGAGCAGTGACGAGTAGGCTAAGCGAACACTTTCAAAGCGTTTCTCGAAGGCCCTCTGGAAGCGAGCAAACAGGTTACGCGATGGCTTCTCGCCGTGGGCATGGGCCTTCAACAGGTACATGGCGAGCGTGGGAACCAATGTACGGGACAGGATGTACGACGCAATCATGGCAAAGATGACTGCTTCCGCGAGAGGAACAAAGAGAAATTTGGCAACCCCACTGAGGAAGAACATGGGAAGAAACACGATGCAGATACACAAGGTCGAGACCAGCGCGGGGACAGCGATCTGCGCGGCTCCATCGAGGATGCCATCATGGAGAGCAGCGCCTTCTTCCAGATGACGCTCGATATTTTCGATAGTGACCGTGGCGTCGTCGACCAGGATACCCACGGCGAGAGCAAGCCCGCCCAGCGTCATGATGTTGATTGTCTGGTGCAGAAAACTGAGGACCATCACCGAGGTAAGGATGGAGAGAGGGATCGAGATGGCGATGATGACCGTGCTGCGCCAGCTTCCGAGGAAGATCAGGATCATCAGGCCGGTGAGCGCCGCCGCGATGATGGCTTCACGGATGACTCCGTTGATGGATCCGCGAACAAAGATCGATTGATCCAGGAGGGGCTGAATCTTGAGCTCAGGAGGAAGCGTTTGGGCTACGTGCGGCAGGAGCCGGCGGATGCCCTTCACCACATCGATGGTGGAAGCGTCCCCAGCCTTCAGTACGGTTAGTAGCACGCCACGATTGCCATCCTGGCGGACAATGTTGGTCTGCGGAGCAAATCCGTCGCTGACCGTGGCAACGTCACGAAGATAGATGACAGTGTTGCCCACGGTCTTAATGGGCAGGTTGTTGAATTCCTGTACAGTTTTCAGATCCGCGTTCAGGTCAACGTCGTATTCAGCGCTGCCGATCTTGGCCGTACCGCCGGGCAGAATCAGGTTCTGATTACCGAGCGCATTGAGCACATCGTTGGGTGAAAGGCCCTTGGCCTGCAGCAAGCCCTGGTTTAGATTGACCATGATTTGCCGCACTTTGCCCCCGAAAGGATAGGGGACGGATGCCCCCGGCACGGTGACGAGTTGCGTGCGCAGGAAGTTGAGAGCTATATCGTTGAGCTGCGGCTCGGTTAGGTTCTTTCCCGACACCCCGAGTTGAAGAATGGGAACCGTGGACGCACTGTAATCGATGATGAGTGGGGGTAGTGAGCCAGGGGGTAGTTGGCGCAGGATGGTTTGGGAAACTGCCGTGACCTGGGCATTTGCACGATCGATGCTGGCAGTCGGCTGCAGGTATATCTTGACGATCGAGGTCCCGTTTACCGTCGTAGATTCAATGTGTTCAATGTTGTCGACGGTGGTGGTGAGCACTCGCTCGTAGACGGTCGTGATCCGGCCTTCTGTCTCTTCCGGGCTGAGGCCGGTGTAGGTCCAGGCCACCGCGATTACAGGAATATTAATGTTGGGGAAGATATCGGTCGGCGTCCGCAAAATCACAACCGGACTCATGATAAGTATGAGCAGCGCCAGTACGATGAAGGTATAGGGCCGGTTCAGGGCGATCTTGACAATCCACATTTCGCTACCCTTGGTCTTCTGGCGGCGTGCCGTTTAGGTCTTTGCCGCACAAGCAGTAGAGTTTTGAGCATGCCAAAACGATTCGTCGTATGTTTCAATCATTCTGATAGGAAATTGCGATCAGTATGGAGCTCAGACATCTTCGATACTTCTCGGCGGTGGTGCAATGGAAGGGTTATCGCGAGGCTTCGCGACATCTTCACATAGCGCAGCCAGCCATCAGCCAGACGGTGGCCGATCTGGAGCAGGAACTCGGCCTCAAACTATTCTCGCGAGCCGGCCGGACCGTGCGCCTTACAGCAGAAGGTGAGGTCTTTTACGCGGAAGCCGTACGTACGCTTGCGCAGGCGGAGTCGGCGATCAACACGGCGCAACGGGCTGCCAGGGGGGAACTTGGAAAGCTTTCGATTGGCTTTATCGGTTCGGCTACACTTGCATTTCTTCCCGAACTCGTACGCAGCTATAAAGCACAATACCCGGGCGTGCAGCTTGTATTACAGGAGCTCAATCCATTCCAGCAGGAAGCGGCCTTTGATCAGGGCTCGATAGACATCGGCTTCACCAGAACTCTGACAGCGGAAAGAAGCAAGACACTGTCATCACGACCTCTCTATCGTGAACCGTTGCTCGCCGTGTTGCCTGTATCAAGAAAATTAAAGACAAAGCGAGTGCGCATTGCGGACCTCGCCAACGAGCGTTTCGTGCTGTTTCATCGGGGAGGGGCGTCCGGGCTTTACGACACCATTATGGCTATGTGCAACCATGCCGGGTTCTCTCCCAGGGTTGAGTACGAGCCGGACCGGACGCAGACAGTACTTTCGCTGGTGGAAGCGGAAGAGGGCGTTTCCATTGTGCCTGCGTGTGTCAGCAACCTTCGGTCGAATGGTGTCCGGTTTTACCGGTTGCAACCGGATGATGTGCGCGTTGAACTGATCGTGGCATGGAGGAAGGAGGCATCGTCGGTTGCCCTGCGCTCGTTTTTAGATCTGGTGAATGCGAAGGCATCGCGAATCCGGAAGAAGGCGGAACTCTCTGAAGGGCATTAAACCAGCGCTAAAGCGCGTACTCAAAGTCGAGACCCTTTCCCGGAGCGCTGAAGCGCTCCTTCCCCCGCATGAATGCGGGGCCTCCCACCACGGAATGGTTTAGTGAGTCTTGTGGAAGTCAAAATATGCCAGGTTCATCTGGCCTTCGGTAACGATATGAACGGTGAGAACGCTTTTTCCCTCCGGAAGGTTCACCTTGACAAGGTTTGGCGCGACGTTCCAGTGATGCCACTGCCGCCAGGCAATCGGATCGGCTGCATTCGCTGTGGACACAATCGTCAACGGCGGGGTGGCAGGCTTTCCGTTCACGTCCAGGCTGATGCTTCCGCCTCGATTCGACGTATAAAGAAGATCCGCGCTGTAGACTCCTGCCTGAGCAACCTGAACGGTTAGGTTGAACCACTCCCCAGGCTCGGTCCAGCCGACGTAAAGCTGGTTCTCGGGCGGCTTAACCAAGTCGTATTGTGTGTTGTCGATGTCATGGTGGAATTTGGTGTAGGAGATGTCGACACCCTCGTTCATGCGGAACTCGTTCAGGTAGGTTCCGTCCGCGGGATTGAGGGCGCCGCTGCCATTATTTTTTGCGTCGGAGTCGTGATAGGCGATGCCTTCGCCGCCAAGGTCGTAGTAAGCACATTGCACCTTGCCGGGAATTGGCTGCGCTTCCCCGGAGTAGCGGCTGTCGTGATACGGCTTCCCCTGGTACGTCTCGAGAAACTCTAATCCTGCGGCGCGAACCATCGGGCTGGTGGCAAGGATTACGAGCGCGAAGAGACGGAAACTGCGTTGTATGGTTTTGCATTTCATGCAATGAGAATCCTAACCTTCCGGTTGCCATCCGTACCAGCGGGATTTTCGGAGCTCTCGGAGTGCTACGATGGCCGCATGTTTCATTTCGGCAGGCCGAGAACACCGGGCCAGTGGATTGGCCATATCCTCGCAGCCATCGTGGCGCTTTTCCTGGTCTGGTGGATGCTGCGGCTTTTCATCGTTTGACGGAAGATGCTATGGGCGATATGGGTAGGCTGACCAGCGGGATATCACTTGCTGAACGTCATCCCGGCCAACCAAGGCAGATGAGGGTTCACCGAGATGATACTTCACCCTTAGAGTATTGAGATTCTCTCTTTCGTTGCGTTCTGCGTCGGAATAATGTCTCGCCTTTTCGAATTCATGATTGGCTATGGCACTTTCAAGTCGCTGGGCGATGAACCTGACACGTTTCTCCGCTTCCGCCACTTCGTCAGGAGGTGCAGCTTGACGTAACTTTACCAGCGATCCGGCTGCATCAAGTAGCTCTACCGCCTTTGCGGGGAGAGAACGTTCGGGGAGATAGCTATCGGAAGCGTGGACGGCAAACTCCAGAGCCTCTGCCGCATAGGTTACCTGGTGGAAGCTCTCCAGCCCGCTTTTGCGAGCCACTAGTACGCGGAGAGTCTCTTCCTGATCGAACCCACGGACATAAACCGCGCGGAAATATTTTCCAAACCACGGAGCGGCTTCTGTTCGCTCGCGGTAGTCACTAGCATTCATAACGCCGACGCACTGAATCCCGTTATACAAGAGCGCGCGCTCGACGATCTTAGTGCCGTCGGGCGCTGCTGCTTTGGATGGCGATGCAACAAGGTTCTGTACCTCGTCCACGAGCAGGATGACTTCAGAGGGATTTGCCCTCGAACCCACCAGTTTCGTCAGCTCTTCGAATTTCTGCCGGGCGTTGGCCCAGCCGGCGACAAGTCCCGGCTCGAGGACCAGGATCCGCTTGTTTGCCAAGAGCTCTGGGACATGTCCATGTGCGATGCGGTGCGCCAGACCCTCCACAATTGCGTTTTTGCCGACACCAGGGTCGCCGATGAGAAGCGGGTTCCTGTTGTCGCGGCTGCAAAGGATCTCGATGATATTCTCCAACTCCAGATCGCGGCCGACGACGGGCTCGAGCCGGCCGGCCATCGCGGATTGGACGAGATCGGTAAATAACTCCGCGGGTGAGGATTCGGGGCTTCGAACGGCGGGTTGCTCTGGCATTTTAGCTACCTCTTCACGAACCGCCAAAAGTCGCAAACCACGCTCGTGCAATATCTGTGCAGCGAAGCATTTTTCTTCGCGCAAAAGGCCCAGGAGTAAGTGCTCGGTACCGACGTGTTTATGGCCCATTTGCACCGCCTCCTCGCCGGCATAGGACAGCACATGCTTGGACTCGTTCGAAAGCGGCAGGTCTACGCTGGTTGAGATCGATTCACGGATCGTGGTGTGGGCTTCGATTCGCCTGCGGATCACTTCGACCGAAGCGTGGCTGGAGCGAAGGAAACGGTTCGTGAGTGCCTTGTCCTCGCGCAACAGGCCGAGCAGCAGGTGTTCGGCCTCAATATAGGGCTGGCCGAACTGGCTGGCCTCATATCTTGCGAAGAAGATCACGCGGCGTGCTTTCTCGGTGTATTTTTCGAACATACTGGGAAGCACTCCTCATTTGGCAGTCGATATTACAAGGGACGTGTTCATTCGATTCTAAGTTCCGGCCGGCTTCCGAGTCTGCGTGAGAACCGGAAGACCCAGGGGTTGAGCCGGAAGGGACGTCTGAAAGCAGCCCAGGAAGAATTCGCAGAGTTCTCCACTACGCTCTGTCGAAACATTTCCACGAGTGTCCGCGGAACTGCAGATCCCTCCACTTCGCTACGCTTCGGTCGGGATGACAAAGGGGAGGGTAGCTCTTCCATTCAGATTCGATACTGCGGATGATGAAGAGCAGGTCCCTCCACTAGGCTACCCCAAATTTCCTGTGGAACTTGGCGGCGTTGGTGCACTTCATGCGCACTTCTTTACGGAAGGGCGCACACGTGGTCTTGTCCAGTGCAGCGTGCCAGGAAATCCGGGTACGCTCTGGTCGGGATGACACTTCTGTTGGAAGCGGACAAAAGAGGTCATGGCCTCTGGTCAATAGGTTTAATATGGCATTCACACAGGGTTGCGACCAGGACGCATATCTTCTCTGAGACAGCACGCTGCACGCGAAACTCTTCACCCAGTATGTGAGGACCTATGAGTATTAATCGCAGACAGTTTATGCGGAGAGCAGCCGGGGCGGTTTCAACCGCTGCTTTGATGGGCACCGCAGGATCTCAACGATTGGCCGGCCAGGAACAGACGTTGCCCGCTCCGGAAGCGTCCGGCATCGAACACATCGTGGTTGTGATGATGGAAAACCGCAGCTTCGATCATCTGCTTGGCTGGCTGCCAGGCGGAAACGGAACGCAGGCCGGACTCGCCTATGTGGACAAACGTGGCGAGGCTCACCCAACTTTTCGGCTCAACACATTTGTGGGCTGCTCGCATCCGGATCCTGACCATTCTTATGCAGGGGGCAGAAGCGAATACAACGACGGTCAGATGGACGGATGGCTGCGTACCTCCAGCAATGACACCTTCAGCATCGGCTACTACGAGGAAGCCGACCTACGCTTCTTCAGTGGGCTGGCGCGTAACTTCACTACGCTGGACAACTATTTCCCATCGATCCTGTCGTCTACTTTTCCTAACCGTGTCTTCCAGCACGCTGCGCAGACGGATCGTTTATCGAACACACTTGATCTATCCACGCTGCCCACCATCTGGGACACTCTTGCGGTCGCCGGCATCAGCCACAAGTATTACTACTCCAACGTTCCCTTTCTTGCACTTTGGGGAACGAAGTATCTGGGCATTTCGGCTCTCTTCGCGGACTTCCTGACAGATGCGGTGTCGGGAAATCTTCCGGCAGTGTCGTTTCTTGATCCCAGGTTCACCATCCTGGATGACGGCTTTGGTAATGACGATCATCCACATGCTGATTTACGAGCCGGCGAAGCGTTTCTAGGACAGGTATACCGGGCGTTGACTTCCAGCCCGGCATGGCCGAACACTTTGCTGGTGGTGAACCGGGATGAGTGGGGTGGTTTCTACGACACCGTGGCCCCGCCGCGCGTCATCGCTCCCAATGATATCGACACGGACCTGGTGGAGGGCAAGGCGCTGCTGGGATGCAGGGTGCCAGTGGTGCTGGTCTCGCCCTTTACGCAGGGCACCAATCCGGCAACCCCGCGCATCAATTCATTACTCTATGACCACACCTCAGTTCTCAAATTGATTGAGTGGCGATACAACCTGCCACCGTTGACTAGCCGCGATGCTTCAGACGAGGTGGCAAACCTGGCCCTGGCGCTCAACTTCGCTGCGCCAAATATCACCGCTCCGTCATTGCCGGTGATCAGCTCTCCCCTCCCCAACCCATGTGGGCTGTTTGAGCTGGGAAGCCTGATCGACAATGAAAGTTATGACTTCTACAACTTGCTTGTTTCCGATCTGGCCTCGGAGTGGAAGAAGCTTACTTAGGTACGGACGTACTTGTTGAACCAGTCGGTTGTGCGTTGCCAGGCCAGGTCTGCCGCGGCTTTGTTGTAGCGCTCAGGCGTCGCGTCGCAATTGAAGCCGTGCACGGCACCGGAGTAGATATACCCTTCGTGTGGTACCTGGGCCGCGCTCAGCGCCTGGTCGTAAGCCGGCCATGTCGCGGCCAGTCGCTTGTCGAGCTCCCCGTGATGCACTAAGACCGCCGCCTTGATCTTGGGGATGTCCGCTGGGGCCGGAGGCCCCCCGTAGTAGGGTACCGCCGCCGCCAGGTCCGCTCCCAGGCGTACCGCCAGCATATTGGCGGTGGAGCCCCCGTAGCAGAAGCCTGTAGCGCCGACCTTTCCCGTGCAGTCAGAACGCGCCTTCAACCACATCGCCGCAGCCACCATATCTTCTGACATCTTGTCCTTATCGATCTTGTTGAACAACTGGCCGCCTTTGTAGTCATCGCCAGGATAGCCACCCAAAGAGGTGAGGCCGTCCGGCGCAAAGGCCATGAAATTGGCCAAGGCTAATCGCCGCGCGATGTCCTCGATATGGGGGTTCAGGCCCCGGTTCTCATGGACCACGACAATGCCCGGCAATTTCGTCACCGTCTCGGAGCGTGTGTCGGCGCTGATTGGGCGCACGAGATAACCCTTGATGCTTCCGTTGCCCTTGGGAGAGGGCACGGTCTCGTAGGTAGCCTTGATCCGGTCATCGGTGCGGGAGACCTGCTGGCCCAGGGCATAGTTCGGCATCAATGCGTCGATCATTGCGGCGGCTGCCAGACCGCCGACGGCCAGTCGCTGCAGGCCCTCCATAAAGGAGCGGCGACTGATTTCACCGTGAATGAATTCGTTGTAGAGCTCTATAGCTTCGCTGGGCAGTTTCGATTTCGTCGGTTCCACCGGTTCACTCCCGTCGGGATAGTACCATCTGTCCCGGGCTGTCGCATAACGGCGAAGCGACCGGTTAGAATTCTGGTGCATGTTAGCACCGTGGCTGCCCGTCTACCCCGTCCGATCCGATCCACCGCTGCTGGAGGTGTTTGCGGTCGGCGCGTCCGTGCTGGTCGCCGTCACGCTGGTGCACGGCTCTGTCATCGGACGCATCGTTCGCGACTATCATCGCGGGGCGAAGCGTCTTCTTGAACATGCCAGCCATCCGTTCTGGGCATCCATGCGATTTGGACGTGCGGTGCTTCTTATGCTGGTCCTGCACATCGTGGACATGACTATCTGGGCCACCATGCTGGTTCGGCTCGGCCTGATTCCCGACGTCCGAGACAGTCTCTATTTCACGGCGAACAGTTACACCACGTTAGGCTACGGAGGTATGCCGCTCGGCTTCGGGTGGCGCGAACTTGGCCCGATGATGGCCATCTCCGGCCTCTTCACCTTTGCCTGGACGACTGGCACGATGTTTAATGTGGTGGGCTATCAACGCGAGCTGATCGAGCAGTTGACGGGGGAATGTGCCCGCAAAAAGCAATTGCATCACGAGCTGCTTGGCGAGCTCAGCGCGATACGCCGCCAGGAGGCTGAACAGGAGAAACTGGCCCTGGTCGCAGAGCGCGAAAGCGAGGCGGGCAAGTCCATCTTTCGGCGATTCCAGATGCGTTGGGCGGAACGAAAAGAACTTTACAGCATGCGCCGTATCGCCATGAAGCAGGTTGAAGAAGCACTGGAAAGAGAACGCCAGGCGAAAGCCAAAATTTATCAGCCCGCGCCCCCTCGCCCTCCCGGAGCCTGACAGCCATGCCACCGCTATTGGCCTTCTACTCGTTCCTCAAAGCCTGCGCCGGATCAATCGAAGCTGCGCGGCGTGCCGGAATGAATCCCGCGAAGCAGGCGGCCACGGTCAAGGTTAGGACACAGATCAAGAGCGCGGCCGCATCGACGCCTTTGACTTCGTAAAGCTGCGCCGCAACCAGCCGCACGCAGAGCAGCGCGGCGGGAGTACCGATCGCGAGCCCCAGGACCGCTTGCGTGATCGCACTGCGCATCACCATCGCGGTCACCTCCGCGCGCTTGGCTCCCAGCGCCATGCGAATGCCGATCTCTGATGTCCGGCGTGCAACGGAGTAGGCGGTCACCCCGTAGAGGCCGAGTGTCGCCAGCAGCAGGGCCAGCACTCCGAACAGCATGGTCAGCCGTGCAAGCATCCGGTCTTCGGTAAAAAGGTCGGAAATTTGCGCGTCGAAAGTTTGGAACTTCACCACACTGAGATTCGGGTTTATGCCGGAAAGCGTTTTGCGGGTGAGAGTTTCCATGTCATTCATGGGGCCGCGAGTTTTGAGCACCACCGCTCCGGCATACATCATTTCGTCCTTCTCGATGGGGCCCGAATCGCTCGCCGGCCTCTGCATCATGGGCACAAAGTACATCGCGTGGTCCTTCCAGCGCGCGTCGGTGTAGGCCGTATCCTCCACGACACCGACGATTTCATAGTCCCCGGCCGATTTGAGGCCTGTGCCGAAATGGTGCCCTATGGGATTGTCGCCTGGTTTGAAGAGCTTGCTCACAAACGACTGGTTCACGACCGCTACCGTGGTGGAGGTAGGGGTATCCTGCTCACGAATGCCGCGCCCCATCAGCACATGGGTTCCCACTGAATCGAAGTATTCCGCATTCGCCTTCACGTCGGAAGCGGATACGTGCAAATCCGGCTGTCCCTGCACCTGAACGCCCCAGCCATCGTTGTTATCCTCCATCGGCGTATAGCTGCTGATGCCCACTTTTTCTACGCCGGGCACCGCGTGGAATTGGTCTTCAATCATCCGGTATAGATCACCAACCTGGCGTTGCGAATAGCCCGCCGCCTGCGGGTTGATGTGCACGATGTAGCGATTTTTCGCTTCGAGCTTGAGATCGATGTGCTGAAGTTTGCTCAGACTGCGGGCGAACAATGCCGCACCCACCAGCAACACCAGCGATAACGCCGCCTGCACCACAACCAGGCCCCGCTGCAGCAGCGTGGCACCGCCCGATGTACTTCGGGTGCCGCTGCGCAGCACATCGGCCGGCTGTGTCCGCGCGGCTATCCATGCCGGCGCCGCGCCGAAGAGCACACCGGTGAGCAGGGAGAGCCCGCAGGCAAACGCCAGCACCGCCGGCGAGGGGCCGGCATGGATGGGAATGCTCTGCGCCGAGGGGAACACGAGCGCCAAAAGCATGCGTGTTCCGCCGTACGCCACCGCCAATCCTGCCATCCCACTGAGAACTGCCAGGACCATGCTTTCCGTCAGCAGTTGGCGGGCAACTCTTCCCCGCCCTGCTCCGAGTGCCGTGCGCAAGCACATCTCCGCCTTGCGCGCGGTTCCACGCACCAGCAGCAGATTCGCGATGTTGGCGCATGCAATGAGCAGCACCAGCGCGGAGATCGCCATCAACAAGTGCAGATGCGATGCATATTGTTCCTGCATGGCCTCGATGCCGGCGCTGCCCGGCGTCAGCACCAGGTGCACGTGCGGCAACTGGGCCTTTTCTTCTTGCGACGCGTAGGTGTGGATAGGCGCAAGCGCCTGCCGCAGTAGGCCGCTCAGCTTTGCCTGGAGTTGACTCCGCGACACGCCCGGCTTCAGGCGGCCGATCATATAAAGCCATTTAGCGTCCGGGTCGTGGACGTAAGGGGCATTCGCCACCACCGGCATGGATTCAATGGGCAGGTAGAAGTCCGGTGGTGTGCTCGACATCCGATCCCCATAGAATCCCTCGGGCGCGATTCCAGCGATGGTTACCGGCTTGGTGTTCACGAAATACGTGCTGCCCACGATTGCCGGATCGCCGGCGTAGTTGTTTTTCCACGTCGCGTAGCTCATCACCGCCACGAGCGGAGCGCCCTCAACGTCATCCGCATCCGAGAGCAGCCTGCCGGCAAAGGGTTTTAGGCCAAACGTGCGGAAGTAGTTGCCGGAGACAAACTCACCCACCACCGACCGTGCGCTCTCCTGCGTGCCGTCACGCCGTGCAATGACGGGGCGAGGGGCAAATCCAGCCTGCATCGCCGCCAGTTCCTCAAACTCCGGGGCGTTCTTTTTCAGCTGTTCATAGGCGTCGGTGGAGAAGACGGAGTAGTCGGCATCCTCGGGCACGCCGTATCCGACACAGCAGTCGTTACGATCGCCCAAGTGCACCAGGGCCTTCGGATCGGCGACGGGCAGGTTCCTCAGCAGGACGGCGTTCACGAGGGTGAAGATCGCCGCGTTGGCGCCAATTCCCAGGGCCAGCGTCAGCACCACCGTTAGCGTGAATCCGGGGGTCTTGTGCAGTTGGCGAAGGGCGTAGCGCACATCCTGGACCGTGTTTTCGAGAAAGGTCGTGCCGCGCGATTCCCGGCAATCTTCCTTGACCTGGCCGAGGCCTCCGAATTCAAGGCGGGTTTGCCGCATAGCCTGCTCCCGCGTGAGGCCGGCTCGAACATGCTTCTCTACCTGCTGCTCCAGATGAAAACGTAGCTCCTGGTCAAGTTCGTTCTCAACCGCGGTGCGTCGGAAAAGAGAACGAATGCGGAAAAACAAATCGCTGAACATGCCGCGTCTCCTGGTCCCCTTTCGCTTCTACATGAAAGGGTACAGAACTCCTTGTAGAAGTACAAGGGGTTGAGCCTGGGCACGGTAACAAGCTTTTTGTTTTGTTATCAGGGCACGACTTTAGTCGTGCCGTACCCAACTGAGTCCCGAAGGGACGGGCTGAGAGTAGCCCAGGACGTAGTCCTGGGAAGAGATACGAGAGACAGGCCAGTCCGGCAGGGACGGCTGAACCCGCAGCTGAGTTTTCAGCCGTCCCTGGCCGGGACTGCCCAGCTTGCTTTTCGTTACCCAGGACTACCGTCCTGGGCTACTTTCAGACGTCCCTTCGGGACTAAGTGCAGGGTTCTCACGCAGACTCTTTAGCCCGTGCCCTTTCTTCGATTGGAATTTCGAGCAGATTCTGCGGTGGCAGGGGCTAAAGCCCTCATCATTTTGGCCGGGATGGCACGACTGAAGTTGTGCCCTGATACAAAGCGAAAAACTTGTCGCCGAACTTAACCTGGGCTACTCCCCTGAGTTCACAGCGCTGTGCCGCGTGTCTATTGCGCGGGGTCGTAATTCAGATTCTGGCCCAGCCAGCGCTCGACCTCGGCTACGCTCATCCCCTTGCGCTTGGCATAATCGGTGACTTGATCGCGGTCGATCTTCCCCAGGCTGAAATATCTTGACTGCGGATGGGCGAAGTAGACCCCACTCACGCTGGAGCCGGGCCACATCGCAAAGGACTCGGTGATCTGCATGCCGGTGTTTGCCTGCACATCGAGCAAGCGCCACAGCGTGCCCTTCTCCGTGTGATCAGGACACGCCGGATAACCCGCGGCCGGCCTGATCCCGCGATACTTCTCTTCGATGAAGTCCGAGTTGCTCAGGCCTTCGTCACAACCGTAACCCCATTCATCCCGCACCCGCTTGTGCAGGCATTCGGCGAAGGCTTCTGCCAGGCGATCGGCGAGGGCCTCCGCCATGATGGCGTTGTAGTCGTCATTCTCGGCACGGAAGCGATCACACAGCTCCTTGAGGCCGATGCCGCTGGTCACTGCGAACGCACCGATGTAATCATGCAGTCCGGTTTCCTTCGGCGCGATGAAGTCGGCGAGCGAACGGCACGGTTCGTTCCCTTCCCTATTAGCTTGCTGGCGGAGAAAGTGAAAGCGCTCCAATACCTTCTGTCGTGTGCCGTCGGTGTAGAGCTCAACATCGTCGACTACGGCGTTTGCAGAAAAGAAACCGTATACACCACGCGCGGTGATCAATTTGTTCTCAATGATGCGATCGAGGAGTGCATTGCCTTCGGCGAAAATCTGACGCGCCTGCGCACCTTGCTCCTTGTGATCGAAGATGCGCGGGTAAATGCCTTTCAGTCCCCAGGTATGGAAGAACGGCGACCAATCGATAAACTCGCGCAGTGTCGCCAGCGGAAAGTTGTCCAACGCGCGTACGCCGGTAAAACCTGGGACGGGCAGGTCCTCGGCACGCCACTCGATCGGGGTGCGCCGGGCGCGGGCGGCCTCGATGGAGACGACCTTTTGCTTCGGCGCCGCGTGCGCCTTGCGCAGCGCGTCGTAGTCGGCGCGATGCTGGGCTACAAACACCGGCTTGCCATCGTCACTCAACAGGCTGGTGGTTACAGGCACCGCGCGGCTGGCATCGAGCACGTGAACCACCGGCTCGCTGTAGTTGGGCGCAATCTTGACCGCAGTGTGCGCACGGCTGGTGGTTGCCCCTCCGATGAGCAGCGGCAACTTGAACCCCTGACGCTCCATCTCCCGGGCCACGTGCACCATCTCGTCCAAAGACGGTGTGATCAGACCGCTCAGGCCGATCAGGTCCGCCTTCTCCGACTTGGCGCGTTCCAGGATCTTTTCGCTCGAGACCATGACCCCCAGGTCGATGACTTCGTAGTTGTTGCAGGCGAGCACCACGCCAACGATGTTCTTGCCGATGTCGTGAACATCACCCTTGACGGTTGCCAGCACGATTTTTCCCTGCGCCTTGACCACTTCGCCGGCCGCCGCCATCGCTACCTTCTCCGCTTCCATGAACGGAGTCAGGTGGGCCACCGCCTTCTTCATGACGCGGGCAGACTTGACCACCTGGGGCAGGAACATCTTGCCCGATCCAAACAAATCGCCGACCACGCTCATGCCCGCCATCAACGGGCCTTCGATCACCAACAGGGGGCGTCCCAGCTTGACCCTGGCTTCCTCGGTGTCAATCTCTATGAACGCATCGATGCCTTTGACCAGGGCGTGGGAAAGACGTTCCTCGACGGTGCCGCTACGCCATTCTTCGGCCTTCTTTTCAGTTACCTCAACGCCGGCGCTCTTGAGGGTTTCACCGTACTCCACCAACCGTTCGGTCGCGTCGGGGCGGCGATTGAGCAGCACGTCTTCGACCAACACCTTCAGCTCGGGGTCGATCTCCTCATAAACCTCAAGCATGCCGGCATTCACGATGCCCATGTCCATGCCCGCCTCGATGGCGTGATAGAGGAAGGCAGAGTGCATGGCCTCGCGCACCTTATTGTTGCCGCGAAAGCTGAAGGAGATGTTCGATACGCCGCCGCTAACCTTGGCGTGCGGCAGATTGGCCTTGATCCAGCGGGTGGCGTTGATAAAGTCAACCGCGTAGTTGTTGTGTTCCTCCATGCCGGTAGCAACGGTGAGGATGTTGGGATCGAAAATGATGTCTTCAGGCGGGAATCCGACTTCGTCGACCAGGATCCTGTAAGCACGCTCGCAGATGCGGGTCTTATCTTCGTAGGTCGCCGCCTGGCCCTTTTCATCGAAAGCCATCACCACGGCCGCCGCGCCATACTTCAGCACCGTCGCAGCATTTTGACGAAACTTCTCTTCGCCTTCTTTAAGGGAGATCGAATTGACAATACCCTTGCCCTGCAGGCATTTGAGCCCGGCCTCGATCACTTCCCACTTGGAGGAATCCACCATGAAGGGCAGCTTGGCAACCTCGGGCTCGCTGGCCAGCAATTGCAGGTAGCGGGACATTGCGGCGACGCCGTCGATCATGCCCTCATCCATGCAGATGTCGAGAATATTGGCCCCATTCTCCACTTGCTGCCGGGCAACGCTTACCGCCTCTTCGAATTTGCCTTCCTTCACCAGCTTGGCGAACCGGGGCGAACCGGCCACGTTGGTCCGCTCACCGATCATGATGTAGACGCCGGGCTGCTGGGTAAAGGGTTGGGACCCTGACAAACGGAGCGGCTTCGCGTCTTCCGTCGTCTCTTCCTTGGTTTCCGGGGCTTCCGCTACGCTCACGCTCGACTCCCATTGTGGCGGGCGTACGATCCCCCAACCAGCGTGGTTCCCCACTCGCGCGGAGGCTTGCCTTCGAGCGCTTTAGCGATGGCCGCGATGTGCTCGGGCGTGTTGCCGCAGCAACCGCCGGCAATATTGATCAGCCCTCCACGGGCAAAGTCGCCCAGATAGCGGGCCATGTCCTGCGGCCCCAGATCGAACCCGGTCTCGGACAACGGATTGGGCAAGCCGGCATTGGGGTAACACGAGATGGCCACGTTCGCCTTCTCGGACAGCTCTTCCAGAAACGGATACATCAGGTCGGGACCCAAAGAGCAATTCAGCCCCACCGACAGGGGCTTCACATGCTCCACCGCGTTCCAGAAAGCTTCGGTTGTCTGGGCAGAAATCAGCGTCTCACCGCCGCGCCCCACCGCCGCCGAGATCATCACCGGCAGTGTCTTGCCATCCTGATCAAATACCTCGCGGATGGCCACCAGGGCCGCCTTGGCATTCAACGAGTCGAAGATGGTCTCTACCAGGAGCACATCGACGCCGCCGGCAATGAGAGCGCGTACCTGATGCGCATAGGCGGCCTTCACCTGATCGAAGGTGACCACGCGGAAGCCTGCATCATCGGCATCGGGAGAATTCGAGAGCGACACCGTCAGCGGCCCGATGGCGCCGGCGACGAAGCGTTGACGCGAGGTTGCGGTCCCTACCCGATCGGCCCAT
The DNA here is from genome assembly GCA_049522955.1 of Acidobacteriaceae bacterium. Classification (GTDB taxonomy): domain Bacteria; phylum Acidobacteriota; class Terriglobia; order Terriglobales; family Acidobacteriaceae; genus PALSA-350. The sequence continues at coordinate 29,976 of JBEKNJ010000001.1, forward strand.
TCGCGGCACTGCTGCGCCGACTTTTCATTGATCTCCCACGCCAGGCTGTTGAGGAACGGATCGTCGATGACCTTTTGGTAAAACGCCGGGTCCTTGCGGCCGCCGTGCTCCCGCGGATCTTCCACGAAAAATTCGCTCTGGGTGATGCTGGTGGCGCCGAAGGTATTGGTCTCGATGATGTCCGCCCCAGCTTCTAAGAACCGGCGATGGATGTCACAGATCATATCCGGCTGCGTCAAGGAGAAAAGGTCGCCGTTGTTCAGCAGATCCTTGGTCGAGTCCTTGAAGCGGTCCCCGCGGATGTCGGCTTCCTTCATACCGTAGGTGCGGATGGTGGTGCCCATCGCTCCATCGATGATGGCGATTCGGCTTTCAAGGATCTTTTGCAAAGGATGTTGGTGGGTTTTCGTCATTTTTCCCCGGTGGTCGTAAGCATGACAACATTGGGCATGAGCGGGCAGCCAGATTCTGCCGTACTACGCCTCTTTTATTATAACGAGACAGTCAACGACCGGCCTGCGGGGGTTGGCAAGGCCGATTTCTCGCCGGGAGGGCAGGCTGTCGACGGAACGTCAGTTGGCCGTGGGCCGTTCCGCTGCATCGACGACGAGCGCATCCACGGGCCCCTTGGTCGCCTCCAGTTTCAGGCCAAGCTGCTGCTGAATCGCCTCAAAGAGGGGTAGGCTGGGCGCTGCCGCGGATGCGGGTGGAACGGCGCCGCCGAACTGAGTTTCATCGGGCGCCCATTCGAGATCAAAGTCGTACCTTCCTGAAAGGCCTGTCTTGTCTACGACCGGGCGATCGAGGATCGCCCGCTGCAGCAGGGAGACAAAGTTTCCCATGGTCGCGTTTCGGCCCGGCAACACAATGCGCTGGGGATAAACCACGCCCGGCCCCACGACTGCGGGGTCTTCGGGTTGCGAGACCGTCTGTTTCAGCTTGGGGCCGCCCTTCGCGACCTGGAGCTCATAGATAGAAAACACTTTCTGTTCACGATGAAACGTGAGCTTGAACCTTTCCGCGAGAAGGCTGCGGAGCATCGACATCTGCTCATCATGGTTGGGCCGGACTTCCCCCGGGGTCACGGCGACAATGTCGTAGTGGTCGTCGCTGAGCCATGCGGGACCACCGGAAATGGTTCGGGGATTGAGATCGTAAGCAGCTGCGATCAACAGCTTCAGCGTGTAGTCTTTCTCGACAAAGCGATTCGTGCCCTGCATGACGATGTACCGGCCGCTCTTTGGGCCAGAATCCGCCGGCTTGACGGTCGCCACCTCAAATGCGTCGAACTTCGGGCGTGGAGCGGGAGACTGCGCCAACACTGCGCAAGCAGAGATAGCGAAGAAAGCAAACGCGAAGCGTCGGACCATAACATTCCACCCTTTGCAGGGCATTTTCTCACAAGCCTGACTGCGGGCTCGACATCCCTCGACTTCTAGGCGTATTATGAGCACGATACTGAGATGTGTAGGGGTAAATCGTGGCCAGGAACGATCTTCAAGGGAGTTTGGACCTTTTGGTGCTCAAGACGCTGTCGCAGGTTGGCTCACTGCACGGTTATGGCATCGTGCTCCATATTCAAAGAGCATCCGATGAACTATTGAATGTGGAAGAGGGATCGCTGTATCCAGCTCTGCACCGCATGGAGCAGAGCGGATGGGTTCGCTCCGAGTGGTCCTTCACTGAGACAGGCCGTAAGGCCAAATATTACAAGTTGACTGCAGTGGGCCGGAAGCAGTTGGAAGAAGCGGAAAAGAGCTTCGAACAGCTGGTGAAGGGAGTTCGCGCCATACTCCGTTACGCGTGAGGGCATGTCATGTCAGTTCTTCGCCGAATCACTAACCTATTCTCCCGTTCTCGCGTGGACCAGGAAACTGAGGCTGAACTTCGGTCGCACATTGAAATGCGTATCGAAGACAACATCGCTGCCGGCATGTCTCCTGAAGAAGCAAGGCGTCATGCGTTGCTCCGCTTCGGCAATCCGGTAGCAACCAGGGAGCGTGTTGCAGCCATGGATATGTCCCTGGCATTGGATCGTGTTTGGCGGGACATCCGCTATGCGTGGCGCCAGCTACTTAAGCATCCGGGCTTTACGGTCACCGCCATAACGACACTAGCGCTCGGCATTGGGGCAAATGTCGTGGTCTTCAGCGTGCTGAACGGGTTGATTTTGCGTCCGCTGAACGTGCCCGACCCGCAAAGCCTTTATAACGTGGAGCACAAGACGCATGGCAGTTACTTCCAATCGTATCCGGACTACCTTGACTATCGTGAGCGCAACCACACCTTCAGCGAAATAGCCGCCTACGATACGACCAGGGCTGCCATCACGACTGGAACCACTACCACCAGGAACTTTGGCTACCTCACGTCGGGCAATTATTTCGACATGCTGCGCGTGCAGCCCGCATTGGGCCGCTTCTTTCATTTGAGCGACGAGCATGGCGTCAATTCAGCCCCTTACGTTGTTTTGAGTTATGACTTCTGGCACACACGATTCAACGGCGACCCGAACGTTATTGGCGAGAGGATCGATCTGAACCAGCAGCCCTTTACTGTGATCGGGGTTGCCACCAGGCAATTTCATGGAACCGAGATATTTTTCTGGCCGGACTTTTGGATTCCCATGGTTAACGCGCCCCAGATCGGATTCAGCAGACATTACCTGGAAAATCGCAGCACCCACAATCCCTGGATATTGGGCCGGCTAATGTCCGGAGTGACGCCGCAGCAGGCAACGGATGACCTGAGTGCGATCTCTGCTCAACTGGCCAAGCAGTATCCGACTTCTGATGATGATCTGACTGCTCGCCTCGTGAAGCCAGGATTGATGGGCGATTCGTGGGGCGACCCGATTCGTTCCTTCCTGGCCGGCATCATGGTGCTGGCGTCCCTGGTGTTGCTGGCAGCATGCGCCAACCTGGGAAGTATCTTTGCCGTGCGTGCGGCTGACCGAAACCGCGAGTTAGCCATTCGGCTCTCTATGGGCTCCTCCCGTTGGAATATCCTCCGCGGTTTGCTGACTGAAGCGGTCATCGTTTCTTTTTTTGGAGGAATCGCAGGAACCTTGTTTGCCGCCGGATTGCTCCACACGCTGAGCCGCTGGCAGCCTTTCGGGGAATTTCCTATTCATGTTACCGTCCTTCCCGATGTCAAGGTCTACGCGATTGCGTTGCTGTTGTCGCTGGGCAGCGGCACGTTGTTTGGTCTGTTGCCGGCGCGGCAGATCCAGAGATCCGACACGGCGCAGGTTCTCAAGAACGGCGGAAACGCCGCGACCACCTTTCGAGGCTTTGCCTTGCGGGATGTCTTGCTGTGCGTTCAGATTGCCCTTTGTACGCTGTTGGTTACAGCCTCCCTGGTGGCTTTGCGGGGAATGGAACGTTCCCTGCACGCACCCATTGGCTTTCAACCGGAAAGCGTGATGCTGGCAGGAACTGACTTGACTATGGCGGGGTATGTGGAAGACCAATTTCTGCCGGTACAAAAGCGCATGCTGGAGGCGGCATCTCGTCTTCCAGGGCTATCGGCGGTAGGAATCATCGACCGCACCCTGTTAGGTAGTGGCTGCTGTGGAAGTATGGGGGTCTATCGAGAAGGCACGACTGAGTTCCGTTCCTCTGATCAAGTCTTCGACGGCCGGAATTTCTCCATCTCTCCCGGATATCTACAGGCTGCAGGCACCCGATTGCTTTCGGGCCGGAATTTTACCTGGCATGATGATGACAAGTCTCCCCGGGTTGCGCTGGTCAACGCTGCCTTCGGGCGCATGATGTTTGGAACCGCTCACGCAGTGGGGCGCCGTTTTCTGTTGCATGGAGACACGGACCCGATAGAAATTGTCGGGGTGGTGGAAGATGGGAAATACCAGAGCTTGACCGAAGATGCGCAGCCGGCCATGTTTTTTCCACTGACCCAGCAGATAAACAGCAACGAGACAGTGCTGGTCGTTCGTTCTTCACTGCCGCCTAGCGCAATGGCTGCCACACTCGATCAAGCTCTCACCAGCGTCGACCGTAATATTCCCTTCATGCTGCATAGTTGGCAGGATGCGCTTGACCTTGCTCTGTTTCCGGCACGCGCGGCCACTGCCGCGCTGGGCATCATGGGTTTGCTGGCGGCGATGCTGGCTGTCACTGGCATCTTCGGCATGGCGGCCTACAGCGTCTCAAGGCGCATGAAGGAACTCGGAATTCGTGTGGCGATGGGCGCAGAGCGAGTACAACTGATGCGCTCAGCGCTCGGCCGCCCTTTGATCTTGCTGCTGTCCGGTTCCGTAGCGGGCCTGGTATTGGGCGTATTGGCAAGCCGCTTGCTCGCGCAGATCGTCTATGAAGCTACGCCACGTGACCCTCTCGTACTTGGCGGAGTAATTCTCACCATGGGCGTGCTGGGTCTCGCGGCGACCTGGATTCCGGCCCGTCATGCGTTGAGCGTTGACCCTGCGCGCTTGCTCAGAGACGAGTGAAAGATCAGTCATAGATAAAGTGGGCGGTGCCGCAAGGCTGAGGGCGCGGGGCCGTAAATCCCGCTGGTAGGACGGCCAGTGCAGGGCCGATACCGTCGACGTAGACTTCTAACGTCAATGCGAATGAAACCGCTGCGCCTGTTCTTTGTCATGAATCATTTCTCCTTAATCAGAAGCGAGCGGTTTGGAGCTGCCGCCGCGCGCCGGCGCCTTCTCGAACTCAACCCGCAGGATCTTGGCTGCTCGAAGTACTCCGTCCGCAGGTAGCGAGGTAGTGCCGCCGTCCGTGGTAAAGAAGGCGACGCGACCGTATTCTCCTTGAGAACGTCCCCACGCAGCACTCGACGGCCCGACAAGTTCTTCGTCGAAAGGGCTACCAGCGACGATTTCATTCTCGTCGCTGCGGCCTGGTTCCAAAGACATCCGCTCGATGGTGTTGTCGCGGTGAGTTGTCACATATGCGACTCCTGCATTCTCATCGAGACAGAAGTCGTCCATCATTTTGCCTCCGCCCAGGTACTCAGGGACCCCGACCGAGGCCAACGTGTCGCGGTCGACTCGGACCCGCATGAACAGCTTGAGTACGGTTGCTGTGTAGTAGAGATAGGATGTCTTTTGCGAAAACCGCACGCCGTTCACTCCCGGTTGCTCCGGCTTCATTTCGCCGGGATGGTAGAGCATGCTGTAATGCTTCAGCCAAACGGAAGCGTGAGCACCTCGTCCGTCTTCGGAGAGATCCACACGCCAGATCAGACTTGCAAAGCAGTCGGCTACAAGGATGGTGCGGGAGCCTAATAGACAACTGCCGTTCAGAGCCCGAACTGCCGAGGGGAAATTCAGCACGAGCTCCGGAAGAATCTCCTGGCCGGGCTTCCAGGCTCGCAAGTCGATCCGATACATACTCGATGCGTGCGTGGCATACCCGTCAGTGGTGAAGATATAAAAAATGTCGGGTTCCGTCTCGACCAGGCTCGTTGGCGATTTTTCGAATGTGAAGAGCAATGCCGGTTCCACTCGCTCGTCAGGCTTAGCTGGTGGCACATACCATAGCTCGCGAGTTTTCAGAGACGTTACCAGGAGAGAGTTGTCAGAGCGCACGGCGAAGTTCTCGAGAAAATATCCCTTTGGAAAGACTGCGACCGTGCTCAGAATTGCCTGTTTCTTCTTCGTTTCCATAAATCCTCCAAGCGTTCTTGTTGGGTACTTCAGCCGGGATGTGACCCGGCATAGGCCTGCTCATTTCAAGCTGCTGGCAGCCGCAGGGGTTTCATCGAGAGGAATGCGGCCGGTTCGTGCAGGTCGCGCCAGCAGCATGTACTTGCCCATTACATAAATCAGCTCAGTGATGACCTGGGGGCTGAAGAACCGCTCCGCCTTTTCGTAAACCTCATCGCTCACCTCGATGAGCCGGAAAGCCTCTTCCGCAAACCGGAAGGCTGCCTTCTGCGCATCGCTAAAGCAGCTTGCTTGTGTGTTCCCTTGCTCCAACGTGTCAATTTCTTCCTGGGTGATGCCGAGACTCTTTGCCACCACCACATTCTGGCGCCAGATGTACGCGCAATCCGAAAGCTTGCCAATGTAGAGAACGATCAGCCGTTCCATGCGGCCATCCAACTCCAGCGGTTTGAATAGCAGGTACATGTACTGAATGAATGCCGGATACAGCGTCCTGGCGTTCGCCGCTGCTCTAAACAGATTGATCGGCGGCAATTTGTCGAATATCTCGCTGATGTTGTCGATCAGTGGGAGTCGTCCGGGAAGCACCACTTCTGTCATCTGCGTCCTCGCTTTCACTTGTAAGGCCTGAAATCAGGAGCTCCTGCAGGCACGTCATACATCGCAAGCGTCATGCACACTGAGGTGAAATAGCCAATCAGAACCGTCACGTCTGTTAACCCTGTATCCCCAAGCAAGCCGACTGCGCGTTCGTACAGTCCCTCCGGAACCCGGCGCGGAGCAATGAGTGTTTGCGTTACCTCGTATATGACCTGTTGTCGCGGATCGTCGAAGCTCGTGGGTAAACCAGCGATCAGAGCTTGCACTTTTTCCGCCGGCAGGCCGGCCTGTTTCGCAATCTCTTCGTGTTCCGCATTCGAATATCCGGCCGTGGCCCATTTGCCGTTGATGGAGTTGGTAACGATCTCCCTCTCCGCTTTGGAGATCTGCATCTCACGCTGGTAATAGACACCAACTGGAGTCATGGCCTTAAGAAGTTTCGGGTTTTGCAGCCAGATCCGGTACGGACCCGGACACATGTCACGCGCCTTCAAAATGTGGTCATAGGCTTCCTTCTGTTCCGCAGTCAGTTGCTCGGTTGGGATCTCAGCATATCGACCAAAGGTTCGAGGGTTTTGCTTCGTTCGTTGTTCTGACATGACCTCTTTTTCTTCCTTTTTGACGAGATTTGAGGTGCGACTGCATGACGTGCGTCGAGTCTCTTTAGAAACGATGCTCAAGTCTGTGCCTTGGAACGCACGCTCGAACGCAAACCGCGTTTGCATGTATGCAAACCACGGACAATAATCTAGGTGTGAATTCGAGACCTGTGATCCGCCCGAGCGGTCCAGGATCCTGATCACCGTAGGTCACGATGGCCAATCAGATTGACCTCAATGATGTCCGGAGTTTCGTGATCGCCGCGCAGGCGGGCACGCTGAGTTCAGCTGCGCACACGCTCCATCAACCCGTGTCAACAATCAGCAGATCTCTCACGCGCCTCGAAAAGCATCTGGGTATTCTTCTCGTTCGCCGCGGTTCGAAAGGATTGATCCTGACCGATGCTGGCAACGAGTACCTACTTTCGTGCAGGCGCGCGTTGCGCTCGCTCAGAGAAGGAGAGGAGCTACTGGAGGGCCGCCGTTCCAATCCAAGTGGCACCATCAAAATAATGTGCCCGATTACGATGGCTCGAGACCTGCTGGCGCCTCTCCTGAAGGACTTCGTTCGTCGCTATCCGGCATTGAGGATGGAAATCGAACCGTACTCGTTTGGCTTCGATCAAGAGCCCGGCGAGGATGTGGATGTGTTCTTCAAAGTCATGGCCCCTAAGGATTCACTGAAGCGTGTCCGGCCCTATCCCGGCATCAAGCGAGGGCTATTTGCAAGCCCCTCATACATCAAGGAAGCCGGCACTCCCGCCCACCCGATGGAACTTGCAGAGCACCGATGTGCGGGTTGGGGGCTGTGGACGTTCCTCAACAGCCATAAACAAGAGGTCACTCTTAAAATTGATTTTCACCTCCTGTCGAGTGATTATCCGGGCGTCAATTTGCGCTATGCGCTCGATGGGCTGGGCATTACGATACTGCCGCTCTACATTGGCAAACACCCCGATCATGTAAAGCGCCTGGTTCCTATCCTTCCGCTATGGGAGCCGAAGCCGCTCCAAGTCTGCGCTCTTTTTTCTGGGTCGTCTCGACTCACCCCAAAAATACAGGCTCTTTTGGACTTCCTGGCTGAGTACGTTGGGACGGATCGCGACCCGCGAGGCAGCCGGAAAAACGGGTACTTCAAGGAAGCTAAATCTTGAGAAACATGACCCAGCTGTTCCAGGTTTGCAACACGTCCTTGTTTGCAGCGTGCCTTCTCGGTGCTCTCCCGGGCCTGGTGACGGCGCCTTTGCTGACCGCGCAGATAACGGTTGCAACACTGAAAAGAGACTTTGCGAATCCACCGGCCGACTCCAGACCCATGATGCGGTGGTGGTGGTTCGGACCGGCGGTCGAAAAGCCTGAGATCCTTCGCGAACTTGAACAAATGAAGGCGGACGGCATCGGGGGAGCCGAATTGGCTTTCGTTTATCCCCAGGTCGTCGACGACCCGGCAAGGCATCTGGTGAATGAGCGGTTTCTGAGCCCGGTCATGTTGGATAAGGTAAGCTATGCCGCGAGCCAGGCCCACAGACTCGATCTTCGGCTCGACGTGACCTTAGGCAGCGGTTGGCCGTATGGAGGTCCGGCAACCACGCTTCAGGAAGCAGCGGGACGCGTTCGCGTCGCAGAGCTTCCAGTCGTGCCCGGGGCGACAAGCCTGCCCGCTTTCCAATTGGCGGAAGGTGAATCAGTGGTTTCCATTTCGCTGGTCAATGGAGAGCCGAAGCATTGGCAGGCGGCTTCGGCTCAGCTGCTGGCTGCCACAACGAAAGATTTTGCTCCAGGCATTGCCCCCCGCACCGCTCTCGTCTTCATTGCCAGCCACACCGGGCAACAAGTAAAGCGGGCCTCAGTGGGTGCCGAAGGCTGGGTCCTGGATCCTTTCAGCCACCAAGCCGTAGCCACCCACCTCAACGCAGTCGGCGAGCCGCTGGTCAACGCTTTTGGTGCGATACCACCCTACGCAGTCTTTTCCGATTCGCTCGAAGCCTACGGCGCTGATTGGACACCGAACCTGACCGCCGAATTTAGCAAACGCCATGGTTACGATCTTCTGCCTCATCTGCCTGAGCTGTTCGCCGGCGGTACGCCTGAAGCGGAACGAGTTCGCCATGACTGGGGAAAAACGCTGACCGAACTGGTTGACGAGAATTACCTTACTCAGATCAATGCGTGGGCCATCGCTCATCACACCAAATTCCGTTCGCAAACCTACGGGGAACCGGCTGTGAGTTTATCCAGCCAGCGATTGGTGACGCTCCCTGAGGGCGAGGGACCCCACTGGCGAGCTTTCTCTACTCTGCGCTGGGCTACTTCGGCCAACCATCTCTTCGGCAACAACGTGACTTCTGCCGAGACGTTTACCTGGCTTCACTCCCCGGCGTTTCGCGCGACGCCGTTGGATATGAAGGCGGAAGTGGATCTGCATTTCCTGATGGGCACAAATCAGGTCATCGGTCACGGCTGGCCGTATTCCCCGGCGCAGGTGGGCGAGCCGGGCTGGTCGCTCTATGCTGCCGCCGTCTTCAACGACCATAATCCCTGGCATCCGGTGATGCCGGATGTCACGCGCTACATCGAGCGCATCAGCTTTCTTCTCCGCCAGGGCCAAGCTGCGAACCAGGTAGCGCTGCTGTTGCCAACCGACGATGCCTGGGCGAGCTTTCGGCCCGGCAAGGTTAGCGTTACCGCCGAGATGAATCGACTGGTCACTCCGGCGCTCATGTCTGCGATCCTTTCCGCGGGCTACAACATCGATTTCATCGATGCCGACACGATCGAGAAGCTTGGGATCCATTATCCGGTTCTCGTCATCCCTCCCACCGATCGCATACCGCTCGAAACTCTGCACAGGATCCAGCAGTATGTGGCTGCCGGAGGGAAAGCCATCTCGGCTGGGCGCTCCCCCACGCTGGACGCAAATGGACAAAGCGTGCCGGAGATTACGTCGCTCTCTCGCCAGCTCTTTGATACCGGCGCATCCACCTTTGTTGCCAATGAATCGGCTCTCGACGAGGCATTACACAAAGCCGTGCCTCCTGATTTTCAGCTGGAGAGCGGCAACGAGGACGTTGGCTTCATTCGCCGCAAGCTACCCGCTGCGGACGTCTACTTCGTCGCCAACACGTCGAACCATCCAGTCAGTACTCAGGCAAGTTTCGCCACCACTCATCCGTACGGTCAGCGTTGGGATGCTGATACCGGAGACGCTGTGGGCACCGTCGGCAGGGCAGCGATGCCTCTGCAACTGGCTGCCTACGAATCGACCATTTTCGTCTTCAGCGACAAACCTTCGCGAGCGGTTACGCCGCACTCCCCTGCTGCGCAGATCGCAGATCTGACCGCGGATTGGAAGATCACCTTCACAGCGACAAACAAATCCGTTTCCGAACATACGCTGACCGATTGGACAAATGACCCCGCCACCAGGTTTTATTCGGGAGAAGCCGTCTATGAGCGTGATGTGATGCTCGACCGGGTGCCCGCCGGCGAAGTCGTTCTTCAAGTCGACGGCGGAACACCCTTGAAGGAGCCTACCGACCTCAAAGGTCCTGGGATGAGAGCCTGGTACGATCCGCCAGTGCGAGAAGCAGCCATTGTGTTTGTGAACGGCCGCCACGTGGGATCGCTCTGGCATCCGCCTTACAAGCTCGACGTGACCGGCTTTCTGAAAGCTGGACAAAACCATCTCGTGATCAGGGTCTACAACACTGCCATCAATGCGTGGGCAGCATTACCGCCCCATGACTACAAGCCGTTGATCGCAAAATATGGAGACCGCTTCCAGATGCAGGACCTGGATCAGGTCAAGCCCGTTCCTTCGGGTCTGATGGGATCCATCCGCCTGGTCGGTGAAGGGCCGCCCCAATGAACCGCCGCGCTCTCACTTTTGCCTTTGCTCTTATTTTGAGCGCGTGTAACGCGCATGCAGCTACAAAGAGTTTCGTGGCCAACGACTACGGAGCGAAGGGCGACGGTTCCACGCTCGACACTGCCTCCATCCAGAAGACAATCGATGCAGCCGCAACGGCTGGAGGTACGGTAACTCTCAAACCAGGCAACTATCTGACCGGCTCGCTTTTCCTGAAGTCCGGGATCACGTTGGAAATCGGCGATGGGGTTACCCTGACGGGCTCGCAGAAGCTGGACGACTACCCCATGCTGCCTACGCGCATCGCAGGCATCGAAATGACGTGGCCATCGGCCCTAATCAACGTGCGCGATCAGCACCATGTCACGATTACCGGCAAAGGAACGATCGATGGTGACGGGCCTGTTTGGTGGAAATCCTATTGGGATCTCCGCGCCGTCTACGAGCCGAAGGGGCTTCGCTGGGCCTCTGATTATGACGCCCGGCGGCCGCGCTTGATTCTGTTGCAGAATTCGTCGGACATACGCCTGGGAGACGGACTGCTGCTGAAACGCTCCGGTTTCTGGACGGTGCAGGTGCTCTATTCGGAGCGTGTAACGGTTGACGGGGTTACCATTCGCAACAATGAAGGCGGCAAGGGCCCCTCGACCGACGGCATCGACATTGATTCTTCGCGCAAAGTGCTGGTAGAGCATGCTGATATCGATGTCAATGACGATGCCCTTTGCCTCAAAGCGGGGCGAGACTCCGACGGATTGCGGGTAAATCGCCCCACCACAGATGTCGTACTGCGTGACTCCATCATTCGCCACGGAGCGGCAGCAGTGACCATTGGCAGCGAAACCTCAGGCGGGTTCCGCAACATCGAAGCCTACAACCTGACCGCGCTGTCAGGTGTGCCCTCAGGAGTGCTCTTCAAGTCTGCGCATACTCGCGGGGGAACGGCCAGCAATATCCGGATCCATGACCTGACTCTTGACGGGGTTGCCATTCCTATTCACATCACGATGAATTGGAACCCCAGTTATAGTTACGCGACCCTGCCGGCGGGGTCGAAAGATGTTCCCGCCTACTGGATTACTCTTACCACCAGAGTTCCCGAACAGCAGGGGCTACCCCATTTCAGCGATGTTCACATCTGGAACATCAAGGCAACTGGAGCGGCGCAGGCCTTCAATGTCAGCGCATATCCCAATGCCACGCTGAACAACTTTCAACTTGACCACCTGGACATTGAAGCGAAAACGGCCGGTTCCATCGCAAACGCGAAGAACTGGAGACTTTCGGACAACCGAATCAAGACCGCGGACGGAAGTCAGGTCACTCTCACCGGCGCGGCAAGTCCCCTCGGCAAAGACGTCCCCTACGGCGAACCGCGGCGTCCCTGAGAGCGGGACGCTTGGTTTGACAGCCTTATCTCGGCCATAGTATTTGTTTTCCCCATTGGAATCTTTCCAATGGGGTACTGTCACTCAAAGAATAAAGCAGCTAGCGGGTACGGTGGCCGAACCGAGCGGCACCGTCGTGACCGTTGCGACTGTGCATGCCATCGGCCTCCTTTCGAGCGAGGTCATCATGGATTTCAGAACGAGGATTTGCCATTGCAAACAGTCTCCGGCCGTAGGCCTGATAATTTTCGTGTCAGCCCTCGCCATGGTTATCGCAGTTCCGCCTACCATGCATGCGCAAACGGCCGGGGAAGGCACTATCTCAGGCACGGTAACGGATAGTACCGGAGCCGCTATCCCAAATGCACAGGTCACGGCTATAAACACTGCCACGAATGTGTCTACGGTGCGCGCTTCGTCCTCTTCCGGTTTGTTCACGGTGGCGCCTCTTCCTCCGGGGGCTTATTCCCTGCAGGTGACGGCGAGCGGGTTCAAAGCCCTGAGACGCGACGACCTGACGGTAAATGCCCTGGGGGTGTTGGATATCGACGTGGTGTTGACCGTCGGCCAGGAGACACAGACTGTGGTCGTGACCACTGCTCAACCGGTGCTTGATACGTCCACGGCAACCCTGGGATTAGTCATGGAAAACGAGACGTATGCCAACTTGCCGCTACAGATGAACAACGCCCAACGCGACCCAACGGCGTTTGGAGCGCTCACTCCCGGCGCGCAGGGCGGGAGCCGCCTGCCGGTCATCGGCGGTACGGGAAATTACCTGGGTCAGCTTTACCTGGACGGCATGCCCGCCGAAACGGTTAGTCAACAGGGAGACAACCGGCTGGTTGCGCAGGCTGTGAGCATCGACGCAGTGGATCAGTTCCAGGTGGTGACCAGCACACCTCCCGCGGAGTATTCGGGCGCCGGCGCGATGAACTTTACCATGAAGTCGGGCGGCCTCGTCTATCACGGGCAGGTGTCGGACTTCGTTCGCAATACGATCTTCGATGCCTGGTCGTTCACCGCCAAGGCAGCTACCACAAAGAACTCCGCGGGTGAGACGATCCCGGCTCCCAAGCCGGCGGAACACCAGAACGAATTGTCAGCATCGGTCGGCGGCCCCGTTCCTCATACCGCGCACAAGCTCTTCTTCTTCTTCGCGTACGACCGATACCAGGAGACCAAGGGCGCCGTATATTCGCTCTACACGGTCCCCACCGCAGCGATGAGAACGGGCGACTTTACCGAGCTGAATGGCAATGTGGGCGGAGGAGGGCAGCAGGGTACGGGCCCGAATAATCCAGCCATCCTTTACGACCCAACAACCAACAATTGTGTCGGCAGCGTCTGCACCCGGCAACCGTTCGCTGGGGTGAAGAATGGCGTACCTACCTACAATGTGATTCCGGCCGGTTCGATCTCGCCGATCTCGCAGGCTATGCAGTCATTCCTGCCGGCGCCGACCAACAGCTCCGTTATTCTGAATAACTATCTCGGCGGAGAGCCGAGTGGCTACAACAACTTCGTCATCAATTATCGAGTGGACTTCGACCTGAGTGAGAAACAGCGGCTCTCAACGGTTGGGGCGCTGGGCACGGTGAATTATCTCAACAACTACTCGGCTCCTTTTCTTCCTCCGCCTTATGTAGGGGGTGACCTGGCCTCCATCTATCCCAAAGTTTTTGATATCCAGCACACCTATACCATCAACAACCGGCTGATCAATCAATTCAAGTACGGCTATACGCGGTTCTTTCAGAACATTCACAACGCCACGCAGGGGGTCGCGGCCTGGGAACCGGGCAAGCTCGGTATTTCTAATTTGCCGGCGGGGCAAGCGTCGGAGGAGTTCCCTGGCGCGACCTTCGCCACCACGCCAGCGTATAGCGGTGTGGCAGCGACATCAGGTGGACCGGCGAGCGTTCAGACCACGTGGACGGGCTTCGGCAACGCGATTTCTACGCAGCTCACGATTCCCAATAACTTCACCATCGTCGACAATCTGCAGTGGCTCAAGGGCAGGCACGCGCTGACTTTCGGCATGACCATTCAGTGGCAGGAGATCAATAACGCCAACCCTGCTACCTACACCGGAGTTCTGGATCTTACTTACAACGCAAATTCCACGGCCAACTTCGCCGCGAATTCGGATTCGATCTCGACCGGCACGGCGACCGCGCCCTCGGGTTATTCTTATGCCAGCTTCCTGCTGGGTGCGGTGGGGGGCACGCCATCCATCGGATTGCAACCGGTCAGTGAATTAGGTGGGAGATATCGCCCGATATCACCCTATTTCGAAGACAGCTTTAAAGTGTCGTCAAAGCTGACGCTCGATCTTGGGCTTCGCTGGGATTATTTGCCGCCCTATCACGAGGTTAAGAACCGCTGGACGTTCCTGAATCCTACCCTCACCAACCCTGCTACAGGGACACCGGGCGAGCTACAGTTCGCAGGAAATTACGGCGGACCGGGCGTGAGCTGCGGTTGCCAGACCCCGGTCCAGACTTACTGGAAGAATTGGGGTCCGCGGATCGGTTTAGCGTATTCCGTTAACCAGAAGATGGTGATCCGGGCCGGGTTTGGCGAAGTGTTCTCGCAGGGTGGTGGTGTCGGGGGACGGGGTGGGGCCTACCAGGGTACGGGGCAGACCGGCTTCAACGTGACCGCGACCGGGCCGGCGGAGGTTACAACCGGTCCCACGGCTGGACCCTCGTTTTACCTGAACAGCACAAATTCGTCGCTCTTTGGTCCGGGCTATGCCTACCCGACTCCTCCCACTCCGGGTACCGCTTCTCAGATATTGAATACGGGCAATTATTTGAATAGTGCAGGCAAATTTGTGACTGCGAGCGGCGTTTCGTTTGCAGATCCCTATATCTCAGGGCGTGCGCCAGAATTCAATTTCTACAATGGCGGTATTGAGCGAGCCATCACCAAAGACATGACTTTGGCGGTCAATTATGTCGGCAACCAAAGTCACTTCCTGATCGATTCGACCTCCAGTGGCGCGAATGCTCGTGGCTATTGGGCCAACCAGTTGGATCCGAAATACCTGGCCGCCCTCGGTGGGGTTACCGACAGCACCGGGTCGAAACCGATTCTCATATCGGCTGCAACGCCCGCAAATGTAGCCAAGGCGCAGGCAGCGATGCCCGGCCTCAATATTCCTGCCTTCTTTCAGAATGCGGCGATAGTGAAAACGACCAACACCATCGCGCAAGGGCTGGTTGCGTTTCCGCAGTACAGTGGAGTCACCGATACCTGGGGCACGAACGTAGGCAACTTCAGCTATAACTCAGTGCAGGTCACGCTGCTGCAACGTCTCAGCAGAGGGCTCACGTTCAATGTGAACTACACGTACTCCAAGAACCTGGGCGATGACGGAACCTTCCGCAGTGGCTTTAATATACCGGCGGCGGCAATTTCCGGCGGCGGGCAAAGCTGGCCACAGGACCGCATCGAACGTTCCTGGACGACGATTTCGACCCCGCAAAGTTTTCACGCTTTCGGCGTCTACCAGTTGCCTTTCGGTAAGGGCCACCTGGGCGACAACTCGTTCGTGGTGCGTTCCCTGGCTAGCGGATGGCAGCTGTCCAGCATCTACACTTATTCGTCAGGGACGCCTATGGCAGTTATCTGGACCGGATGCACCTCGACCAATTACCCGGGACAGGGCCAGTGCATGCCGGACCTTAATCCTACGTTTCCTGGTTATCGCGACAACAATGCCCGCATTCATGGGAGCTACGGGACCGGGCCGCATGGAACGACTGCCTGTAATTTAGGCATCGGCCCTGGGTGCGTTCCAATCCAGTACATTGATCCAAATGCATTTCAGACTCCGGCCAATGTCTCGACTTCCAGTACGCCGCAGTATCTGATTGGAAATGCGCCTAGAACCAGGGCGCTGAACCTCAACAATCCCGGGACGCAGGACATCGATACTTCATTGCGTCGCAGTTTCTCTTTGCCCCGGGAGACGTCGTTCGTGATCGAAGTGGATTGTCTAAATACCTGGAACAAGGTTACGTTCGCGCCGCCCAATCAAAGCTGGGCGGCTGGATCAACCACCTTCGGCACCATCACCGGGTTGGCCTCTAACAGCAGCCCACGCGACTTCCAGTTTGCCGCGCATTTCAAGTTCTAGCACCGGGGGATATCCATATGATCCGCTTCCTTCTGCTGATCCTGATCCTCGTCATCCAGACATCCCAGATGGCATTGGCCAGGGCAGAAGAACCGCCAACATCCTGGGTGGATAAAGACACCGGCCACCGCGTGATCCGGCTGACACAGGAAGCTGGTTCTTCAGGCCTGTATTTCAATGTCAATGCGTATTCGCCTGACGGGAAGCTGATGATCTACGTGGCCCCGGACGGAATTCACGTACTCGAACTGGCAACTCTCAAGACCAGGCTGCTGGTTCCTAATCCGCCCGACAACCCTGCCGGGAACGGAGGCAATTTCCGCAACGGAGTACATGCGATCGTGGTGGGGAAAAAAACCAACAGTATCTTCTTTACCAAGTCTGACCCCAGGAAAAATTCCACATCGGTCTATAAGGCAGACATGTATACCGGCGAGGTGAAGGAGCTAGTGACGCTGCCCCCGCGGGCGAGCCTGGCGACCGTGAATGCCGACGAGACGCTGGGAGTGGGAACTTATGACGAAACGGACGCCGGCGCTGCGGAAGAGTACGGGCGTGCTCGACCATCGGGTGCGGGGGGCAATGGAACACATCCGCAAGCCGGCACTCTTGTTCAACCTGAGGGCAAGGGCGAGATGATGGAGCGCCGGCTGGCGGCGCGCATCCCAGTGGTTCTCTACACCATCCATCTTGAAAGCGGTAAGGTCACTCCGCTGCTCCACTCCACCGACTGGATCGGACATATGCTATTCTCGCCCACCGATCCAACTCTGCTGATGTATTGCCATGAAGGCCCCTGGCATAAGGTCGACCGCATCTGGATGATCCACAGCGACGGCACCCATAATATGTTGATTCACAAACGCACCATGGCCATGGAGATTGCCGGCCATGAATTTTGGGGGCTGGACGGGCACACCATCTGGTACGACTGGCAGTTCCCCCGGGGAGAGGATTTTTTTCTCGCGGGCTACAACCTTGAAACCCACGCGCGCACGGCATACCACATGCAGCGGAATGAATGGTCCATTCACTTCAACCTTACCGAAGATGAGAAGCTCTTCACCGGCGACGGCGGCGATCCAGGCCAGGTGGCCAAGGCCCCGGACGGCGAGTGGATCGAATTGTTCCATCCAGAGTTGCTCCCGGTTACGGGAATTAACCAACCCGACTTCTGGCAGCCGGGTGTCTTCCACTCCGAGCATCTGGTCAACATGGCTCACCACAACTATCGCCTGGAACCAAACGTCCGCTTCTCCCCGGATAAAAAGCTCGTGATCTTCACCAGCAATATGTTTGGTCCCAGCTATGTGTTCGGGGTCGAGACCGAAAAAAGCGCGACTGCGAACGTATCAAGCCGCCCTGGAAATGACCAGGAGCAGAGTAGGGCGCCTGATCCGTCACGACGCTAGTTGCACCGGCCTCGACGCCCGCCCGCGCTCAGTTCTTAGCTAGTTCCGCTTCCACCGCCTTCACCAGGGCTGGATCGTCGGGGGTGGTGTTAGGAGCAAATCGAGCAGCCACTTTGCCGCTCCGGTCGACCAGGAACTTTTCGAAATTCCAGAGAATTTCAGGCTCGTGATTGGGCTCGATTCCGTGGCCCTTCAACCTCTCGCTAAAGGGAACGTCTGACGTGCTGATGGCCTTCGGCTGGGCTGCGATCAACTCTTTGTAGAGCGGGTGCTTCCCTTCCCCAACCACCGTGATCTTTTCAAACAAGGGAAAGTCGACGCCAAAGTTGCTGGTGCAAAAGCTCTGGATTTCGTCATTGCTGCCAGGTTCCTGTTCTCTGAAGTCGTTGGCAGGAAAACCGGCGACGACGAATCCGCGATCACGGTAGTCCCGATAAAGCTTTTCCAAAGCTTCGTACTGCTTGGTAAGTCCGCATTTGGACGCGACATTCACGACCAGGACGACCTTTCCACTGTATTCGCCAAGGTTGGTGTCTTCGCCGGTGATCCGGCGCACGGGAATTTTCTGAATGGGAGTGCTCATGCCTTCCATTGTAGTAGTTGCCCCAAGGAATGCATAAGCCCGTCTATGAGCTCAGCGCATCGAGATTCTGCATATATGACACGCCTTGTCATATATGAATGGGTAGACTCATTTTCGTGGAGGGACTTTCGCAATGAATCTGAAGATGACCGACCTTTTTCTGGAAGAGTTGAAGCGTGAAGCGGTGGGTACCAAAAAGGTGCTGGAGCGTGTGCCCGAGGGGCACAACGATTGGAAGCCGCATCCGAAGTCGATGCCACTGGGTTACCTGGCTTCTCTGGTAGCGACGATGCCGGGATGGATCGATTTTATGATCAATCGGGATGAGTTGGACTTTGCTCCTGTAGGCAACAATGAAAACAAGCCGCCTGAATGGAAGACGACGGGGGACCTGCTGAAGCAGTTCGATGAAAACATGGAGAAGGCGCGCGCAGCGCTGGCCGGCACGAGCGATGAACATCTGCTGACGACGTGGAAGCTAAAAGCGCATGGGCACGTGGTGAGTGAGGAGCCCCGATACCTGAATATTCGTAGTGGAGTGATCAATCACCTTGCCCATCATCGCGGACAGTTGACGGTGTATCTGCGATTGAACGAGGCGGCGGTGCCGGCGCTGTATGGACCCTCGGCGGATGACCGGGGGTTTTGACGACGGCGTTCAGCTGGATGATCCGTTTTTTGACCGGGCCAGCATTTCGGAGATGTTCTGACACATGGCCTGGGGGCCGTCCAGCTTGCTCATGAAGAGGTCCGCATAGGCCGCGTCCGCGGGTATCTCATTTACGGCCGATATCAGGATGACTGGCAAACCAGGATTCCCTGCCTTGATTTGGCGAGCGAGCTCAGTCCCCGTCAGCCCAGGCATCAGATGGTCCGACAAGACGAGGTCGATCGGGTGGCCGGCGAGTAGAGCTAATGCCTGCTGGCCTGAACTGGCAGTCAACACCGCGTAGCCCGCCTGTTCAAGCACGAGCTTGCGAACGGCCAGCTGATTCTCTTCGTCGTCTACACACAAGATGAGCTCTTTCTCGTTCATGACAGCTCCTTGAACCTCGACAGAAGTAACTAACGCAATGACGCGCTGGATAGCACGCGCGATTCCGACATCTGCGGGGACGCAGACTTGGGTATAAACACTGAGAATGCGGTAATGTTTCCCCGTAGCAGCCGCATGCTCCGAAATTGAATGACACCTTCATACTTTTGAACGATACCTTTGCTTATCCAAAGACCTAAGCCGGTGCCCTTGGTCGATTTGGTGGTAAAGAATGGCTCAAACAATTGCTTTGCGTCTTCCGGACGAATGCCCGACCCAGTGTCGGCAATCAAAACTCGAATGCCCTCTCGCTGCTGCCCCTTCTCCATGGCTTCGCTCACGCGAATGCGGAGACGGCCCCCTTCAGGCATAGCCTGGATTGCATTGCCAATCAGGTTGAGGAACACCTGCTTTAGCTCGCCTGGGAAACCTAAAACCGGACCGTCGCTGCTGTACTCTTTCTCGAGAACAATTCCATTGCGTTCCAACAGACGTAACTGAAGCGCAAGAATGTCGTTGAGAATCTCTGCAATCGAAACGGGAACAGCTTCCTTCGATTCGCGATAGAAGCTCAACGTCTGGCGCGTGATGTGCGCAACTCGCGTCAACTCCTCTTCCGCAATCCTGGTGTATTTGCGGGCATCCTCGTCTAATGATGGATGGTTATGAAGCAGATAAAAGGCGTTTCTGATCGCGTCCAGGGGGTTGTTGATTTCATGCGCGATAATTCCAGCGACCCTCCCCATTGCGGCGAGTTTTTCCGATTTGCGCAAGGCGTCCTCGGCCCGCAATTGCGCGGTTATGTCCCGGCCAATTTCCAAGATGGTATGGCGTGTTCCTGCGGCATCCGTCTGCAGCACCTGACGGCTGGCCACGACCACCTCCCGGCCGTCCTTCGTACACTGCACCAGATTTCCTTCCCACCTTCCCTCACTGCGTATCGCTGACTCTATTTCTTCAGCCGAGTTGGGAAGTTTCGTACGCAAGATCTGATGAATGTTTCTGCCCAGAACTTCTCTCCGGTCCCAACCATAAAACGCCTCTGCTCCGGAGTTCCAAAACTGGAGAACACCGTCAAAATCGCGGACCATGATGGCCTCGGAGGCGAGATCGAGCAGATCTGCGCGCTGTCGCAATTGATTCTCGCTCTCCCTCAATTCCGCCGTTCTTTCGAGCACACGCTGCTCTAATTCGCGATTCAACAGCTCCAGCTCCCGGGCCTTTCGATGAAGCTCGGCGAACACACTCACCTTGGCGCGCAAGAGTTCGGGGACTACGGGAACGGAGATATAATCCATCGCCCCTCGTTGATATCCCTTGAGCCTGTCCAGGTCGGTCAGGTGTACGGCAGAGATGAAGATAATCGCGATTTTCTGAAACCGTGGATGTTGCCGGATCATGTCCGCAAGCTGAAACCCATCCAATTCCGGCATGCTCACATCCATCAGGACGACCGCGATGTCCGTTTTCAGCAGGATATCGAGCGCTTCCCGTCCAGAAGATGCCTTGATCAGGTTTTCCCCAAGTTCGCCCAGGATAGCTTCATAGGTCAACAGCTTTCCCGGCTGATCGTCCACCATCAGGATGTTGACTCTTGGTTCCATCGTGGTGCGCTCCTACGGAAAACCTCAACGCAAACAACTCTGAGGGATTCTCACTGCCCTCTATCTGTGGAGCCAGATGCGCAATGCGGATAACAGTTGTTCAGTATTGACGGGCTTTGCCAGATATTCCGAAGCACCCGCTTCCAGGCACTTTTCACGATCCCCTTTCATTGCTTTCGCCGTCAGCGCAATGATAGGCAGCCTGCGGAATAGCCCGTTCTGCCGCATCACCTGCATGGTCTCGTATCCATCCATCTCCGGCATCATAATGTCCATCAACACAATGGCCATGTCGGGAGTCGACTCCAGAATGGCGATTGCCTCCCGGCCGGTTCCAGCGGTCAACACCGTCATCCCACGACGCTCGAGCACGCTGCTGAGCGCGAAGATGTTACGCACATCATCGTCGACAACCAACACCTTCTTGCCAATCAACGCTTCATCGGAGCGATGCAGCCGGTCTAGCATATTCTGCTTCTCCGGCGGCAGATTAGCGATCATCCGGTGGAGGAATAGAGCGGTTTCGTCCAATAGCCGTTCGGGCGACTCCACTCCCTTAACCACAACACTTCGCGCCAGAGTTCGCAACTGGGCATCTTCCGTAGGAGACAACTCCTTTCCTGTGAATACCACCACCGGCACGTCCCCGAGCGATGGGGTGTGGCGCAGATTCTCCAGGACCTGGAAGCCCGACATATCCGGGAGACGAAGGTCAAGCACAACGCAATCGAAAGGCTCCTCACGAAGAACGTTCAATGCCTCGCCGCCGCTGGTGACCACGGTGACATCGATGTCGTCATAACCGAGAAGCTCGCGAATGCTGAGCTGCTCCGCAGGGTTATCTTCGACGATCAACAATCGCTTGCGTTCGAGAGCCGCATATTCCTTGATCCTGACAAAGGCCGAGTCGATTTCTTCGGCCGTGGCTGGTTTCATCACCGAGGCAAAAGCACCGCGCGCCAACCCATGCCGGCGATCCTCATCGACGGTAAGTATCTGCACAGGAATGTGCCGCGTCTCCGGATCCTGTTTTAAATGGTTGAGCACTGTCCAACCCAGCATGTCAGGAAGAAAGACGTCCAACGATATCGCTGTCGGCTTGAATTCACGCGCCAATGCAAGCCCTTCCGTCCCACGCATCGCCAGGAGCACTTTAAAGCCGCTGTCGCGTGACAGATCGCACAGCAGCCGCGCGTAGTGGGGGTCATCTTCGATAATCAGCAAGACTGCATCCCCCGGCTGCAGAATTTCGCGATCGTCTGGTATCCGTTCTGCCGGCAGCTCCAGGACGCTGGTGCTGAGTAATTGCGCGCTTGAACCAGAAGGCGAGGCTTTTGCTTCGAGTGTAGCCACACTGGAGGCAGACGGGCCCATATAGGTTTGCGGAAGGTAGAGCGTGAACACACTTCCTTTTCCGGGCGTACTCCGCAGTCGAATCTCGCCGCCCAGCAAACTGGCCAGCTCGCGGCTGATGGCTAACCCGAGGCCTGTCCCGCCGTATTTGCGGCTGGTTCCTGCGTCCGCCTGCTGAAACGCCTCAAAGATAATCCGCTGCTTTTCGAACGGAATACCAATACCTGTGTCCGCAACCTCGAAAGAAACGACCGATGCGGCCCGACTGAGGATGGGGTGGTCTTCGCTCCAGCCCTTCTCGGATATCGACACCGTGAGACGTACACTGCCCTGATCGGTAAATTTGAAGGCATTGGACAGAAGGTTCTTGAGCACCTGCTGCAGGCGCTTGGAGTCGGTCACAAAACTGCGCGGTACATGGGCCCCGGTAATCACATCGAAACCCAGCCGCCGGTTCTCGGCCTCGTGCCGGAAGGGGCGCGCCATCATCTCCAGCAGGCTGGCGAAGACCAGTTCCTCGGCCTCTACCGAAACGGTGCCGGATTCGATCTTGGAAAGGTCCAGGATATCGCTAATCAGATTAAGTAGATCCGTTCCCGCTCCATGGATCGTGCGGGCAAATTCTACCTGCTTCGCTGTGAGGTTACCTCCCGGATTTTCACTCAATTGTTGTCCCAAAACCAGGATGCTGTTCAGCGGGGTGCGCAGCTCGTGCGACATATTCGCCAGGAACTCCGACTTGTATTTGGAGGTCAGCGCCAGCTCCTTGGCCTTGCCTTCAAGCGCGCCGCGCGCCTGCTCAATCTCCTGGTTCTTGCGTTCCACCTCAACGTTCTGTTCGGCCAACTGCTGCGCCTTCTGTGCCAGCTGTTCGTTGGTCTGTTGCAACTCCTTCTGTTGCGTTTGCAACTCAGTGGCCAATTGTTGCGACTGCTTCAGCAGCCCCTCGGTCTGCATCGTTGCTTCGATGCTGTTCAGCACGATGCCGATGCTGGTTGTCAGTTGCTCAAGAAATGCGAGCTGGGAGGCGGTAAATGTGCTGAGCGAGGCCAACTCAATGACGGCCTTCACCCGGTCCTCAAACAGAACAGGAAGCACGATCACATTGCGCGGGGTTGCCTCAAACAAACCCGACCGGATGGAAATGGTGTTGGGTGGTACATCGGTGATCACCATGCGGCGTTTTTCGGCCGCGCACTGCCCTACCAGCCCTTCACCGATCCTCAGCCTTCGTAGATGCACGTCCTGTCCGTCATCCGCGAACGCGGACAGCGGCACCATGGCCACCTCTTCCTCACTGTGCATCTGATAGATGACGCCCTGCTGCGCATTGACCAGGAGCGCCAACTCCGACAGCAGCGTCCGTCCGACGGTCGACAAATCACGCTGACCTTGCAACATGCCGGTGAAGCGCGCGAGGTTCGTCTTGAGCCAGTCCTGCTCGGTGTTCCGCTCCGTTGTGAGACGCAGATTGTTGATCATGGTGTTGATGTTGTCTTTCAACTCCGCGACCTCACCGCTGGCCTCCACCTGGATCGAGCGAGTAAGGTCGCCCTTGGTCACAGCGGTAGCCACTTCGGCAATGGCACGCACCTGGTTGGTCAGGTTATCGGCCAGAAGATTCACATTCCCGGTGAGATCTTTCCAAGTGCCTGCGGCGCCGGGGACATTCGCCTGGCCTCCCAGCCGGCCTTCGACGCCGACTTCACGAGCCACCGTCGTTACCTGATCGGCAAAGGTGGCCAGCGTGTCGGTCATATTGTTGATGGTTTCGGCCAGGGCGGCCACTTCGCCCTTGGCATTCACCGTTAATTTCTGAGTCAAAACCCCATTCGCAACCGCGGTGACTACCTTAACGATGCCGCGCACCTGCTCGGTAAGATTGGCGGCCATTACATTCACGTTGTCGGTCAGATCTTTCCAGGTTCCGGCCACCCCGGGAACTTCTGCCTGCCCACCCAGTTTGCCGTCGGTGCCCACTTCGCGCGCCACACGCGTCACTTCGGCGGCGAACGCATTGAGCTGATCCACCATCGTGTTGATGGTGTTTTTCAGCTCCAGAATTTCTCCTTTTACATCCACCGTAATCTTGCGCGACAAATCACCGCGAGCCACGGCGGTTGTCACTTCCGCGATGTTGCGCACCTGGCCGGTCAGGTTGCCGGCCATGGCATTGACGGAATCGGTCAGATCCTTCCACGTGCCTGCAACACCCTGCACATTAGCCTGGCCGCCCAACCGGCCCTCGCTGCCCACCTCGCGGGCCACGCGCGTCACTTCCGCCGCAAACGAGCGCAGCTGTTCAACCATGGTGTTGAGCGTTTCCTTGAGCTGCAGGATCTCGCCACGCACGTCTACAGTGATCTTCTTGGAAAGGTCGCCATTGGCAATGGCGGTCGCCACTTCGGCAATGTTGCGCACCTGGCCGGTCAGATTGCTGGCCATGAAATTTACGTTGTCGGTGAGATCTTTCCAGGTGCCGCCCACTCCCGGTACCTGCGCCTGACCGCCTAACTTGCCTTCTGTACCTACCTCGCGCGCTACACGCGTTACTTCCCCGGCAAACGCGTTGAGCTGATCCACCATCGTGTTGATGGTGTTCTTGAGCTCCAGGATTTCACCTCTCACGTCCACGGTAATCTTGCGCGATAAATCGCCGCGTGCAACGGCAGTAGTTACTTCCGCAATGTTGCGCACCTGGCCGGTCAGATTGCCGGCCATGGAATTCACAGAGTCCGTAAGATCTTTCCACGTGCCGGCGACGCCGGGAACGTTGGCCTGGCCGCCCAGGCGCCCCTCGCTGCCCACTTCGCGGGCCACGCGGGTTACCTCGCCGGCAAATGCATTGAGCTGATCGACCATCGTGTTGATGGTCTCTTTGAGAAGCAGTATCTCCCCGCTCACGTTGACGGTAATCTTCTTGGAAAGATCGCCGCTGGCGATGGCAGTGGATACCTCCGCAATATTGCGGACCTGGCCGGTCAAGTTACTCGCCATCGAGTTGACGGAATCGGTAAGGTCCTTCCACGTGCCGCCCACGCCGGGTACCTGCGCCTGACCACCGAGCTTTCCGTCCGTGCCCACTTCGCGCGCCACACGCGTGACTTCGGAGGCAAACGCACGCAGCTGGTCCACCATGGTGTTGATGGTGTCTTTCAGCTCAAGAATTTCGCCCTTCACATCCACCGTGATCTTGCGCGACAAATCGCCGCGCGCCACGGCAGTCGCCACTTCCGCGATGTTGCGCACCTGGCCGGTCAGGTTGCTGGCCATGAAGTTCACGTTGTCGGTGAGATCCTTCCATGTACCAGCAACACCAAGCACCTGCGCCTGGCCGCCCAGCTTACCTTCCGTGCCCACTTCGCGGGCTACGCGGGTCACCTCACCGGCAAAACCGTTCAGCTGGTCCACCATCGTGTTGATGGTGTTCTTGAGCTCGAGGATTTCGCCTTTCACGTCTACAGTGATCTTGCGCGACAGATCGCCGCGCGCCACGGCCGTGGTCACTTCCGCAATGTTGCGCACTTGTCCGGTCAGGTTCCCGGCCATTGAGTTGACGGAGTCGGTAAGGTCCTTCCAGGTGCCGGCCACGCCGGGCACGTTAGCCTGTCCGCCAAGGCGGCCTTCACTGCCCACCTCACGGGCTACACGCGTCACCTCACCGGCGAACCGGTTCAGCTGATCCACCATGGTGTTGAGGGTTTCTTTCAGCTGCAGGATTTCGCCCCGGACATCTACGGTGATCTTGCTGGAAAGGTCGCCGCTGGCGATGGCGGTGGCCACTTCGGCGATGTTGCGGACTTGTCCAGTCAGGTTGCTGGCCATGAAATTTACGTTGTCGGTGAGATCCTTCCAGGTGCCACCCACGCCCGGCACCTGCGCCTGCCCGCCCAGCTTGCCTTCCGTACCGACCTCACGGGCCACGCGTGTAACTTCGCCCGCGAATGCGTTCAACTGGTCCACCATCGTATTGATGGTGTCTTTCAGCTCGAGAATTTCACCCTTGACGTCGACTGTGATCTTGCGTGATAAATCGCCGCGCGCCACTGCTGTGGTTACTTCGGCAATATTGCGCACCTGGGCCGTCAGGTTGCCGGCCATTGCGTTGACCGAGTCGGTGAGATCTTTCCAGGTGCCTGCAACGCCCGGCACTACGGCCTGTCCGCCGAGCTTTCCGTCGGTGCCCACTTCGCGCGCCACACGGGTCACCTCTGAGGCAAAGGAACGCAGCTGGTCCACCATGGTGTTGATTGCTTCTTTGAGCTGAAGAATTTCGCCGCGGACGTCGACCGTGATTTTGCGCGAGAGATCGCCGCTGGCAACAGCGGTCGCAACCTCGGCTATATTGCGCACCTGCCCGGTCAAATTGCTGGCCATCGAATTGACTGAGTCTGTGAGATCTTTCCAGGTACCGGCGACGCCCGGCACCTGTGCCTGGCCGCCGAGTTTGCCGTCGGTGCCCACCTCGCGCGCGACACGCGTCACCTCCGAGGTGAAGACGCTGAGCTGCTGGATCATGGTGTTCACGATCTCTGCAGAGCGGAAAAATTCTCCTTCAAGCGGGCGCCCGTCCACATCAAGCCGCACGGTTTGTGCCAGGTTGCCCTGGGCCACGGCCGCGATGGCGCGGGTCACCTCGGTTGTCGGCCGGAGCAGGTCCTCCACCAACGTGTTGACGGAGACTTCCATTTCCCCCCACGCGCCTCTCGACTCGTAGAACCGCGTGCGTTCCCTGGTTCTGCCCTCCTTGCCCACGACCTGGCCGACGCGCCTGAGTTCCTTGGCCATTTGCTGATTGGCGGCGACGATTTCATTGAACGTATCTGCAATTTTCCCCGGTAATCCGATCCAGGAACCAGGTAGGCGCACGGTGAAATTTCCGTCTCGTACGGCTTGCAACTGCGCCAGGATCACCTCGAGGTCAGCGTTCGCAGGCTCAGCCGTCAGATGGACGGTCCCGTTTCTTTCCCTACTCTTCGAGCTTTTTTGGGGGCTGCCATTAGCGCTCGCGACCGCGGTGCGCTCTTCGCTTTTCTTCATGTTCTCTCCTGAATCAGCGATGGCTTGGGTTGTTTTGGAATCTCGATTGCAACTGAAATTGAATGCAACCGAGCCGCCGGATCGATATGCAGCTCACACCCTGAGGTCATACCTTCAGTTCACAGGATTGGTTTCGCATAGGAACCGCCTGCTAGGAAATACTAAAGGAAAAAAGGAATGGGGGGACAAGCGGTGTCGGTAGCGGTGTCTTCTGCTCCTCGTTGATAACTGACTAAGCGGCTCCGAGGAATTGTATCTACAACTAAAGCGTTATGCCTGTGTGATGAAATCTGCCCGCGAGGACTTCGATGGTTGCCCTCGAACCGGTGCATCTTGGCGCAAATTGGCGCGCGCGATTATCCAATCGCGCGGAACGGAGCAAACCGTCCCCGTGACTTGATTGGACCGACGAATACGTGGCTCAGATTTGGGAAATCAGGTTGCAACAAGATTAGGGGTGCCCCAGGCGTGCCCAAAAAGATTTCCAGGACAGGTCCGTCGAACTGCAGATCCCTCCACTGCGCTGCGCTTCGGTCGGGATGACAAAGGGGAGAGTAGTTCTCTGAGGGCAGGTTAATTAGTGGCTGAAGGAAACAAAGGGGGGCCTCCATCCGCAGCATCGAATCTGGATGGAAGAGTTGGCTCTCCCCTTTGTCATCCCGACCGAAGCGCAGCGCAGTGGAGGGATCTGCAGTTCAACGGACCCGTCCTGGAGCGGTGCTTAGTTTGGAAGAGTCAGATTTTTTCCTCTGTTCCACAGCACTGCCAGGATGGCCAGCAAGGCAATGTTGACCCAGGCAAACCAGTCCCCCAATTCCGAATAGAGAGTCACGTCGTGATGTACGGGAACCGATGTCACAACGGTTGCGAAGGGAAGCAACATTGTGTTCTGCTCGGCCAGTACATGTCCGCGATCATCGGTTGCGTAGAGAATGCTCCGCTTCGCCGAACGAGCGATGCTGAATCCGCCCTCTACCCCACGCATGACGGCGATGCGGCCGTGTGACCATCCGTCCAGCGTGAAGTCCCACGCGGGAACGACCATGAGTCCCACTCCGTCTTTCGCGTACTCCCGGCTCAGGAGTGGAAAATCCATGTCCTTGCAGATCTGAAGTCCCCATATGCCGGAAGGCTCTTTCAAGGTCGTGCGCGTGATTGCCGGCGTGAACTGATTCTCAAAGGGCGGCAGCAGGTGATGCTTGTGATAAGTGGCCGCCAGCGTGCCATCGGGAGCGTAAAGCCTCTCTTCGTTCCATGAAATGGTCGGCCTGATGCGGGCAACTCCGATGGCCACAAAAGCATGTGCTTCTTTCGCCATCGCTCCCAGCTTCTCATCCGTCGCGGCGACCGACGCGTCGGTCACGGGACCACTGTTCTCGGGCAGCACGAACATCTGGATTCCCCGCCCTTGCAGTGTCCGTATCTCCTTACCGAACCGGTCATACATCCCCAGTGCTTGTTCCGGTGTAAACGCCAGCACCATGTTCGAGTCATCCGAAGCAACCAGCCCGACCTTAACCATAGGCGCGTTCTTTGGCAATCTTGCCAGCCGCAAGAATCCATAACCGAAGATGCAGAGGAAGAACATCGCCGCCGTCGCCGCGGCCAATTGCAGGATGGGCAGGAAGTTCAGCTGGCTATAGCCGATGTTTCCGATTGTCCCGTGGATCGATAGCAGCGATGTCACATACTCATACGTTACCCAGAACGCCGGAACGATCAATGCCGCCTGCCACAACCGTCCACGCACGACGCGATTACGAAACAGAACAACCACCGCGGCAAATAAACACGCTGGTACACACGCATTCAGCAGGGCGACCCACCTCGGAGCCACAATCGTCATGTAAAACCAGATGTTGAATCCGCCCAGCATATAGGCCGCAGCGGCGACGAAAAACGCATGCCCTGCCGAGAGGCGCGGCGACAGCCACAAGACGGGAATCGGCGCCAGCCACAACAGCATCCAGACGGGAGTAAGCCCGGTTCCAAAGAAGAACAGGGCCGCTGATGCGGCGAGGCATAATGCAACGAGGGCATTCGTACTAGGCTTTGAGACCATGGATCAACCTCCTGAGCGAACGACGTACTAACGCGCGAAATTCCTTTTCCGGCAGGTCGAACCGCCCGCCGCGGTAGAGCGAAACATACCCATGCGTGTGGGCCCACATCTCCAGCGCCAGCTCCCATACATCGTCTGGTTTTAAAAAGCCGGCTTCGATCGCCTTCTGCAGCAAATCAGCCACTGGATTCAGGGTCGGCGACCGGCGAGCGCGAAAATCTTCCGGGTACCGGCGTGCCCCCGGACGGGGCTCCGCGAAGACGTAGTCGAAGATGCGCGGATGGGCGAAAGCATAGTCAATGTAGGCGTCCATGCAAGTCACAAGCCGGGACTCATAAGAGCCCCGCTGGGGGAGTGCCTGAAACGATTCCAGATACTTGGCGAACTCACGGTCCACCACGAAGTTCAGCAGCGACCTGCGGTCGGCGAAGTGGTGATAGATCGCCATCGGCGTTATCCCCACGGCGGTGGCCACCCGCCGCATGCTCACTCCAGCCTCTCCATCCGTTTCAAACAGCCTGAGGGCCGTCTCCGAAATGCGTTCCTGCGTTGCCTGATCCATCTAGCTATACACCGTATAGTGAATAGGTATACAGCGTATAGTTATTTTGGTCAAGAGAATGTCTGCGCGAGGATTAGACTCCGCGAGGGAGCGTGTTTCCGATCGGCAACACCACCGAACTATGGCTTGTGTTGTTTTGACTCAGGGTCGAGTGTTCTTGAGCAGGGATCGATACGAATCCCAACAGAGGTGTTAATCAATGCTCATTTGTCACTCCCCCAGCCTACACACCCGCAAGCGGAAGAATGCGATTTGCCTCAAGGGGCATGCCATTCAAGTCTGCGTGGAACCCGGATGTCTTGATGCCGCCACAGCCTGCCCGTTACCGGGTTGCAAGTCACCGGTTGCACTCCTGCTCAGACCCATCGACCAACCGTTACCGCTCAGCATGTCACTTTAATCAACCAGCACCTTCTCAGGGATTCACGCGCACCAAGGGCAGACCTGAACCTTCCGCGTTCGCGTCGTGGTCACTGGTGCGGAATAACCTGGCGTGGTCCCGGTCGGTTAGTTCTATACGGAAGCTGACCAGGGACCCGTCGGAACGGTGCATATCGAAACTCAGTTTTTTCGGTTCGTAATTCAAATTTTCCATGGGACCCATGGCTTGGCCATCCACATGCGCATTGCTTCCGTCAGTGTTTCTTTTGATGACATAGAAGGCGACCGCTCCGGTGGCCTGGCCGGCGTTCTTCTCAATCGTGAGGTCTACGATTGGAAGGTTGTTTTCCGTACCGTGCCATTTGCCGCTCAACGAGCTTTGCCCATAAGCGGCAAGCGATGCGGCAAACAGCAATGCGGCGACGATGTATTTGTTAGCGCTTCTCATGAAATTCCTCCCGGGGGCTAGCGCTCGCGGCCGATAGCTGCGGTAGCGAGTGTTCCCCCAAGACCCATGGTTTCTACAGCGGTTGAAGGGACGATGACCATGGCTCCCTTTTCTTTCATGGCTTCGTAGAGCATGTTCATCGCACGTAAGTGGAGAGCCCCGGGGTTGTCGCCGTAGGTCCTGGCCGCTTCGGCGAACTTGATGGCCACCTGGGTTTCGGCGTCTCCGAGAATCAGGCGAGCCTGGCGCTCCCGTTCCGCCTGGGCTTGCTGGGACATGGAGTTCTCCAGGGCCTGGGGGATGCGGACATCGCGAATCTCTACCGATTGGATGGTGATGCCCCAGGGGTTTGTTTTGGCGTCAAGGATCAACTGGAGTTGCTGACCCATGCTTTCACGCTCGGTGATCATCTGTGCCAGTTCATGGCGGCCAATGGATTCGCGGAGAGCCGTCTGGGCGCTCATGTTCACTGCTTCGGAAAAATTCTCTACTTCGAGGATAGATTTTTCCGCATTCCAGACGAGCCAAAAGACAATCGCATCCACATTGACCGGGACGGTGTCGCGGGTGAGCGTGGACTCGGCGGTGACCGTTGCGACCCGAACCCGCTGATCGACATAGCGGCTAAGTGTGTCCATCACGGGCACGATAAGAAAAATGCCGGGGCCCCGAAGACCACGGTATCGCCCAAAACGAAGGATCGCGACCCTTTGCCACTGCTGCACGACTTTGATCGAGAACATGAGATAGATACCGGCAGCGATGGCTACAAACAGCGCAATTGGCGAATGCAGCAGCTGAGCGGAGGCAAAACCGGCAGCCAAGCACACCAGGAACGCTACGATTCCTGGCCCGCTGATATCCACGTCGAACGTTTTGCCCGTGCTATTCATCGTTTTTCTCCTTTTGGTTTCGGCGCGCTTCCCTGTTTGCCTTCCGCCAGGCGGTCGCGCAGGGCCATCATTAGTTCTTCCAGGTGGAAGCCGCCGGCTCCGGCCCGTGCGGCGAACTCTTCCACCAGTTGCTCCAGGCCGCGAGTATGCTCGACGGCATTGCGTTCGACGGTCTGCTGGGCTACAAAAGTGCCCGTACCCTGTTGCGTATCGAGAACGCCGCGGATCTCCATCTCGCGATACGCGCGCATCACCGTATTGGGATTGATTTCGAGGTCTACGGCAACCTGGCGGACGGTTGGCAGCTGATCGCCGGGAACCAGCGATCCCGTGGCGATAGCAGCCTGGACCTGGTCGATGAGTTGCCGGTATAAGGGGACACCCGTCCGGAGGTCGATGCGAAATGCGAAAGGGCGACGGAATGGAACCGCGGGCTTCATCTAAACAAATGGTGTACTAGAATACTAGTACATGTCAAGCGCAAAATTATCACTTTTTGATTTGCTGGTGCTCGTTATCAGAAAAGCAGCAGAATCGTTTCTGGAGTCACCGACAAACCGCTGCAGCTTAGAGTTGCTGCTATAGAGCCGATTTGTAACAGTATTGCTTCGTCCTACTGCGGCCGCCAGCGAGAGCGCGCTCAACCCTGGCGCTTAATTTGATCCCTCGATTCAATCTTTACTTAATGCCCATGACCATGGAGTCGGGGCCGACCAGGTGCTCCACCCGGGTTTCGCGGAATCCTGCTTGCTTCATCCAGCCCATACAATCGCTGCCGGTGTAGTCGAACCCTCCCGGGGTTTCGACCAGCATATTCAAGCTCATCAACAATCCAAACGCGTTGCTCGAGCGATCGTCGTCGATGAGGCTTTCATACACGACGCAGGCTCCGCCTGGCGGCAATGCTTCCCAGGCCTTGCGCAGCAGCATGGACTTTGTTTCCAGATCCCAGTCGTGCAGGATGTGGCCCATCATGACCACATCCGCTTTTGGCAAAGGCAGTTCGAAGAAGCTTCCGGGCTGAAATTTCAACCGGGCCGAAAGCCCATTGGCCTTGACGTATTCCTCAAAAATAGGAGCTACAGGCGGCAGATCAAAGCCTATCCCTTCAATATGCGGGTTGGCCAGGGCCACCTGGGCGATCAAGTCACCCTGCGCGGTGCCGACATCCACGGCAGTGCGATAGCGGTCCCAGGGGAACTTGCGAGCGATGGCCATGTTTCCGCCGTGGCTCACGCCTGTCATGGCCCGGAGGAACTCCTTCAACCGCGCCGGGTCGGCATAAAGCGCGAGGAAAGGGTCGGGCGCGCCGTCCTTGGTTTCATTTTGCGGCAAGCCGGTGCGCAACGCAGTGGTCAGGTGGCCCCAGGCTGGATAAAGCCGGTGATTAGCCATCTCGAGGATGCCGCCGATGTAGGACGGCTTGCGCTTGTCGAGAAAGAGATCAGTGGACGGGGTGTTGCAGTACTTGCCGTCGCGACGTTGAAGAAATTCAAGCGCCACCAGTGCATCGAGGAAATCGCGGGCCGATCGTCGATGGAGACCGAGCCTCCCTTGGAGCGTTTCGAGATCTTCGGAATGTTCCGCCAGTTCCGTGAACAGTCCCATTTCGACTGCGCTCAACAGGGTTTTCGAGGCCCAGAAGCCCATTCCGACTTGCAGAATGTGACCAGGCAGTGGTTCGCTCATAGGTGTTCCTCACCAGCCAGCAAAAAATTATTGGAGTGGTTGCGCCTAGGATTCTACGCGCATCGCGGCAAACCCTTTCAAGCCCCCAAATTTATCGCACGTGACTGCCGGAACCCTGCCTGGGTGCAACCCCGGCTAACGGTTTGGGATCATAAAACGTTGATATTCCAATGCGCTTCCTGACGGGGATCCAATGAACGGAAATGAGCGTCGCAATGATAACACTCCCGGACCCGCTCGCATTGAAACCGGCATCGCGGGTTTAGACGACATCCTTGGAGGCGGCCTACCGCAAGGGCACTTGTACCTGATTGAGGGCGACCCAGGCACCGGCAAAACGACCCTCGCGCTGCAATTTCTGCTGGCCGGCATCAGGCAGGGCGAGAGCGTAATCTATGTGACCCTATCGGAGTCGAGAAAAGAACTCGAAGAGGTGGCCCGCTCTCACGGTTGGTCCACCGACTCCTTGCAGATCTACGAAATGGCCGACGACGACGACCTGCGTCCCGAAGCCCAGTACACGGTCTTTCACCCGTCTGAGGTCGAACTTGCCGATACCATTACCGCCATCCTCGAACAGGTGGATGCGACCCAGCCGCAGCGAGTCGTATTCGACTCGCTCTCGGAACTGCGCATGCTGGCGCGAGACCCGTTGAAATACCGCCGGCAGATTCTGGCCCTGAAGCGTCATTTCGCGGGAAGAAACTGTACCGTCTTACTGCTGGACGACCGCACCGCGGAAGGAAGCCACGACCTTCAGCTGCAAAGCATCGCCCATGGCGTGCTCATGATGCAGAGCCTGGAGCGCGATTTCGGAATCAAACGCCGCAGAGTCGAGGTGCGTAAGCTGCGTGGATCTCCTTACCGCGAGGGCTTTCACGATTACACCATTGCCACCGGGGGGATCTCTATTTATCCGCGATTGATCGCGGCGGAACATAAGCCGGGCTTTGAACGCAAGTGTGTGCCCAGTGGGCTGAACGGACTGGATGAACTGTTCAACGGAGGCATCGATACCGGCACCAGCACGCTGTTCATCGGCCCAGCCGGTTGCGGAAAATCCACCATCGCTCTGCGCTACGCCGTCTCCTCCGCGCAACGTGGCGAGAAGGCCGTCATCTTCACCTTTGATGAGGCTCTGGCAACGCTCCTGGAGCGAGCAAAGGGGCTGGGCATGGAGCTCGCACCTCTGTTTGCCAATGGCACTCTGGAGATTCAACAGATCGATCCTGCCGAATTGGCGCCAGGCGAATTCGTATCGCGGGTGCGCCGCCTGGTGGATAAAGAGCATTTGCGGGTTGTGGTGTTGGACAGCTTGAACGGTTTCCTGAATGCGATGCCGCATGAGCAGTTCCTTGCGATGCAGCTGCACGAGTTGCTTTCCTATCTCGGTCAACAAGGCGTGGCCACCATTCTGACCCTGGCACAACACGGTTTCATCGGGAGCATGCAGTCCACCGTTGATGTGAGCTATCTGGCGGATACGGTATTGCTTTTTCGTTACTTCGAGTACGCCGGCGAGATCCGGCAGGCCCTCTCTGTTATCAAGAAGCGCAGTGGTCCCCACGAACGAGCCATCCGCGAACTGATTCTTGGCGAAGGCAGAATTTCCGTGGGAGAACCATTGAAAGACTTCAGAGGAGTTCTTACGGGGACACCCGATTTTAACGGCAAGGGACAAAATCTGGAGGACTCCGCTGCATCCTGAGAATGCGCCCTCAGCGCACGATCATCGAACCATCATCCTGGCGCCCACGGGCAAGGATGGGCGCCTGGTTGCAGCCCTACTCGAGCGTCTGACTATTCCCTGTCATGTCGCAACTTCTATTACCGAAACCTGCGGCCTGATTCGCCAGGGAGCGGGAGCCGCTATCATTTCTGAAGAGGCGTTCTTCGGGGATTCTATCGGCGAGCTTCTCGGTGTCCTGCAACAACAACCCTCATGGTCCGACTTCCCTCTTATCCTGCTCACCGTAAGCGGTCGCGTCACCGTCGAGAGTGAACGTTTGCGCGAGATGCGCCGCCCGCTGGGCAATGTATTCCTGCTGGAACGGCCCATTCGTCCGGAGACTTTGTTAAGCACGCTGGAAATCGCACTCCGCGGCAGAGAGAGGCAATATCAAATTCGCGACCAGATCCAGCAGTATGCACGGGCCCAGGAGGCCTTGTTGCGGTCGGAAAAGCTGGCAGTCACCGGCCGCCTGGCGGCGAGCATTGCCCATGAGATTAATAATCCTCTGGAAGCGGTGACCAACCTGCTCTTCCTGATGCGCGCGGGTGCCTCGACTGACGCGCAAAAGAAGTATCTGGCCCAAGCCGAACAGGAACTGGCTCGCGTTGCCGAGATCACCAAGCAGACGTTGCGCTTCTATCGTGAACCGAGCCAACCCACAGCCACGAGAATCTCAACCGTGCTCGATTCCGTCCTCATGCTCTTCGGTCCACGGTTAGTGTCTGCGGGGATCGCGGTCGAACGGATCGAGCGCTCGCCATCGGCCACTGTTCTTTCCAGCCAAGGGGAGCTGCGGCAGGTGATCGCGAACCTGGTGGGAAACGCGATCGACGCCATGCGAACGGGTGGCCGATTGCGCATTCGCATTTCCCAATCCTGGAATACAGAACACAGCCGCCAGTTTGTCCGCTTGACCATTGCAGATACAGGCATGGGCATTCCAGACGACGTACTGCCCACGATCTTCGAGCCTTTTGTCACCACCAAGGGTGAGACCGGCACTGGTCTGGGTCTCTGGGTCACAGCGGAAATCATGAAGAGAAACGGCTGGAAGATTCGTGTTCGCAGCTGCAGCCAGCCCGGGCACAGCGGCACCACGTTTTCAATCGTTATTCCGGCATTCGAGTCATGCAAGGAGCCGGCTTAGAGCCCTTTTTCATGATCCGGTGTGGCCGCTATCGTATAAGCTGTTGTCGCACGATTTTGCGGAGAGTTTCATGAGGATCAGAGAACGCCTGTTCGTCGTAATATGCGGGATTAGCCTGAGCGTAGGCGCGGCAACCGCGCAGGTCATTGTTCGCGGAGGTCCCCCGCCGGCGGTCATCGTCGAGCGCCCGGGACCACCCTTGCATGCCGGCTGGGTCTGGGTGCCGGGATATTACCGCTGGAATGGGAGACGGTATGTCTGGGTCGGTGGGTACTGGGCCAAGCCGCCGCGACCTCGCGCGGTATGGGTTCCCGGGCGATGGGTTCCCCGCGGCGGGGGCTACGTCTGGATCGCCGGATACTGGAGATAGGGGATCCACCAACGGACTCCGGCGGTTGCCGGGACTAATTCCGATTGTGCGACACTCTCTCAGGACCAGCAAGTCTATGGGAGAACTGGAAAAAGAAACCGCAGATCTCTACGCTACGCTCCGGTCGAGATGACAATTCTTCTTGGGAACAGGGGTTAGCGCTCCCAAGAAGAATTGTCATCTCGACCGGAGCGTAGCGTAGAGATCTGCGGTTTCTTTCTCGGCTCAAATGAATCCATGGACCGGTCGGCAGCGTAGACCGAGACAATAGCAGATTCGCTCTCCATTCCGCGATGAGCCCCGCTCCCTGGTTCAAAACAGTCCTGGCTACTACGGCGGGAATTAGTCCCTTCTCGCCTTGTTTTCTTACAACATGTTCAGGCGTCCCGTTCCGATGCTACCAAGCAGCGGCGATACTCTGCGCCGCTGGAGCGTTTATGCAAAGCCGCGTCGCTGTCCCCCTGATTCTTGTTGCCATATCCCTGGTTCTCATTCCTGCGGTCCACGGGGCTTCCCTCGCCAGCGACGGGCTCTATTGCACCGCGGGCCTACACGCCGACGGCTACATCGACTTCTCCGGATTGCCCCCGGCGCCAAATATCGTGGGTAGTCCCGATGGCAAGGTCACGCCGTCGGCCGCCGTAACCGCTACCCTCCCGGTCTATGGCGTGCCGGGCCTTACCGTTACCGTCACCATCCCCGCACTCTATAACAGTGTGCCGGGACCCCAGGCGGCCTACTCGGTAGACGGCGGGACTCTGCAACTGAATGGCCTGCCCCAATCCAGCGCGTCCGTACTCACCCTGGCGTTCAATCAGCCGATCGCGGGCGTCGGCCTGAATACCGCAACGAACGGTCGCTTCGAATACACCTACACTTTGCAAGTCGGTCAGCCCACAGGTGATTCCCCTCAGATTTTCGCGATCACTGCGGCCGGATACACCTTAGATCTGACCGAACCACAAACCCAAAGCCTGCAGATGGTCGCTCTTCTGCCGACGCGGTTCGCAACTGCCTCGGTTCAATTTGCAGGAGATGAATACTCCACGATCACTGTGTCGGATGTCCGGGTCCAATCGAGCACGGCGCCCGACCCCGCAAATGCGGTTCCGACCAACGGCCTCGAGCAATGGCTCCGGGCAGACCAGGCGCAAGCGAGTCTTGACGGAGCCAGCAGCGGCACGTGGCAGGATCAGTCAGGCCACGGACACGACGCCACTCCGTCTGCAGTGCCGCCGTTCCTTACGGCAGATGGGCGCAACTGTCAGCCCGCATGGCAGTTCACCGGCAAACAGTCCTTCAGCTTCAACCTGCCGATAGCAGGCTGGAGCGAGATGACTGTCTTTCTCGTCGCCAAAGCGGCAAACGCCAATGCCCCAACCAACGCCTTCGCGGGGAACAGCGCGATCGCCTGGACAGAAGACGAACCCTGGGGCAATACCTTCGTGAGCCCCTATCAGAACACTGTGTATGCGCGCTTCGGCACCACACAGGCTGGTAATACTCTTTACTACTCCCGGCCCGGTGGCGGCGCCGGTCAAGATTTCACCACCACCCGAGCAGTACATGACCACGGGACCGACAGCCTGTACGTGAACGGTCTGCTGGTGCAAAGCCGCCCGGGCAAGCTTTCCGTGCTTGGCGGAGTTACAGGTGAGGGCACAATCGGTGCCGGCATCGGCAACACTTTTTTTCATGGCGAGGTCAGCGAAATTCTGGTGTACGATCGCGTCCTCTCCGCAGAGGAAGCGGTGTTGGTCGAGAGCTATCTGGCGCAAAAATACGGCACTCAGTAACCTATGATCAACTGATAGAGGGGGCACTCGAACCGGCTATGTTCCCACTTCTTGAGGGAGATCTGCATGAAACTCCTGCCATCGTTACTCGTTCCTTGCCTGGTCTTGCTGCTGCAGTCGCAAGCGGAGTCGAAGTCCGTGCCCGCGGCTGATCGGACGGCAGTGGTCGAAGGCAACAATGCTTTCGCGTTTGCGCTGTACGGCCAGTTGCGAAATCGAAACGGCAATCTCTTCTTCTCGCCGGAAAGTATTTCCACCGCCCTGGCTATGGCCTACGCGGGGGCCCGCGGCGACACCGCCTCTGAGATGGCAAAAACACTTCATTTCACTCTGCCGCAGCAACATCTGAACCCGGCAATGGGGGCCCTGCTGAGCGACCTCAACGCAGTGCACGATGGCTACCAGCTGAGCGTGGCCAATGCACTCTGGGCCCAACAGGGTTACACCTTTCTCGATGACTTTCTGCAACTCCTCAAGACCGACTATGGTGCGGGATTGAACCAGGTAGATTTCAAGGGAGCGACGGAAGCAGCGCGGTTGACGATTAACAGATGGGTCGAGCAGAAGACCCAGGATAAGATCAAAGACCTGCTTCAGCCGGGCACGCTCGCGCCCAGCACACGATTGGTGCTGACCAACGCTATCTATTTCAAGGGTGACTGGCAGACCCAATTCGACAAGGCGCAGACCAGGGATGAGGATTTTTATCCGTCGCAGTTGCAGACCAAGCAAGTGGCCTTCATGCACCGCGCAGACAGCTTCAGCTACTTCGATGGAGGAA
Organism: Acidobacteriaceae bacterium; assembly: GCA_049522955.1. Classification (GTDB taxonomy): domain Bacteria; phylum Acidobacteriota; class Terriglobia; order Terriglobales; family Acidobacteriaceae; genus PALSA-350. The sequence goes on from JBEKNJ010000001.1 coordinate 69,111, forward strand.
CCTTTCAGGTTCTGGAAATACCCTATAAGAGCAAGGAGCTGTCCCTGATCGTTCTGCTGCCCAAGGATCGTAGCGGTTTGCCTGCCCTGGAACAGTCGCTGACTGCTTCCAACACGCAGCAATGGCTAAGCCAGCTGGTGCAACGTGACAAAGTGATCGTGGCCCTGCCTAAGTTCAAGTCCACGCAACAATTTGAGCTGGGTGCCACGCTTGGCGCGATGGGGATGGCACAGGCCTTCTCTGGCAGCGCTGATTTTTCAGGAATGACGGGCAAGCGCGATTTCGCCATTTCCGAGGTAATTCATAAGGCTTACATCGATGTCAATGAGGAAGGAACCGAGGCAGCGGCGGCGACAGCCGTGGGCTTTAGGGCCCTGGCCATGCGCGGTCCGGTGGAGCAACCCCCTGTTTTCCGCGCTGACCACCCGTTCATCTTTCTCATTCGCGACAATCGCTCCAGCAGCATCCTCTTTATGGGCCGCATGGCGGATCCCGTGAATTAGCGATTCGAGCGATTTTCCCGGATTGGTTACCGCGGTACCCGCCAAGAATCTAAGTTAGTACGCATCTAACCGTGAACGGTTCGGGCGGTGGTTAGTTTCGTCTTTTTCCCACATCCTGGGTCCTAATAGATTATGGGATTTGGAACCAAAGCCAGAAGTCTGGTCCTTTGCCTGCTGGCAACGGCAGCGACGTACGCTCATGCATCGGTTGCGCTCCTGATGGAGGAGCCCTACGGCGAGTTCGGCGCGATGAACCCTACCGGGCACTCCGCCGTCTATTTCAACCACATCTGCGCCGATTCGCCGACGCAGCTTCGGCTTTGCCACCAGGGAGAATATGGTATTGTCATCAGCCGCTACCACAAGATCGACGGCTACGACTGGCTCGCCGTTCCCCTGGTTGGCTACCTCTACGCGGTCGATTCGCCGAACGACATTCCTCTTGAGGTAGATAAAGAAAACGTCGCCACCCTACGCGATGCCTATCGCAGAGAGCACCTGCTCGCTCTGGCGCCGGATGACCGCGAGGGAGCACCCCCCAAAGGCGAGTGGACCGAGCTGGTGGGCGCCGCCTACGACCGGACCATCCACGGTTTCCAGGTCGACAGCTCAATCGCGCAAGACGAGCGTTTCATCTCCATCTTCAACGACCGGCGCGACGTCGGCCACTTCAACATCCTTTTCCACAACTGCGCTGACTTCTCCCGCGTCGTTCTCGACCTCTATTTTCCCCACGCCATCCACCGCAACTTCATAGCCGACGTCGGCCTGACTACCCCGAAACAAGTCGCCCGTTCGCTGGTCCGTTACGGCAAGAAGAACCCGGAGCTCAACATGACCGCATTCGTCATCCAGCAGGTACCTGGCAGCATTCCCCGCAGCCACCCGGTGGACGGCGTTGCCGAGTCGCTGGTCAAGAGCAAGAAGTATCTGCTCCCCATGGCCTTTCTGGCACCCGAAGTCACGGGGGGAGTGGTCGTCGCCTATCTGGTGGACGGCCGCATGAAGCTGCCCAAAGGTACGCAGATCTTCGATATCGGCGACGAGGAGACGACCGCTCCTCCGCCGCCTCGGCGGCAGCTTCCTTCGACACCATAGAGGGCCTCGTCTCATTCCACCGGGATCCCCTAGCTGGCTTGAATGCATCGCGGAAACGTCCACCGGCCGAGTTACAGTCGAAATTTGATGCGTGTGTAGGCGATACGAAAGCCTTGGCGTTCGGCATTTCGCTGCGACTGGCTGCCTGCTTCAGCTACCATCATGGCCAGTCGATAGCCATGTTCGAACGCATAGTGCATCCGGGCTTCGAGCAGGACAGCCTGGAGGCCGCGCCGGCGCAATTCCGGGATCGTCGACGCGCCTCCGAAGAGGGCGACCCCGTCATGGAGAGACAGCGATCCCGCGGCTCCGGGTTGACCATCCAGCTCGGCAATAAATTGCACACTGTGTTCGCGCGCAAATGAGATCGCACCGAATTCCTGGAGAAAACCAAGCAGCTCTGGATTCTGGTGCGCCCATCCCCGCGCGCTGACTTTCGTCCATAGAGCGGCGTCTTCGGGGGCAGCCACTCGCACCGTTACTGCGCTCTCGTCCTTCGGGGCCGATGGGTCGACGGCCCGGTACATCACGCTGCTGAGTTCGATCGGCCTGTACCCTCGGGCACAGAGTAAGTCGAGGGTCGGGAGCCCAGCCAGGGGGCTCACCTCATGCACGACGGCAGCACCACGGTCGAAAAAAAAGCGCTCGATTCTGTCCAATGAAGGTGGGGTCAACTGCTCAAAGAGACCCAGACCGAAGGTTTGTGTAACCGGAGAGTCTACTCCGTCAAAGACGGCGTATGCGCCTGCGCACTCGATCCAGGAAGCGCCACTGTTCGGGTGAAGGCAAGAACGGGCTTTAGCAAACTCCAGGCACGCCCGCCCTTCGGCACGTTCGAGTCGTCGTGATAAATCAAGATCGGAAAACACCATGGCACCGTAACGGTACAAGGCCTGGACCGGCTCTGCAAGGTCGCCGGGGATAGCTGCTGTGTCCACAGACGAACAGCGATTTACGATTTCGAACATTTTCCTTGTGCAACAGGTTCAGAACGGCAGTGTGCATTCAATCGTTTGCCGGCCACGCAGCCATGGTGCTCCAATTGCTGGTTAGCGAAGCCGGGTTCTCGTGTTTTGATCAGGAGAATGCACATATGGCACACTTTGAACGGATAAGAGATGTGGTTTCCGGCCCATTCAGTGAATCGTTGATCCAGCAGCGCACCGCCGCCGGATGGCAGTTGGTGTCGATCGAATGGCGGCGCGAGCTACCAGGGGACGAAGCACCGAGTGAGGGCGCATTTCACGAAGAGATTCCCTACGGCCTTCGCATTTCCGACGATTGCCAGCGACTGGAGTTCCATCCTCGCGAGCGCATGGTCCTCACCCAGATGATGGACCTGGTGGTTCAGGATTTCCCCTTCTCCAGCATAGCCAGCGATTTGAACGAGAAGGGATTTCGAACCCGGGAAGGGAAACTGTGGAACCAGGTTTCGGTCTTCAACATGATTCCGCGGCTTATCGAGATAGGACCCGGTCTGTTCTCAACGGCAGAGTGGGCGGCGCGGCGCGACAAGCTACGTATGGCCTAAGTTTCAGAAGAATGTTTTCTCGCCCCGATGGAGACCTTGCGCCCGGAGTGAATTATCATCTCGCCTGCTAGATCAAACTCGCCATGCATGATTTAGCTGAAATTTCATCAGGAAGTGACGCCTTCGTATCCTTCAGCCGCTAGTACTCGCGCTGGAGGTATGACATGAACGTGAAAAGGCTAGCCTTGGCAGGCGCTGCAGTAGCAGCGACGCTACTGTCTTCAACCTATGGAATTGCAGCAGATTCGAACACGGTGGGCTCGGAAAAAGTCAAGCATGTGCTGCTGCTGAGTATCGACGGCATGCACGCTGCAGATTTTTATAACTGCGCGCATGGTGTCACTGGGTTGAACAGCGGAAATCCGTACTGCCCGAACCTGGCCACACTCGCTGGGACTGGGATCAATTATGTGGCAACCTCATCATCAAAGCCCTCGGACTCCGCTCCCGGGCTCATGGCCCTGGTCACCGGCGGCACGCCGAGATCGACCGGCATCTACTACGATGTGGCGTTTGACCGGACGCTCGATGGGCCGCAAATAACGACAGGCACCGGCCTGGCTGCGGCGCCATGCACGCCGGGCGCGGCCCCAACGGGCACGACGACGGACAACGATCAGGGCATCGACCTGGACGATACCAAGCTGAACGGGGGCGCCGATGCCACCGCGGCTGCGATCGACCCCAAGAAGCTCTCACGCAATCCTGCAGCCGGTTGCGCGCCGGTGTACCCGTGGAATTTTCTCCGGACCAATACGATCTTTAGTGTTATCCACGCAGCGGGCGGATACACGGCGTGGATCGACAAGCACCCCTCGTATGCCATGGTGGCCGGGCCCGGGGGTACTGGGCTGAACGATTATTACGCCCCCGAGGTCGACTCGAATGTGGTGGCACTACCGGGCATCAAGACTTCGCTCGGCGCGTCCTGCGCGACCGTCCGCGATGCAACTGCTCCCTCCTGGAATGCCAGCTTTGAAGACATCCAGTGCTATGACGCGGTCCGTGTCGACGCATTGTTGAATGAGATTGCGGGCAAAACGCACAAGGGCTCGCCGGCTGAGACGCCTGCGATCATGGGCATGAACTTCCAATCGGTGTATACCGGAGAATCGGTCAACGAGCCCGGCGTCGGTACCGGCGGTTATCAAAATGCCGCCGGGCTGCCGAGCGCGTTGCTGCTGCAGGAAATCGAGTCGGTGGATGTCTCGATCGGCGACATCGTAAACGCTCTGAAGAACAGGGGCATTTATGACGACACGCTGATTATCGTCACCGCCAAGCATGGTGGATCTCCCATCGACACCAGCCGGTACGTAGCCAACACCAATACGCCGGCAACCCTGCTGGGCACACGCCTTCCCTTCTCCGAATCGCCGTTGAACCCGACCGGCATTGGCGCAACCGAAGACGATGTTTCTGTGCTCTGGCTGAACAAAGGCGAGAGCGTGCCTTCGGCCGTGGAAGTGCTTGAACAGAACGCAGCAGCCATTGGCCTGGGGCAAATCTACTACGGGCCAACCCTGGCGCTGAATTACAACGTGGGTGGTTGGGAGCCGGGGCAGGATCCGCGGACCCCCGACATTATTGTGGCTCCGAATGTGGGCGTAACCTACTCCGGGAGCACAACGATGATCGCGGATCACGGCGGTTTTGCGCATGACGACACCAATGTCATGCTGCTGGTGTCTCATCCAAGCTTTAAGCCGCAAACGGTCTTCGACGGAACTTCCACCACACAGGTAGCGCCGACGATCCTGAAAGCTTTGGGCTTGAACCCTGCAGCACTGGACGCCGTGAGAGCAGAAGGCACGGCGGTTTTGTCCGAGGTTTGGTCGCAGCTCAAGTAGTCCTGCCATCGACGAGAGGGCCGCTTCGTCGGCCCTCTTTTTTTATTGCCTAGCAGAATTGCATCTCAACCCAAAAAGCACTCATAGAGGGTCAGTATTCAGTGGGTCTTAACAGACTAAGATTTCTTCACGGAATTTTCATGCCTTTGCAATGTAACCGGCCCTGCCTTCAGTGAACCTTGTTCCCGGAGGTAGTAATGAAGAAAGCAGTTGCTGTTCTCTCTCTCGCGGTTGCGTGTTCCGCGTCCTCTGCGCTCGCACAGGATAATAGCTGGGGCAAGGGCCCTATCAAGCGGGTTCTTCTGGTCAGCGTCGATGGCATGCACGCTGTGGACCTCAAAAACTGCATCAACGGCATCAGCACCGTCAACAATGGAGAACCCTACTGCCCGGCGCTTGCTGCCCTGAATAAGACTGGCGTCAACTACGTTGCTGCCAGCACGTCGAAACCCTCGGATTCCTTTCCCGGCCTGATCGCGATCGTCACCGGCGGAAGTCCCGCGCTGACCGGCATCTATTACGACGTAGCCTATGCGCGAAATCTTGATGCCCCGGCAAAGACCACCGGTAATGGCCTGGCGGCTGGTCCCTGCACGCCCGGCGCGGCCCCAACTGGAACCACCAGTGAGTACGAAGAAGGCATCGACATCGACCAGACCAAAGTGAACGGTGGCGCGCCGGGCGCGGCACTCACGGACGGCGGCATCGCCTCGATCGATACCCAGAAACTGATCCGCGATCCCAGCAAAGGCTGCGCCCCGGTTTATCCTTGGAATTTCGTCCGCGCCAACACCATCTTCAGCGTCATCCATCAGGCGGGTGGATACGCGGCCTGGTCTGACAAGCATCCTGCCTACTCAGCAGTGGCAGCCGGCATTGGCCCTTCCGCGCTCGACGACTTCTACGGGCCTGAGATCAACTCCAACGTGATCGCCCTGCCCGGTGTCAAGACGCCGACCGGCCTATCTTGCTCAACCATCCCCGATACAGGCTCTGACCTGACAGCCTGGACCAACAGCTTCCAGAACATTGAGTGCTATGACACGTTGAAGGTCGATGCCATCCTCAACGAGATCGAAGGAAAGAACCACCTCGGCACCAAAACAACCCGGGTGCCTACGGTCTTTGGCATGAACTTCCAGGCAGTGAGTGTCGGGCAGAAGTTGATTGAGGCGAGCAACGGCATAACCGGCGGATATCTCGATGCCGCGGGTACCCCCAGTCCTGCGTTGTTGGCCGAATTCCAGTTCGTCGATGCTTCGTTTGCGGCCTGGGTAAGCGAACTGAAGTCGAAGGGACTCTATGACTCGACCCTGATCGTGATCACAGCCAAGCACGGGCAGTCGCCCATCGATCCCAGCCGCTATGTAGGGCAGACGATCAACGGCACTTCACCGGTTACCCTACTCTCCAATGCGGGCTACATCCCAAATTCTGAATCCACCAACAACCCCACCGGCATCGGCCCCACGGAAGATGACGTCTCACTGGTTTGGCTGAAGAGTTCTGCCGATACCGATGCCAGTGTAAAGATTCTCGAAGATAATCCCTCGACCACCACTGGAATCGGTCTCGGCCAGATCTACTACGGCCCTTCGCTTTCGCTCAACTACAACGATCCAACCGTAGATCCGCGCACGCCGGACATTATCGTAACCCCGAACGTGGGCGTCACCTACTCCAGCAGCAAGGCCAAGTTGTCCGAGCATGGCGGATTCGCCCACGATGACACCAATGTGGTTATGTTGTTATCTAATCCTTCTTTCCAGGCGAAGACAGTCCGCTCCGGGGTTGGGACGGCGCAGGTAGCGCCTACCATCCTCAAGGCACTCGACATCAGTCCCTGGGAACTGTATGCCGTTCGCGAGGAAGGCACACCCGTTCTTCCCGGCCTCGACTTGAAATAGAGAGACTGCGCCGCTCAACCGAAAAGGACGCTCCTTCGGGGGCGTCCTTTTCTTTTTGTCCATCCTGATTGAGTTACATTCGAAGTAGTCCACCTTGAGGTGTTGGCACGTGAGATTCGCTAGATGGTCAAAGATCGGCGTTGCCTTGATTCTTGCCGGCGCTGCAGCGCTCGCACAAAGCCCCGACTGGAATGCGCTGGGGAAACTCTGGTGGTCCCATGTTCAGTTTCTCGCTGACGACAGCCTCGAAGGGCGCGATACCGGTAGTCCTGGGTTCGAGAAAGCCGCCAACTACGTAACTGAGCAATTTCGCGCCGCGGGTTTACAGCCCGCAGGCGTCAATGGTTATCGCCAGCCGATCGACTTCAAAGTGGTCAAGATTGACGAAAGCCGTTGCTCTCTCGATCTTCTTCGCGACGGAAAGGTGCGACCGGTCAAGCTGGGGGATGACGCCGTGCTCGGGGTCAGTGCAGGTGCAGCGGAGAAGGTCGAGGCCGGCGCCGTATTTGCCGGCTACGGGCTCACTGTCCCCGAGTCCCACTATGACGACCTGGCCGGCCAGGATGTAAAGGGCAAGATTGTGGTCTTTGTCATGGGCGGCCCCGCAGACATGGCGGGGCCGGTGAAAGCCCACTATCAATCCGGGGAAGAGCGCCGGAAGGCACTGCTGAAGGCAGGGGCAGCCGGCGCCATTGGCATCCCGAATCCTAAAAGCGCGGAGGTGCCCTGGTCGCGCATTGCCGCAGCGCGTTTCCAGCCACGCATGGAACTGAGCGATCCCGGTCAAGGCGAACCGCCTCCACTGCCGGTGACCATCCTATTCAATCCTTCGCAGGCGGAAATGCTATTTGCCGGAAGCGGCCATACCTTTCAGGAAATTCTTGCGGCTCTCGATGGAGACAAGCCGCTTCCGCATTTTCCGCTGGCGGTGACAGTGCGTGCCCGGGTTGGCATGATCGGTTCCGAGGTGAAATCCGAAAATGTCGTGGGCGTCCTGCCTGGCAGCGATCCGCAGCTGAAGAAGGAGTATGTGGTCGTCAGTGCGCACCTCGACCATCTTGGAATCGGTGAACCAGTCCATGGCGACCGCATCTACAACGGCGCAATGGACGATGCCTCAGGCGATGCATCGCTGATCGAAATTGCTCGTGCCATGAAGGGGGCAAAGGTGAAGCGCTCGATTTTGTTTCTATCCGTGACCGGCGAGGAGAAGGGCGAGCTTGGCTCTCAATATTTTGCAGCGCACCCTACTGTGTCTGGACCGATCGTCGCTGACATCAATATGGATATGTACCTTCCACTGTTTCCCTTGAAGTATCTTGAAGTGCAGGGCCTGGATGAGTCCACCCTGGGTGACGATGTTCGTGTTGTTGCCGAAGCTGCAGGAGTGCAAATACAAGCCGATAAGGAACCGGAGCATAATCGGTTCATCCGCAGCGACCAGTACAGCTTCATCAAGAAAGGTGTTCCGTCACTTGCATTCAAGTTCGGCTGGCTGAAAGGAACACCGGAGGAGAAGACGTTTCGAGCCTGGTATGCCGATCGCTACCACGGACCCGCGGATGACCTGAGTCAACCCGTCGACCTCGCAGCCGCGGCGCAATTCAATGCCATCCTGGAAAAGCTGGCATTGCGTGTTGCCGATGCGGATCAGCGACCCGCGTGGAAATCGAATAGTTTTTTCCGACGTTTCGCACAGTGACTGGTTGCAGGTTTTGGGATCTGTCTTGCCAGCGAACAGAGGGTTGGCGTGAGGGACAGAGTTATGGAAACTGCCACGGCGTGAAGAAGGTAGAACCTCGGGTGCTACCTAAAGACCGCTAGGCGCGAACCAGTGCGACCGCGGTCAAATCCTCATTACCGCGTTGTTTGCGCGGATGCAGAAAGTCGTATACGCGCGACCAGGGGTGATTACCAAAGTCATAGGCCTCGCGCAGCACGGAGTCGCAGATTGCGGAGGCAGCGTCTCCGTTGGAGTGTTCGAGCAACCGCTCGACTCGCTTGGCTCCAAATTCAGCCGAGCCCCGCCGGCTCTCTGTTACGCCCTTGGTCACCAGGAGCAATTTGTCCCGCGGTTCGAAAGCCAGGACTGCCGGTTCATAGGTAACGTGCGTGAAAAGTCCCAGGGGAACTCCGCCGCGTTCGAGAACGCACGCGCTCTTTGCATCGCGAAACACGGCAAGCACGCGGCCGGCATTGCAATAGGTCAGAATGCCAAGAGTCACGTTGAAACAACCGAGGAAGGTGGGTGCAAAGCGTACCCCGTTTGCCGCCTCCATCAGGGATCGATTGACATCATGCGCCAGCGTGGCAATGGCGTCCGATTCGTTTGCGCCCGGCGCGCCGAACAATTCCCAGGCTCTCTCGCGAAAGGCAAATTGCGCTTCGGCCGCAATTGAGTGGGTCTCCGCTCGCGGGCCGGCGATATCCGTCAACAGGAATACCACGCGGAAGCCAATCGTCAGGGCATCAAAAAAGTCGCCCCCGCAACGATCGGAGTGGTAGCGGGCGCTTATATCCAGCCCCGGTAGCTTCGTCAGTTTAACTGGACAAGGAGTGGTGCCCGTTATGCCAAGAGAGCGGGTGCCTAACTCCGTCAGAGAAGAAGCCATCATGTCCTTTTGCACCGGTGACAAACTCGGATGTTGAGTGAGAGTTCGCGAAAACTGAGATGTCTGAAATATCCCGATGCGCTTAAGTTCGCCAAAGCCTGGCAAGGTACTACAGTAATTAGGCAGGCGAAATGCCCCTGGAACAATACACAAACTGTGTCATTGCTCCAGATTGGCCGAGGGCCAGTCGCGTGCGATACAGTGGCAAAATCGGAGACGCAGATGACAGCCGAGATCCATATTCCGGCCATTCTCAAGATCGGGGGAGGGTCGTTCGCAGAGGCATCGACGCTGCTTTTGCACCTCCAGTGCAAACGGCCCCTGATCGTAACCGACCCTTTCCTGATGAAGAATCAGCTGGCGGAGAGACTGCGCGCGCAGATTCAGGATGCGGGCCTGAGCTGTGAGATCTTCCATGAGACCGTGGCAGATCCGACTACGATGGTGGTGGAGGCGGGTGTTCGCGTGTTTGTGGATGGTGGGCACGACAGCCTGGTGAGCCTGGGAGGCGGTAGTCCGATCGATACGGCGAAGGCGATTGGGATGCTTGCCGCCAATGGAGGCAAAGTCAGGGACTATCGGGTTCCGCGGCCCATTCCGGCTGCTGGTCCGGTGCACGTTGCGATTCCGACCACGGCCGGCACTGGGTCGGAGGTCACACGGTTCACCGTGATCACGGATGCGGAGAGCGGGGAGAAGATGCTGCTTGCCGGGAACAGCCTGTTGCCCGCGGCTGCGGTGGTGGACTACGAGCTGACGATGACGATGCCGGCCAGGCTAACGGCGGATACCGGCACCGACTCCCTGACCCACGCAATCGAAGCGTACGTCAGCCGCAAGGCGAGTCCGTTCACCGACGCGTTCGCGGTGGCGGCGATGAAGACAATCTGGAGAGAACTGCCAACCAGCTTTCGCGAACCGAATAACGTAAAAGCACGGGAAGCAATGATGCTGGCAGCAACCCAGGCGGGAATTGCCTTCTCAAACTCCAGCGTAGCGCTGGTCCATGGAATGAGCCGGCCGCTGGGGGCACATTTTCATATTCCGCACGGGCTCTCGAATGCCATGCTGCTGCCGGCGGTGACGGCCTTCTCGGTGGAAGCTGCCCGGGACCGTTATGCAGAATGTGCGCGCGCTATGGGCTTAGCGCAGACGGATGACGCCGATCAATTGGCCGTCGATCAGCTCATTCGCGGTTTGTACACGCGAAACACCGAACTGCAGGTACCTTCGCCCAAGCAGTTCGGTATCGAGGAAGAGCGATACATCGCGCTTATCCCGGCAATGGCAGCGCAGGCATTGGCCTCAGGCTCGCCCCAGAACAACCCTCGGATCCCAACCACAGGAGAGATCGAAGACATTTATCGCCAGGTGTGGTCATGATGGTGAAGCCGCTGATTGCCGGCGGCGCACCAGCGCCAACGCGGTTAAATCATCCTGCCGCTTTGCCGGATGCAAAAAGCTGAGAAAACGCGACCAGGGATGGTTGGCAAAGTCGTACGCCTGCTGCAGTACGGTATTGCAAATTTCGGAGGCCGATTCCACCGTCGACTTTTTAAGCAACCGCTCGACACGCTCCGCTCCAAACTCGTCCGGACCGCGTCCGCTCTCGACGACTCCTTTGGTGACCACAAGCAGACTGTCCCCTTCCTGAAAGGCCAGAACCACGGCTTCAAACGTGTTGTGCGTGAAGAGTCCTAGTGGCATTCCGGTCGATTCCAGAACCCGCACATTTCCCCCATCACGAAACAAGGCCAGCAGACTGCCGGCGTTGCAATAGGTGAGGATGCCAAGCGTCCGGTTGAAGCAGCCGAGAAACGTGGGCGCAAAACGCACTCCGTGAACGGCCTCGATCAGCGAGAGATTGACGGCATGGGCCAAAGCCGCCATGGCATCCGATTCATTCACCGCTGGATCTTCAAAAAGCTCTTGCGCTTTTTGACGGAAGACAATTTGCGCAACCAGTGCCACCTGCTTGGCCTGCGATCGCGTGCCGGCAATATCGGTCAACAGGAAGAGCACGCGATGGCTGATCGCGAGTGCATCGAAGAAGTCGCCACCGCGGCATTCCGAATGATACCGGGCGTGCAGGTCCACTCCGTCCAGGCGGGACCAGTCGACCGGAAGCAGATCCGGACCGGGTACGCTAGGGGAAGAAGCTATCGTGTCGTTCTGCATATCTGTGCTTGCTAGATTCGCTGCCTTGCCCAGCGCCCCTGACGGAAGAGCACGAGGGTGATAAGTACAATGACAGATTGGGCAACAACGACGGAAACAAAAACTCCGTTGACATGCATGAACGTGTGCATGGCTAGCCACCAGGCCAGAGGAATCTCCAGAACCCAGAAGCCAAATAGATTGACATAAGTGGGGGTGAGTGTGTCGCCGGACCCGTTAAAAGCCTGCAGCAGCACCATGCCGTAAGCGTAGGCCACATTGCCGCAGCTGAAAATGCGGAGGCTATGGATGGCAACCGGAACCACGGCGGGATCCTGTGTGAACAACCCAACCAGAGTGGGAGCAAACACGATAAAGATAATTCCGACCGAGCCAAGGAAGAGCATGTTCCATAGGCCGGTTCGCCAGACGGCATTGCGGGCGCGGTCCGGATGGCCGGCACCGAGGTTCTGCCCGACGAGGGTTGCGGCAGCATTGCTCAAGCCCCAGGAAGGCAATATGGCGAAAATGACAATGCGAATGGAGATGGTGTACGCGGCCAGGGCGGGCGCCCCGAAGAGACTGACAATGCGGACCAGCCCGATCCAGCTCGCCTGTCCAATCAGGAACTGCAGAATTCCGGTAAAGGATACCCGCACCAGGCGCCAAAGCACTGTGCCCTGAATGCGCAGGTGCCGGCGGAGGATCCGGATGCGCTCTGTCCCTTTGCTGAGACGGTAGAACTGGTAGAGGACACCGATACCCCGCCCGGAGAAGGTGGCGAGCGCTGCGCCGGTGACTCCAAGTTTTGGGAATGGACCGAGACCGAAGATCAGACAGGGATCGAAGATCAGGTTGAGGATATTCGAGACCCAAAGCAGGCGCATGGCTATGGCCGCATCGCCGGCACCGCGGAAGATCGCATTGTTCAGAAATAGCAACAGAACGACGCCGGAGCCGCCGAGAGCGATGCGGGTGTAATTCGCGCCGGTGGCGATGATCGCGGGTGAAGCGCCCATCAGCCCCAGCAACCGGGGCGCCAGGAAGAAGAACGGAAGGCCCAGCGCCACCGAGGCAACGAGTCCCAGGAACACCGCCTGAACAGCGGAAATGGCTGCCCCTTCCGGATCCTTCTCTCCGACACGGCGCGCGACCATGGCGGTTGTCGACATGCCGAGCCCGATGCCGACCGCGAAAACCAGGGTCAGGACGGACTCGGTCAGCCCAACGGTGGCGATGGCATTCGCGCCCAGCCGGCTGACCCAAAAGACGTCGACTACGGCGAAGAGAGATTCGAGCACCATCTCCAGCACCATGGGAATGGCCAGCAGCAGGATCGAACGGTTGAGGCTGCCAATGGTGTAGTCCTGGTGGCTGCCGCGCATGGCTTCGCGAACGGATTGCCAAAAAGTTGGCGCGGCCGAAGATTCTGCCCCAGTCTGCATAAGAAAGGTCTGTCCTGTCGTCTTGATGACAAGTTTAGACTCTGGGCGGCATCTTGTAGACGCCCCCGCACACTCTCTTGTCATGTTTCCCGCGCCGGACTTTAGACTGTAGAAGTGACCTGCTCTCTGCCCTGTGATCTGCATGTACCGATTGTTGAGACGGAACGGCTCAGGCTGCGAGGCCATAGGCTGAGCGACTTTGCCCATACCCAGGCGCTCTGGAGCGATGCCTCCGTAACCAAGTACATGGGAGGAAAGCCGCTAACCCTGGAAGAGTGCTGGACAAAATTTTTAAGGTATTTCGGTCATTGGTCTGTTCTTGGATTTGGATACTGGGTGGTCGAGGAACGAGAAACAGCAGAATTCGTTGGCGAGGTTGGTTTCGGGAATTTCAAGCGAGACCTGGAACCGCCTCTTGGCGCTATTCCTGAACTCGGCTGGGTCCTCACTCCAGCGAAACATGGCAAGGGATACGCAACCGAGGCTGCCCAGGCGGCGTTGGGTTGGGGACGGAAGCATTTTGATTCCACCGGCTTTGCATGCCTCATCCACCCGGATCATCGAGCCTCGATCCGCGTTGCCATGAAGTGCGGGTTTGAGCAACAGCAAGTGGGTATCCGCAAGGGCCAGCCAGCGGTTATCTTCAAACTAGCTTGATGACAAATCACCTGATCTGGGCCGCCGGGCTTCTGGGACACTTGTTGCTTCTCGCCGTGCTTTTCAAGCGCAAGCGTGTGGCCCGGTTTCCCTGGTTTACACTGCTCATCCTCTTTTACCTGGCGCGCTCGATCGGGCTTGCCTCCACAGTGCGCTTCTCCGGCCATCCTGCGCACCAGTTCGCCACCATGATCCTTGACGTCATGGACATCCTGCTACAGTGCGCGCTGCTGGCCGAACTGACCTGGATTGCCCTGCGACCGCTAGGCGGCGTTCGCCGCTTCACCTTGCCCCTGCTGCTGGTTGCAAGTGCCGTCCTCATTGTCGCGCGCCTTGCCCCGTCCCACCACATCTCGGTGCGCTCGGCTTTGGCCGTGATTCACTTCCTGTTGTCCGTGCTTATGGTGGAGTGGGCGGTCGTGCTCGCTTTCCTGCTTCGGCCCCTGCGGCTCTCCTGGCGCAGTCATGTGGCCGCCATCAGCTTCGGGTTCGGAATTTATTCGGCGGCCCTGTTGGCCGGCGGCGGATATTTCACTACCGGGCGTGAGATGCGCGATTACGTTTTCTTTTCGTTTTTACGAATCTCGGTCTATCTCCTAATCCTGCTCTGCTGGGCGGTCGCCCTCTGGTTCGCTGAGCCCGTGCCCAGGCCGTAGCGCCGATTTCAGATGCAGAAGCAAGAACCGGATAGATCGCTCGCGCCGGCCGGTTCATTCTAGCTGCATGCACATCAACCTCGAACCCTCGATCCTGTATTTCGGTACTCCGGTTGTCCTGATCAGCACCCGCAACTTTGACGGAAGCACGAATGTCGCACCTATGTCCTCCGCGTGGTGGCTGGGGTGGAACTGCATGCTAGGCCTCGGAGCCAGATCCCACACGGCGCAAAACCTGCAGCGGGAGAAGGAATGCGTTCTGAACCTGCCGTCGGTCGCGATGGTGGACGCGGTGAATCGGCTCGCGCGGCTCACCGGTTCAGATCCGGTGCCGCCGCACAAACTGGGTATGGGATACCGCCACGAAAAGGACAAGCTGGGGATAGCAGGCCTGCGTGCGGGAACATCCGACCTCGTCAGCGCGCAGCGCGTCACCGACTGCCCGGTTCAACTCGAAGCGGTGCTCGAGAGCACGCATCCGTTCGGCAACCGGCCAGACAAGGCTTGCACCGCGCTCGCGTTCGAAGTGCGAATCGTTCGCACCCACATTGACGAACGGATCCTGTTGGATGGGGCGGCGAATCACATTGACCCCGACAAGTGGCGTCCGCTCATCATGAGCTTTTGCCAGTTTTATGGGCTGGGCGACAGAGTGTGGCAATCAACGCTTGCTGAAATTCCTGAGACTGCGTACCGTCCTGTCGCGCAGATGACTCGGTGAGGGGTTTGTCCCATCTGCAGAGAGGGCGGAGGAATTCGGTTGAATCATAATAAATAATCTTGAAGGGCCCGAACTCGCGGATCCTGCTCTTGCCCAGTTTGACAACGCAGCGCATAGGGCGACTCAATCCTGGTTTACGAGGCGGACGTTCGGAATGCGGCATAGCATCTCGTCTTGTTTCTTTGGGTGAAAATGAAGACAGCGGTTATTCTGTCATCATGTCTCAGCTGGTCGACCAGACGGTGACAATCTGCACACAGCGTCGCCATCAATCCGGTCCGCTTGTCAGCTTGCCGATCAGGGTGGACTTCCAAAGCCCCGTCGTCTCTTCTTCCCCCGCAACCGCGACAGTGACGATCAGCGTGACGAAAGGAATATCTGCGCTTAGGGAACGGCGTTAGACCCATGAGAGAATCTCCTACTCCAGATGGCTCACTCGCAAGGAGTGACTTTGCCTGCTGAATCTACCCCGCAGCCGGCAAAAATAATCGTGACCCCAAAAACGGTACGAAGGTACCGCGGGCTGAGGCAGACTTCAGCAAGTCGCATTTGGCTAGCATTAAATAATTTCGTGGGACCGGGGTGGATTGGAATGGGAATTTACTCTTTAGAGGTGAATGGAGCACCGCAACCTAAATTGGTCTGAGCGCACCGAGACGCTCCAAGTTGACAAGCTTCTGGCGAGCCGCTACAGCCGGCTCGTTCAGTGGGCGACAGTACTCACGCGTGGAGACAAGAGCAAAGCGGACGATGTCGTACAAGAGTTCTGCCTCTACATTTCACTGGTTAAGCCAGACCTGAGTGATGTTGCGAACCTGGACGGTTACTTCTATATCTGTCTTCGTCACATTTACCTCTCCAGCCTTACACGCGCTTCGCGCGAGGCACTGCAACTCGTCAGCATTGAGGATTTCGACTCCTTTGCCTTCGCGGTTTCGGCTAACTTCGCAGGGGATCCGTTGCAAAGGCAAAACGACCTTCGCCGGATCTGCTCCTATGCTGTGTGGCGCAAAGAATCGGCAAAGAGCGCCAGCTACTTTATTCTTCATTTCTTTCACGGCTACGGCCGGCGGGAGATTGCGGAGTTGGCTCGGCTGCCGATTTCTGCCATTTACAACAAGCTCAAGACCGCGCGCAGCGAAGTAAGGTCGCATCTTGAAGAGCCCGACAAGCTTCGCGTCATAGACCGTGCGGCTCCGCCGGTTCCGGCTCTTTCGTGGAGTCTTTTGTCATCGGGGGATCTTTTCAAGGAGCTGCGGCAGACGATTCTGGAGGCGTGTCATTCCGAGTGCCTCCCGGTCGAAGAGCTCCTCGCACATTACCGTTCCTCAACCCCGACCCCGATCCCCTGTCCGTTGCTGGCGCACATTGTGAGTTGCGAGCGCTGTCTGTCGGTGATCGATCACGATGCAAAGCGGCCAACCCTAAAGGACCGTGAGCCGCTGGATGTGTTCGGGTTCTCTTCCGAGACTGGGTGCGAAACCCCGAGTGCACCTGTTGTGAGCTTCGAGGGCACTATGCACTCAGTGCACAGAAAGTGGGCTCGGATCCACGAACACCGGCCAGACAACTTGTCGATCGCCCTGAACGGAGTGGTGATCGCGAACCATGATGTCCGATCGGAGCACAATAGGCTGTCGGCGCGGATTGAGCACGCGGAAAAGGCCCAGTTCATTGAAGTATTCAGCGAACAACACCTGCGCTTAGCGCTTCTTGCCGTTGGTGAACCTCCGCCACAGGGTTTAGCAGTGCGCACCCAACGGGTGGCGCTCAGCGACGGGCGATGGCTGGAGTTGAGCATCCGCTTCGACGGCCTTGGACTATACAGCGAAGTCACCTACCTCGACCCTGCCTTGGCGAGTGTAGGCCTGGAGGAAGATGCAGAAGAGCTCCCATTGGTCTCTTCGCAACAGACGCGTGCGCGGAGACGCTGGTCTGATTTCCTCAGCGCGCCCCGGGCGAACCATGCACGATTCGTTCGCCCCCTGCGTGCGATGACCCCTCACCCTTCCTTTGGTTGGGGGCTGGCCATTGCTACTCTGATCAGCAGTGCTGGCTACCTGGCTTATCACCGAGCGTCCAGTCCAATGGATGCGGCGGGGGTATTGAATAAGGCCATCGCAACACAAAGTGCGATGCTGCAGGGAGAAACAGAGCACCAGGTAGTACACATTGAGGAGAGTGCGAGCGACGGAGTGGTTCTCCAGCAGGGAACGGTGGATCTGTGGAAGGACGGTGACGGCAGCAGATACGTCCGGCGGCTCTATGATGCGCAACGTCGTTTGGTCGCAGCGGAGTGGAAGAATCGAGAAGGCAAAGCCGGCTCCCGCAGAGAGGGCCAGGGCCGCGGGGTGCCCGACACAGAACATTCTTCGATCGATTCTCTCTGGGATCAGGATCTTTCTGCGAAGTCGTTTGCAGCTTTGGAAGATGGCGAACCGCGGGTTCGCGTCCTCGACGGCGGGTATGAGCTGACCAGGATCGGCCCAAGTGCCGCGTACCCGCAATTGATTTCTGCGACACTGATGCTCGATCGGCGGTTGCAACCGGTCAGCCAGGTCCTGCGTGTGCGAAGTGGCGAGGGGATCCACGAGGTTCGTTTTGTTCAGGCAGCGTATGAACGTAAACCTGCGAGTACGGTACCGGATTCGGTCTTCGACCCGGAGAGCGACCTGCTGCCGCTGCATGGGAAAGATCGGCGATCGTTCTCAGACCGACCGCACAACCTTATCGGTAGCGACGCTCGGCTAGCCGAGCTCGAGATTGCGGTCTTGTACCAACTTCATTCCTTAGGCGCCGATACCGGTATACCGATTGAGGTGCTCAGGACCCCGGATGGCCGTATCCGCGTCTCAGGTACGGTTGCAGACGAGGAGCTCAAGCAGGCAATCGATCATCGTCTGCGCGATCTCGCAGGCAACCAACTGCTTGACTTGAGACTAGTATCCTCGCGCGAGATCAAGCTTCCTTTCTCGGGATCGAACCGGTCTACCCCGGTGGATGCGTATGAGGTGACGCAGCCAGGATTTGCGGGCGACGTGCGGATACGGAGCTATTTTCAAGCGAGAGGCCTCACTGGACAATCTTTGGACGCGGCAGTTGCTCGATTTTCAAAAGACGCGCTGCAGCATGCTCAGCTTGCGCTGCAACATGCATATGCCGTGGACCGACTGGGAAGCTCGCTGTCTGCCGAGGAGATGCGCGCGATCAGCTTGAACGCTCAGAAAGAATGGGCGGAGATGGTGAACGGCCACGCGACGGAACTGGCTGCCGAACTGCGCACGCTGCATGATCAGCTGGCTGAGATATCGTCTGTGACCGCCGGGCCCAGCGCTCCGAAGACGGAAGGAATGGCTATAGATGACCCTACGCAATTTGCCAAAAGATCGGGCCTGCTCCTGAGCCAGGTTCGCGAACTGAATGGGCAAGTGGGGGAGTTCTTCACGTCGAGCGGAAGAGCCGCGAGCCAGGAAAACCTGAATGCATCATTACAGACAATCATGGATACGATTCCTTTACGGCAGGCCGAGGAAGTTGCAGCGTTCGCCGCACGACTAGGCAACTCGGCAGACGGCAAGAAGGTCGCGACTCAAACCCGGTGAATATCAGGAGCATGGTTATTTCTCGTCGTATCTATAGGATCAAGGTTTTCGTGCTGCTTGTTTCATGTATGGCCTTCCGCGCCCGGGGCCAGTTCAGCGCAGCCACGGTCGTGGGCGTTGTTCAGGACTCTTCGAAGGCCGGAATCACCGACGCGAAACTGAAGCTCATCAACACACAAACGGGAACAGAAAATGACTCGTCAACCAACCAGGCGGGCGGGTTCCTGTTGCCTGGCGTCATCCCGGGAGCCTATACCCTCCAGATAGAGCGGGATGGCTTTGCCACCACGCAGGTGAATGGAATCAAGCTAGACGCCGGCGACACCAAGAATCTATTGATTCGCATGAAGGTGGGCGCGGTAACAGAAACCGTGAATGTTGACGCCAGCGAGCTTACTCTAAATAGGACTGATGCGTCGGTCAGTACACTCATAAATCGCAAGTTGATTTCTACAATCCCATTGAACGGAAGAACGCTTCAAGACCTTGTCCTGGCAACGCCCGGTATTGTCACGCAGAGTCCCCAAGCTGCGACCCAGGCCGGATCACAAACCCAGGGGGAGTTCAGCGTCAACGGGCAGCAAACAGAGTCCAACTCGTTTTTCGTCGATGGTGTCTCTGCGAATATTCAGCCGGGATTTACCTCAGGCGCGCCGCACACCGGGTCAAGTGGATCGATCGCCGGTTCAACAGCGCTGGGGACGACGCAAAGCCTGATTTCCGTGGATGCCCTGGAGGAGTTCCGCGTTCTCAGCTCAACCTACTCCGCCGAGTATGGCCGAACACCAGGGGGGCAATTTACTTTCTTGACACGCTCGGGAGAGAACCAGGTTCATGGCAGCCTCTACGACTACTTTCGTAGCAACCTTCTCGATGCTTCTGATTGGTTTTCGACTACCAGGGTTAACGTCAACGGGGGTAAGGAGTTTACCGAATATACCCCGGCGTTATACAAACAGGACGATGTCGGTGCGACGCTGGGAGCGCCGATCGTCCTGCCCAGGATATATGACGGCCGCGACCGGAGTTTTCTCTTCCTCTCGTTTGAAGGTCTCTACGTGGATCAACAAACACCACAAACCTATCCATTTGGCCCTACGTTTTGTTACGGCTACTTTGCTTCGCTTTGTCCCGATGTTCCAGCCGAGATTGCGGCTGTACTTGTCACCTTTCCGCCCGGACAATTCGATCCAGCCAGCAAGCCGCCAGGGCTGGCCTATGCCACGGTCAGTGGCGTCGCGTTCCCAGCGCGTGTGAATTCGTCGAGTATTCGCGTGGACCACACGTTCTCGCCAAAGTTCTCCACATTCTTTCGGTATGGAAATACCCCGAGCGATGGCCGGGCTAACCAACTCTTTTCGGTGACAACTTATAGAGCCGGTACGCAGACATTCACCTATGGAATGACCAACCAGTTCGCCGCGAATCGTACTAATGAATTCAGGATGGGCTACGCCAGAAATAACACAAGTACCAGCACGATCCCGGAATATGTTTACTCCGGTAACGGGGGCCACAGTTCCGCGGAGCCCCTGGGCGACTTAAATGCCGCGCTCGGTATCCCTGCATCCTATGGCTCGGCCAGCGCGGACGCCTACATTCACCTCACCGGCATTGGGGATAGCGACAGCAACTCTAATCAAACCGCCAGCTTGCTCAACCAGTGGAATTTCCGGGATACATACGGCGTTCAGGCGGGGAACCATTTGCTTAAATTCGGCATCGACGAGCAACACATATCCGCTCATATAACGCCTCCCGCGTTGTCGGTTCTGGCAGACTTCTTCACGCTGGATTCGATGGTTCAGAATTCGGCATCTGACCTCGTGATTACCAAAAGTACTCCTGCAAACCCGGTGTTCAACAGGTTTTCAGCTTTCGCGGAAGATGCATGGAAAATCTCGCAAAGGCTGAGTCTATCGGCGGGCCTGCGATGGGACGTGAACCCCGCCCCGAGAGGGCAGCATGGACAGGATGCGTATACGGTTCTGGGGAATGTGGCTGCTCCTTCCACCTTGCGGCTGGCGCCCCGAGGTACAGCTCTCTGGCACACGAGTTGGCTTAACCTCGCACCTCGCCTGGGAGTAGCCTGGGCCGCCAGGGATGAGCCTGGCAGAGAACTCATCGTTCGCGCCGGGGGTGGAGTGTTCTCCGACACCGGAACGCAGCCGGCACTCAGAGCCTTTAGCGGGATCGGCTTCGCAACATCCAACTATTTCCTGGGTGCGCCCGTACCGGCGACGCCATCTCAAATTAACTTCTCGACCGCCGTGATGGCGCCCTATACGAACCAGCAGGCGTTTGCATTTTCTCCGCACCTGCAACTGCCGTACAGCTGGCAGTGGAACATAGGCGTAGAAGAGGCTCTGGGCAAGGATCAAAGCATCACGGTTTCGTACGTCGGGGCCAATGGGCGCCGGCTACTGCAAGAACAGCGGAGAAACGTCAGCGCGCTGAATCCAGATTTTGGAGACGTAACCTATTTCCCTTCCGGCGTGACCTCGAGCTTTGAATCGCTGCAGGCGAAGTTCCAGCGATCGTTGTCTCCTGGGATTGAGGTGCTGGCATCCTACACGTGGGGTCATTCGTCAGACTACGGTTCGACCGACCCTGCGTACCCGTTGATACGCGGTAACTCTAATCTTGATGTGCGCCAGAATCTGGAGGCAGCGGCTTCGTGGGGATCGGCACCCGCGCAACACCGCTTTCTAAGCTTTAGAAGGATATTGGAAGGCTGGGAAGCGGATGGACGGCTTATTGCACGAACAGCCTTTCCAGTCGATCTACTGGGTAATTTCTTTTTCGACCGAATTACCGGAAGGCCTTACTACAGCGGTGTAGATCTGGTTCCCGGCATCCCGCTTTACCTGCATGAACCGCAGCTACCTGGGGGCCGGATGTTCAATGGCGGCCAGAATTACGCTGATCCGGCCTTCGTGTTGCCGGTTGGCGCCGCCCAGGGAAATGCGCCGCGGAATTTTATTCGAGGTTTCCCCGCGGTGCAGGGAAACTTCGCAGTGCAGCAAATCGTCCGACTGCCTGAACGATTGAATATGCAGATCAAGGCGGAGACGTTCAACGTATTCAATCATCCCAATTTCGGGTATATCGACCCGTCGTTATCTGACCTGCTTTTCGGTCAATCCACCAAAATGCTCGACCAGAGCTTCGGCAACTCTGGCGCTCTTTACAACCAGGGTGGCCCTCGAGCCATTCAACTTTCACTCAAGCTGATGTTTTAGCTTGGAAAGCCCGAACGAAGTGCCGGGCTGGACCTAGACAGTAGGACATCAAGGCGTCGAAGCGATTCGAGTGGAGATCTGCGGTTACTTTTTCGGGGGCATCAGTGCTAACTGCTGGCAAGAGCGCGGCCAGCGGCTGCGCCTGAGGCCCAAGCCCACTGGAAATTAAAGCCGCCGAGATGCCCGGTGACGTCGACAACTTCACCGATGAAGTAGAGATTCGGAACCTTGCGGCTTTCCATGGTTCGGGCGCTCAGCTCAGCTGTGTCCACGCCACCTGCCGTGACTTCTGCCTTTTCGTAGCCTTCCGTGCCGGCGGGGAAGAGGGTCCAGCGGTGGAGCGCGATTTCGGCTTCTTCGATGCCCTGATTGGTCCATGCGGCCGGGGGATGGAGCGCCAGCCAGCGGTCAGCGAGACGATGAGAAAGAACGTTGCGGAGCGCGGTCCGCGCATTCACCAAATCACGCTGCGAAGTACGCGCGCGAAGTTCACTGGTCCAGAGGTGGCCGGGCGCGAGATCGATCACCAGGGCTTGTCCAGGGTGCCAGTAAGAAGAGATCTGCAGAACGGCCGGCCCGCTGAGGCCACGGTGAGTAAAGAGAAGTTTTTCTCGAAAACGCCCAGACCCGGCGGAGGCGACCACCTCCGCTGATACTCCTGCCAGATCGGCGAAGTGCGCGAGGTCTTCAGACTCGAAGGTAAGCGGGACCAGCGCGGGCCGGCAGGCTTGGATCGCCAAGCCAAACTGCTGCGCGATCTGGTAGCCAAAGGGGGTGGCGCCCATCTTGGGAATCGACAAACCACCGGTGGCAATGACCAGAGATCGCGCCGAGAACAAGCCGCGGTCGGTCTGTAGATCGAAACCATCGCGGTGACATACCTCGCGCACCGGAGTCGCAACCTGGATGGTTACATTCGCCGCCGTGCACTCGCGCTCCAACATATTCACTATGTCGCTGGCCGCGCGGTCACAAAAGATCTGCCCCAGCGTCTTCTCGTGCCAGGGAATCTGATGCTGCTCTACCAGTTGGACGAAATCAGCCGGGGTGTAACGGGCCAGCGCGGACTTGGCAAAGTGAGGATTGGCGGAGAGGAAGTTTTCAGAGGTGGTATGCAGGTTGGTGAAGTTGCAGCGGCCTCCCCCGGAAATCAGGATCTTCTTGCCAATGCGGTTGGCGTGTTCCAACAGGAGGACACGCCGCCCACCGCGGCCTGCATGCATGGCGCAGAACAGGCCGGCGGCGCCGGCTCCCACGATGATGACGTCATAGAGGGGGCCGGCGCGGCTATCAGATATGGCAGGAGAGCGCGCCGCGCTTCTCCAGATACTTCTGGTGGTATTCCTCCGCGCGCCAAAACGTTTGCGGCGGCACGACCTGGGTAACGATCGGTTTCTTGAAGGCCTTCTGCTCGGTCAGACGGGCGATGGTTGCTTTTGCAATCGCCTCCTGCTCCGGCGAGTGGACAAAGATCACGCTGCGATATTGTGCTCCCCAGTCCGGGCCCTGGCGGTTGAGCTGCGTGGGATCGTGCAGCTCAAAAAACAAATTCAGCAACTGCTGATAGCTCACCTTTGCTGGATCGAACTTCACTTCCACCACTTCGGCGTGGCCGGTGCGATCGGTGCACACGTCCTTGTAGGTCGGATTGTCGAGCTTGCCGCCCTCGTATCCCACAGCGGTCTCGATCACTCCCGGGAGTTGCTGAAAGCGCGCCTCGACTCCCCAGAAGCATCCTGCGCCAAATGTTGCTGTCTCCATAAATCCTCCCACCCATTCGATGGGGATAAGCAGCTTTTGATTCGCTTACGGACGCCTTGCCGGGCGCCGGGCCGAGATGCGCTTGCGAGGTGGCCGGGGCAGCGTGGCCGGTCCTGTTCTGGGGCGCCGGGCCGGCCGCCCGGGTGGCTCGGGGGTCGCGGCTTTTCGGCGTGCCGCGCGCTTCAATTGGGTCACTTCCTCCTCATTGAGCTCGCGCATTTCACCTGGCTTCACATCGAGCACCAGAGGCCCAAAACCGACCCGGCGTACCTTCTCGACAAAATGGCCTACCTCTTCGAACATCTTGCGAATTTCGCGGTTCTTGCCCTCGGTCAACACCACCTCGTACCAGGGATTGTCGGTATCGCGGACGAGGCTGATTTTGGCCGGTTGGGTCATGACCCGGCCCTCGCGCTCCCCCCGCCGGCCGCGTTCGATCATCACCCCCTGGCGAAGCTGCTCCAGCTGTGGTTCCGTGGGTTTGCCGCTCACTTTCACCAGATACGTCTTTTCCACCTTGGAGGCCGCGCTGGTCAGAATGTTGGCCAGCTCGCCGTCGTTGGTCATCAGCAGCAGGCCTTCACTCTGGTAGTCCAAACGGCCGACGGGGAAGACGCGAGCCCCGGTGCGGGCGAAAAACTTCATCACCGTCGGCCGGCCTTCGGGGTCGGAAACCGTGGTGACCACTCCCTTTGGTTTGTTCAGCATGAAGTAGCGGAATTGCTGCGGTTTCTTGAGCAGCTTGCCATCCACACGGATATGGTCAAGCTCAGGATCGGCTTTCGAGCCCAGCTCGGTCACCTTCTGGCCATTCACCTGCACCCGGCCGGAGGCAATCAATTCTTCCGCCTTGCGCCGCGATGTAATGCCGGCCGCGGCGACAATCTTCTGCAACCGCTGCTCGTTGCGCTCGGGACTCTCTGTCATACCTGCTGCTCTGCGTGCGGCTCTGCCGTGCTTTCTTCAGAGGACCCCGCTTGCGGCTCCTCGACTGCTTCTACTTGCGGCAATTCGGATACGCCTTCGGCCGAGGCAAGGTTGACCACGTCCTGGGCTTCGCCTTCCGCTTCGGACTCTGCCAGCTCGCCCGCCATCTTTTCAAACTCCTCCATGCTGGGCAGATCGTTCACATCTTTCAGCCCAAAGCGGAGCAGGAACTCCTTCGTGGTCTTGTAGAGAATGGGCCGTCCGATTACCGGCTTTCGTCCCGCGGTAGTGATCAGCTTGCGGCTGATCAGGCCGCCCAGCACTCCGCCCGAATCGACTCCCCGGATCTCGCTCACCTCGGGCGCCGTCACCGGCTGCTTGTAGGCAATCACCGCCAGCGTTTCCAGGGCCTGCAAAGAGAGCTTCATGGGTGGCTTGAGACTCTTCACAAAGCCGCGCACCGCGTCGTGATATTCGGGCTTGGTGGCCATGCGGTATCCACCGGCGATCTCCCGAATCTCCATACCTCGCTCGCTGTTGATATAGTCCGCGATCAGTTCATCGAGCACCGGCTGCAAAGCCTGCCGGATCCGCCGGTCCCGCTGGCGTGCAGCCTTCTTTTCGTCGCCTTCGACTGGTTCGGCGGCAGCGGGGGGCTCTTCGGCCGAGGAAGCTGCGGCCTCCGGGGTCGCCTCCGTAACCGCCACTTCAGGGGCGGCGGCTTCCGGGGCGTGTTCGAGGGAAGGCTGCTCGGCGGCCACCAGGGGCTCGCTGCCGGACGCAGCCGACTCGTCCAATCCCGGCAATACTTCGTCAGCAAAAATGGCTGCAAGCTGAGCCAGGGTCACTGGCTCCTCTGCGGCATAAATCACGGCTTCTAATTTAGCTTTCAGACTCATCGGGGGATCGACCGTGCGCCAAAAAGAACAGGCGCCTCGATTCATAGTATCGAAGCACCTGTCTTTCCGCTCGTCTTTGCTATGCCGGCTGTTACCCCTTGGGGGCAAATTGCACAAACACCCAGAAAAGGGCCGCAGACATCAGGGCCGCCACCGGTAAGGTAAAGACCCACGCGGCCGCAATATTGCGGATGGTGGACCACTGCAGCCCGCTCTTGTTGGCCATCATGGTTCCGGCCACTCCGGAGGAAAGGACGTGGGTAGTACTGACCGGTAAGCCGTACATATCCGCTGCAAGAATGGTGCACATCGCGACCAGTTCGGCTGAGGCGCCCTGGGCGTACGTGAGGTGGGTTTTCCCGATCTTCTCGCCCACCGTGACCACAATGCGCTTCCAACCGACCATCGTGCCCAGTCCGAGCGCGATCGCCACCGCGACCTTAACCCAGGTGGGAATGAACTTGGTGGCAAGATCGAGCTTCTTCTTGTAGTTGGCCATGATCGCCGCTTGCTCCGCGTTAAACGCCGGTTTCTTTGACTTGGCGAAAAGGCGAAGAGCCTCGCTCGAGAGGTACATGTCGTTGCGCACGTTTGACTGCTGGCTCGCCGGCACACCCTTCAGCGTCTTGTACTGGTGAACCTCATGCTCGATCTCGAGGATCATCTGCCGTTCCGCCAAAATGGTGGTTGGTGTTTCTTTCTTGGTCTGAAGATATTCGGTCAAATCGGCGCGCGGATCGTCCATGACTGCATTCGGATCCACAAAGGGGGTGAGTGCCCCGACCGCCTGCTCCGATACCGCAACAAAATCCTGTACCTGGCTGTAGCCGACGGCGTGATTAAGAGCATACGCGGTAGGCACGGTGCCGATCAGGATCAGCATGATGAGTCCCATGCCCTTCTGGCCGTCATTGGAACCATGAGCAAAACTCACGCCGGTGCAGGTCAGAACCAGCAGGCCGCGAATCCAGAATGGCGGAGGGGCGTCTCCTTTAGGCGCCTCGAAAAGCCGCGGATCTTTGATCACAACCTTGATCAGCAGCAACAGCAGAGCAGCAAAGACGAACCCGACGACGGGCGAAATCAACAGCGCCCGGAAGACCGTTCCGACCTGCGACCAGTCAACGCCTGAGGTTCCGGTTGAGCCCGACATCAACTGGTTAGCCACCCCTACGCCGATGATCGAACCGATGAGGGTATGCGAGCTGGAGGCCGGCAGCCCGTACCACCAGGTACTCAGGTTCCAGAGGATAGCCGAGACCAGTAGCGCGAAGACCATGGCGAATCCAGCGCCTGATCCAACCTTGAGGATGAGTTCGACCGGCAGCAGAGAAACGACCGCAAAGGCCACCGCGCCCGAGGAGAGCAGCACCCCGATCAGGTTCCACATGCCCGACCACATCACGGCTATATGAGGTTCAAGCGAATGGGTGTAGATGACCGTCGCCACCGCATTGGCCGTATCGTGAAAGCCGTTGACGAATTCAAATCCAAGGGCGATCAGCAAGGCAATCGCCAGCAGAAAATAGGCCATCGCCGAGGCAGTCCGGCCGTTTGCGAAGAGGTCACCGAGCAGTTGGGAAGCCGCCCAACCGATGCCGCCGACCAGGACAATCCCGAAGATGATCATCGGGACCTTGCCCTGTTTTTTGTTCATTTTTTCTTCTAGAAGAGAGCTCTTGCCAGGGGCGGCCATAACTGCAGACGTTCCTTCGTTCACGCGCGCACACTCCACACTACAGGTGTTCGCACAGTACCAAAGTGCATCGGTTGCCAGTGTGAATTGTGGCACCCCGCAATGTTAAAGTTCTGCTAATTGGACTTTAAGACTGCGACAACAGCAGGCGGTTGCCGGTCAAATGTCATTGCCTCTTCTTCGGAGACCCCTGGGCGAGGCCCGAAAACATTTCCAGGACGGGTCCCGCTGAACCGCAGATCTCTCCACTCCGCTACGCTTCGGTCGAGATGACAATTCATCTTGGAAACGAGACTTTACGCTCCCAAACAAACTTGTCATCTCGACCGAAGCGTAGCGAAGTGGAGAGATCTGAGGTGCCATCCGAGGTGTCGTGCTAGCGCCAGTCGTCAGTGGCTTGTAGCAGGCCCTGGTTCACGACGGTCTCGAAGGATGGGTGTTTCTTGATGTAGACCTCGCTGAAATTGTTATCCTGCCTGAGCAGGACAGCCTGCAGGCGCACGAGCTCAAGTAGAGCCAGAAACATGCAGATGAGCGCCCGCTCGGAGCGGGTATTTCGCAGCAGACTGCTCAGGGACACCGGCCGGTCTTCCATGATCAGGCGCCGGCGAACGTAGTCGAGCATCTGGGAGACGGTCACAGCTTCCTCGTCGACGTCCAGCACCGGCCTCTGCCGGGCGCGGTCCAAAATTTCCCGGAAAACCCGCACCAGAT
This sequence comes from Acidobacteriaceae bacterium, assembly GCA_049522955.1. GTDB lineage: Bacteria > Acidobacteriota > Terriglobia > Terriglobales > Acidobacteriaceae > PALSA-350. The sequence continues at coordinate 97,089 of JBEKNJ010000001.1, forward strand.
CAACCGTGTCAGCCGCGATCTCAGGCTCGGATCCCTCTTCATGGCTGAATTGGCGGATCGCCGGGTTGGTCCAGGTGGCGGCTTCGATCTGTTGCTTCTGCAGCAGCATCTGGGCTGCGTTCTTAAACCGCTCGTGCTCGAGCAGCCGCTCGACCAGCTCACGCCGGGGATCTTCCTGGTCGCCTTCGGCTCCCTCGGCTGCGGTACGGGGAAGCAGCATGCGGCTCTTGATGTGGATGAGCAACGAAGCCACGTAGATGAAGTCCGCCGCTGCATCTACCTCGGTCTGCTTCAGACCCTCCACGTAGGCCAGAAACTGGGCCGTGATCTTGCCAATGGGGATGTCATAGATATCAATGTCCTGCTTACGGATCAGGTCAAGCAGCAGGTCAAGCGGCCCGTCGTAGACAGCTCCGACGCTGACGCTGTAAGGAGATGCGCTCTCCGCAGCCTCCCGCTTTTTGGCCTGCGATTCCTCGCTCATTGCGCGCGCTCTCCGTACTCGGGCTGCACCAGGTGCATTGCTTCCCTCACCTGCCCCATGGTTTCTTCCGCCCGGGCCCGAGCCAGTTCGGAGCCACTGTGCAGAATGTCATGGACCAGGCGCGGCTGGTCCTCATATTGCCTGCGGCGCTGCTGCATCGGCTCCAGTTCGGCCACGATCGCGTCCGCGGCCCAGCCTTTGCATTCGATGCAGCCGATGCCTGCCGATCGGCATCCGGCATACACCTTCTCCAGCGTGGCCGGGCTGGAAAAGACCTTGTGCAAATCGCCTACCGGGCATACATCGGGGTCGCCGGGGTCGCTCCGCCGTACCCGCGCCGGATCAGTCACCATGGTCTTCAGCTTCTGCCGCACCACCGGCTCCGGATCCGTGAGCAGGATGGTGTTTCCGTAGCTCTTGGACATCTTCCGGCCGTCGGTGCCGGGCAGCTTGGGCGACGGGGTCAGCAGCACCTGTGGTTCGGGCAGAATCTCGGTTGGGCCGGGATAGAAATGGTTGAATCGCCGGGCTACTTCGCGGGTAACTTCCACGTGCGCCACCTGGTCCTGCCCTACAGGCACAAAATCCGCCTGATAGATCAGGATATCCGTTGCCATCAACAATGGATATCCAAGGAAGCCATAAGTGGTCAGATCCCTGTCACCCATTTGCAACTGTTGCTCTTTGTAGGTCGGTACCCGCTCCAGCCAACCGAGGGGCATGATCATTGAAAGCAGCAGGTGCAACTCTGCGTGCTGGGGCACCAGGGATTGCACAAAGAGGACGCAGCGCTCCGGGTCCAGGCCCGCCGCCAGCCAATCGAGCGCAACATCCTCCGTGTTTTGGCGCAGGTTCGAGGTGTCAGCGTAATCGGTGGTCAGGGCGTGCCAATCGGCGACAAAAAAGTAGCAGTTGTAATCGTTCTGCAGGCGGACCCAGTTGTAAAGGGCGCCCATGTAGTTGCCGAGATGCAGTTTGCCGGTAGGGCGCATGCCGCTCAGCACACGCTTGAGATGGGATCGATTCGAATCTTGATTCACTGGCTCGATTGTACGGAAATCCTTCAAATCGAGAGCAGCAAAACGCGGAAGAACCCAAGCACGGGATTCACCATTGCCATGGTGACGCGGCCACCGAAGAACAACATCAGGAAGAGGCTCAGGATGCCCAGGCGGTCGTAGACCGGCAGCCAGCGAAAGGGAAGCATGTGGCGGAAGATGTGGCTACCGTCCAGCGGCGGCAGCGGAAGCAAATTAAATGCGGCCAGAAATAGATTCAGCAGCATGCCGATATAAAAAATCAGGGACAGCGGATAGGCCACCGGACTCGCAGCCAGAAGTTGCGGATCGAGACCACTTATGCCGCGCATGGCAACCGAGCGCACGCAGAGCGAGCCAATCGGCGACGTCTTGGCGATGACGATCAGGACCAGCAACGAAACGACCGACCCAATGACATTGCTGACCGGACCAGCGAGCGTGGTGAGGATATCGTCGCGGACAAAATTTTTGAAGTTGCGGGTATTGACCGGCGTTGGTTTGGCCCAGCCAATCAGGGGGATGTGGGTCACCATCGCTACCAGGGGCAGCAGGATCGTGCCCATGGGATCGATGTGCTTGATCGGGTTAAGAGTAATGCGGCCCAGCATGCGTGCGGTTTGGTCGCCCAACCGCGAAGCCATCCATCCGTGCGCCGACTCGTGCAGACTCAGCGCGAACAGCAACACTACAAATTCACAAATCCCCAGAACGATCTCAGGAGTTCCCATTTCGAGCCTGATGGTAGCACGGCGGCCACAGCTAAGTGCGTTTGCTATCTTCGCCCTGAACGACTTCCTGGCCCGGTTTTCTGGCTTTGATCTCGCGCGCCGGTACTCCTCCCCAGATGGAATGCGGTGGTATGTCATGGGTGGCGACGCCCATTGCACCTAACATGGCGTCCTCGCCCACCTTGACCCCAGCCATTACCGACGAGTGATAGGTAAGGCGGGTGCCGGCGCCAATCTCGGTAGTGCGGTTCTCAATGTCGTAATAGTCCGATGCCTTGTGCCAATGCGAGTAGACCGCTGCGTAGTCGGAAATGGATGTTCCTTTGCGGATGATGAGTTCTCCGCGGTCGTCCAACATCACGAATTTATGGATCGTGCAGTCGTCTTCCACCGTCAGGTTGTAACCGAAACTGAACTCAACCCCGTGGAAGATCTTCACGTTCTTGCCTACGTGTTTGAAGATGTGTTTGGCGAGCATCTTGCGGAAGCGAAAGCCGAGCCAGTGATTCAATCCCAGCGCCGAACGATCGAACATTTGCCAGAAATAGATCAACGGCTTGCGCTCGCAATATTTTTCCTTATCGATGTCGCCGTAGTACTCCGGCTCAAGAGTCACGTTGGACGGGTCTAGAGAGACCTGCAGGACGTTCCCGGGCAATTCCGAAATCAGCGAAGTGTTGAGCTTGCCGCCGTGGGGGCGGCCCAGGTAGATCTGGTGAAGGGCGTCGCGGACGATTTCTCCCCGCAGCCGGGACTCTTTATGACGGGTGAACTCTTCATCCAGATGGCACAGCCATCGCCGATAGAGGTCCTCGGCTTCTGCGCTCGGTTTCAACTCGCGATACTCATATCTCGCCATGGGTTAACGTCCTTACGTCCAGCATACGATGCTATTGAATCGAGAACACTGCGTACACCGTCGCGGAGGCGGTTACCTTGGGCGCGCTGACGCTGAGCGGCGCAACCTCTTTGGGCGCTGGTGCAGGAGCGGCCATCATGGCCTGGGCACGCATGAGCGGCTGAGGCTCACGGGCCGGAGCCTCATTGCTGGCATACACCAGTGGACCCAGGGTGGCGTTCAGCCCTGCGGCCATTTGCTGCGCGATCTGCCGGGCCCGGTCCAGTGCCATCTTCGCGGCCTTCGCCTGCAGGCCATCCTGGTCAGCCACGCTCCAGGACATCTGCCCGCTTTGATTGGCACCCGCCTTGACCGCGACATCCAGGACCTTGGCGCCGTTCCCGGCGGCGGTTTTCACGCTCCAGCTCTGCTGCACCTGGAACTTGCGCGTGACTTTCTCCTCCGGGGTCCAGTCCTGATTGCCGTACTGCTGCACCGGCGCGATGCTCTGCGACTCGCTCTGGATGGCATCCTGCGGGATCTCGGCCGCCTTCAGCGCTGCGGCGATGGCATTGGAGGTCTTCGAACCCAGGGCATAGGCCGATTCCTGATCTGTCCCATAGGCAATGAAGCCAATCTGGACGGTTACGGTATCCGCATTGGCGCTGGCGTCGGCGCTAGTGGTGACGGCGATGGTCCGGTTGTCTTTGCTGACCACGATCTGCTGCGCGTGGCCAGGAACGGCTGCGGCCGCGAGCAAAAGCAGGACAGCAACGGGTTGCAGTCGGATTGGCATAGTTCAGGCTCCCTTACGGCTGGCCGGCAAATTTACGCAGCTGCCCCAGCAGCCGCAGACCAGCACCTGAGTCTATCGCGCCGGCGGCGATGCGGACACCCTCGGCAAAATCGATCGCGATGCCCGCGATAACCAAAGCCGCGGCTGCGTTCAGCAGAACCACGTCGCGCGGCGCCCCGGGTTTCCCCTCTAGAATGCCGTTGATCAGTGCGGCGTTCCCGGCCGCGTCACACCCGGCCAGGGCGCTCAGCGGGGCCTGCTCCAGACCCGCATCGCCCGCTTCCAGGGTGAAGTTGCGGACGGTATGGTCCCGAACCTCGGCTACTTCGCTTACTCCGTTCAGGGTGAGTTCGTCCAGTCCATCTCGTCCATGGACCACGAATGCATGCCGTACGCCCAGCCGAGCCAGGCTGTCGGCCACCAGATCCACTCCGCCAAAAACTCCGACGACTTGTGCTTTGGCTCCGGCGGGATTGGCGAGCGGGCCGGCCAGGTTGAAGATGGTGCGGAAACCGAGCGCGCGGCGAACCGGTTGGACCCGCTTCAAAGCGGGGTGCATCGCCGGCGCGTAGAGAAACATGAAGCCGGTCTGGCGCAGACACTCGGCCGCCCTCTCCGGTTCCAACTGGACTGGAATGCCCAGGGCCTCCAGCACGTCGGCTGAACCGCACTTGGAGGTGACACCCCGGTTGCCGTGCTTCGCGATCTTGACCCGCGCCGCGGCCGCCACCAGAGCGGCCGCCGTCGATATATTGAAGGTCCCCTGGCCATCGCTGCCGGTACCGCAGGTGTCTACCAGTTGTTCTCTTTCCGCGTCGCTCAGAGGGACGGGACGACTCATCGCGCGCATCGCCTGGACGAAACCGGATAATTCTTCTACGGTCGGTCCGCGGGTCGCAATCGCGGTCAAAAGCGCGGCGATTTGCACATCGGTGGCATCGCCTTCGAGAATTTCCCGGAGCGCCGCGTATCCCTGTTGTTGGGTGAGGGTGCCGTGATCCTCGGCCACGTGTTTTAGCAGCGCTGGTAGTTCAGGCATTGGTTTTTCCATCGTAGAGCATTGGCCGGCCAGGGGCTAAAGGAGGAAGCCTTGAGACGACTGAGATCTCACATGGGGCTTTTTTTGCTTCGTATCAGGGCACGACTTCAGTCGTGCCACCCAACGGCCAAAATGGTCAGGGCTTTAGCCCCTGCCATCGTACAATCTGCACGAATTTCCAATGGAAACACCCGCAGGGGCTAAAGCCCGCTCTCTTTTACGCCTCTACGGCACGACTAAAGTCGTGCCCTGATACAAAGCAAAAAGCTTGTCGCCGAGCCTAAAACGGACGTGTTTGTCTTTCAGATGTTCCCTCATGACAACGACATAGGGAGACCCGTTGTTGGATCTGCGAGCGGACGCAGCGAAAGCGATCGCTGGGCACCCGTCGATTCCCTCCTTCTGCTATCACACAGACTCCGGAGGGGCGGCCTTTTTTGCCCTCGGGGCCAATCCCCTTTAGTATGGAAGTTCTGTCCGAAGACCAAACGAATGAAAATTCACGAGTATCAGGCAAAAGACATCCTTGAGCGGTATGGCGTGGCCGTTCCCAAGGGTGAAGTGGCGAATACGCTTGAAGAATCGCTGGATGTGGCACGACGGCTGTTTAGCGGCGGCGCCAAGGGCGTCGTGGTCAAGGCGCAGATCCATGCCGGAGGCCGGGGCAAGGGCGGCGGCGTCAAGGTGGCCAAGACCCTGGCACAGGCTGAGGAATATAGCACCCAGATTCTCGGTATGCAGCTGGTTACCCACCAGACCGGACCCGAGGGCCAGAAGGTGCAACGTCTGCTGATCGAAGAGATGTCGCCTATCGCCCGCGAACTATACCTGGGCATCGTGCTCGACCGCGCTGCCGCCAAGCTGGTCTTCATGGCCTCACAGGCGGGTGGCATGGAAATCGAAGAAGTGGCGGCGAAGGATCCCGACGCGATTTTCAAGGCTTACATCGACCCCAAAGTTGGTTTCCAGCCTTACCAGGCCCGCAAGCTCGCGTTCGCACTGGGCCTCAAGCCAACCCAGATTAACGACGCGGTCAGGTTCATGACCGGCCTCTACAAAGTCTTTCTCGAAACGGATGCTTCCCTGCTCGAGATCAATCCCTTCATCACCACCACCGACGACCGCCTGCTGGCCCTCGACTGCAAGATCAATTTTGACGACAACGCCATGTTCCGCCATAAGGAAGTGAAGGAACTGCGCGACACGGCGGAAGAGGATCCGTTGGAAGTGGAAGCCTCAAAGTACGCGCTGAACTACATCAAGCTCGACGGCAACATCGCTTGCATGGTGAACGGCGCCGGCTTGGCCATGGCCACCATGGACATCATTCAGTACGCCGGTGGCTCGCCGGCAAACTTTCTGGACGTGGGCGGCGGCGCCAACCAGCAGCAAATCGAGCACGCGTTCGAGATACTGCTCTCCGACCGGAACGTGCAGGCCGTTTTCATCAACATTTTCGGCGGCATTCTGCGGGTCGATACCCTGGCCCATGGCGTCGTAGAAGCGGCCAAAAAGACCAACGTGCAAGTCCCAGTGGTCCTTCGCCTGGAAGGAACCAATGTGGAGCAGGGCCGCGAGATTCTGAAGAACTCGGGCCTCAACTTCATCATCGGAGAGACCATGCAGGACGCGGCAGCCAAGGTGGTGGCGGCGGCTAAAGAGAAGGCTTTAACCAAGTGAGCTGGAGCAATCTATGTCGGTGTTAGTGGACGAAAATACGCGGCTCATCGTGCAGGGGATTACGGGCAAGGAAGGCACCTTCCACGCCAAGGGCTGCGCTGAGTATGGGACCAAAGTAGTGGGCGGAGTGACGCCGGGCAAGGGAGGGACCGTGCATGAGGGTTGGCCGGTCTTCGACACCGTAGCCCAGGCAGTGGAGAAGACGGGGGCCAATGCCACCGTCATTTTTGTGCCGCCGCCGTTTGCCGCGGATGCCATCCTGGAAGCCGAAGACGCGGGTCTGCCGCTGATTATCTGCATCACCGAGGGAATCCCGACCAACGACATGGTCAAGGTGTGGAGTGTGCTGAGCGTATCTAAATCCAGGCTCATCGGGCCCAATTGTCCTGGCGTGATCTCTCCCGGAAAGGCCAAGATCGGCATCATGCCCGGCCGTATCCACAAGCAGGGCAGCGTGGGCATCGTCTCCCGCTCCGGCACCCTGACCTACGAAGCCGTCTATCAGCTAAGCCAGCGAGGGATCGGCCAGTCCACGGCCATTGGCATCGGCGGTGATCCGATCATCGGCACCACCCACGTCGACGCGCTCAAACTGCTCAATGAGGACCCGCAGACGGAGTCGATCATTCTGATCGGCGAAATCGGAGGCACGGCGGAAGAGGCGGCGGCCGCTTACGTCAAGGCGCATGTGAAGAAGCCAGTCGTCGGATTCATCGCCGGCCAGACCGCACCTCCGGGGCGCCGCATGGGCCACGCCGGGGCCATTATCTCCGGCGGCCAGGGCACTGCGGCCGACAAGATGAAGGCGCTTACTGCCGCCGGCATCCACGTGGTGCAATCCCCCGCCGCAATCGGCGAAACATTAGCCAAGGTCATCGGGAAATAAGATGCCAGGAGTATTACCCATGCAACGCACGTTCAGCATCATCAAGCCCGACGCGGTCCGCAAGAGCTACTCCGCCGCGATCCTGGCGGAGATCGAAAAGGCGGGCTTCAAAATCGTCGCCATCAAGAAGATGTTTCTCTCCAAGGTGCAGGCCCAGGGCTTCTACGCGGTGCACGCCAAGCGGCCTTTCTTCGACTCGCTGACGAGCTTTATGTCCTCCGGCTCCATCATCGCCATGGTGCTCGAGAAGGAAAACGCGATTGCCGACTTGCGCACACTGATGGGTGCCACCAACCCGGCCGATGCGGCCGCAGGCACCATTCGCAAGCAGTTCGCCTCCTCCATTGAAGAGAACGCGATCCACGGCTCGGACGCCGAGGACACGGCGGCCTTCGAGATCGGTTACTTTTTTGCGGGGTACGAACTGATTTAGCCGGGCTGCTCAGCACTGATGTGCCTTGACATGAGGCTGCAGGCCAAGCAAACTTGCGTCACACGAGGTTCAGGCAATTGGGCGGATCACAACCGAGCACGGTTACCTACACACTTGAGTCCTCGCTTGACAGCGTCAATCGCGTAGAGCAAACCGCGGAAGAAATGGCCAGGAAGGCCGGCCTGGAAGAAGACGAGATTTATCGCGTCGCCATGGCGGTCCGCGAAGCCGCGGTAAATGCGGTTCTCCACGGCAACGCGTACGACCCTGAGAAACGCATCACCGCTTCCTTTGAACAGACCGCGGATTCGCTGGTGATTCGCATCGCCGATCAGGGAAAAGGCTTGAATCCGGAGACGCTGCCCGACCCCCTGGCACCGGAGAACTTGCTGCGCGGCTCAGGACGAGGTATCTTTCTCATTCGCTCGTTCATGGATGAGGTACACTTTCGACAATTGCAGCCCGGCACTGAACTTACCCTCATCAAACATCTAGGAACCGCCCGTTCCGCTATCTAAGGAGGAGTATTCGTGAGCATGAAAATCAAGACCCGTCAGGTGGACGGGATCACCATTATGGATTGCAGCGGCCGCATTACCCTGGGAGAAGGCAGTGTGCAACTGCGCGATGCCGTGCGGGATCTCCTCAGCAAAGGTTCCAAGCAGATCCTGCTGAATCTGGGCGACGTGACGTATATCGACAGCTCGGGAATTGGTGAGTTGGTCAGCGCTTTTACGACTGTCCGCAATCAAGGCGGAGATCTCAAGCTGCTCAATCTCACCAAGAAGGTGCACGACCTGCTGCAAATTACCAAGCTCTATACCGTTTTCGACGTCAAGGACGACGAAGCGAGCGCAGTAGCGTCCTTTGCACGCGCCTAGCAAAGCCTTCCTCTTTTGATCCAAACGGTTGACCCTCTTCGCTACCCAGCGAAGAGGGCAGCCTGGGTTGTGCTTCGTCTGAAAGAGCACTTCTCCACCAGAATTTGAGACGTCCGAGGGGCGCACCGCAGATCCCTCCACTACGCTACGCTCCGGTCGGGATGACAATTCATCTTGGAAACTATACTTAGCGTTTCCAAACAAAATTGTCATCCCGACCGGAGCGTAGTGGAGGGATCTGCGGTGCGCCCCTCGGACGTCTCAAATTCTGGAGTTAAAGTGCAGAGTTCATAGAGACTCCAAGCCCAGGATTGTCGTCCCGGGCCCTGAGAGATCTGCCTAGAAGCTCACTTTGGGTACGTTTTGCGCACCAGGACTTGCCTTGAAGTAGTCGTTGTTGACCGCGAAGCCGGCCATACCTGCCCAGATGCTGTTGGGAAACTGCTGGATAAAGGTGTTGTAGTCCTGAATATTCGTGTTGTAGCGCATCCTCGCCACGCTGATGCGGTTTTCCGTGCCCGCCAGCTCATCGGAAAGGCGCTGAAAATTCGCATTGGACTTCAGTTCGGGATAATTCTCCGACAATGCCAGCAGCCGTCCGAGAGCGCCATCCAGCTGCCCGTTGGCCTGGATCGTGGCTTTCGGATCCCCATGCGCATTCAGTAGACCGGCCCGCGCATTGGCGATATCGCCGAATACCGTGGTCTCCTGCTTGGCATATCCCTTCACCGTTTCCACCAGGTTGGGGATCAGATCCGCGCGCCGTTGCAGTTGATTGTTCACTTCAGCCCAGGAGGAAGTGATCGTCTCCCTCTTTTGCACCATCTGATTCTTTGCGCTTACATAACTGCCGAAAACCAGCAGCACCGCCAGGAATACGACCACCAACGCCGCGATTGCTATCCAAAGCCCGCGTCTCATCTAAATAGTTCTCCTTATCCTGCTCTGCTTTAAATTTTTTACCAACTGCCTGAGGCCCCACCGCCGCCAGAACTACCACCACCAAACCCGCCGAAGCCGCCTCCGTCGCCGCCGCCCCCAAATCCGCCGCCTCCGCCCCAACCACCGCCGCCACCCCTGCCGCCCCAGCCACCGCCGCCACCACCCCCCATGAACATACCAATCAGGAAGCCGAGCAGACCGGAACCGCCAAAGCGCGCGAGGAAGAAGATCACCAGCAACAGCACAATGCCCAGCACAACTACCTCCCCCAGCGTGAGGGGCCGCGCCTGGGGCGCTGGAGCATAGGTAGGTCGAACCCCCGCAGTAAGAGTGACTCCGGCGTCCGCAGCAATAATCCCCGCCATCTGACGTACGGCCATGGTCACCGCACCGTCATAGTTGTTCTGCTGCAGATAGGGCACCATCGCTCTGCCGATATCACCCACCCGGCCATCGGGCAGAATACCCTCGAGGCCATATCCGACCTCGGTGCGATACTGGCGATCGTCGGTAGCAAGGATCAGAAGCAGGCCGCGGTCCGTGCCCTTCTTTCCTACCTTCCACTTATCTTCAAGCGCGGTGGCGAAATTCTCGATGGGTTCGCCGTCGAGCGACTTGACGGTGACTACGGCAATCTGCGCGTGGGCCAAGCGGTCCAGTTGCGCGCACAACGCATTCAGAGAAGCCTGGGTCCCCGGGGATAATACACGGGCAAAGTCACTAACATAATTCGTGGGTTTCGGCAGATCCTGCACGCGCTCCGCCAAAATCAGACTGGACCAGGCGAGAAGAAGCAAGGAGAGCGCGAGCAGGCATTTACGCATTGCCCCATTGTACTCAGACACAGTTGTGCCCGCCGCCGGGGACTAGCCGGGAGGCGGGCACTCTATGAATCGGGCAACAAGTTTACTTGCTGGCCATGGCCACGTTCCGGTCTTTCGCTATCTGCTCGATCATTTGCAGATGCTGGGAAATGATCCGGCTACCCTGGTTCGCCGCATCCTTCGCGGTCTGGTCCTGACCGGAAGACGCTTCGGTCTGAAAGTCACTGAGGTCCTGTTTATGGTCTTTCACCATGTCCTGGATGTAAGCCTGATCGTAGGCCGATCCGGAGAGCCCCTCCAGCCTGGCTAAGGTCTTGTTGTCATTCTTTGAGATTTTGTTGGGAACAGCGACGCCCAGTTGCTGGGCCACGGGCTTCATCTGATCGATCATCCTGGTATGGTCGTCTATCATGTGCTGGGCGAACTGCTTCACCTGATCGTCATTGCTCTTCTGCAGCGTCAGTTGACCCAGCTGAACCTCTGCCATGCCACCCTGCATCGCCTTCGCGACAAACATCTTATCCATAGGAGAGGCTTGCCCCTGCATCCCGTTCATTTGGGGGTCCATCGCGGGGTTATTCTGGCCGGGGGTCTGCCCAGCCGGCCCGGTGGAGGGTTGGCTCATCTGGGCCAGCCCCATGCTCCCACAAAGCAGCAAGGCGCCAGCCAAGGCCGTGGTTTTCTTACCGTAAATCGGGGGAAAATTCATGTGCTTACTCCTCACTAGCTAGGATGCACCAACCCGGCCGGGAGCGAGCCCGGCTTATGACCTAATGCAGTACTTCTTCCTATATCTTTGATATATATGGCTTCTCCGACCGTTATTCAACCACCGACTGCCCGCCGGCAGGAAACTGTAAACACCCTCCACGGCCACCAGTTGGTCGACGACTACGCATGGCTTCGCGACAAGACCAGCCCCGAAGTGATCGCATTTCTGGAACAAGAGAATGCCTATACCAGGGCCGTCATGAAGCCCACAGAAGAGCTGCAAGGCACCCTCTACAAAGAGATGATCAGTCACATCAAAGAGACCGATGTCTCGGTGCCCTTTCGGGATGGCAACTATTTCTACTACTCGCGCACCGAGCAGGGCGCACAATATCCCATCTACTGCCGCAAACACGGATCCCTCGATGCCGGCGAAGAGATCATGCTCGACATGAACCAGCTGGCAATCGGTGAGGAGTTCATGGCGCTGGGCGCCCTCACCGTCTCCGACGATGGCCACCTGCTGGCCTATTCGACGGACACCACGGGCTTCCGGCAATACAACCTGCATATCAAGGACCTGAGAACCGGCGAAGTGCTCCCTGACCAGGCGCAGCGCGTTGGATCGGTGGTGTGGACCGCTGACAACCGGACGCTTTTCTATACCGTGGAAGACGAAGAAACCAAGCGGCAGTTCCAGCTTTTCCGGCACACGGTGGGGAGTCCTCAGTCTGAGGATGCTCTGGTCTACGAGGAAGCCGATGAACGCTTTAACGTGGGCGCCGGCCGCACGCGCGACGACAAGTACATCGTGCTCGAGAGCGCCAGCCACACCACCAGCGAGGAGCAGTTTCTCCCCGCGGACGATCCGCAAGGACAATGGACGTTGATCGAGCCACGTAGCGAAAACATCGAGTACTCTGCGGACCACCGCGACGGACTCTGGTACATTCGCGTGAACGACACGGCAAGAACGTTTCGCGTGGTCACTGCCCCGCTGGCCACCCCTGGCCGCGCACACTGGCGCGAGTTGATTGCCCATCGCGAAGACGTGATGCTGGAAGACCTGGAACTCTTTCAGTCCTTCGCCGTGGTGGTCGAACGCTCCAATGGCCTACCGCATTTGCAGGTGAGGTTTTTCGACAACCAGGGTGCCTTTGCCGGACCCTCGCCCCGGATTGCCTTTCCCGAGCCCACGTACAGTGCCCATCCCCACGTCAACCGCGAATTTGTAACCGACACCTTTCGTTATGGATATCAGTCCCTCGTTTCGCCGACATCGGTCTACGAATACAACGTAAAGACCAACCAATCGAAGTTGCTGAAAGAGCTGGAAGTGCCCGGTGGATTCGATCGCTCCCTTTACCAATCGGAGCGTCTGTTCGCCACCGCCCCGGATGGGACGGGGATTCCGGTTTCGATCGTTTACCGCAAGGACAAGAAAGAAGAGGGCAAAAACCCTCTCTACATCTATGGCTATGGCTCTTACGGTTATTCCCTTCCCGTGGGCTTCAGTTCCAATCGTCTCAGCTTGCTTGACCGTGGGTTTGTGCTCGCGTACGCGCATATTCGCGGCGGCGGCGATATGGGCAAGCCGTGGCACGATGCCGGGCGGCTGATGCAGAAAATGAACACCTTCACGGACTTCGTCGCGGTGACGGAATATCTGACGGCCCATGGCTATGGAGACCCGCGTCGCGTTGCTATGGAAGGCGGCAGTGCGGGTGGCCTGCTGATGGGTGCCGTAGCCAACATGCGGCCCGATCTCTACCGCGCTGTTCTCTCCCACGTACCCTTCGTCGACGTGATGAACACCATGCTCGATCCCACCCTGCCCCTGACCATTGCCGAGTATGAAGAGTGGGGAGATCCTAACCAGGCGGAGGCTTTTGCCTACATGCTGCAATACTCGCCCTACGACAACCTGGAGCGAAAAGCCTATCCGGCGATGCTGGTGAAGACGTCGTTAAACGACAGCCAGGTGATGTACTGGGAGCCGGCTAAATATGTTGCCAAATTGCGTACGCTGAAATCGGATGAGAATGTGTTGCTGCTCGAGACCAACATGAGCGCGGGACATGGGGGCGCCTCCGGACGCTATGACTATTTGAAGGAGATCGCGCTGGACTACGCGTTTTTGCTGCAGGAGTTGGGGGGAAAGTAGGGGTAGGGCGAAGCAACGCAGATCTCTCCACTGCGCTACGCTTCGGTCGAGATGACAATTCATTTTGGGAACGATACTAGCGTTCCCAAACAAACTCGTCATCTCGACAATTCATCCTGAAAACGATACCCAGCCTTCTCAAACAAATTTGTCATCTCGACCGGAGCGCAGCGTAGTGGAGAGATCTGCGTTGCTTCTTGACCAAGCCCTAGCCCCAAAAGAAACGGCTCGCGGCAACTGCCGCGAGCCGTCTTGGCTTAGGTGAGAGGTTAGCGGCGTTCGTGTTCGCCGCCGCCTCCGCTGGGATGGGATTCGTGCGGTTGTTGGTTCCCACCCTGATGAACCGGCTCTTGGTTATGCGGCGCATTGTTGGCGGGGGCCTTGTAGGCATTGTTGTTGTAAGCCGGACGGTTGGCGTTCGCGTTGTAGGCCGGCCGGTTGTTGTTGTTGTTCATCGCGGTGTGAGCGACATTCGCGTTGGTCATCGGGCGGCTTACGGCCGCGTTGGCCGGCCTTCCGCCATTGACGGACGCGAAGTTGGCCCGGTTGGTGCTGGCAAAGTGCTCGTGAGAGGTCTGTTCGGACGTCGGCTGCACGTGCTGTTCACGCATAGCCGCCATCTCCTGACCGTTGGGCCGGGCATTAATGCCGTTCGGTCCATTGAAGCTGGTGCGGTTGATCACGGTCGTATTGCGAATCACGGTTCTGTCGACGTACGTGTTGTGGACGATCGTCGTGTTTACGTGCAGCACAGCGGTGTTATAGGCGAAATGTCCACCTTCCCAACGGCCGCCAAAGAAGCCTACGCCGCCATAGCCGAAGCCATAGTTCACCCCGCCGTAAAATCCGACGTGAGGGCCCCAGTAACCGCCATGCCAGAGGTAGACTCCGCTACCCCAACCCCAGTAGCCGGGAGTCCAGAGGAATCCAGGCCGGGGCGCAAGCACCCAGGTTCCCGGCACCCAGTAGTAGCCCGCATCGCCATAGGCCCAATAGCCCGGGGTCCACAGATATCCATCCCCAGGGCAGACAGGCTGCGCGTACACGGGCAATACGGGTGGTGCGATGGTGACGGAAAGGAAGACGCCCGCAAACGACGAGGCGGGCACCAGAGAAACCAATAGTGCTAGGAACAGAGTTCGAATCGATCGAATGGCACGCATAAGGTTGCTCCTTGCTTGTCCGACCAGGTCGGTAAGCGAAGCCGGGGAATGGCCGGCACGATCTGTACTAACGCGATGCCCAGAATTATGTTGCTCGCAGGTCACCGCGCAGGTAACTGATTGGGGGGTCGAAAACCCAACCGTGTTGAGGTTATCGACCATGTATGTAGATGGGAATACAACATTTGCTGCAAGGAGGGGCTTAGCGGCGGCGGCTACCGCCCAGCAGGGAGCCGAGCACCCCGCGTACGATCTGCCGCCCTACGGTGCTACCCAGCGTCCGGGCGGCGCTCTTGGCCATGGTCTCGGCCAGGCTGTCCCCCCGCCGTCCGCCGGAAGTTCCTGAACCCATGGTCAGCAGATCGCTATACCAAGGCGTCCCCTGTTGCCCAGATTGCTGCGAAGACGACGGTTGCGAGGCGCCACCCTGGGCAGCGCGGGCTTTGAGGAGCTCGTAGGCCGACTCGCGATCAACCATGTTCTCGTAGACCCCGGCAACCAGGGAATCGCGCATGATCTGCTGCCGCTGCTCCGGGGTGATTGGGCCGATCTGGCTGCGCGGTGGGCAAACCAGGGCGCGTTCCACCACGGCCGGGGTCCCTTTCTGATCCAGAAAAGACACCAGCCCTTCACCCACTCCCAGCTCCAGAATTACCTGCTCGACATTGAGCGCAGGGTTGGCGCGAAAGGTCTGGGCTGCCGCCTTGACCGCTTTCTGGTCTTTCGGGGTAAACGCACGCACCGCGTGCTGAACGCGGTTGCCGAGTTGGCCCAGGATCCCGTCGGGAACGTCGGTTGGATTTTGCGTGACGAAGAAAACACCTACGCCCTTGGATCGGACCAGACGCACGACCTGGTGGACCTTGTCTTCGATCACTTTTGGCAGGTCGGTAAAAAGAAGGTGCGCCTCATCGAAAAAGAAGACCAGCTTGGGTTTTTCCGGATCGCCCACTTCCGGCAGCTTCTCGAACAGCTCGCTGAGCAGCCAGAGCAGGAAGGTGGCATAAAGCTTGGGCGAGTTGATGAGTTTGTCCGCCGCCAGGATGTTGACCACGCCGTGACCCTGGGCATCTGTTTGGATGAGGTCGTCGAGGTTGAGCGCCGGCTCGCCCAGGAACTTGGCCCCACCCTGCTGTTCGAGAGCCAACAAACCGCGCTGCATTGCTCCCACGCTGGCGGCTGAGATGTTGCCGTACTGGGTTTGAAATTGCTTGGCGTTGTCGGCCGCGTACTGGAGCATTGCCTGCAGGTCCTTCAGATCGAGCAGCAATAGCCCTTGGTCATCGGCTATCTTGAACACCGCGGTTAATACGCCGGCCTGGGTTTCATTCAGGTTCAGCAGCCGGCTGAACAGCAGCGGACCCATTTCCGAGACCGTGGCTCGGACCGGATGCCCCTGCTCGCCAAATACGTCCCAGAAGGTGACGGGGCAACCGGCAAAGGAGAAATCAGTCAGCTTAAGCTTCTTGACCCGATCGGTGATCTTGGCGTTTTCAACCCCGGGCTGGCTGATGCCGGAGAGATCGCCCTTCACGTCGGCGGCAAAGACCGGAACTCCGATCCGGCTGAAAGACTCTGCCATCACCTGCAGCGTTACCGTCTTGCCGGTGCCGGTGGCTCCGGCGATCAAACCGTGGCGATTGGACATCGCCGGCAGCAGGTAGAGCGGGCTGTCGCCCTGGGCGATCAACATCGGTTCGGGCATATTCGAGGATTCTATATGGATGGCATCCCACCGCAAATAGCAAGCGCCCGTGAGCGGTTGGCTCACGGGCGCGCTGAAGAGCAGCCCTCCCCCAGAACTGATCCTCGTGATCACAATAACGGCCACCATAAACGTTGGCTACGTCACCCTCGTTATACCCAAGAGTGACCTCCCGGCTGATTACCCGGCCCCCCGCAGACCGGCTTGCTGGTTTGTGTGATACATCCTTGTGGTACCCGCGATGACGCTTCTCCGCTGGCTCTACGCACTGACGATCTTCCTGAGCGCCTTTCTCCTCTTTGTCGCGGAACCGATGGCGGCGAAGCAGCTGCTACCCACCCTGGGCGGGTCGTCCGCAGTGTGGACCACGTGCCTGGTCTTTTTTTCCCTGGTGCTTTTGCTCGGCTACCTCTACGCGCACTGGGTCTCGTCGAGATGGACCTCCAAACAACAGGCGGTCATTCACATTCTGCTGCTGACAGCGGCGCTGCTGACACTAGGGATTCGCATCCGTCCCAGCCCCGCGGCGGTGAGTTTTCATCCGGCTCTCACTGTCTTCCGGGTGCTGGTGACTGTGATCGGTCTGCCCTACCTTGTACTTTCCGCCACCACTCCGCTGCTCACCGCTTGGTTTGCCGGCAGCTTTGAAGGCCGTTCGCCGTATCGTTTGTTTGCCCTCTCCAACTTCGCTTCACTGCTTGCTCTTGCCAGCTACCCCCTGCTGATCGAGCCGGGACTGACCATGAACCAGCAAACAAAGTGGTGGAGTGCAGGCTTTCTGCTCTTTGCCGTGCTCTGTGGGGCGATCGCCTGGCAGGGCCGGCGGCGAGTGCTTTCGTCCACGCCGGACCAAGCCCCCTTGTCTGATCACTCGGAACCGTTTTGGTTTTTGCTGGCCCTGGGCGGGGGCATGATGCTGACCGCAGTGACCAGTCACATGAGCGCGAACATCGCTGCCATCCCCCTCTTGTGGCTGCCACCCCTGGCGTTATACCTGTTGACTTTCATCCTCGCCTTCCAGGGCGCCTGGACCCCTATACGGCAGTTAATGCTCCGGTTCGTGCTGTTGGCGGTGGCCTCGATGGCTTATGCGTTGAAGGATATTCGAACCCAGGTGCCAATTGCCATAAGTGTGCCGCTGTTCCTGATCGGGCTATTTGTGACCTGCTTCTTTCTTCACGGCGAGCTCTATGCGCGGCGCCCAATCAGCACCGGCATGACCCGGTTTTACCTGGTCACCGCCGCGGGCGGCGCTGCGGGAACCCTACTGGTCGGGGTGGTTGCTCCCCTGGTGCTGCGGGCGAACTATGACCTGGCCTGCACCCTGGTGGCGGTGGCTCTGATCGCGCTGGCGGCGACCTGGCACGACGGTTGGGGATTGCGCATGCTCTGGATGGTTGGAGCGATCGCCGCGATCGTGGTCCTGAGCAGTCAGGTAAGGCAATACGACGATGACGCCGTGGCCCTGATGCGCAATTTCTACGGAACCCTGCGGGTTCGGGAATCGCATCTGCCGCCCCAATCCGATACCGACCGCCAGCTTCTGAACGGGACCATCGAGCACGGCGCAGAGTGGTTTGCTCCCCAGTTCTTAGGGCAGCCTTTGACGTACTACGCGCTTGACTCCGGCCTTGGTTTGGCTACGCGCCTGTGCTGCGGGACGGACCCGAAGCGGGTGGGCGTGATCGGACTGGGAACGGGCACGGTCGCGGCCTACGGCAACCCCGGAGACGTGATCCGCTTTTACGAGATCAATCCTCTGGTAGAAAGGTTGGCGAGCCACTGGTTCACTTTCCTACATGGGAGTCGCGCAAAGACCGACGTCGTGTTGGGGGATGCCCGGTTGTCTTTGGCGTCGGAGGCTCCGCAGCACTTCAATGTAATTGTGATCGATGCTTTTTCTGGAGATGCCATCCCGGTGCATCTGTTGACCAGGGAAGCGTTGGCACTTTATCGCCGGCATTTGGAGCCGGATGGAATCGTTGCCTTTCATGTATCGAACCGATACATCAATCTGGAGCCCGTGGTTGCCGCGATTGCCGCCGATGCCGGATTGCGTGCGGTGTCAGTGCATTCGCATGGTGACGACCAGAATGGCTTGTATTACGCGGACTGGATCCTGGTGACTGCGAACCAGGTGTTCCTGGGTCAACCAGAGATCATCAATAACGGCTTCCCCACGCCGCTGCAGGCGGGAGTAAGACTGTGGACGGACAACTACAGCAGTGTGTTTCCGCTGCTCAAGTGGCAAAGCCGGTAGAGAAGCGGATGGCACGCACAGCAGACGCAATTTACGATAGAGGTGCGGTAATCAGCTTGTTCCACCAGGAACTCCATAGCCATGAACGATCGCTTTTTTCAAAGGACATGCCTGCACGCTAGGCATTTGAGGGTCCGCAGGGTTTCGTTTTTCTGGTTCGCACTGGTTCTCCTGGTGGCGGTGCCGGCTGTTTTCGGGCAAGAAGCTGGTGCGCAACAACAGGCCACTTCCGGAACGGTCACCGGCACGGTCGTCGATGCGGCCGGAGATCCGATCGCAAAGGCGCAGATCCTGAGTGGTTCGGGCGATCTTCTGGCGACGACCGGCGCGGACGGGAAATTCACGGTCCCCGCAGATGCTGGAGTGGTTTCGATCGAAGCTACGCATTTTGCTCCGGCCACGATGACCGTCGGGCGGCAGGCACCGCTTCGGATCGAGCTGGCACACCCCTTTGAAAACATCACCGTTACCGCCTACCGCTCGCCTCTGAGCTCTTTGGACAGCCCGGCCAGCACACGCATTCTCAATACAGAAGCCCTGAAAACCGCTGCGGCTTTGCCCTTGGACGATAAGCTGCGCACGGTCCCCGGCTTTGAGCTCTTTCGCCGATCGAGTTCGCTGGTCGCCAACCCCACCAGCCAGGGTGTCTCGTTGCGTGGTCTTGGATCGACCTCGGCCAGCCGTTCGCTGGTGGTCTTTGATGAGGTCCCGCTGAACGATCCCTATGGAGGATGGATCCATTGGGAGGAGCTGCCCGAACTCGATATCCATTCGGTTGAGGTGGTGCGTGGGGGCGCCTCAGACCTCTACGGCTCAAGCGCAATGGGCGGCGTGATCAGCGTGGATCCAGTTCACCCCAAAAACGAACTCTTGCAACTCGCCGGTAGCGGGGGCTCAGAGAGCACGTTCGACGGAGCATTGCTTGGCAGCCTGACCCTGGGACAGTGGTCAGGCCTGGTGACGGGAGGCGCTGTCGGCACCGATGGGTATATCCTCACCGCGCCGGCGTATCGCGGTCCAATCGACCAGCCCTCCAATGTCCATGCCCAAAATGCCCTGGTGCAGATCGACCGGGACCTGGGGAATGATCAACGCCTTTTTCTGCGTGGCAACGTGCTCAACGAGGGCCGCCACAATGGAACCCCGCTACAAAACAACGAAACACGTCTGTGGCGATATGTCGGAGGGGCTGACCTAACAGATTTTGTGGTTCGTCTTTATGGCACTGCCGAGCATTACAAGCAGAGATTTACCTCCATCAACAGTGCCCGTACAGCAGAGACGCTCACCACGAGCGCGGAAGAGCCTTCTAACGAGTTGGGGGCTGCGGGCCTCTGGCATCACGCCGTCGGCGCCAACCTGCTGCTGCTCGCAGGCGCAGACACGCATTACGTCCGCGCCGCGAGCTACCAGGACATCTACACCGGCAAAGGTGGAGTGAACAATACTTCGGCAAAGCAGATACAGACCGGTGTCTACGGCGAGGTGCTGTTTACCCCCAAGAATTGGACTCTCAGCGGTTCAGCGCGGATCGATCATTTTGCCAACTACGACGTCAAACAGTTTGCAACCGCAACGGGAGCCGGGACTCCTCCCTCGTTCAGCCAGACTCCCTTCGACCCGCGATTAGGGGTGACGCGGCGCATCACGCAGTCGTTGGCGTTGAATGCATCCGCCTTTCGCGCCTTTCGCTCGCCCAACGAAGACGAACTCTATGCGAAAACCCAGGTAGGATCGCAGACTACTCTGCCCAACCCGAATCTGCGCGCCGAGCGGGCTACCGGATGGGAGACCGGCCTGCAAGCCGACCTGCATAGGTTTGGTTCCAGCGTGCGCGCCAGCTATTTCTTCACCCAGGTCAACCGTCCCATTACTACGCTGACGGTCAGCACCACGGCCACATCGCAAACCCTGATGCGCGCCAACCTGGGGCAGATCGAAAGCCGTGGCGTCTCGCTCGATTATTCTGCCCGGCCGACTCGTTGGATGTCTGTGGATGGGGGCTACCAGTATGCGGATGCCACGGTAACCAAGTTCTACCAGGCAAACCAGCCAAGCATCGTAGGCAATTGGATTCCCGAAGTAGCGCGCAACATGGCCACCGCGCAAGTCGGATTTACGCAACGACGCCTGGGGCTCATCAGTTTTCAGGGACGCGTCAGCGGACACGAGTTTGACGACACGGCGAACAACTTTTACATCAACGGCTATTTCCGGCTGGATGTTTATGCATCCCACGAATTCCGCCACAACATTTCGGTCTTCGGCTCCGGAAACAATCTCTTTGACCGAGGGATCATCGTAGGGAAAACACCTCTACCCACCCTGGGTACTCCGCGGGTTGCGCGCTTTGGACTGCGTTACACGTTTGGCGGGTAAGCGAGCCAGGCAGCTGGCCAAGCCTGCCTGGCGCGACCACGCAATAGAGGTCAACGCTACTGCTTGGCTGCTGCCGCGCCTGCTTCAGCAACGGCGTGGTCATCCTTGCCTGAGCCTCCGCTGACCCCGATGGCGCCTACGACCTCTGCCCCACGCTTGATCGGAATTCCCCCGGCGAAAATCATGATCTTGCCGTTGTTCGAAGCGTGAATCCCGAAGAACTGCTGGCCTGACTGTGAGTTCTCACCCAGCGACTTGGTGTCGAGATCGAAGGCGCGGGCGGTAAAAGCCTTCTTCTGGGCAATGTCGATACTGCCAATCCAGGCTCCGTCCATACGCTCGAACGCCACCAGATTTGCGCCCTCATCAACGACCGCAATGTTCATCATGACCTTGATCTCGTTTGCCTTTTTGGTCGCTGCAGCGATAATCTGGCGCGCTTCTTCCAGGGTGATGCCAAGTGCTTTTCCCATGAGATTTCCTTTCTTACTGTTGGTGGTGTGACGTGGCTGGAGTAGCTAAAGTGTGCCCGAAGTTTATTTCAATTCTTCAAAGAGTTTTTCGCCTTCGCCGGGCGCAAGAAAGCGATTCGCTTCAACCCCGTGCTGGCGGGTGTAGAGATCATGATAACGGCCTTCGAGAGCGTAGAGGCTGGCGTGCGTGCCGCGCTCGAGAATCAGCCCCCCCTCGACCACCAGGATCTGATCGGCCCTGCGTATGGTAGAGAGGCGATGGGCAATCACGAAAGTGGTGCGTCCCTGCATCAGGTAACTGAGCCCATTCTGAATCATGGCTTCCGATTCGGAGTCGAGCGACGAGGTCGCTTCATCGAGGATGAGAATACGCGGATCTGCCAGGATTGCGCGCGCAATCGAGAGGCGCTGGCGCTGGCCACCAGATAGCTTTACGCCGCGCTCGCCGACAATCGTGTCATAGCCTTCGGGAAAGCGCAGAGCGAATTCGTCGACCCGGGCAATGGTACAGGCATTGATGAACTGCTCTTCGGTTGCCTCCGGTCGAGAGAAGACTACGTTCTCGCGGATGGTGCCATCGAAGAGGAACGATTCCTGCAGAACCACGCCCAGCTGGCTGCGATAGCTATTGAGGCGAACCGTGGAAAGGTCGGTTCCGTCGACCAGCACCTGGCCTGAAGTGGGCTTATGAAAAGCGCAGATCAGGCTGATGATGGTGGATTTGCCGGATCCTGAAGAACCAACCAACGCGGTGACCGTGCCCGGGCGGGCATGAAAGGAAATGCCATGAAGGACGGGCTTGTCGGCTTCGTAGGCGAAGTGCACGTCTTCGAACCTCACATCGCCGTCAATCGGTCCCATTTTGACGGTGCGGCTGGGCTCGGCATCTTCTTCTCTCTCCGCAAGGATCTCGCTGGTGCGGTCTAGACCAGCAATGGCTTCGGTGAGCTGGGTGCCGACATTCACCACCTGGAAGACGGGCGCGACCATGAAAGCCAAAAACATGGTGTAGGTGAAGTAATCGCCCAGTGTGATCTTATGCGCCATCTCCTGGCGCGCGCCCAGCCACATCACGGTGGCGCCTACGATACCCAGAATGGCGGTCGCGGCAAGCGAAAGTAAGGACGTGGCGGTAAGCGAGCGGACGACATTTTGATAGAGCCGCTCTACTCCGGCGGCAAAGACTCCGGCTTCACGGTTTTCCGCGTGATAGCCCTTGACGACACGCACGCCGCCCAGCGATTCCGTCAGCCGTCCGGTGACCTCTGCATTGATTTTTCCCCGTTCGCGGAAAATAGGCCGGATGACGCCGAATGCTTTTCGCAGGATAAGAACGAAGGTCAACACGAAAGCAAACGAGATGAGGGTGATGCTCGGGCTAATGCGCATCAGGATAAAAAAGGCGAGGACCGCGGTCAGCAAGCCACCGACAAAGTCGACCAGGCCGGTGCCGATCAGGTTGCGCACGCCTTCCACGTCGGTCATGATGCGCGAGACCAAAACGCCGGTGCGGGTGGCGTCGTAGAAGCTAACCGAGAGAAGGCCAATGTGCTGCTGCACCTGCATCCGCAGGTCGGCAATCATCCGCTGAGCGGCCTTCGAGAGCAGCTGGGTCAGAGAGAACGAGGTGATCGCCTGAATGCCGGTGGCCAGTAGAACCGCACCCACGATCCAGGGCAGTTTTTCGGCTTGCCTTTTTACGAGGACGCCGTCGACCAGGAACTTGGTCGATGCCGGCAGAACCAGCCCGCAGACGCGGTTGATCACCATAAGCACAAACCCGAGCGCCAGCAGCCACCGGCGCGGCCTGATCAGGGTCCAGATTTCAGGAAGGATCTTACGGAGGGGTGGCCTTTTTTTCTTAACCTCGTCCCCGGGAGCACCGGAACGTCCCCGGGTGGACCGCTCGGCACGCAGAGACATCCCCGCCCCGGCGCTGGATCGCATGCTCACGTTGTAAAGGCCCCCTAAACCCTCGTGCGGCGGGCGGTGATGAACGAACGCACACAGAGTAGTACATAGATGAGCATGAGGGCCGACATCGCTGCTTTTTCTTCAATGGCCGCCGGGTAGGGAAACAGCTTTCCCTTAAACAGCTGCACGACGGAAATCAACGCAGGCGCCGTGGCCAGGAATCCGAGCAGGCCGACCGTAACCGCGATGTGCATGAACAACATACGTCGCCGGCTATCCGGGGTTTCGGCCAGGCTGCCGAAAGTGACCAGCAGAATTCCGAAAGCGGATGGAATGAGTGAGGTGGGAAACTTTGAGCCGGTGAGAACGAAGCCCGCGCCACCGAGGAGAATGAGAAGAATACCGAAAAGAACTGTGACTTTCGCCATTAGGGGCGGACGCCTCCACTTGCAGAATAACGAAGGTCAAACCTCATAGCAGCGCCAAAGCTCGTCAAGGTCCAGGGTGAAACCGTCGACCGGACCCTTCCCGGAGATAGTTTTCCCCGAAACGGAGGAAGCTTTACAGCCAGCTTCGTAGACGTAGACCTTCCGTTTGTAACGATCAATCAGCCAGGCCAGGGTCGCGCCGTTTTCAGTCCAACGCTCCATCCTTCCTTTCGCTTTTGCCAGGCTGTCGGATTTGGACAGCTGCTCGACGACGAAGTCCGGGCATAGGCGCGGGAAGCCGGTCAGATCATCCTTCGTCAGCCCCTTAAGTTTTGCCGAGAGAACATAAGACGCGTCCGGACTCAGGACGGAACTATCGGGAAGAAAGAAGGCTGCACTGGAATCGAACACCCTTCCTCGCCGGTGGGTTTTCCACCACAAGTGGAGCTGTCCGGCAATTTCAGCATTTCCTCCGCTGGTGAGTCCTCCGGCGGGTGGGTGCATCAGAATTTCCCCCTCACGGGTGCGCTCGAAGCTAAACCATTCGCTGGCGAGGCTGAGAGCTTCGAACTCGGCATCGGTCAGGGAAGGGTTCAGGACCAGACTGCGAGGCGTTTCTGCGTCGATGGGGAGAAGGGCCAGCACAGCCTTGATTTTACCTTAGAGGTCTACCTTGCCTTCGACCGTCAAAATCTCGTCCAGGATCTCCTGGACGATCTTATCTGGCGCACCTTCGGCGTTGACACGCATGAGATCGGGTGTCACTTCGAGGGTGTCGAGTTGGCTCTGCAAAAGCTCTGGGTTCATGTAATGGTTCTTGCGGCCCTTGAGACGCTCTTCGAGCACCGGGCGCGACACATCGAGCAGGATGAAACGGATGTTCACGGGCGGAATTTGGGGTGTGAGCATGTCGCGATAGCTCTGCTTCAATGCGGAGCATCCCAGGATGCCGCTGATACCCGCTTCGTACCAACCCAGCAGCAATTGGTGCAGAGTATCCAGCCAGGGCTTGCGATCGTCATCGGTCAGCGGGATGCCGGCATGCATTTTTGCCTTGTTGGCGTCGGAATGGAAGTCGTCGGCGTCGGCAAACCGCCATCCTGTCTCCGCGGCGAGAAGTTTGCCAACGGTTGTCTTGCCAGACCCGGTTACTCCCATGAGCACGAGAATCATAGCTCCCTTTTAAACCAGCGGGTCAGCTAGCGCAATCACTATTGGGCAATCGCCTGCCTTATGTCGTCAACCACGGCGGAGGGAGTCCATTCGTTACTCGGATACCAGCGAAAGATTTTGCCGCTGGGCGTGATGATGGCGGTGGAAAGGGAGTGAGTGAGGGTGTTGTTGCTGCCGGGGCTCACGCCCACGTCGAAGAACTGGTCCACCGTGTCCAGGTCGGACGAGGAGGGCGCGGCAAAATCCCAGTGAGAAAACGCCTCGCCGCCGTGGTCGCCGGTGTAAGCCGCGCCATAGCTGCGCAGGATTTTCGGGGTGTCGTGCGCAGGGTCGAAGCTAACGCTCAGCAGGTGGGTCTTGTTGTAAAGCTGGGGATCGGCCGCGAGCTGGTGTTGAATGGTGGCGAAGTTGCGGCTCATGCGTATGCAGTAATCGGGCAAAGGGCAGCGGGTGTAGATGAAGGTGACCAGCAGGACCTTGCCCCGATACTGATGGATGTCAATTGTCTTGCCGTCTTGATTGAGAAACTTGAAATTGGGCACCGTCTGCCCCGGCGCGGGGACGTTGTAGACCTTTTCTGGTTTGTAGTCCGGCTTAGCCTGGGCGGTCACAACGATCTGATCCAGTACAGTTGCGGGACCTGAGACCTGCAGCCTGGCGGTTAGGTGGTCGCCCGGGTGGAGCTCGGTGGCTACACCAGGCTGGGCGAGTTTATAGGGCATGATCATGGCGCCCATGAACCCGGGGATGGCTTCCGTGTCGAGGGTGACTGCCCCTTTCGCTGCATCGGAAGAAACGACGATCCCCTTGATCTGGTAGGTCGCCTTGACCCCGGCGGGCTGCTGTGCGTCTGTGGCCGGGCCGCCGCTCTGGCAACCAGCGAGAATGCTCAGGCTGAATAAAAACAGGATGATCGATTGGCGCACCAGCAACGGTGCTGAGCGCGGGAACTCGTTCCCATCCTCAGAAGTGGAAACGATAGCGCACCTCCCCGTAGATCTCGCGTGGATCGTTGTAGTGAAAGCCTCCGAAGGTGAGGCTGTTGTCCAGCAGCCGGCGCGTATTGGAAAGATTCTGCGCATCAACGGAGACAGACCAATTTTCACCGATCGTCTTGCCCACCGCCAGGTCCGCGGACACGTGCCCCGGCAAATAGGCGCCACTGTAGGGAGATGGCGGGTCCGTATAGCCATTGGAAAATCCGGAGCCGTAGTAAATGTTGAACGAAGCATACATCTGATAGGGAAGACTGCCGTTCATGCCCAGGTTCAAGGTGTTCCGCTGGTCGTGATCCAGCGCCGAATATCCTGGCTCTACTGCACAGGACGAGCAAATCAGGCCGCCAGTAATGGGTCCCCTCTGCTGCGCTAATTGATTCGAGTAGGCCAGGTGAAACTGGCCGTAGCGCCACAGGCGTGGTGAGTGCAGGGTGAGCTCCCAGCCTTGAATCAGCGCACCTTGCACAGTCACGGGGATGAAGATGCTCGATTCGCCTACATTGCTGTGATCGAGAAAATTGTTGGCGCGGGTTTCGAAGGTATCGGCGTCGAGCAGCCATCCACGCCAGGGAATCTGTACCCCGAATTGATGCTCTTCATCGCGCTCCCCACGCAAAGGAACAAAGCTGGTGTTGTTGTCGTTCGCGTACTGCAATATTGGCCCGGAGATGCTGGTGAGCGGGGGCGGTTGATAAAAGTGCCCATAGAATCCACGCAACACCCAATTGAGCTTGGGGATGAGCACAGAAGCACCAATCCGCGGATATACGGCGTTTTCGACTACCCCTGCTTCGACGTGCGACTGCCGCAGGCCACCAATGAGCGTGATCCAGTTGGCGGGCTTGTAGCTATCCTCGACAAAGACTTCTTCCACACCCGCCGTGATTTTTTCTGGCTGAGAAAAATTTGGATTGCTGCCATCGTTGAAGACCACGCCAAAAACATCATGCTCGCGCTGGGCATAGCCGTAGAGGCCGCCGCTCAGCGAATTCTTCGCGATCATCGTGGAAAGAGAGGTCTGCACTCCGGCATAATTTCCGGTTTGATCGGAACTGGTGGCGGTGGGCAGATCTGCGAGGCTGGGATCATATTTCGCGCTGTTGTAATGGTAGAAGGGCGAGAGTTGCAACAACGTGGAAGCGTTGAAGTTGTGTACCCAGGTAAAGGCAGCGTAGCCGTCGGTTTCGTGCTCCCCATCGCGCAGACCACTCGAATCATAGAGCTGGTTTTGCCAGGAATCGACGTTGGGATCGTAGGGGATCTGGTAATAATCGGAGCGTAACTGGGTCACCAGGCGGAGCTGATTCGCCGGGTTGCGGTTATAGAGCAAAGAAACAAACCCACCGTAGCCGTTGCTGGCATCGTGGATGGGTTGTTCGATCGGTGCCTGCAATCCATATTGGCTGCGATTGCCATTGAGACTGGTGTACCAGGCGAATTTTTCCGAGTGGTTCCCCAGGCTGAGCTGATCGTTGGTCTGGAAGAAGTTGCCCAGCGTGAGCACGAGTTCTCCCTGACGATTTCGTTCGAACCCGCTGCGCGGAACCACATCGAAAACACCGTACGTACGGTCTCCCACGTCGGCCCGATAGCTGCCGCGCGCTACTTCCACATAATCAATGTCCTTGGGATCGATCTGGGGAGCAATGTTGCTGGCGATATTGGTGTTGGGGATATTGACCCCGTCGATCAGCCAACTCAATTGATGACCGCCGCGCATGTGCAGCATATCGTGCGTCATGTAGGCGCCGGGCACGTAGTCGGTGATCATCGCCATACTGTTGGTGCGATCCGCTCCGGGGGTACGGGCAATATCCTCCCGGCTGATCAGCGTGGTTGGAGTGACGCTTTCCACATTGACCGCGGAGCTGTCCCCGGTGACGACAACGGACTGCTGGACTGCGGCTACCTGCAACTCGAAGTGGAGGACAGGGCTAGTGTCGGAAGCGATGGTGATGCTCTGCGTCGTGGTGTTGAAACCCGTTTGCGCGGCAGTCACGACGTAAACGCCAGGCGGCACAGCGGACGAGCTGAACTCTCCACTGGTGTTGGTCTTTTCGGTTAAAGCAAAATCAGAGTACGCTGCGCGCAGGGTCACCGTAGCACCGGCAATGGGCCGATGCTGCGGATCGTGTACCACTCCGCGAACGGCGGTTAACTCCGCCGCCGGCGCCAGAGGCGAGGACACGACGACGAGCGCAGCAAGAAGCAGGCAACGTCGATAGCAGGAACACATTTCTCTCTCCGTGGGTCATGCAAACAGGATGTGCTGGATCTAGACGGAGAAGGAAACGGGCGGTCCGCGGGGAGCGGAGAGGCGAAGAAAGCGCGAGGAGATGGCATCCGCGATTGGCTGCCGGCTCACACCAGCGAGGGCCAGTCCAAAGTTGATGCGCGACGTGAGACCGGACGAAATGGCAATCGTCGTGATGGCGTGAAGATTCTGTCCAAAGGGACAGCCCGGCTGACGCAACCCAGGCATTGGGTCAGAGGATGCGGTGGCGGGAGAGCCCATCACGCAGGCATGAGCGCCGTGAGCGCGGCAGCAGATGGGCACCAGTTGCTGCGGTGAGGCAAGCACAACCGCCGTCGCCGAGGGCAACAGTGTCCCGAAAACGCACAGCAATAGAAATGCTGCAACGCGCCGCATGCTGTGAGTGTACACGTCGCCGCAGAGCCGCGCATCCACTCTACTTTGCGGTATAAAACTAAGGATGCAACTCCCCCCGTCCATCGCTGCAGCAATCCAGAATGGCGACACGGTGATTGCATCGAGCGCACGCGCCGCACGCGCCTTGCGGCGGCTACATGGCGAAGCCCAACGCAACCAGGGATTCGAAGCCTGGCAATCCCCGGACATTCTTGACTGGGACAGCTGGTTAAGCCGCCTCTGGCAGAAGCGCTTGCGCTCGGGCAGCGAGGCCCGCCTCTTACTCACCACGCTGCAGGAACAACAGATCTGGGTTCGACTGGTGAAGCCCAGCATCGAGGGTCGCCGGCTGATTTCGGTGCTGGGGGTAGCGGAGCTCGCGCAGCAAGCCTACGCCTTGCTCTGCGCCTACCGGGCTTTCGAGTTCCTCAAGGGGGAGAGAGCGGGCGGCTCGGATGTCGAGAGCTTTCGTGAGTGGGCGCGCGCCTTTCAGTACACCTGCGGCAAAGAGGAGTGGCTGAGCCGAAGCGAGCTGCCGCTGGTGTTACAGGAAACTGTACTGGCAGGGCAGGTCGAGCAAATCGGGCGACAGGTGCTGACCGGCTTTGATCGCATCACTCCCGCACAAGAATACTTGATCAGGGCGTTCGAGCAGCAAGGTCACTCCGTCGAGATCCTTGAGCCCTCTGAGACGCCGCTCGCAAAGCAGCCTGTTCTCGTCGAAGCTTCAGACAAGCGGGACGAGATCGCAACCTGTGCCCTGTGGGTGCGGCAGGAGTTGGCCGCCGCAGCCGCGCAGAACTACGCCCCGCGCATCGCGGTCGTAGTCCCCGCCGTCTCCCGTGTTCGTCCGGAAATAGAGAGAATCTTTCGCCACATACTCGCTCCCCAGGCGGAGTGCATTGGGACACGCGATGCGCCGTTGCTGTTTGAATTCTCCCTCGGTATTCCTCTGGCCGATGTCCCTATGGCGCGGGCCGCACTCTTGCTCCTGCGCTGGATGCATAGCGCGCTGCCCCAGGACCAGGCGAGTTGGTTGATGCTCTCTGGTTTCGTTTGCGAGTCCGCGGAGGAACTGCTTCCGATCGCAGCCTTCGACGCCAGGTTACGCAGCCAGTCGATGAGACAACCGGAGCAGGACCTGGATATTTTTTTGCAATTCTTAGATCGAGCGTGGACAGAGGCGCTGCCGCTCACGGCGCTGCGACGCAGATTGCTGAAGGCCCAGCGCTTGCTCCCCGCGAACCGCCTGTTGGATTTTGCCGAGTGGGCCTCGCTCGCAGAACAAATCCTCGCTACCGTCCATTGGCCGGGATCACATGAACTCGCCAGTGAAGATTTTCAGGTTCAGGCCAGGTGGTCACAGTTGCTGGACGCCTTGGCTGCGCTGGCCTTCGATGGGCGTAAGGTGGACTATGCCCAATTCCTTGAGGTGCTCGAGCATCACGCCGCACAAACCATCTTCGCTCCTGAGTCACGAGATGCGCCGGTGCAGATCCTGGGACCACTGGAAGCCGCTGGCCTGACGTTCGATGCGCTGTGGTTTCTGGGCGCGGATGATGCCAGCTGGCCGCCGGCCGCGCGACCCCATCCTTTCTTGAGCCGGTGGCTGCAGCGTAAGTACGAAATGCCCCACGCAAATAGCGACGTGGATTGGAAGCTGACGCAACAGGCGACAATTCGACTGCAGAAGAGCGCGACGCAATGTGTATTCAGTTATGCGGCGCAGGATGGCGAGAGTGCCTGCCGGCCCTCAACCCTGGTGGATTCCGGCAAAGAACGCGTCAAAGCAAAACAGCTGCGCGCAACGCTGGGTGCCGAGGAAGACCTGGCCGCCGAGCACGACTTCCCTGCTGACGTCCCAGACGAGGAACAAGCTACCGTTGTGCCCTGGCCGGTGGAAAAGGATGCCGGGGGTGCCGACGTATTGCGAAGCCAGGCAGCCTGCCCGTTTCGCGCGTTCGCCAGCAGACGGCTGGCCGCGCGCGCGATGAATGAAACCGACTGGGGACTCAACTACGGCGAGCGCGGTTCGGTGGTGCACACGATCCTGGAGAAGCTCTGGGCGGATTTGAAGAATCGCCAAAGCCTGCTGGAAGCACGCAGGGAGGGCCGGCTGGACGCCATCATGGCTCATCACATCAATGAAGCATTGCAGCGATACAAGGTGGAGGGGCCAAAGCGCAACTGGAACCAGGCTTACCTTGAAGCGGAACGAGAGCGTATTCTGTCGCTCATTAACGACTGGTTGGCTTATGAAGAGAAGCGTGCGGATTTCACCGTGGAGTCCCGCGAAGAAAAGCGCGTTGCCGCTGTGGGAGAGTTGAAGCTGCAAGTACGGGTGGACCGTGTCGATGCAGTCCGTGGCGGACGCGTCATTATCGATTACAAGACCGGTATGGTGAAAAAGGATCTCTGGGATGGTGATCGTCCGGATGATCCGCAACTACCTATCTATGCCGGCTATGGCCAGGTCGAAGATTTGAAGGGGGTATTGCTGGGCCACGTCGCAGAAGACAAGCTTGAATTCCTTGGGCGAGTCGAGGATGGCAATCTGATCATGCCCGGCGATACGGCCTTATCCAGGCCGCCCTACAGTGCAGAGATGCTGCAGGGCTGGCAGATCGTTTTAACTGAGCTGGCACAGCAATTCCTGAAAGGCGAGGCACAGGTCGATCCGAAGCAATATCCGAACACGTGCAAGTTTTGCGATTTGCCTGGGCTATGCCGGATTGCCGAGAGCGAACGCGCGCAAAGTGACGACGCTGACGAGAGTGATGGGGAGTCCGATTGACGGACGATCTGAAGCCGCCGGCCGATCAGCGTGAGCGGGCGCAAACACTGGATACGCAACAGTCTTTTCTGGTGCAGGCGCCGGCCGGTTCGGGCAAAACCGAACTGTTGACTCGCCGTTTGCTGAAACTTCTGGCTGAAGTCGATGAACCGGAAGAAATTCTAGCCATCACATTCACCATCGCCGCGACCGCCGAGATGCGCGCCCGCGTGTTGAAAGCACTGCATGGTGCCGAGAACCCGGCAAGCTCCGACCAGGACCTTGAAGTCGCCGGGCTTGCGAGCGCGGCCCTGGCTAACGACAAAGCACGGGGATGGAATCTGCTGCAACAACCGCAGCGGCTCAGCATTCTGACGATTGACGCGGTGTGTCTCACCATCGCCCACGAGACTCCGCTGCTCTCCCGCCTCGGAGGCTCGCTCAGCCCGACCGACAAACCGCAGCCGCTCTACACCCTCGCAGCGCGGCGAACACTGGCCAGGCTCGGCGATGACCCCGAACTGTCGAATGCCTTGCGCGCCCTGCTGCAGTTGCGTGCAACCAGCCTGCTTGACTGCGAGAACCTGATTGCCGGCATGCTGGACAAGCGCGATCAGTGGGGCCGCGTGCTGCCGCTCGTCGGTGGCCGCTTCGAGTGGCCGGCGGTACGCGATCTGCTCGAACAGCCACTGCGACGATTACATCAACAAGCAATTGCAAAAGCACAGTCGTTGTTCGAGCGCCATCCCGACTTGGAGCCGGAGCTGATGCATTTGCTGGCCCACGCATGCGGCAACCTGGAAGCCGACGCCGAGGTGATGCTGCTGCAGGACGTCACCCATCTTCGCCAGCTGACCGGCCGCCAGCATTGGGTCTGTCTGGCAAGCTTCCTGCTGACCAAAAGCGGGACCTGGCGGAAGAAAGCGCCGCCTGGTTTCGTTTCCGGCAAGCTGGGGCAAGCCGCAAGGGACCGGTACACGTCATTCATCCAGAAATTGGATGAAAGGCCTGGACTTCTCGAAATGCTGCACGAGCTACGGCGCCTGCCGCCCCAGGAGTACAACGAAGAAGAATCGCAGATGCTGCAACATCTTCTGGTGATTCTGCGCTATGCGGTCGCCGAGCTGCGATTGGTGTTTGCGGAGCGCGGCGTGGTGGATTTTGTCGAACTGGGTCTCGCGGCACGGCAGGTCTTGACCGACGAAGAAGGCAAATCGAGCGAACTGGCAGCGGAGGTCGCCGGACGATGGCGCCATTTGCTGGTAGACGAATTTCAGGATACCTCGCGCAGCCAGTACGAACTGCTTACGTTTCTGGCGGAAGGGTGGGAGTCCGGAGAACGGGGCACATGTTTCCTGGTCGGCGATCCGATGCAATCGATTTACATGTTTCGCCAGGCCGAGGTGGAGCTTTTTGAACGAACGCGGCGTCACGGTTTGGGCGAAGGCTCGGCCGCACTGCAACTCACACCGCTGCAGTTACAAACAAACTTCCGCTCCCATGCCGGGCTGGTGGATCGCCTGAACGAGATTTTCCACCAGGTCTTCGCTCCGAGCCAGGGCCAGGATAGTGTCGACTATCATGTCGCGTTTGCCAAGTCCGTTGCCAGCCGCCCGGCAAAAAATAAGCGGCCGAGCGTGCACGTATGGCCCTTTTTCCGCAGCTCCAAACCGAGCCCGGAAGAAAAGCAGACAACGGCCGAAGCGGAAGCCAGAAGAGTGGTCAGCATCATCCAGGAACATTGGCCGAAGGTGGAAGAGAGCCGGCGACAGAATCGACCGTTTCGCATCGCGGTGCTGGTTCGCGCTCGATCTCACCTGGCACTGATCACGCCCAGGCTGCGCAAGCAGGACATCCCATTCCGCGCGATCGAGATCGAACAACTGGGCGAACGCCAGGAGGTGCAGGATCTTGCGGCGCTCACGCGCGCCTTGTTGCACCCCATGGATCGCATCGCATGGCTCACCGTCCTTCGCGCGCCATGGTGCGGCCTGACTCTCAAAGATCTGCACACCCTATGCGGCAGCGACAGCAAGGAATATGCCACTCGGCCGGTGCTCACGCTGCTGCGCGAACGGGCGGCGATGCTGAGTGAAGACGGACAGCAACGGGCCACCCGCGTGCTTGCCGTACTGGAGGATGCGCTGCGCGGCAAACATCGCCAGGTCTCTTTGGCGCGGTGGGTCGAACGCACCTGGGCGACACTCGGCGGGAATGCGTGCGTCGACCGCACCGGCTTTGCCAACGTGCGCGCCTTCTTTGCCATGCTCGAGGATTTGGGGCCGGACGCCGGGGGGCTCGACGAGAGGCTTGACGAGCTTTGCGCTCAACCTGACCCACGTGCCGCCGAGCACTGCGGAGTACAGTTGATGACCATTCACAAGGCGAAGGGGTTGGGTTTCGAAATTGTGATCGTACCGGGTCTGGAGCGCTCCACCCAGGTTGATACACAACCGCTGCTCCGCTGGATCGAGCAGACACGTCTGGTGGGCGCTGCGGACGAGCAGGGGCGCGAATTCATGGTTGCTCCGATCGGCCGCAATGGCGAACCGGGAGATATTTATCGTTGGATTGCCAAACAGCATGCGCGGCGGGAAGACGAGGAAGCCAAGCGCCTGCTTTATGTGGCGGCCACCCGTGCCAGCGAAGAGCTGCATCTGTTGGGGACTGCGACCCTCAAGGCGCCGAAAAACGGCACCCAGGATCTAAGCTCAGGAGACAAGCACAGCCTGCTGGGAATTGCCTGGGAGGCTCTGAAGAAGGAGTTCGAGGAAGCGCACCAGGAGCAGCAGGTTGAGGAGGCAGGGACGCCGGAGCAAGCGGAGTTTGATTTTGCGCCACCCGGTAAAACCATCCCATTGCGCCGGCTTCCGGTGGGCTGGAAGCCGGCAGAAAGTGGCGCTGCGTCCGGTATCCCGGAAGAGAATTTCGAGATGATCGAGCGGCCGCGCGGCTCACTCGCCGCGCGCGCTTTCGGCACGGTCGTGCACGCGTTGCTGGAAGATGTTGCCAGGCTTCCCGGCATCGATGCCGGCGGAGTTTCCCCAGCCGTCTATGCGGAGGTAGGCAGCTGGCGAGCCCGCGCCCTGGCGCTGCTGCGTTCCAATGGGCTCGCCCGCGCAGAGGCGGAGGCGGAGTCAGCCGAGGTGGTGCGGGCGCTGCAAGCGGTGCTCCAGGATTCAACCGGGCGCTGGGTTCTGGGAGCGCGTGCCGGGGCGAAGACCGAGACTTCATGGTCCGGGTGGGCGACCACGGAACGCGGTGAAGTCGTGCGCACGCTGCGCGGCGATCGGATTTTTCGCGGGGGAGCTGCGCCGTGTTCGGTTGAGGAAACGCATCTTTGGATCGTGGATTATAAGACCGCCCGTCACGGCGCGTCTGGCCTGGATGCTTTTCTTGAAAGCGAGAAGGGTAAGTATGTGCATCAGCTGGAAGCTTATGCGGAGATCATGCGCAAAGTTCAAGGGGAGAGCTTGCCTATACGGATGGCGCTTTATTATCCGCTGCTGAGCAGGTTAGTTTGGTGGTAGGGGACCAGCAGGAGCTTGTATGGCTGTAACTTCCGAATTGATGAGAACGAAAAGCCACAGCAGGTCCCTCCACTACGCTGCGCTCCGGTCGGGATGACAAGTCTGTTTAGGTATCCACATCCCAAATCCCAAACAGACGTGTCATCCCGACCGGAGCGCAGCGTAGTGGAGGGACCTGCTGTAGCTTTCTCGGGCTCTCACGCAAACTCTAAAGCCCGGCCGTTCCAGGTTCAGCGCTCACAGACTGATGCGAAGCAAAAACGAAATGGTTAGTTCCTTGCAACTTTTTTGCTTTGTTATCAGGGCACGACTTCAGTCGTGCCGCCCCCGGCCAAAATGATCAGGGCTTCAGCCCCTGCCGCCGCACAATCTACACAAAATTCCATTGGAAAATCGCAGGGGCTAAGGCCCAACCCCGTTTCGCGCCCTTCACCGCACGACTAAAGTCGTGCCCTGATACAAAGCAAAAGACTCGTCGACGAGCTAATTGGAAAAGTCCGACTTTCAAACTTCCCTTCGGGACTTATCGGTTCGCTCAGTAGTAGAGATACTTGCGCCACTTGTGGTCGGAGTGGCCGATCATGCGCATGATGTGGCGGCTGGTGTGCAAGGAGAAGGGGCGCGGCTCGCGCAATAGCTTGATGTCGTGAAGCTCGCTGAGTAAATGATTGCCCTTTCTGCGATTGCAGGAGTGGCAGCAGGCGACAAGATTCTCCCAGGTGGAGAGGCCTCCGCGGGAACGGGGTAATACGTGATCCAAGGTGAGTTCACCGGCGGGCAGAACTACGCCGCAGTATTGGCAGCTATTGCGGTCGCGGAGCAGGATGTTCTTGCGGGAGAGAGCACGTGTCTGATGCGGGATGCGGCGATATTCCAGCAGACGAATGACCGAAGGCATAGGAATGCGCAGCAATGCTGCATGCAGGATGGCACCCTGCTCCTCTTCGGTCTTGGCTACACCCTTGAGAACCAGGATCAACGCCCGGCGCGCACCACAAATATTGATCGGCTCGTAGGATGCGTTCAAGACCAGCACCGGCTTCTGCATGGTGTAGGCTGAAGACACCCTTTGCCCCGGCCATCCTTCATGCGGATCAGCGGGTTCGTGAGGCAGCGGGCGTCCTTGCGCGCCGGCCTTCGGTTTGCGTGCGTGGATCATGGCTTTTCCCAAAGACATCTTGATCCTCCGTCTCAGTTCACTGTTCTCAGAAAACCGCTATCCCACAAGGCGACTCCCTCGCGCTGGGCGCGAGCAACCGTCGCCACCCGGACCGATCGAGCACCGGCATTCCTCAACACCCGGCTGCAAGCGCGGACCGTGGCCCCGGTGGTGTAAATGTCATCAACCAGCAACACGTCCCGTCCAGCCAGACGGGCGGATTCAGGCGCAAAAAAAGCGCCACGCAGATTCTGCCGGCGCTGGTGGGTAGTCAGGCCCGCCTGACTCACCGTAACGCGCACACGTTTCAACAAGCTCGTTTCCAGATCGAGCACCCATTGGGGGTGGCGGCGCCGCATCTCCACCATGGCAGCCCGCGCCAGTAACTCAGCATGGTTGAAGCCACGCCGACGCTGCTTGACGGTATGCATGGGCACGGGGATCACCAGCATCGGGGTTCCAGCAAAAGGCTCCAGAGCGTCCGCCAGCAGAGCACCTAACCGGCCGGCAATGGGCTGCATGCCCTGGTATTTCAGCAGATGAACCAAGGAGCGGAGCTCGCCGTGGTAGCCACCATAGGCAACTGCTTTGTCAAACGCGGGAGGGGCTAAACGGCAGGGCTGGCAGAGGGGCTGGGAACCAGAGTCGTCACCGGGCAGCGGGGAGAGATTAGGGATGCCAAGGTCCTCGCCACAGCAGGCACAGAGAATGCCCGATTGCGCAGGAAGCTGCGCGCAGCAGAAATCACAGAGGGGGACGCGGGTAAAACGCAGGAGGGAACCACCACAGAGGGCGCAGGAGCAGGGGAACAATGCACAGGAGAGGCCGTCCACGGGACTTCGCAGCACACGAACCACAGCACGCCAAACCGAAGTTTGGGATAGCGGGACGTCGAGAGTCAGGGATTCAGTCTGACCAGGAAAGACGCACCTCACAGCCGGCCGGCAAGGCTTCTCAGCTGCCCCTGCCGCCGATGTGACGAGTATACGGGTAAGGCAAGGCGGAACGCCAGCCCCGGTTTACGCCACTTTCTCGCCAGGTTCACGCTGTACAACACGCTTCCCGGCGATAGTCGATGCCACCCCAGCCACCACCAGCGCGGCTCCCGCGTACTGCAGGGGCGTAGGACGTTCATGGGCTAACCACGAACCCAGCAGCAAAGCGATGAGCGGGTTCACATAGGCGTAACTGGCAACACGGGTGGTCGGATCACGTCCAATAAGCCAGACATAGGCGCTGAAAGCCACGATGGACGCAAACAGGATGAGATAGCCCATGGCGAACGCGACCTGCCAGTTCCATTGATGGGAGAGGCCGGGCAAGCGACCTGGTTCGCCCGTCAAAGCGGAGAACAGGAGCAGGAAACCGCCTCCCCAGGCCATCTGCAGACCGGAGCTCATGCTAAGTTGCCGGGGCAGGTGAAGGTAGCGGCTGGCCACCGTTCCTCCCGCCCATAAGAAACAGCCGAATAGCAGTACCAGCGCGGAAACACTGAAAGCGTTGTTATGAATTCCCGCGGGGAGCATGAGCAAGACGACCCCCGCAATCCCCAGGACAATACCGGCGAGGGACTTGGCGGTCGGCCGTTTCGAACCGGCAAACAACCATTCGGCGAGCAATACCCAGACCGGGATGGTCGCCGCAATCACAGCCGCCAGACCTGAAGGTACTTCCTTCTCCGCCCAGAAAAGGCAGCCGTAGTCACCGCCAAACATGATCAGGCCGAGTACAGCGGTGCTGATCCACTGGCGCCTGTTGGGCTGGGGCATCCCTTTCCAACAGCTATATGCGTAGAGGATCCCTCCGGCGCAGAGGAAGCGAAAGGAAGCGGCAAAGAAGGGTGGCGTTACCGCGACCACCTGGCGGATGGCCAGGAACGATGCGCCCCACAGGATGTAAATTGCGGCATAAGCGAGCAGCTTGCGCATGGCAATAGATTAGAGTGTTTCCATCCGGAGGCACGCCGAGTGCAAGAACCTCTACAAGATTTTCAGCCTTTCGTCTCTCCCGCCGAAAACCGCCCTGAACTCACCACCCGCGCGCTGGTCCTTGGCTGTATTTTTGGCTTGCTCTTTGGCGCTGTGACCGTCTACGTGGGGTTGCGCGCGGGCTTGACCGTGGGGGCATCGATCCCCATCGCTGTGCTTTCGATCAGCGTGCTGCGAGCGTTCGGGCGAGCTTCGATTCTCGAAAATAACATTGTTCAGACCACCGGCAATTCAGGGCAGTCGATCGCGTCCGGCGTAATCTTCACCTTGCCGGCATTGATTTTCCTCGGCTTCGACCTGGAGTATTCGCGCATTTTCCTGTTGGCGCTCCTGGGCGGTCTGCTGGGCGTGCTGTTCATGATTCCTTTGCGGCGGCAGCTGATCGTAAAGGAGCACGACCGTCTCATTTATCCCGAAGGGACGGCCTGTGCCGACGTCCTGCTTGCAGGCGAGCGTGGCGGTTCCTTCGCAGGGCGTGTGTTTCTCGGCCTCGGTTTAGGCAGCATCTACACCTTGTTCCAGAATGAAAATCTATTCGGCGCGTGGCCAGGTACACCGGATTACCAACCACAGTGGTTGAAAGGTTCGGCTATCCGTGCAGACGTCACCCCGGAATATCTGGGTGTGGGCTACATCATTGGTCCCAGGATTGCCGGTTTGCTTTTTGCCGGCGGTATCTTCTCCTGGCTGGTGCTGATGCCAACGATTTATTTCTTTGGTTCTCACTTTCCCCAGGCGATTTATCCCGGAACCAAGCCGATCGCGCAGATGTCTCCCAGCGATCTTTGGGCCTCTTACATACGCCCCATGGGCGCCGGTGCAGTCGCTGCATCCGGTCTGATCACGCTGATCAAGACCATGCCGACCATCTTTGGCGCGCTTCGTACGGCGCTCGGCAACATGCGCTCGAGCGGCGGAGTAAAGAGCACGCCCTTACGCACGGATGACGATCTTCCTTTCAGCGTGGTGGTGGGCGGCTCGGTGGTGCTGGTGTTGATGATGTTTTTCTTCCTGGAGTTTAAGCCCGTGCCGGGCGCGCAGGTGAGCTGGATGGCGAACCTCGCAGCCTCGCTGCTGGTGGCTTTCTTCGGATTTCTCTTCGTGACTGTT
The DNA here is from genome assembly GCA_049522955.1 of Acidobacteriaceae bacterium. Taxonomy (GTDB): domain Bacteria; phylum Acidobacteriota; class Terriglobia; order Terriglobales; family Acidobacteriaceae; genus PALSA-350. The sequence continues at coordinate 136,238 of JBEKNJ010000001.1, forward strand.
TCCTCTCGCATCGTGGGGTTGATCGGCAGCTCTTCCAATCCTGTCTCGGGTATGACCATCGCCACGCTGATGGCAACATCTGCGATCTTTCTGGTGAAAGGATGGACCGCACCCGCGTTCGGCGCGCTGGCGATAACCATCGGCGGGGTGGTCTGCATTGCGGCTGCCAATGCGGGTGACACTTCGCAGGATCTCAAGACCGGCTATCTCATCGGCTCGACTCCGCGCAAGCAGCAGATCGCGTTGGTGATCGGCGCCTGCGTCTCGACGTTAGCCATTGGGGCCACGTTGCAGTTGATGAACGAGGGTTTGGCGGAGTTCCGTCAAACCGCGCGGCCTTGGGATATCGCGGCGGTTCACAGCGGCGTGCAAGTGCAGGAGCAGCACTTTCACCAGGCGCAGATCCGGGTCATCAACGCCGGCAAACTGGTCGACACGCGTCCGGGGAATGGCTATGTTCTGCTGAACGCGCTCAACTCGGCCGAGCTGGCCGATGGGAAGTATCTGTACAATCCGCAGACGCAACAGATCGAGGTGCAGTGGATCCAGGGAATCGGAAGCGAAAAAGCGGCGGCTCCGCAAGCGCGCCTGATGGCTACAGTGGTCAACGGGATTCTCGGCCGCAAGTTGCCGTGGGGGCTGGTATTGCTGGGAGTCTTCCTGGTGATCGCGATTGAGATCCTGGGGATTCGCTCACTGTCTTTCGCGGTCGGTGCGTATCTTTCGATCGCGACTACGCTCGCGATCTTCGCCGGCGGCGTGGTGCGATGGATGATCGATCGGGCGGTAGAGAAAACAGAGAGCGAAAGTGAGGTGAGCCCGGGATCACTCTATGCCAGCGGGCTGATTGCTGCCGGCGGAATTGTGGGGTTAATGGGGGTTGCGCTGAAGCTCTATGAGACCGCCACCGGCAAGCAGGATGTGTTGTTGTTTCCTCCAACCAATTTCCTGCACCACGATTGGGTTTCGGTACTGATGTTTGTGTTGCTGGCGGGCTCCCTGTATTACTTTGCGCGCAAGCCTCTGAAAGGGTGACGGTGGGAGACGAACATCATTATTACGTTTATATGATGGCGAGCCGTTCGCATGTTCTATATGTGGGAGTCACGAATAGCGTTCAACGACGGACGGAAGAACATCGCGAGGCGGAAGGTCCTGGTTTTACTTGTGATTACCGATGCAACCGGCTGGTTTGGTTTGAACACTACCGGTATATCGGGAATGCCATTAGTCGGGAGAAACAGATCAAGCGTTGGGGACGTGCGAAGAAGATCTGGCTTATCGAGCAGGCGAATCCTACCTGGGCCGATTTGAGCGATGAATGGAGAAAAGACAACGCAGATCTCTCCACTACGCTGCGCTCCGGTCGAGATGACAAGGTTGAGTGAGGGATGCGTTTCCTTTGCCCTGAAAGGCTTTGGATTAGGCATCTCCTTGTCATGACAAGGTTGAGGGAAGGGCGCGCAGTCCGGGGCCTGTCATGACAGAGAAACGCGCCCCTACCCAGAGGCAAAGAAGAATGCCTAATCCAAGGCCTTTCAGGGCAAGGGAAGCACGTCCCTCACTCAACCTTGTCATGGCAAAGAAAGAGTGCCTAATCCAAAGCCTTTCATGGCAAAGGAAACGCGTCCCTCACTCAACCTTGTCATCTCGACCGGAGCGCAGCGCAGTGGAGAGATCTGCGTTGTCTTTTCCCTGGAATCAGCCCATGCGATAGGCGCGCTCTTTCCAGGTGACCTGCTGACCCGCCAGTTTGCGCAGCAGGGCGTACCACTGGAGCACGAGCAAAATGGTGACGCCGACAGGGTGCAACAGCGCACTCAGCAGGGACTGACGATATTTCCAGACGGAAAGCAGACGAGGCACAAACGAGGCTGCCAGTGCGACCAGGATGAGCGTGCGCGCACGCCCATTGTAGGAGGCAGGCGAGAGGGCTAACGAGAGCGCGAGCAGCAGCGGCAGAACCTGTCCACAAAAAAGCAGGATGGTGAAGGGCAGGATCCGCGCCGGCGCCGCCATGCCCTCCGTAGCATTCTTCGCCAAGCCTCGCCAGACCTCCGACGCGCTGTGGTACATGCGGCAAGTCGCAAGATGGGTCAGATCGGCTATATCCGTGCGCAGACCGTGACGGCGGAAGAGCTGGGGTAACAACAGCCCATCATGCATGGTGGCGCGGATTTGCGAGTGGCCGCCGCTCTTGCGGTAGGCATCGCGACGCACCATGAGGAATTGACCGCAGCCCACTGCGAAGCGGGGCGCGGGCAAAGCACGCATGCCGGCCAGCGGCAGATAGGAAAGCAACACAAAGTGAATCAACGGCAACAATAGCCACTCCAGAGGAGTCTCCGTCTCCTGGCGGGGAAAACCGCTCACCAGGTCGGAGCCGGAACGGAGCAGAAACGCCGACATATAGGCCAGAGCCTCGGGTGCGAGACGCACGTCTGCATCGAGAAAACAGAGTGTATCGGTACGGGCAGCCAGGGCCAGCTCATGGCAGGCGTGCTGCTTCCCATTCCAGCCGCCGGGTAGCGGGGCCGAGGACCGCAGACGTACGCGCGCATCCTTGACAGCGAACCCGCGAACAATCTCCGCTGTGCGATCGGTCGAGCCATCATCCAGGACAACGACCTCGATCTCGACTCCACGAGACGCCAGCAGGCTGGCGAGCGTTGCCCCGAGGACGCGTTCTTCATTGCGCGCCGGGATGAGCACCGAGACGGACCCAGGGAGAACGCAATGGCCTGATTCACCACAGCCGCCAGGGTGGGGCTCGCGATAAATCAACATGTTCCAAACCCAGAGCACGGCGGGCACAGTCGCGCAGCAGAATGCGAGAACAATGACTGTGCTCATAAAGGATGGATGCTCCCATGGCTACCTTGATACGCCCGCCCGGTGACCAGGGCAAGGAGCCGCTTCCAGGTTTCGTAGACGCCACTGATGCCAACCCGCCCGGTGAGGATGGTTTCGAACTGGGCAGGATCGCGAAGCTTGGCCAGAGCAGCGAGTTCATCCTGAGTGGTGGCCAATGCAGCGCTGAGACGATCGCTCCACTCGGCACTGCTGTGAAGATGTCCCTGGCTCACCTCGATGGGCTGGCCACAGCAGATAAGGAGCTCGGGCAGGCGCTCATCCCAAAAGGTGTATTCAAAGGCCAGGGGCACAAGAGTGCATGCGCCGGCCCTTGCCGCCAATGCGGCCAACCCCGGACGGAAAATCGCAGGCCGGGTGCGCATGTCGGTGAAACGGCCTTCGGGGGTGATCCAAAGAACTGAGTTCGGCGTGGAGAGGATTTCATTCGCAGCGCGCAGGAACTGAGCCGCTCCGCGACGGGTTCCCGCTTCGACCGGAAAAATGCCCAGCTTGCGGAGCAATGCGTAGTGCTTCAGCGCAGCGGCGTCCATAGGAGCATAGTGAGAGGCTGTGGGGAGAAAGTAGCGCGAAATTACGATGAAAGCAAGCGGGTCCCACCACGAGGCGTGATTGGCATAGACGATCAGGGGGCCGGCAACCCGGGGAAAGCGGGGCGAGTTTGCCAGGCGGACTGCGTGAAAGTGACGGCCGATATACCAGTTCAGGTAATTGGCGAAGAACGAGAGCATACGTCGCGACGGACGGACCAGGGTAGATTCATCATGCATCGCGGTGCTCCTTTCTGCCTTAGATCCCGGAACAGCAGGTTCCTCCACTACGCTACGCTGGAAGGGACAGAGCTTGCTCGCGATAGTGCTGGTCGAGGGCGTCCGCCGCGATCCAGCCGCTCATCATCACCATGGGCATTCCGGGTCCGGGATGCGCGGCCCCTCCCGCCAGGTAGAGACCCTGCAGATCGGGACTGGCGTTGGCGGGTTTGAAGGCTCCATTCCAACGACCGTGGCTCGAGATGCCGTAGATTGCTCCATTCATCACTTTATACCGCTGGTGAATGTCGAGAGGCGTGAGCGCGTGCTCAAAAACGATGCGGTCCTCAATGTCGAGCAGGCCGGCGGTGCGCTTCAGTTTGTTGAGAATCACCTGGCGATAGGCGGGAAACATCTTTGACCAGTCATGCCTGGGACGGAGAAACGGAGTGTGCACCAGGACGTAGAGGGCATCTCCCCCCGCGGGCGCCGTGGTCGAATCCGTCGCGGAAGTCGAGGCGAGATAGCAGGTCGGGTCAGGCGCCGGCTCGCCCAGATCGTAGATGTGGTGAAATTCCTCGTGCGGATCGCGGGAGAAAACAAAGTCGTGGTGAGCCAGGTGCTCGTAGCGTTTGTTTAGACCGAGGTAAAGCACCACGCCGGAACATGCGGGCTCGTAGTCTCTCCGCTTATCAAAGCTGTCGGCCACGGCACCGCCAAGCAGTTCGCGGTAGGTGCGCACGGCGTCTTCATTCGAAACCACGGCGTCAAACAAATGCGTTTCGCCGTTAGTTGTTTCAAGACCATAAATAGCGCCGCCTTTTGCGAGCAAGCGCGCAACCTCGATCGAGGTGTGGTAACGAACGCCGAGCTCGGTGCCCAGACGAACCAGCGCCTGGGGGATGGCGCGGGTGCCTCCCTTCGGGTACCAAATACCCTGTTCCGCCTGCATGTGACCGATGGAGCAAAGGATTGCGGGAGAGTTGTCCGGCGACGAGCCCACGTATTGCACATAGTGCTCGAGCATCTGGGCCACCCGCGGATCCTTGATGAATTCGCGAATGGTTCCAGAGACGCTTTGCCCCAGGCGCATGCTCAGAACATCCTTGAGCACTGAGATCTGGAAGCTGCCACCGATATCGAAGGTGTCGCGCATGGAGCCAACCGACTTCCAGAAGAAAAACTTGTCGGAGATGCTGTGCAGCTTTTCCGACAGCTCCATAAACGCAGTGAAGCGGGCTCCCAAGCCTGGTTCCCTACCCTCAAGCGATGCGGCCATTTCGCGGACATCGTCTTTCAGATCCAGGACTGTTCCGTCATCGAAGAAGCAGCGCCACTGCGGATCAAGACGGACCATATCAAGGTAATCGGCCATGTTGCGGCCGGCTTCACCGAAAATGCGGCGCAGCACCGAGGGTTGAATGAGAATGGTGGGGCCCATGTCGAAGCGGAATCCCTGCTCTTCCAGCACCGCGGCCTTGCCGCCCAGCCATGGATTCTTCTCGAAGGCCTCGACCTGGTAACCACGCGCAGCGAGGGTGCAAGCCGCCGCCAGTCCTCCCAGTCCTGAACCGATCACTGCAACGCGCATCATGTCATTTCTCCTGGTCCTGATCGAGCCGGGCGGCACTGCGTAAAAACCGGCGCAAGCCATTCCAGCGGGTGAGCCAATTCCCGCCGTGCACAGCTTCGAGGTACGCAGCGAAGAACGGCTGGTGGCCGGGGGTTGTGGGACGATAGGCGCGCAGATCATGACTACGCTGAGCGACGATGGTCTTGAGCGTAGTCATCTCCAGCAAACCTTCGCGGCCGCGCGTGGTGCCAAAGCCGCTCGATCTACGGCCGCCGAAGCTAACGCGCGGATCGGCCGTGGCGACGATGAGGTCGTTGATCAGCACGGTGCCTACAGGGAGGCGTTCGGCCAAAGCGCAAGCTTGAGGCTCGGGGCCAAAGATGGCCGCAGTAAGAGCGTAAGGACATACTGCGTGAGCGGCAATCGCTGCCTCCGCATGCGGCACATCGAAAATGGAAAGCACAGGGGCAAAGAAATCGCTCTGGGCGATGCGCATTTCAGGAGTGGCGCGGCTGATCAGGGCGTAACGGAGGCGGGCAACAGACTCATCCATCAGCACCGCACCGCCCTGGCGCCGGGCGTCGTCGATCAGATCAGCAAGCTCAACATGAAAGTGCGCCGGCAGGGTTACAGGAGCGAGATTTTTGCATTGCTCGACGAGTGCGGGCAGCAGGTGGGGATGATCGCCAACCAGAAAGAGTCTTCGCGGGGCCATGCAGGTGGCTGAACCGTTGAGCCGCAATCCGAAGGTCAGCGCGGCAACCGTACGATCGAGATCGGCACCGGGCAGCACGAAAACAGCATCGCAGCCGGACAGTTCCATGACTGCGGGCGTCAACTGATCTGCCAGTTGATGCAGGACTGTCGTGCCGGTCGCGGCGGAGCCGGTAAGAAATACCTTGTCGACGCCGGTAGCAATGGCGTGGCTGCCGGCCTGAACCGATTCGTCGAGCAGTTGCAGCAAGGCAGGGTCGAGGCCGCAACTCAGCAAGATGTCGCGCAGCGCCTGCGCGGCCGCCATACCGCCAAGAGCAGGTTTCCAAAGGACGGCGTTGCCGGCGGCCAACGCCTGCAGTGCCTGCACCCCGGGCAGGAACAGCGGGTAGTTCGCGGGCGCAAGAAGCAGCACCACGCCAAGCGGCTCGCGCCTGGTTTCCGCGGAGACCCGGCGGAGCCAAAAGGGACGATTGTGCGAGCTGAGCCGCTGAGGAGCGAGGATCCAGCCTGCCTCGCGCTCCAGAAAACGGCAAGCCTCGACCAAAGGCAGCACCTCGGAGACCAACGTATCCGCGACGCTGCGATGCAGCGCGCCGGCCTGCTCACAAGGAACGCTCTGCGCGATTTCCTCGGCATTCGCCGCTATCCGGTGGCGAGCCCGTCGCAGGAGTGCGAGACGCTCGCGCAGGCTCTTACGCCCCCAGATTTGCTGCGCCGTCCGCGCCTCCCCCAGGGAGACGGGTGGAAGGGATGACCCTGCGTTTCTACGCTGCGTCTTCAGCGGCATAGTCTTGATTGTGCACCCTGACGCCATTTTATGAAGCGGCGGCCTCGTACATGGCGGTTTCGGCCAGGGCTGGGGAGGTATCCCACTGCGGTTCGAGCTTCAGGTCTTCGAGGAGCAGGCGCGATGTGATGCGCGCAGATTCGAAAATTACGGGCAGACCGCTGCCGGGATGGGTTCCGCCCCCGACCAGGTAGACCCGGTCAAGATCCTCAAACCGATTGTGTGGCCGGAGATGAAGCATCTGCCTCAGATTGTGCGCCATGCTAAAGGTAGAGCCTTTATGCAGCGCGTAATCCGTGCGCCAATCGGCGGGCGTGAGCACTTTCTCGAAGCGAATGCGCCGTTCCACGTCCGCAATTCCGATCTTCTCCAACTGGCGCAGGGCCAGCGATCGAAAGCGCTCCTTTTCAGCCGCCCAATCGACGTTTTGGTGCTCGTGGGTGACCGGCAGCAGAACGTAGAGCGTACTCATTTTTTTCGGCGCCAGGGACGAGTCGGTGACGCAGGCATTCTGAACATAGAACGACGGATCGTCTGACAGCTGATGGAGTTGTTCAATATCGCGCAGGTTCTGCCGGTAATCCTCTGCCAGGTAGATGGTGTGATGGGAGACCTCGTCGTAACGTCCTTCAATGCCCAGGTAAAGCATAAAGGTTGAGCAGGAGAAGCGCTTCTTCTCTATTTTGCTATCGGTCCAACGGCGTCGAATGGCATCCGGCACCATGCGCTGCATGGCCTGGGCGAAATCCGCGTTGACGACCACGGCGTCGGCAGCCAGGGTGCGGTGGGCGGTGCGCACCGCAGTGCACTTACGACCGGAAAAGATCATTTCCTCTACCGGTTCGTTGAGCAGCACTTTAGCGCCGAGTTCTTCCGCGATGCGCGCCATGGCCTTGGTGACCGCGCCACAACCACCCACGGGATGAAAGACGCCATGCTCATACTCCAGGAAGGAGAGAATGCTGAAGAGACTGGGGCAGGTAAACGGTGACATGCCCAGATACTTGGACTGGAAACTGAAGCCGAGGCGAATACGCTCATCTTTGAAATAGCTCCGCAGGTCAGAATCGAGCGAGCGCCACGGGCGCAGGAGCGGCAGCAGCTTGAGCATGTCGAGTTTTGCCAGATCTCTCCAGCTCTCGAAGGGCGACTCCAAAAAGGGGGTGAACTTCGCCAGCTTATTGCGATTGTCACAGAAGAACCGATGGAAGCCACGGGCATCGTCCGGGCTGAGTTGTGCGATTGCATGCTCCATGCGTTTCAGGTCAGGGGTAGCCAGCAGTTCCCCACCCGAGCCGAAGACCAGGCGGTACTGGGGATCGAGCCGATACATGGGGACTTCTTCATCAAGGTCTCTGCCCGCGGCAGCAAAGATCTCGCGCAACACTTTGGGATAAAGAAAGAAGGTCGGACCAGTATCGAATTTGAATCCGTTTCGCTCCATGGTGGAAGTGCGGCCACCGACAACATCGCGGCGCTCGACGACGGTGACGTCGACACCCGACCGTGCGAGCAAAATAGCAGCAGCCAGTCCACCTGGACCGGCCCCGACAATGACGACTTTCTGGTTTGGCTTGCTCATTAGGTTTTCAATGGTGTGATGCAGGATCGATAAAGAATGGAGTTAGTCCTCTTAGTATCGTCAAGTTAGAGCGGCTATCTCTAAGATCGGCCGGAAACCGCTGCACCAATACTTTAATTTTTCACACCTGGCGTGATCGCGCTATCCGCCGTTTGATGGCACGAAAGAAATGGCAGCGAATCGTTGCTCGCAAGACACGGTTCACAAAACAGGAAGAATCAGTGCGGAGGGATGAGCCGAATCGTGCAGGATGCTGTTCCTGGCCGTGACGTAATCCTTCGCGCTGCCGGATGGTCGGCCAAGATTGAGATTGCGATCGAAGCGCGGAAAATTGCTGCTGCTTATTTCGAGGCGCAGTGTGTGGCCTGCCAGGAAGACGTTGCTGGTTGCCCAGAGATCAATGTCAAAGCAATAGACCCGCCCGGGAACCAGATCCTCCGGTTTAGCCTGGGAGTCGCGGTATCTGGCGCGAACGATTCCCTCGGTAAGATTCCGAGCAAATCCGCTGGCGTCCACGTCAACCAGTTTGGCGGTGAAGTCTGTATCCACGGCGGAGGAAGCCGCGTAGAGCTCGACCGTTACCGGGCCTGTCACCTCGGTATCCGCGGAGAATGGCTGGGTGGAGTAGACCAGAACATCTTGAAGCTTCTCCACCGCTCGCTGGTCGTGGGCGCCGGCCGGTTGATGTGCGTCGCAGCAGAGCGGGCCCCCGGCCGTCGGCACTGGATCCTGGGGATCGTATCGATAGTTGTCCTGCGGCTCGGCCCCAGGGGCACTGATGGACAGCGAGCCGTCGCCATGGATCGAGTTTGCCCGCCCGGCAGAGTGCAGATAAAACTTGGTGGATCTGGCACGTATCAGCGGCCACTCCTGCTCATCTCGCCATGCGTTGTTACCCATGACGAAAATGCGGACTGGTTTGCCGGTGGCAAAGCGGTTTCTTTTGCCTTTGAAAAGGAATTCATACCATTCGAGGGTGACCGCAGCCTCGTCAAACTCGGCGGCGGCAGAACCGAAGTCTACATCGCCAATTTTGCGTCCGGATCCGGCATGACCACCGATGGTGATGAGCAGACGCTGATTCTGCCGCGCGGTATCGTTTCCCCCCTCCTTCTTCACTCCGAGGTAGTTCTTCAGAGAGCCGCCGAGGAAGATGTCATACCAGGCTGCAACGGTCAAAGCCGGCACACGAATCTCGGGATAGTGGTCTTCGATCGACCAGGGACGCCAATACTCATCGAAGTCCGGATGGGAGAGCCAGTCGAGATAATAAGGAGCAAACTGCGCGGTGAGACGCGCCGGCTCGAGCGCGCTGCCCAGATTGAAAAGTTGATAGTTGGTTAATGGAAGAGTACGAGCATCCTGCATGGCGTTGGTGACACTCTTCAGGTAACGGTCTACCGTGTCTCGCGCCAGGATGGATGTCCAGGTCTGATTGAACCACTGCTCGAAGGCGCCTCCCTGGTAGATCCAACCGTCGTGATAATTGCTGGGAGTGAACATGGGGCAGATGCCTGCGAGGTGAGGCGGATGAGCGATCGCAGCCAACATTTGTGTGGCCCCCACATACGAGGAACCGAACATGCCCACCCTTCCATCGGAGTAAGGGAGTGCCGCAGCCCACTCGACAGTATCGAATCCGTCTTGTGATTCGTGGCGGAACGGATACCATTCGCCACCGGAACTGTATCGGCCTCGTACGTCCTGAACGATGACGACGTATCCGAGCTGGGCGGCGTCGTGACCGAGATCTATCTCGTTGTCTTTGTCTTTATCGTAGGGAGTGCGCTCCAGCAATACAGGAAAGCGGCCGGGGATCGATGGACGATAGATATCGGCAAACAGCACCACGCCGTCGCGCATGCGCACGGATACCCCGCGCTCGACTGTAACCGATTTCTCCTGCGCCCAAGCGCCTAACAAGCAGCAACCGGACAGGATGAATAGCAGGATGCCCCTGCTGGTTGCAGCCATCAGAAGCGAATTTCACCCCCGAGCTGTATATTCCGATTTCCTGGAGCGGGCACGATGGCGCCGTTCGCGGCATAAGTAGCGGTCGCTCCCCCGTTGTAGTGGTCGTTCAGGAAACCGGAAACCGGAGACTTAAGGACGTCATCCAGGTATGGGTCCGGTGTAGCGTAATAGGCGCGATTCAAAGCATTCCAGGCAGTGATCTGCAGTTGCAGAGTCACCCGCTCGTTCAACCGGACATCCTTGTAGATACTCGCGTCCAGGGAACTCCAGTTCTGACCGCGCAGGGTGTTTCGACCCACTCCAGGATAGGGGTTGTTGAGAGCCGCCGCCTCGTACTGGTTGTTGTAGATCCAATGCACATCGTTGCGCGAGATCGCCTTGCCTGGAGTCGCATAATCCATGTAACCGTTTCCGGTGTTGATACCCACCGATCCGATCGGAGCTTTCGGGTTGGCCAGGACCGGGCGGCACACATCGTAACCGGAATTGAAGTAGCTGTTAAAGGCCGAATCGCAATTGCTGAGATAGGTCTTGGGGTCGGCGGAGTTGATGTTGGGTGACTGCGAAAACGCGCTCTGGAAGGGTGTGAACGGTTGACCGGTGTTGTAGGTGTAAAAGGCGTTCACGCGGTACCCACCCAGCGCACGGCCCACCAACCCTTTCTGCTCCTTAAAGAAAGGCGTGGTGTAAGTAATCTTGGATCCTATGTCGTTGGTGTAGGAAATCCCGCTGACACCACGCTCACCATAGGAAAGATTCAGCGGGTTTTGCGCATAGGCGATGGTCGTGCCTCCGGCGAAGGTCGGATCGATCTCGCTGGCGTTATCAATCGTACGGCTGTAGGTATAGGCGAAGGAACCACTCCAATTGTGCAGAGAGCGAGTGGTAAAGGATGTTTGCAGTCCGTTGTACTGCGAAAATCCGGTATTGGCCACCGTGCTGCGGAGGGAGTAATCGCAGTCGACACGCTGATATCCAGCCTGTGTGGGGTCAACGCAGGTCGAACTGCTGCCGATCAGAGGATTCGAGTTGATTCTCTGAAACTCCTGCGAGACATGATTGCCGACATAGCGAATTTCCACTGCGCTCTCCCGGCCAAGCTGGTGCTGGACTCCAAGCGTCCAGGTCTCGACAAAAGCGGTGCGGAAGTCTGTCGGCACATCCTGCTCGGGGCTGGTGCGGGGATCACCTCCGGCGGGGATCAGCGAATTGTTCAATGCATGCACGTTCGCGTAGGTGAATCCGCTACCAGGCAGACACGTCACGGTTTGCCCATCACAGCTGAAGGTGCCTGAGTTCACGACTGGACCGCCGCCGGCGGCCGTTTCGAAGATTTCGTTGAACCATGGATCGGCGTTGACAGAGAAACCACCGCGTACCACGAGACCCTTGTCAAATTCGGGATTGTAGGAGAACCCGAAGCGCGGCTCGATATTTTTCCAGTAAGAACTGATTTTTGGGAACGTGGTTGCCGAGAGGGGCAGCGCCGTGCTCCAGAAAGGATTACTGCCTGTCTGTTGGGCCACCGTTTCGTTGTGCAGTGCATTCCCCGGCTGGCCAAAGAATTCATAGCGCAGCCCGAGGTTGGCGGTAAAGTTCGGGGTGACTTTGAGGTCATCCTGAAAGTAGAAGAAGACATTGGGCGCGGTGAAGTGAGTGACAGGATTACCCGCCGTGAGCGAAGTAAACGACACTCCTTCCAGGAGGGCGGTGTAGCCGTTGTAAGTGCTGCTCGAGCTCGAAGTATTGCGGAGCGGGAAAGAAGAGGCCCCCGGAGTGAAGTTGAAGACGCCGGCTCCATTGGGCAGGCTGATGTTCGGGTTGTTCTGGTAATCGAATTCTCCGCCGAAACTGATATTGTTGCGACCCGCCACCCAGTTCGCATTGTTCTGCACCTGCGTTACCTTCGCGATGCGCCCGACGGGAAAGCCTATCGGATAGCCCAACGTCAAAAAGGAGCTGCCGAAGCTAACGTTGGAGGGGCAGGGATTCAGATCATTGATGGTGCAGTTTGGAACACCGCCGGCGTCAAACGCGAGACGCGCCTGCTGGAAGGAATAACGCAACTGATCCACCCATCGTGGGGAGAAGGTATGCGTCCAGTCGCCACCTATGGAATGGGTTGTGCTTTGTACGTTGACGCTTTCACCGGCAACCAGCATCGCGTCAAAATAGGCAATGAGCGGCGTGTCTTGATAGATGTAGCGGAGATAGAAGTGGTCCTGGCTGGTGGGCTGGTAGTCCAGACGGCCCATCTGCTCCTGGTCCAGGTCGATATTCGCTACACTGCGCGCTACCTGGGCAGATTCAATGGGCACTGTGATATTGCCATCGGTGACATTGACCAACGACGTTGGGCCAAACGACTGTGGATTCCCCGCCTTATAGGCGAAGGGTCCCTGATATACCAACTCCTGCATACCCGGGTTATTGGGGAAGGCGCTTTGCAACGCGGCGAGCCCATTGGCGTCGGGGAATAAAGCCCCTTGGCTGGTGTAACGAGTGGCTCCCTGGAAGGTTCTCACCCACCAGGTGCTGCCGAAGAAGAAAAGTTTGTCTTTGAGGATAGGCCCACCAAGGGTTCCACCATAGGCATTTTCGGTGAATGCGGGAACATCCGGTTTGGTGCAGCCGGTGGATGGGCTGACGCCTGGAGGGCAATAGCCGAACTGGGGACCCTTTTGACCGGCGGTGAGCGAAGACAGCCATGTTCCGCTATAGAACTCAAAACCCGATCCGTGGAATTGGTTGGTCCCGGTTCTCGTGATGTAGTTGACAATGCTGCCAGCATTCCGGCCGTACTGGGCGCTGAAGTTGTTGGAGATAATCTGAATTTCCTGCAGCGCGTCCGGGTTAGAGAAGTAAATCTGTGGACCGGTAATCAAAAGATCGTTGTTCGCCTGCCCGTCCAGCTCTGCGTTGTTGGAGCGGGACCGCAATCCATTGGAGGAGTAATCAATGCCGTTCGATTGGGCAAATCCGTTTGCATGGGTGGACACGATGCCTGGCACGAGCAGGGTTGTGGTGTCGAATCCTCCATAAACGGGGAGCTCCTGTAGAGCCTTCGCTTCTATGGTGGCACTACCCTCGGACGTAGTTGTGTCGAGCAGCGAAGCCGAACTGGCCGCAACCTGTATGGTCTCCGTCGTTGTGCCGGTCTGAAGTTTCTGATTACCAATCGATGTGGTGATGCCCGCGACCACGCGCACATTTTGCACGGTCGCCTTACCAAACCCGGCGGGACTCACGATGTTGACGTTGTAATCCCCGATGGGGAGATCCCTGAGGGTGAAGGTTCCATCGCCGCCGGTAGAGGTTCTAAAGATGGCTCCGGTTTGGTTATTTACCGCAACGATGGGGACGTTGGGAACGACTGCCCCGGAGGAATCCTGAATGAAGCCGGTCAAAGCGCCGGTGATGATGCCTTGAGCACGTGCTGTTGCCGGGTTGAAGGAGCCCAGGTAAAGCCCGAAGCAAAACAGGCCGCATGACCACACGAGACGAGAGATCTTCGCGAAGCGTGACACTGGACTCCCTCCATAATTGCATTCCTGATGAGACTGTCAGTTTTCCCTGGACGAATATGGGTCTCAGACGCATAAGCACCTGTGATAGTTTCATCAACCGAAATCACATAAACAGGTGTCGTTGTCGAGCGTGCTATTAGTACGGGTTGCGGGCGACCGAGTCGTCGTTCCCAACAGTTGAACAAAGGATCGCAGTAGAAATCTGCCGTTGCGCTCGGCGCCAGAGGCCCTTAAGCACGTAACGTCTCGGAGACGATCAAAAGCAGCCAGCGAGAAAACACCGTAATTTGCTCTTCCCGGTGCATGACCTAATGTCGTATGTATTGCGGATTAAAGTCAACTGGAAAAACGCGAGAACACTTTAGCAACTTTATTTCAATTCCCGGCACAGGCACGCGAAGTTGCGAGCAGCTGCGCAACCGCACGACCCTGACGGATAAGATCGGGCAATCCCACTCCGTAGTAGGCGCTTCCTACAAGATGAAGACCAGGCATTCTACTCAGCATCGACTCCAGCGTCACCATACGATCCAGGTGACCGACCGCGTATTGCGGCAGAGACTGCGGCCAACGCCGAACCACGGTTTCCGCGGCTTGCGGCAAAGGGCCAAGGACGCGGCCCAATTGCACGCGGGCTCGCTCGATGAGCTTTTCATCTGTCTCGCCGAGAAGTGCATCGGCGGAATCTCCGCCGAAGAAAGCGCGTAATAACGCTGCCCCGGGTGGAACGCGACCGGAAAACTTCTGATCGACAAAAGTGCAGGCCAGTAGCGGATGTTCTTGCGATGCACTCCGCCGGGACAGGCGAGGAACCACGAACCCAAACCCGCGCGGGATGCGCAGACGGCTGGCTTGCTCAGCCGCAAAGGCGAACGCGACTACGATCGCAGAGCTGGCTTGCTGTGGCAGCAAGCCGGCCATGGGAGGGCTGAGGGGCTGCAACAGATCGCGGGTCACGTTGGGCGGAGTAGCCAGGACCACGGCATCAAACCCGGTTTCAAGACGATTGGGAGCATCGATGGTAGTAAGCCGCCAGGCGGAACCATCCCGCTCAATGCGCAACACCGGGTGCCGCAGGCGCAGCGAAGCGGGCGGCAGCCTGGCGACCATGCGATCGATGAGAGTCTCGAGGCCATCGACCAGGGTGGTGAAGATAGCGGATGACGATTGCTGCGCGCTTCGTTGCACAGCCTGTACCAGGCTTCCCTGCTCCGCTTCCATGCGCACGAAGGTGGGCATCACAGCGCGCACACTGAGCTGCGCGATGTCTCCGCCGAAGATTGCGGCCAGTAGCGGCCCGGCGATCGTAGTGGCGACCTCGTCGCCGAAGTGAC
Source organism: Acidobacteriaceae bacterium (assembly GCA_049522955.1). Lineage (GTDB taxonomy): Bacteria > Acidobacteriota > Terriglobia > Terriglobales > Acidobacteriaceae > PALSA-350. The sequence continues at coordinate 151,352 of JBEKNJ010000001.1, forward strand.
GGCGTACGAAGTCGGCCACGGATTCATCATGCGCCGGAGCTGATGCCTTCAGTTCTTCAGCGCGTTTGGGCTCGCGAAGGTAAGCCAGCCGGGCCTGCCAACTGAACAGCGGCGATTCCAGCAGCGGTCCCCACCTGGCCGGAACCATCATGCGCATGCCATCGGGAATCGGTATCAGTTGCGTATTGCGCTCTGCACCCTGCTGCACATAAGTGCGCCGCCATTGATCATTGGAAGAGATGATCCGGGCTTCGAGTCCCAGTTCCACTGCCAGTTCGCGGGCCCACGGTTTTTCCGTTACCCAGGAGTCGGGGCCGCACTCGATCACAAAGCCCTGGCGATGAACGGTCTCGACGATGCCGCCGAGCCGCCCGGAAGCTTCAAAGAGATTGAACTCGATGCCCTCGCAGGCCAATTGGTACGCGGTCGCCAGGCCGCTGAGACCGCCGCCTACGATCGCGATCATACGGCCGGCGCGGCCAGCGATGCAGAGGGAGTCTTGGCGGCGAGGCGAGCGAAACCCTGTCGGGCCAGGTCTTCGAGTGCTGCGATCAGCAGCGGAGAGTCGTTGAGCGACTGCGGCCGCACGACTTCCAGCCCGATTCCGGCAGCAAAATCACGGAAGGCGATATCAATGTCGTACAGGATCTCGACGTGGTCGCAGAGAAAACCGATGGGGTGGATCACCACCGCGGAGTGGCCTTCCTGGCGAAGCGCGGTGAGGGTGTCCTCCACCGTAGGACCGATCCAGGTTGCGCCGGACATGCCCTGGCTTTGAAAAGCGAAATACCAGTCAGCCGCGGTGAGGCCCAGGGGTGCGAGCAGAGCGGCCACGTTCGCCGCGGTGCGCTTGGCCTCTACTGGATAAGGATCGGGCGCCGGTTGCCCTTCAGAAGTCTGGATGGTTCTGCAAGGCACGCTGTGCGCAGTAAACAGCACAGGCGCCATAGAACCAATTTGCGCAGAGACACTCTGCCAAACGGGCTGCAGCCGCTGGGCGAAGGCCTGGGTGAGTTGGGGATGGTCGGCCCAACCATCAATGAAGTCAATCTCGATAGACTCTGCTGCTTCGGCAAACACCGCGCGACGATAAAGTCCCACGCTGGTACGAGAATTTTGTGGCGCGAGGCAGATAGCGACGGCCGAGGTGATGCCGTCTGCGCGCATCTGGCGGACGACGTCGGCGATGTACGGCTTCCAATTGCGCATGCCGACATAAACCGGGAGAGCGAGTGCCTGGGAGAGGAGGTGCCCCTGTTCCAGGGTGAGCTCGGTAAGCGGGCTTGATCCAATGAGACTGTAACGGTGACGAATTTCTTCGATCACCGATTCGGGCATGGGGCGTCCGCTGGTGATGTTGCGCAGGTACTCGGGAATCTGATCGAGCGACTCGGGCGTTCCATGGGCCAGCAGCAGAACAGCCTGGCGCTGTGGTGAGATCTCAGGCACGGGAATCCTCTCCAGGCAGGGCGCCGAACGCGCGCACGTACTGCACGACTCGCTGTACATTTTCGACTGGTGTACCGGGAACGATGCCGTGACCGAGATTGAAGATGTGGCCGGGGCGGCCGCCGGCCTGCTGCATGATCTGGCGCACCCGCCGGCGGAGCAGGTCCTCCTCTGCGAAGAGCAGGATAGGGTCGAGGTTGCCCTGCACCGCAACCGCGTGGCCGAGCGTGGACCAGCCCTGATCCAATGGCACGCGCCAATCAAGTCCGATGACGTCAGCCCCGGTCTCGCGCATGGCAGGCAGCAGGGTCGCGGTATCCACGCCGAAGTAGATGACGGGGACGCCCAGAGCCTGTACCTTGCGTACCAAACGCGTGGTCACGGGCAGGACAAAATCCCGATAGTCGGCGGGACTGAGAGCTCCGGCCCAGCTATCGAAGATCTGGATCACGTCAGCCCCGGCATCCACCTGCTGAGCGGCGTACTCTGCGAGCACCGAATCGAGTTTTTCCAGCAGCAGATTCCAGACGGCCGGCTGGCGATACATCAGCGATTTCGTGTGAATGTAATTCCGGGAACCGCCGCCTTCGATCATGTAGCTGGCAAGGGTGAAGGGTGCGCCGCAGAAGCCGACGATGCCGATGCGGTCGTTGAAGTGGGCCACCACTTTGCGGATGGCCTGGGCCACGTACCCGAGCTCGGCCGCGCGATCGATACGTAGATTTTCCACATCGGTCGAGGTACGCACGGGCTGGTGGATGACCGGCCCTTCGCCGGCCAGGAACTCGAAGTCGAGGCCCATACTTTCCAGGGGTAGAAGCAGGTCGGCAAAGATGATGGCGGCATCGACGTCCAGTTTCTCGGCGGCGGTGATCGTCACCTCGGCCGCGAGCTCTGGTTTCTTGCAAATCTCCAGCAAGGAGTTATGCCGGCGAACAGCCTGGTATTCCGGCATATAGCGGCCGGCCTGCCGGAGAAACCAAACCGGCGTCTGGTCCACCGGCTGGCGCAGGCAGGCACGCACAAAACGGCAGCCGCCGGAAAGACTAAGGTCTGGGGAACTGTGCTGGAGTAGGGGTTCGGGCATGCTGGCCTTCAATTTGAGGGTAGCATCCCGGGTGGGGCGTCCGGCAGAGGGGGTGGATGGTTGGTGTTTCCGGGGTAAAAACGCCGGTGGTTTTGTCTTGTTCCTTATCCTGATCTGAAGGAAGAGAAACAACAGGTCCCTCCACTTCGCTGCGCTTCGGTCGGGATGACACATCTGTTTGGGTATCGAAACCCCGAATCACGAACAGAAGTGTCATCCCGACCGAAGCGCAGCGAAGTGGAGGGACCTGCTGTTTCTCTTCCTTTCCTCAGGGGGCAGTGGAGAACTTGAAGAAGGTGACGCTGTGGTAAGTCTCCCCCGGCTTGAGCTCGCTGGTGGGAAATTTAGGGTGATTCGGAGAGTCGGGAAAGTGCTGCGTTTCCAGGCAAAATCCAGTGTGCTTGGCATAGACGTGACCATGCTTGCCGTGGAGCGTTCCGTCCAGGAAATTGCCGGAATAGAACTGGACCCCGGGCTGAGTGGTCTCCACCGTTAAGACACGCCCGCTGGTTGGCTCAACCACCCGCGCGGCCTCCTGCAGCACGCCCATCTTGCCGTTCAGGACAAAATTATGGTCGTATCCCCCGCCCAGCCGCATTTGCTCGTTCGGGTCGTCGATGCGCGCTCCGATGGCCGTCGCTTTGTGGAAGTCCAGCGGCGTTCCCGCCACCGGGGCCAACTCTCCGGTCGGAATGAGTCCAGAGTCGACGGGAGTGTAGCGGTCCGCTGGGATTATCACCAGGTGGTTGAGGATGTCTCCTTGCCCTTCGCCGGCCAGGTTGAAATAGCTGTGATTGGTCAGATTGAGAACAGTGTCCTTATCGGTGGTGGCGAAGTACTCGATCTTCAACGCATGCGCTTCGAGCGTATAGCGGACGCGCGCGGTCAGGGTGCCGGGAAAGCCTTGATCGCCGTCCTTGCTGACCAGGGTGAGCTCGACTCCGTGGGGAATCTCCTGCCCCTTCCAAACCAGCTTGTCGAAGCCTTTGATTCCGCCGTGGAGGGTGTTGACGCCGTCATTGGCTGGTAGGTCATAGCGCTTGCCGTCAAGGGTAAAGGTGGCGTGGGCGATCCGGTTGCCGTAGCGCCCGACGATGGATCCGAAGTAGCTCTTGGGGTCCGCGGTGTAGCCGTCCAGAGATTCATAGCCGAGAACGATATCGGAGATCTTGCCACTGCGGTCGGGTACCTCCAGCGAAACCAGCCGGGCCCCGTATGTCATCACACGGGCCTTGAGCGAACCCTCTTCAAGGGTGAAGATCTCCACCTTGGTTCCATCGGGCATACTGCCAAACACAGACTTGGTCACCTTCGCCTCCACATGCGATGCCAACAACACCAGTGCAAAAAAGACACAAATACGGTTAAGTACCTTTAACTGCATCGACCGGTAGGCCATGGGCAGACTCTCCTGTGCCGCGTCTTCAAACCGTAATGGATACTAAAGCATTTTCCCCTTCGCTGTTTTCGGGGAAGGTAATTTCGCGGCCTGATCGCCCCGCAAGCGCCTTAGGCAGCCGGCAACGTGCTCTAAAACATTGATTCGACATGTGCAACCGCATCAGGCACCGGAAGCGCCAACCGTGTAGACATTACCAGCTGGGAGTACTTTTATCCCGCCGTTTGTTACCCAATAGTTGTAGTCAGCGCGACTTAAGCAGCTATGCTACGAAACAAGCGGTGGTTGAGGCGACTGCTTGTTGATTCTTCGGGGGAGGGATTCAATTGAAGCAGCCGGCCGCAAACCACCGCGAATACATTTCGACCAATGTCGAGGTCACGCTCGACGATGCCCGGGCCACGGCGCTCGAGCGCATTGTCAGCCTGTCAATGGATTACCAGCGCGGTGTCGGCCTGGTGCAATTCCGTAATGGTGTAGATGCGGTCATCGCATCCTCCGGATATCGGCAACTGATCGAGAAACTGCTTGAGATCCTCTAAATCCAGAACCGGGTCCAACTCCACTGTACGTCGCCGCGAGGCCATCTCCGGCTACCAGGAGCAGATTGTGTCTTTGTTGTGGACCAGGCCCGTCCAGCTCAGCTTGCACATCGCGAAGCTCTCTCTCTAGCCCCACCAGCGGTAACCCAACCTTTCCTGAGTTATGATAAAGCGGCTGCGGAGCCATCATGGTCAATTATCTGGAACTGCCGGTAGGAGAGAAGAGCCCGGAGGTTATCAACGCGGTCATTGAGATTCCGGCCGAGGGCATCAATAAGTACGAGTACGACAAGACGCTCCATGTGTTCCGCCTGGACCGCAATCTCTATTCGCCGGTGCACTACCCGGGCGACTACGGATTCATCCCCTCTACGCTCAGCGAGGATGGCGATCCGCTGGATGTCCTGGTGCTGGTGGACGCCCCCAGCTTCGTGGGCTGCGTGATGCAGGTAAGGCCCATCGGCCTGCTGGAAATGCTCGACCAGGGGGTACCGGACGAGAAGGTTTTGGCCGTGGGCAAGAACAACCCGCGCTACACCGACGTGTGGAACTACTCGGAAATCTACCCCCACATGCTGAAGGAAATGACCCACTTCTTTGCCATTTATAAGGACCTCGAGGGCAAGCGGGTCGAAGTGAAGGGCTGGCACGATGCGGCCTTTGCCCGTACCAAGGTGGTCGAAGCGGTGAACCGCTACAAGGACAACAAGAAGGTCCGCACTGAACCAAGCGGAAACCGCTAGCGATATTGCGCCCTCGCGGCTTCGGATATAATCCGTCCAGTGACCCCGGAGAGATGGCCGAGTGGCTGAAGGCGGCGGTTTGCTAAACCGTTGTAGGGGCTAACACCTCTACCGGGGGTTCGAATCCCCCTCTCTCCGCCAGCAATCCTTTCCAGATCCCTACAATCGCCTCAAAACGGAACGCGACCAGCACCTTCGACTGCAAAACGAGGGGCCAATGTGTCTCGTCTCATTACGTGTGTGCCAAGCCTTGCGCTAGAGCGGTTGCGTGTTGCCCCAGGGTTCAGTTATTCCTGCCAAGATAGGCAATTGCTGGGAGCGGCATGGAATATCGCGTCATTTGGGAAATTGATATCCATGCTGACAGCCCCAAGCAGGCGGCCGAGGCTGCACGCGAGGTGCAGCTAAGACCGGATATGCCAGCTACCGTCTTTGAGGTTTGGGATTATGCCAAGCAGAAGATGCACCGGGTCGATCTGGCGACGGCAACCGGCAGGCTGGAGAACGGCGAGGTAGCATCGCTGCGCGCTGCGTTCCGGCGACTCCAGTGCGCACCAGACCTTGGTGCCGGAGTGAGAGATATCCTCTCGGTCATGCTTATTTTTCTGGATGCAGATCGCGGATATTGGAGACGCCGCTGAAAGAGTGGTTTGCTGCCCACGTTTATAATCGAGCACCATGAAGGCGCATGTTTACGTCACGCTGAAGCGTACCGTCCTTGACCCCCAGGGCCAGACCATCCACGGCGCGCTCAAACGAATGCAATACACCGGCGTCGAGGACGTGCGGCAAGGGAAATACTTCCAACTCACGCTGCGCACCATGGATTCCGCAGACGCGCGGGCCGAAGTGGAACGCATCGCCCGTGAGGTGCTGACCAATCCGGTAATCGAAGAGTTTACCTATCGCCTGGAAGAATAAGCAGCGCTCGCGACCGACCGTACAATGAAACTCTATGTGTGGAATCGTGGGATATGTCGGTCCGAAGGACGTCGTCAGCGTCATCCTGGAAGGTTTGCGACGCCTGGAATACCGCGGATATGACTCGGCCGGCATCGCTGTGGGGTCCGCGGGACACGGGCTGGACTTGCGCCGGGCGTCGGGCAAGCTGCGCAACCTTGAAGAGGTGATCCGGCAGCACCCCCTGCACGGCACCTATGGCATCGGCCATACCCGTTGGGCCACCCACGGCCGTCCCACCGAAGAAAACGCCCATCCTCACCGGGACTGCACCGGCCGCATCGTGGTGGTGCATAACGGCATCGTTGAAAACTACCTGGAACTGAAGCGCGAGCTTACGGAAGAACGCCATACTTTTGTCACCGAAACGGATACAGAAGTCATCGCGCACCTGATCGAACAGGAATTGCGCTCCGCCGAGAGCTCCGGCAAGACGATGTTGCTGGAAGAGGCGGTGCGGCGGGCTGCGCGCAGGTTGACCGGCGCTTACGCCATCAGCGTGATCTCCGCCGATGCGCCCGACACCATTGTGACCGCGCGCAATGGGCCGCCGGCCGTGATAGGCATGGGGGAGGGGGAAGCGTTCGTGGCCTCGGATGTGCCCGGGATTCTGCACCACACCCGCATGATGTACTTTCTGGCCGATGGCGATGTGGCCATCCTGACGCCGCAGGGGGTGAAGTTCACGAACCTGGCCGGCGAGCCGGTGGTACGGAAGGTGGAGAAGATTCTTTGGGATCCGATCCAGGCGGAAAAGGGCGGCTACAAGCATTTCATGCTGAAAGAGATTTTCGAGCAGCCCCGAGCGGTTCGCGACACGACGTTAGGGCGGATCTCGCTCGAAACGGGCGAGATCTTCCTGGGCGAGATGCAGATCACGGACGACCACTTCCGCGCGGCCACACAGGTGAACATCGCGGCCTGCGGGACGAGTTGGCATTCCGCCCTGGCGGGGAAGTACATGATCGAACGGCTGGCGCGCGTGCCTACGGAAGTGGACTATGCCAGCGAATACCGGTATCGCGACCCGATTGCGGATCCACATGCGCTGGGCATGTTGATTACCCAGTCGGGCGAGACCGCGGATACGCTGGCGGCCCAGCGGGAGATGATCGCCAAGGGATCGATGACCGTCGCCATCTGCAATGTGGTGGGCGCCATGGTGGCGCGGGAAGCGCATGGAACGATCTATACGCACGCGGGACCGGAGATCGGCGTGGCTTCGACCAAGGCATTCACCGCCCAGTTGACCGCGTTGTTCCTCTTTGCCCTGTTCCTGGCACAGAAGCGGGGAACAATTACGGGCGCCGAGAGCGCTGCACTGGTCGACGAGCTGAGCCGGGTGCCGGGGAAGATCGAAGAGGTGTTGCGCCAGCGAGACGGCGAGTGCCGACAACTGGCCAAGGCATTTGCTTCGGCGCGGGACTTTCTGTTTTTAGGCCGCGGCATTCACTTTCCGATCGCGCTCGAGGGTGCATTGAAGCTCAAGGAGATCTCTTATATTCACGCCGAAGGCTATCCCGCGGGGGAGATGAAACACGGACCGAACGCCCTGATCGATGAAATGTTGCCGGTGGTGGTGCTGGCTACCAGCGATGAGCATAGCCCGGAGTCGGTGCTGCGGTACGAGAAGACGCTGTCGAACATCCAGGAGGTGACGGCGCGCTCGGGCCGCGTGATCGCGGTGGCGACTGAGGGCAACAAACAGATTCGGGAACTGGTAGAGCACGTGATCTACGTGCCACGGGCGCCCGAACTGCTGGCTCCGCTGATTGAAGTGGTTCCCTTGCAGCTGCTGGCGTACTACATTGCGGTGCGGCGCGGGTGCGATGTGGATCAGCCGCGGAATCTGGCAAAATCCGTGACCGTCGAATAATGTGGTGATAGGCAAGTTAACGTTGGGTTCCATCCGAGGTGACGGATATTGTCACGGCCAATTTATACTGCGCGGCTAACGCGCAGAGTCTTATTGTCAGAATCTGCCGCATGTTTCCATCTTGAATTCACTGTAGAGGGGCTGGAGAGGTTCGATTTCGAACCTGGGCAGTTCGTCTCGTTCGTGGCGCTTGACCCTGCCGGAAAGCAGCAGACGCGCGCCTACTCGATTGCGTCGGCGGCTCGTGGCAACCAGTTCGACGTGTGCGTGAATCGGGTGGAGGGCGGCTTTTTCTCAAATCTACTGTGCGATCTGGAGGAGGGTCAGAGCCTTCAGTTCCACGGGCCGCATGGGCTGTTCCTGCTGCGCGCACCGCTTACCGACGGCATTTTTATCGCTACCGGGACTGGGATCGCACCCATGCGTGGGTTTGTTGAACACCTTTTCCCGGACAATGGCGAGGATCGCAGCCAGGGGCGGAAGTTCTGGCTGGTGTATGGAACGCGGTATGAGTCGGAGCTCTATTATCAGGAGTATTTCGAGCGGATCGCTGCCAGCCGGCCGAACTTCGTCTACCAAAAGACGCTGAGCCGGGCGGGCGACGGGTGGGAAGGTGCGCGCGGCTATGTGCAGGAATTGGTGGAGGAGATCGCCGCTGAGCATGCGCGCCACAGCGCGCTGGATCCTCGCCCGGTTGGTGGGTCGTTATACAACATCCACGCGTATATTTGCGGATTGAATGAGATGGTTTCGGCGAACCGCGATTCGCTGAAGAGCCTGGGGTGGGATAGAAAACAGATCATCTTCGAACGATACGATTGAGTCCGCTACTGAAGGGATGAACAGCAGGTCCCTCCACTACGCTTCGCTCCGGTCGGGATGACACTTCCGTTTGGGTACCGACATCCCAACCCCAAACAGATGTTTTGGTACCGGATTCCGATCCTAAACAGAAGTGTCATCCCGACCGGAGCGTACCCGCATTTCCTGCCACGCTGCACTGGACACGTCCACGTGTGCGCCTTTCCGTAAGGGAAAAACGAATGAACTGCACCAAAGCCACCAGGTTCTACAGGAAATCCGGGGGAGCGTAGTGGAGGGACCTGCTGTTCATCGTCCACGGCATCGAATCTGGATGGAAGCGCTGCCGTCCCCTTTGTCATCCCGACCGAAGCGTAGCGAAGTGGAGGGATCTGCAGTTCTACGGACCTCTCCTGGAAATGTTTTTCGCCAGAGCGGTTCTCGCTACGGCAGCGCGAAGGCGACGTAAACGCCGCCTGATGGCTTCCGGCTCGATTGTCCTCCTCCAGCTGCGATCACTACGTATTGCTTTCCGTTCACCATGTAGGTCGAAGGCGTAGCCAGACCGGAGAAAGGCAACTCCGTCTCCCATAACAGCTTTCCAGTCGTCTTGTCATAGGCGTGGAACTTCTGGTCGAAAACGGTCGCACCAATAAACAGGACCCCTCCCTCGGTGACTACCGGACCACCATAGTTATCCGAGCCCGTGTCAGCCATGCCCTTGGCTACCAGCTCCGGATACGTTCCGAAAGGAATCTTCCATAGATATTGCCCGGTGTTCAAGTCGATCGCGCTGAGCGTGCCCCAGGGCGGGGCTGTGGCCGGATAACCATCAGGGTCGGTGAAACGGCGAAAGGCGATGGTCTTGTAGGGCACGTCGGCCTTACCGTCACCACCCGCACCTTCCGCGGCTACTGGGTCCGCCGGCTTGGCATTCGCATGCGGCGGGCGCTGCTGTTGTTGCGGCGCCTTGGTCAGGTAGCGCACTACGGCCGCCACCTGCTCGTCACTCAAACTGTTAAAGGAAGGCATGCGGCCCCTTCCCTGGCGGATGACGCCGGCGATTTCCTGATCGGTAAGAACCCCTTCGATTCCCCATAACCGCGGAATCGCCGGGGGCGAGCCGGCGCGGTTGATGCCGTGACAACCACTGCACTGGTTCTGGTAAACCTTCTCGCCCAAGCTTCCCGCGGGCGGTGGAATCGTTAGCCCTACTAACCACGCAGTGTCATTGGCGTTGACATACAGAACCCCGGTGGACTGGTCGACCGCAATACCACCCCATTCCCCTCCCCCGGCAAATCCGGGCATGTCGACGGTGAGCTTATCCACGCTGGGAGGAACGAACTGGCCGCCGCCGATCATGGTGCCGTACTGCTTCACTGCCCAAGCGTGCGCCTCAGGCGTGCGGTTGGTCAGCGTATCCTCCGTCGTGCTCTGCTGAGTGTAGGGGGCAGGCAAGGTAGGGATCGGCTGCGTGGGAGAGGTGACTTCACCAGGAACATTGCTCTTGGGAAAAGGCAGTTCTCGGATAGGGAAAATGGGCTTCCCTGTGGCCCGATCAAAAACGAAAAGCATGCCGGACTTCGTGGTCTGGGCAATCGCGTCCACACGTCTGCCATCGTGTGTTATCGTTACCATAACCGGCGGCGCGGGAAAATCGCGGTCCCAAAGATCGTGATGCACGCCCTGGAAATGCCAGATGCGTTTGCCGGTTTCAGCGTCAAGCGCAATCAGCGAATCAGCAAACAGGTCGTTGCCTATGCGATCGCCACCATAAAAATCGAACACTGCGGAACCGGTGGGTACATAGACGATACCGCGCTTGCTATCGACCGTCATCCCGGCCCAGTTATTGGCGGCTCCAGCGTTTTTCCAGGCGTCTTTCGGCCAGGTGTCATAACCGAACTCTCCCGGCCGAGGGATGGTGTGGAAGGTCCAGCGCAAAGCTCCGGTGCGTACATCGAAGGCGCGGATGTCTCCGGGAGGCGCTGGATGGGTTTCAGGGCTTGCCCCGCCAACGATGATGAGATCCTTATAAATGCTGCCCGGCGTAGTTAGCTCGACCGACTGCTCCTGGTAAGGCTCCCGCAGTCCTTTGCGTAAGTCGATTCTTCCCTGTTCGCCAAAGCTGGTGATCACCTTACCCGTGACCGCATCGAGCGCATAGACATAGTTGCGAGCACCGGCAAAGATACGGCTTTCATGGCCATCGCTCCAATAAGAAACGCCTCGCGTCAGCACCCGCCCTTCCAGGTCTGATTGGAATTTCCAAATCAGCTTGCCGGTTGCCGCATCGAGCGCGACCACGCTGCGGCCCGGAGTCGTGGCATAGAGAACATTGCCCACGACAATGGGGTTCGCCTCGATGCCGCCCTTTTCTCCGGTGTCATACTTCCACGCCACCACCAGGTTCTTCACGTTGTCGCGATTAATCTGCGACAGGGTAGAGTAATGAGTCCCATCGTGACCACCGTAAGCAGGCCAGTCCTGCTGTGCGTACGCACCGGTTGTGCAAAGGCCTAATCCCAAAGTTATCGCTGCCCTTAATTTCCCCATTTGTTGCTTAACCTCATCCCGAAATATTTCAGCCGCGAAAACCAAGCCTTCGCCATTGCCCGCCTGATTTTACAGGATGCAGAGGCGGAGGATAAACCAGACCGCACTTAGACGAACGACAACAAAATATTTGCGCCAATCTTCTGTTAGGCGAAACTTACGTTGTTACAAGATCGTCTGTTCGATTCGACCTTTCAAGATGTAAAGTGGTTGTGTCGTCCGGGTGCCCTAATCACTGTGGCCACGCCTGGTCAAACGTCCGATTCAATGTCCGCCAACAAGGAGAATTTCGTATGAGTTCTGACTTTTCCAGAAGAAGTCTGATGAAGGGGATTTGTTCGACGGCGGCGCTGTCGGCTGCCCTGCCGGCAGCAGCGGTATTGCCTGCTGCCGCTGCGGACACCGCAACCGAGTACAAAGGGCCACACGGCCCGGGGATGCCGCAGGAGGGTCCCAACACGCCCAAGATCTGCGCCCCCATCGGCGGCCGCCAGATCACCGATGAAGCGATGCGTCAAGTCAAGCAGATCGGCGTGAACAACGTGTTGATGGGCGGCCCAAAGATGCCCTGGCAAGAGGCAGATCTTCAGGCCACGGTCGATAAGCTCAAGACGGGCGGCCTGACGGTGGGCAATATGATGATCGCCGGATTTAATAACTGTATCTACGGACGAGCCGGAGCGGCGCGCGATAAAGAGATCGAGGACTTCAAGAGCTCGGTTCGGGCTGCGGGCAAAGTAGGTCTGCCGGTGATCGAGTATAACTGGTACGCGCATCGGGCAATCGAGGGTTACTACCTGGAAGAGGGCCGTGGTGGGGCGGGTTACACTGCGTTCAACCTTAACAAGGTAGAGAGCCTGCCCACCGTGCCGGAGGAAGGAGTCCATTCCAACGAGGAGCTGTGGAAGAACATTACTTACTTTCTGCAGGCGGTCATTCCCACATGCGAGCAATCGAACGTACGTTTGGCACTGCATCCCAACGATCCCCCGATTGCAGTCACGCGTGGATCGGGACAGATTATGGCTTCTCTCGAAGGTTGGAAGAAGTTGATCACGGTGGTCAACAGTCCGGCGAACGGCATTACTTACGAATGCGGTGTATCTCGCGAAATGGAGGTCGATCCAGTCGAGGTGTGCAAATACTTCGGCACGCGCGACCGTATCAATCACGTGCACTACCGCAATCCAGTGGTGAGAGTGCCTCATAACGACTACACCGAGACCTTCATCGACATGGGTGAAAACAATATGTTGGCGGTGATGCGCGAGTTGATCAAGGTGAAGTACACCCGTCTGATCTATCCCGAGCACGAGCGCGCATTGGACTACGACAAGGCGGTCGGGATCCGCAACCAATATCCGGGCGGAGGAGGGTACACCGGCATGGTGTATGACATCGCCTATGCACGGGCGATGTTCCAGGCCTCGATCATGCTGGAGCGGGGCACGGAGTGGAAGGAGTTCTAGTCGGCTAACAGCGGTGGTCAAGGCGCGTGGCCAGTCTCTCCGACTGGCTGCGCGTCGCCGGCCACGATAGAGTATCCGGAAAATCTTCATAACCGCTGTTCGCGGTTTGTATCCCCATCTCAAAACAGCCGGGAAATTGCGCGGCAGTTCCCGAACACAACTGCCGCTCCGCGCCTATCTCCGCTCAAAACGTGATCTTGCCGGCAACATTGATGAGGCGGTTGCCGGTACTCGAACCATTGATGAGACCGAAGGACGAACTCCCATACTCGGTGTTAATAGCCGAGGGAGCGTTGAACTGCGGTGTATTGGTTGCGTGCAACCATTCACTTCGAAGTTCCAGGTTGAATCGCTCCGTGAGGCGCACCCGGCGGAAGATCGAGGCGTCGAGGTTGAAGAATTCTGGTCCCGAGGATATGTAGTTGCTCACATTTCCCTGGGTTCCCGCCGGCGGGTCGGAGAACAACTTCGTATTAAACCAGGGTGTCGTCTTAATGCCGTGCAGCTTTTGAACCGGGCCGCTCATATCAGGAAATGCTGTATTGCCTGGGGTGTTGAAGGACGCGGTGCAGGAGCAGGTGAAGGCCAAAGGAAAGCCACTCGTCGCCTCCCATATCCCACTGAGCTCCCAGTTCCCGAGAATCTGGCCGGATACGCCCGAGCTCGCGAGGTGCGATCCCTGGCCGACCGGCAGGTGCCAGACGAAGCTCTCGTTGAAGATGTGGGTTTGGTTGAAGTCAGTCGCGGCGTAATTGCGCCTTTGATTGACATAGTCCAGCAGCCCGTTCGGGTAGTCGCTGGCTTCGCTCGCAAACCCGAGGGCCTTTCCATAGGTATACGAATTGGTCAGAGAGAAGCCACGAGCAAACTTATGATCGAACTTGACCTGGAGAGCGTTGTAGTTCGAGTTGTAACCTGCGAAAAACTCCGTGGTCGAAGCCGTACGGCCAACATTGGCATTCGGGCTGCCGCACGCGGCGCATGGACCGTATTCCGGCTGGCCCGCCGCACCTTGTCCATACACGGTAGCGGCGTTCTGGTTGTACTCGATAGGAGTATGGACGCCATGATTGCCCACGTAAGCAATATCCATAACCCAGCTTCCAGGGAGAGTCCGCTCGTAAGCGAAATTCCACGATTCGAGGTACGGGTTTTTCCAATTTAGGTTGATGGCATAGTAACTCTGGTTGAGCAGAGCAGGCGTATTGGCGGGGAGGATACCGTTCGACGGCGGGATATACGGCGGCAGCGCGGGGATTCCCTGCGCGAAGGTGGCCGCGGCGTTGTTGGAAAGGATCGCGGGGCCAAAACTACTCAGGCTGCTATACGCCTGGGTCGGCTCGATAGGGTAGTTGTAGGCGAAGAGGTCGATGTTCCAGGGAAGTGTGCTCATCCCAAACCCGGCGCGCACCACGCTGTTGGTAGTGACGCGATAGTCCACACCGAAACGCGGCCCCCAGTTGTGATAATCGGGCTGCAATCCCATATTTCTGGGAACCACTCCGATGCCCGCTAACTCGAGTGAATTGGTGCTTGAAATATAATTGGAGAAGCCGCCGGCGAAGTGCGGAGTTGGGGGACCGTAGTACTCCCAGCGCAACCCCGCATTGATGGTGAGCTTTGGGCTGGCCTGCCACTTATCGCCAAAATAGAAGAAGATCTGGTTCTGGCGGAGAGCGGGAAAGACGTTCGCATATCCGCGCGCGACGGCGTTGGGAGTTCCCAGCAGGAAGCTTGCGAATTGGTTGGCGAAGCCGCTCGCCGGAGCTCCCGTGCCATTGAGCGCAGTCGTGCCCGCGGCGAAGGTGAAGGCGCCCGGGGGATCCCCGACCAGAAGCAAGTCGTCGCGCCAACGGTGATAGTCAACGCCCCACTCAAACGTATGGTTGCCGCTGACCTTGGTCATGTTTTCCACCACCTGGATCAGCGTGCCGGCGCGAGTCCAAGGGCAATTGGAACAGCCTCCGATCATAGGATCGGAAAAGCCCTCACCCGAGATGATGCTGACACCGCTGGTGAACTGATCGAGGTTCGCGCCCGGGATTCCAACACCCTCGGCAAGGGACTTTCCATAACCGGTGGGATAGGCGAGGTTATCGTAGCGGCTGAGGCCGATACGAGCTTCGGAGAGGAGTTTCGATGCAAACGGATGGATCCAGTTCACACCCGTCGAATAGGTTTTTTCGTGGCCGTAACCCTCCTCGCCCGCGATGCCGCCGCCAGAGAGGGGACCGCCGTAGTCACCGAAAAGGCCGTCCTGGTTGAGAGTAGGTTCTTCAAAACTAAAGCGACCGAAAAGGTGATCGTTATGAAAGAAACGATCAATGGTCACGTCGACATCCGGCGTGTCCTGGGTGAAGCCGCTGCCTGTCAGCAGGTTATTTTGGTACTTGAGCACACCGGAAGCGCTCAGGTTGTTGTTGGGCATCGTAACGTGAGACAGCAGTGCTTGCGCAACAGGATCAAGGCGGCTGGGAGGGATTACGTTGAGGACCCCGTTATAACTGAACTGGGTGCGGCCGGTGCCGCATAGTTTGGCGTTGCCGCCGGGTAGACAATCGGCTGTATCTCCGGTGGCCGGGTCGTAGATCGGCGACAGGGCTGGGTCGCTGAAATCGCCTGTGCGTATTGCCGCCGTGGGCACACTTATCGAATAGAACTCTCCCAGGTGCTGGCGGTATTCGAGGAAGCTGACAAAAAAGAACATCTTATCCTTTTGAATCGGGCCTCCGATGTTACCCCCAAAGTAGTTGTAAACGGCATGATTGTTCGGCGTTGTCTGGAAGTATTGCTTCGCCGAGAGCCGGTTGCCCTGGTAAAAGTAATAACCCTCCCCGTGAAACTGGTTGCCACCCGATTTGAGAATGACGTTGGTGACCGCTCCCAGAGCCGTTCCTTGTTGAGGGTCGTAGTTGCTAGTAGTGATCTGCACCTCCTGGATGGCTTCGATAGGAGGAATATAGATCTGCAGCAGCTGGCTACGCTGATTGTCGCTAACGCCTTGAATATCGAAGGTGTTGTACATGCTGGACTGACCGTTCACGGTACTCGCCATGCTGAGTTGCTGGTTGTAGAACGTCGAATGGTCTTTGGTGGCGACCCCTGCGCCGGGAACGGTATTCAGCAGGCTTTGAAAATTGCGGCCAGTGGAAAGCGGTAGTTCCTCAACTGCGGTGGTATCGATATCGCGGCCCGTATCTGCCGTGTCCGTCTGGAGCTCCGGCGTAACTGCGCTGCTCACATTCACCGTCTGGGTGACTGCACCCGGGTTGAGCGTCATATCGGCACGCGCGGTCCGATCCGCAAACAGGGTGATCCCGGTGTTTACCGATGTGCTAAATCCGTCTTTCTGGGCGGTCACCTTATAAGTTCCCGGAGCAAGGTCGGGAACGGAATAGTAGCCGCTGGCGTCGGTTTGCGCTGAGTGACTGACGTTGGTGTCCACGTCAGTGATGGTGACAGTAGCACTGGGGATTGCCGCGTTGGTAGAATCTGCAACCGTCCCCACGATGGTGCCGTTTACGTTTTGTCCAAATGCGCTGACCGCCGACCAAAACGCCACGCACAGGCCAAGCCGCAGCCAGTGCCCGATTGCACTTTGCTTATCAACCTGTACTCCCATGTCTTTCCTCCAGCAACGAATGGCTCATCACCTTTGCATGAGGTCTGGTCGTATCCTGGTTCTATTTGACTGATGGAGTTCTTACTGCCTACAAAGTGGCAGTAACTCTAAGCCGCTTCTCACACGGATGTCAAGGGAGTATCACTATCCGAGATGGGCCTTCGTAAGTTGTTGCGAGGATTGAGGCCTGAGGCCGTGATATCGTTCCCTTTAAAGAAAAACCAGAGGAAAAGCGATCCGTGTGGAGAATCTGAAAGCAAACCGCAGATCTCTCCACTCCGCTACGCTCCGGTCGAGATGACAATTCTGTCTCGGAACGCTAAGCATCGTTTCCAAGATGAATTGTCGTCTTCGACCGAAGCGTACTCGGATTTCCTGCCACGCTGCATTGGACGAGTCTGCGTGTGCGCCTTTCTGTAAGGGAAAGGCGCATGAAGCGCGACAACGCCATCAAGTTCAACAGGAAATCCGGGGTAGCGGAGCGGAGAGATCTGCGGTTTGCTTTTCGGGCGGCTACTATCGGCCTTTTATGGCGTTTGCCAGAAGTTCATCGAATTCAGAACGTGACATTTTCAGCTTTTCAGGATGTGCATCGATGTACTTACCCAGACCTTGAAATTTGGCTGGTGTCCAGCCACCCTCGAACTCGGCGCCGTTCTTGCCTTCGCGATTCAGCTCGAAGTTGTAGTCATCCATAAGGTTGGTGAATTCCGCGTGACTCACGGCGGCTTCAGCCATGATTGCCGGGATGAAGATAACCCCATCCGTCTTGGCCAGGACTAAGTCACCCGGCAGCACGACAGCACGTCCAATCCGGACAGGGGAGTTGATCGCCGTCAACGTCATCTGCTGCCAGAAGGATGGATCGTAACCCTTATAGAAACCGTTGAAATTGGGGATTTCCCGGTTCTCTTCCTGGTCTCGTATCCCACCGTAGAAGACAAAGCCAGTGTGGGTGTGGGCCGCAATGCCGTTGCCCAGATTGGACCCGATCAACGTGCCGTCAACGACTTTCCCGAAACCATCAGCGACATAGACGTCGCCTATCTGCAGTTCATTGATTGGCCAGCTATTGTTTCCGCTGACTCGTCCCTCGGCTTTGCCTTCAGCAATAATCGCCTTTTCCATGTCGGCCCGGATGGGCATGTATTGAGCCGTAAGTGCACGGCCGGCGAAGGGTTTCTCAATATGCAGAGCTTGCCAATCGCCTTCGAACTGGTTGCGATAGCCTTTCTCACGCAGATAGTCCCATACATCCTCGATCGATACGTCCAGTGCACGCTTGAGCAGATCGTCCGGAACCTTGGGGCGCCCGTCAGGAAAGCGATCCCCCTTCCAGTCGGAGGTGTAGAACATCATTTGTTCCCGGGTCATCTTCACCTGGGAAAGAGCAGAGGAAGCTCCCAGCACAGTCCAGGCCATCAGCGCGGCTACCAGCACTTTTTTCATAGGAGAACAACATATCATTCGAGCCATCTGCCGCCAAGACTGCGCAGGCGCCGGTCATTTTTGCAATGGCAGCACCCTGATGTCGCGAAACTCGATCTTGTTTCCCGGTTGGCACTGAAAGCCGATCAGGCCTTGCGTGTGGGTGGAGTCGTGATCATCGAGAATCGTCTTGCCGTTGAGAATGATGACGTAGTGGTCGCCATCCGCCTTGATGTCGTAGTTATTCCACTCATTGTCCAGGATCTTTACGGGCATTGCTTTGAGCGAGCCCACCAGACTTCCGGTGTCGTAGCCGGCCGGCTGATAGTCCCAGATTTGCAATTCGTAACCGGTCTTGTGCGGCGCCCCCTCTTTTGTGGAGCGGAGAAAGACGCCGCTATTCACCTTCTCGCTGCCGCGAAACTGCAGTTTGAGTTCGAAGTTCGAATAGGAACTATTGCTGGCCAGCCACCCGGCGCTCGTCCCCGGGCAAAGGATGGCGCCATCGGCCACACTCCAATCCCCTGTCGCCTCCGGCTTCGAGGTGCTTAAGGGCTGCCAGCCGTCGAGATCCTTGCCATTGAACAAGAGCTTCCAACCATGGGCGGTTTCGCTGGACGTAAGCGTATTCGGAGTGCCCTGAGCGGCGGCCACGTTGCAGGGCACCATGAGCGATGCCATTCCCAGAATCAGACAGTACCTCGCGATGATTTTCATTTTGCCTCCCTGGCACGGTGATGGAATCTTTAGGGTGCGGGCGCAGTACGCGCCGGTCGAGGCTTAAGCCTTTCGGCCATGAGCGCATCGAACTCTGAACGCGGCATCTTCAACTTCTCAGGATGTGCATCGATCCACTTGGAAAGGCCCTGGTATTTCTCCGGTGTCCATCCACCTTCGAACTCAGCGCCGTTTTTACCTTCTTTGTTGAGTTCGAAGTTGTAGTCATCCTCGAGGCTGGTGAACTCTGCGTGACTGATCGCGTCTTCGGCCAGGATTGCAGGGATAAAGATCACTCCGTCCGTCTTTGCAAGGACAAGATCTCCCGGCAATACAACGGCTCGCCCGATACGAATAGGCGCGTTGATCGAAGTCAACTCCATCTGTGCCCAAGCCGAAGGGTCATACCCCTTGTAGAATCCGTTGAAGTTTGGAATCTCGCGATTTTCTTCCTGGTCTCGTATACCGGCATAGAAGACAAACCCGGTATGGGTGTGAGCGGCAATGCCGTTGCCCAGGTTGGAACCGATTAGCGTTCCTTCAATGACCTTTCCAAAGCCATCGGCCACATACACGTCCCCAATCTGCAGTTCATTGATGGGCCAGCTATTATTTCCACTTACCCGGCCTTCTGCCTTACCTTCCGCGGCAATGGCCTTGGCCATATCTGCCCGAGTCGGCATGTATTGAGCCGTGAGCGCACGGCCGGCAAACGGCTTTTCGATGTGGAGAGCTTGCCAGTCACCCTCAAACTGGTTGGCGTATCCCTTCTGGCGCAGAAAACCCCAAATATCCTCAATAGTGCAGTCGACCGCCCGCTTGAGCAGATCGTCCGGAACTTTCGGACGCCCATCAGGAAAACGATCGCCTTTCCAGTCAGACGTATAGAACATCATCTGATCCCTGGTCATCTTGACCTGAGAGAAGGCCGCCGAAGTTCCCACCAACGTCCAGACGATGACTGCAGCCAGCATTGCTTTTTTCATGAAGATCTCCTGCCTCGAAACGTTAAATCATGCGAGGGCTGCCGCCAACCTCGCTACGCAATGAACGCATAGGAAGTATCTTGACGTTCTCGGATTCTCTTTTGTTTCCGCTCTTCTTGGTTAGAACGACGGACGTAGTGAGGTCGCTAGAACGGCGGGGGTCGGTTGGTATATTTGCGGCCAATCGCAGCTGTCTCCGGGCTCGCCGGCCCTACCATAACGCCTTCCTTGATCATGTCGATCACATCTTTTGCGCTGAAAGAGTTGAGGAAGAAGATGTGGTTTGCCTTGCAGGCGGCCAGAACCTTGGCGCGCGCGGCAACCATTTTGGGATCCTGAATCGCTGCCGCACCCTGGGCACGGACACCAAGGGACATCGCCATATCCCCGGGGCCCCATTCCGCCATCCCGATGCCGGGGACCTTCAGGTTCTCGTCGACATTGGCCAACGCATACTTGTCTTCTTCCTTAACACCGAGCAACAGTTCGCCATTGGGATTGAGTGGCCAGGGATCCGCCTTCTCTTCGTACTCCTCTTGAGAGACTCCCCAGATTTGCGCCGCCGTCGCCACCCCGTGAACGCCGCGCCGGCCCTCGGGGAGTCCGTCTACCCCTACCCCTTCGTGGTGAATGGGAAAGCGCACGGCTTCGACGAAGGCGCGGATGGCGCCGGGATCATCCGCATGGGTGAGCATGACGCCGTGCACTCCGGTGGCAAGCACCTGGTTGAACATCCAGGCATTGGCGTGAACCGCCTCAGCGTCCATTCCATTCACCGGCACGTTGACGATCACCGCCGGTGTGCGATGCCCGCTTCTGTCAGGGCCACCGGCCGCCAGCCCACGCATATACTCCTGCAGTCCCTTCACGTCGAAGGGAGCATGCTCCATGTCGTAGCTGATGTAGTCGGCATACGTCTGGGCATCCTTGACTCCCTGCTCGTAGGTACCGGTAGTTCCGGAATGAGAGCCCGTGTAGTAGATAGGCTGGCCCTCTGCCAGCAGTTCGATTGCCTGGTTGATGCGCTTCGGCTTCGCCGTCTGAGCGACGATGGTGACGGTGACCACACCCAACAGAACAGACGCTAGTACGAAAAGCGCTTGCTTTCCCATCCTTTTCACAAGCCCCCCGATTTATTGTTGATCTATCATTGATAATTTGTAGCAGGCGGATACTATTCCAAGGGACCGCTGGGAGGCAAAGAGAATTTTCACCGGCACGTAACCGCTTACGTGAAAAGACTCGCGGACGTGATCCAGCGAGACCTTGATCTATCGCCAGTCTGGCGCGAGGGATACCATTGCATTGGAAGCACTTGCAGCCGGCTCCGATGCGCTTTCAGACAGGTCCGGGTATTGCGTCTGCGGGTAAAGCCCCTGGCGCGTGCCTTCCATCAAGCCAATTCTGTTGAGGAGTGGGATTCATGGCAGTTGATTCGATTCAGGGTGTTTTCGCTGTTCCGCCGCTCGCGCGAGCGGCCGGGAATGACAGAGCCATCGATTTCGAACAGAATTCGCGCATCGTGCGTTATATCGCAGACGGTGGGATTTCACGGTTCATCTACGGCGGCAATGCGTTCCTCTACCATTTGACCCTCGGTGAGTATGAGCAGTTGCTGGAATGGCAAGCGTCGATAAAGCGGGATGGAATATGGCTTATTCCGAGCGCTGGTCCCTCCTATGGGCGGTTGATGGACCAGGCCAAATTGTTGCGCCGCTTTGCCGTTCCCTGCGTGATGACGCTTCCCTGTGGCGATCCGCGCGATGCTGCCGGGCTCGAACGCGGCCTGCGCGAGTTTGCCGAAGCAGCGAATGTCAGCCTGATGATCTATCTGAAAGAAGAAACAAACATGGGAGCGGACCTCATGGCGGGCCTCGACGTGGTTGCCAGGCTGGTCGACGAGCAGATTTGCACCACGATCAAGTATGCCGTGGTTCGCAAACAGCCCGAAAAGGATGATTACCTGGACGAACTAGTGAAACGGGTCGATCGGCGCAAGGTGATCAGCGGTATCGGCGAGCGCCCAGCCGTGATCCATCTTCGGCAATGGGGCTTGCCAGGATTCACCACCGGCTCCGGCTGTCTTGCTCCTTCCCTGAGCGCGGCGATTTTCTCCGCTTGCCGGACGGGTGACTATGGGGAAGCAGAACGCATCCGGTCCCGCTTCCTGGGCGTTGAAGATTTGCGCGATGGGTGGGGACCGGCTCGTGTGCTGCATCATGCGCTGGAGCTCGCCGGCATTGCCCATACCGGTTCCATTCCGCCCTTCGTTTCGGAGCTTTCCGCGGAGCAAAAGAATCGGGTAAGACCCGTGGTGCAGGAACTTCTGGCACATCAGCAAGAGTTGGTTGCCGGAGATTGAGTAAGCAAATGGCGGGTGAGCTAAGCGACTGGTCACGGCGCAGGTTGCTGAAGACAGCCGGCGGCGCGGCGTTGCTGAGCGGGTTTCGTGCATTGGCCGAAACTGCGCGAACAAAACTCATCGACATTCAAACTATGACTCTGACTGGCCCTCGTACCTACGTCCTGGTAAAGGTGGTCGCAGACAATGGACACTACGGAGTCGCTGAGGCTTATGGTCTCCCCAGCATTGGGGTAAAGGAGCAGATAGAGGCACTCAAGCCGCTGTTGGTGGGCAAGGATCCTCTGGAGATCGATGCCATTTACACCTTCATGGGGATCGGAGGCCGTGAGCTTTCCGGCACGCGCACCGATGGCTCGGCACACTCGCTCATGCGCGCGGCCAGCGGCATTGAGATGGCGCTTTGGGACCTGGCGGGAAAGACCCTCGGCGTCCCCTCGACGACGCTGCTCGGAGGAAGGTTCCGCGATAAAGTACGGGTCTACGACCATGCATCGCCCCGCGACATGCTGGACAAAGCTTCGTGCCGGGAGTGGGCCGCAAAGATCAAGGCGGATCCCAGTGGCTTTACCGCGCACAAGATCGGGTTTCGCCACACAGACCCGGCGACCGACAGTGCCCGGGACCTGGGCAATCGAGTGCTTACCACTAAAGAACTGATGGAGATTGCTCAAGGGTTTGAGAATTGTCGTGAGGCGATCGGTTGGGACCACGACCTTATGGTCCACTGTCACTGGGAGTACGACCTGCGAACTTCCATCCAACTGGCAGACGCGGTTGCGCCGATCAAGCCACTGTGGCTGGAAGATCCACTCCCCGTGGATTACTCGGAGTCATGGAGAAGGTTGTGTGCGAGTTCCCGCGTGCCCATATGTACTGGTGAGAACCTGGAGCGGCGGGCAGGCTTCAAAGATTTCATCATCTACCAGGGATGCGACATCCTGAATCCGGATTTGCGCAATAGCGGCGGTTTTCTCGAGACCAAACGGATTGCGGATATGGCCGACACCTTCGGATTGCCGATGGCCACGCACAACACCGGGAGCCAACTGCACACATGGGCGAACTGCCAGTGGGCTGCATCTATCCGCGACTATATTGCGTGTGAAACGATCACAGGCCAGGGTGGCTGGATGGACCAGTTGCTTTTGCTCGATGGTCCTTATATCAAGGATGGGCACATCGGTGTAACTGGCAAGCCTGGTCTTGGTGTCGAATTGAATCCTGATGTAGTGAAAGCTCATTTGGCTGAAGGCGAACGCTGGTGGGGATGAAAGGTACAAGGGTGCAAATGAAACGTCGTCAATTGTTGAAGTCCATCGGGAGTGCGGGCCTGGCGGGTCTTGCTTCGCCTCTCTTGCGCTCGCAGGAGCAGGTTGCGCGCGCTACGCGTGGCATGGCAACGCCGCGCATCAAGGATATAAGCGTGATTGAATGTGAACCTGCCGGCACGCGGCTCTCCGTGGTCAAGATCACAACCGACCAGGATGGTCTCTACGGTTACGGCTGCGCCACATTCACCCAACGCGCTGACCTGGTCAAGCCGGCGGTGGAGAAATATCTGAAGCCGTTTCTGTTGGGCAAGACCACGGACCGGATCGAAGATATCTGGCAATCGTGCTACGACAGTTCCTATTGGAAAAACGGTCCGGTGCTGAACAATGCACTCAGCGGAGTCGATCAGGCGCTTTGGGATATCAAGGGCCGGCAGGCGGGTATGCCTGTTTATCAGCTTGCCGGGGGCAAGTGCCGCGAGGCTGTCGATGCCTACACGCATGCGGATGGTCCTGATTTTCAGGCGGTTGTCGAAAGCGCAAAGGGCTTTATGGCCCAGGGCTTCCGCAATGTTAGGGTGCAGGTCGGGATTCCCGGAATGGCGGGTTATGGATCCAGACACAACGACGACACCAAACTGAAGGCGCTGCACGACCAGCCCCTGTACGAACCGGCCTACGACTTCCGCCGCGCGTTGAAGCTGCTGGAGGTGTGCCGTCAGGAACTGGGCGATGAGGTTGAGTTGCTGCACGATATGCACGAGCGGCTCACGCCCAACCAGGCGGTTCAGTTTTGCAAGGAAGCGGAAAAGTTCCACATGTTCTTTCTGGAAGATCCGCTCTCGCCGGAAGACCTGGGATATTTTCAGCAGATCCGCCAGAACTGCGCCACACCGATTGCCATGGGCGAACTCTTTAACAGCCCGCACGAGTGGCAGCCGCTGATCGAGGGACGACTGATCGACTATATCCGGGTGCACGTTTCGCAATCAGGAGGATTCACACCGGCGCGGAAGATCGCGATCCTTGCCGAACAGTATGGGGTCAAGACCGCATGGCACGGTCCAGGCGATGTTTCGCCTGTGGGCCACATGGCGAATGCCACGCTGGATATTGTCAGCTATAACTTCGGCATCCAGGAATACACGGCCTTCAACGAACGAACCAAGGAGATCTTTCACGGGTGTCCGGAGCTGAAGGATGGCTACATCTGGGTGAGTGAGAAGCCTGGATGGGGCATCGAGATCGATGAGCAGGCAGCGGCCAAGGCGCCGTTTACGCCGGGGAGAAACAACCTGAATGGCGGATGGGGAGAGATACGGAAGCGCGATGGTACGGTGATCAAGCAGTAGGCCCCGCAGCAACAGGGATGCACCATATCCCCGAAAACCTTTCCAGGAGAGGTCCGCTGAACTGCAGATCCCTCCACTTCGCTCCCCCGGATTTCCTGCCACGCTGCACTGGACAGGGCCGCGTGTGCGCCTTTCTGTAAGGGAAAGGCGCATGGAGTGCACCAACGCCACCAAGTTCTACAGGAAATCCGGGGGAGCGAAGTGGAGGGACCTGCTGTTCAGCGGACCAGTCCTGGAAAGGTTTTTCGAGCACGAGGGGCGTCTGAAAAGAGGTGATTGTGGCACAGGCGAACGCCAAAACGAATGTTCCATTGGGTCGCCGCGACTTTCTCAAGCTGCCTGCCATGGCCGCAGTCTGTGGGCTGCTTCCATATTCTGCTGCCAGCCAGAAACTAACCTTCGACGAGGCGGATCCAGAAGGGACGAAGATTGCTATTAAACTGACCGTCCAAAATACTACGGACGAGGAACTGCTCTTCCTGAAACAAATTGGATTGCGCTGGTTGCACGCTGACTTCGGCGAAGAAGCATCCTACGAGTTCATTAAGGCCACGCAGGATCGTTTTGCCCGGTATGGGCTCAGGATTGACTGCGCACTGATGGAGAAGTATCGCTCGCTAAAGATTCAACTGGGGCAACCCGGCAGAGACGAAGATATCGAGAAATTCAATACCTTTCTCACCGATTGTGGACGGCTCGGTATTCGTACTTCCCACATTGATTTCCATCCGGGAAATACCTACACGACGAGCATGATCACGACCGCCCGGGGCTATACGGCGCGCGAGTTCAGCGTGACCGACTTTCGCGAGAAAGTCGAAAAGAAAATGTTTGACCGGGACTACTCTGCGGATGAGATCTGGGCAAACTATGGCTATTTTCTTGACGCGGTTCTGCCGGTCGCAGAGAAGGCAGGTATCAAGTTAGCCCATCACCCGGATGATCCTCCCATTTCCCCGATGAATGGCGTGGCTAAAGTCTTTATCAACTACGCAGGATACAAACATGCCGAAGACGTCTCGGCAAAAGGCAGTAAGCATTGGGGACTTTGCCTCTGCCTCGGTACGTGGCTGGAAGGGGGCGACACGATGGGCAAGGATGCCGCCTCAATGATCCGGGAGTTCGGCGGACGAGATAAGCTCTTTACTATTCACTTCCGCAATGTGAGTTCGCCTCTGCCGCGGTTCCATGAGACTTTTCAGGATGATGGCTACCAAGACATGTATCTGCTTATGAAAGCGCTGCGCGAAGTCCGCAGCACGGCGTCGCTGATACCCGATCACTATCCCGGCATTGTGAGCGACACGCATCTTCGCATCGACAACGCCTATATGGTTTCCGCGATGCGCCAAATGTTGCGTCGCGCTCACGAAGAAGTCGGATGACGTCTATGCCAACTCACGAGCTTTCCCCGGAGCCATTGCCCAAAGAACTCGTGGCTGAGCAAGGGCTGATCGCATGGTCAAGCTTTCTCTTCGCGCTGCTACAGAGCATTTGTAGCGCTGTTGTGGCTATCAATGGCCTACGTCTGGCGATTGGCATAGGCTCGCTCGCGCTGAGCACTGGCGCAGGAGCAGCGATCGTCCGGTTCCACGCAGATTGGATTCGTGTTCCGATGATCGTGATTGCACTGCTCGGTTCATTACTCAATCTGGCCATTCTTATGCATGTTCGTCACCTGCGCAGCCGCCCTGCTGCGCAATGGCGGCAAAGGCCGTTGAGTCCCCGCCAAAAAAGAGGAGAACTCGCGCAGCTGGTTCTGTCCCTGGCGACACTCGTTCTTATCAGCGTAGAAGAATACCTGCATTTCAGCTTGCACCACTCGCTTTAGCCGATTAGCTCAACTAACAGCCGGCGTGCACTGAATGGTGACTACGGTGATGTCGTCGGCCTGCCCGTGGGCCTGTGCTGCCCGAGCAATGGCGGCGGCGGGTAAAACGGAAAGCTGCTGCGTGCGCGCGAAGCCCAGAAGTTCGTGCCGGGCATTCGTCGCTTCTACCACCCCGTCGGAGATGAAGGTAAGTCGCGCCGATGGCGGCAAGTCTACGGTTTGCTCGGTGTAGTCGGCCATGCTGGTAATGCCCAGTGGAAGGCCATTTGCCAGATCCATTTCTACTCCGTCGAGGTAGGGCGCCAGATGGCCGGCATTTGAGATGATCATGCTTCCTGTGGCGGAGATCCGTGCGCAGAGACAGGTGACGAAACCATCGTCGGTCTGTCCCACCAGCTGCTGGTTCAGCAGGGTGAGCGAACGGGCAGGGGAAAGCTGTTGTACGGCAAGTGTACGGATGGCGCCCATGATGAGCGTGCCGATCATCGCAGCGCTCAACCCTTTTCCGCTTACATCCCCTATAAAGAAGAGCAGCCCACCGTTTGCCTCGGGAAAAGCCTGATAGAAATCGCCGCCCACTTCGTTGGCTGCTACATACGCCGCTTCCATGGAAAACCCGCGCAGGGCGGGAAAGGTTACGGGCACCAGCCGGCTCTGCACACGATGGGCTGCCGTTAGCTCCGCCGCGGAGCGCTCCTGCTCACGGTTGGTGAACAGGAAACGGGAACCCAGAATCAACACGAAGCTCAGCATGTAGAGGCAGAGGGCGATGCTGGAAAAGACAAAATGCACCGGCCCAAGGTGAAGATCGGGAATGAGGGCATTGGGATCCCTGGTCCAGCCCAGCCTATAGACGACATAGGAAAAGAAATCGAGCGGAAGGGCCAGCCCAAACAGAACCACCGGCATTAACAGAATGGCCGCTTCCCGCTTGCCACGCATGTACCAGACGACCAACAGCACCGCGGACAAGACGGCGTAGGAAAAGATCATGACACCCGCGGTTATATTCAACGCGATGTTACTGACCACACCGTAAAAGGCGAGAGCGCCGAGGCACGCGCACGCGAGGGCCGCTAATTGGTAAATGCGTACGATGACCCCTGGCCGCTGGCCGATGAATCGATACAGAAATTCAATGCTGGCTACGATACTGGCATAACCCAGAGCGACGTAGATTGTCTCGAACGTCCGGAGCGGCAACACGGCAAGGGTGCCGAGAACGCCGGCGGCATAGTAAAGGCCAATCAAGGCAAGGCTGATGCCTGCCCACAGATACTCGCGATGAGCACGCTCGGCAAGGAAAAGGCAGACCAGGCCACAGCCAATCAGCAGCCCCAGCAATGCAACCACGATGTCGTCGAACTGGAAGATGACGTCCGTGCTACGAATGGCCGTTCGAAGAGACTCGATAGCCTTCACGGGTCCGATCCATACGGTGCGGGGCCTGATGATGGCGATCGAGCGGTGCTTCGGGGCCCAGAAGCGAAAGGCCAGTACTAATGTGTCTCCGGAAGCAGCATCGCGTAAAGGAAACACTCGCGTCGCGGGCAAGAGGTATCCGAAAAACGACCCGAAATGACCGTAGTTACCGATCGATTGTCCGTTAGCGAAGACCTGATAGGTGTTTCCTACACGGTCCAACAGCAGGCTAAGAGGAACATGGGCAGGGGAAAGCCGCACATGAATGCGCAGCCACACAAAACCCTGCATGTTGGTGAAGTGCTGATCGTTGATGCCGCTTTGGGGATCGAACGATTGCCAGGTCGAATCGTCAAACGTGGGACTGGACCATTGCGGGTCATCGCCGCTGTGGAAGCGCCAGCCCGAATCCAAAGCGACCGGTTCGCCGGTCCGAGTGGCGTCCACAACCTGGCCCTGGACTACGTGCTGGTGTGGGGTTTCGTGGGGAACCTCGCCGGGAGTATGACCAGAGGCCTGAAGGCCGGCGGTCAGTAGGATAAAAAATGCGACTCCCGGAGACCAGCGTGTGAGCCGCAATTGACGTGCATTCATCGCTGCTGAGTGTCTCTCGTTTGGCGGGTTAGTTGCTACGCCAATCTTAACCCCTCATGGTGCAGCAACAAATCTCCGGGTGGCTAGATTGTCTAGGTTTCCTTATCGTTTACTCTTTGCGCTCGTAGGGTACGTATTGCGGTTCCCAAATGTTGACATCAAGTTCACGCTGCAGGGCATCCTCATCGGCGACCTGCGCCTGGCCATCTTTGATTGCCTGCCTTCCCACAGCGTTTGCGATCAAGCGACCGAGCGGACGAGCCCGTGAGATTGGCGGAAGGAGGGTCGCCTGCTTGTCCGTCTGCGTGGGCAGGTGACGTATTAGTTCCGTTGCTGCGGCCTTGACCATTGAGTCCGTCACGAACCGAGCTCTGGAGGCAATAATGCCGAGGGCCAGGCCGGGAAAGATATAGGAGTTGTTGGTCTGAGCCACATGAATCGTTTTGCCACCGAAAATGACCGGGTCATACGGACTGCCGGTACCGATCAGCGCGCGACCCTCCGTCCAATCCATCAAGTCCTGCGGTGTAGCTTCGCTGCGTGAGGTGGGATTGGAAAGCGGGAAGATGACAGGACGATTGGTATACTTCGCCATTTCGCGAACGACCTGTTCGGTAAAGATCCCCGCCTGGCCAGACACTCCGATCATGACTGTCGGCTTCACATTACGCACCACATCCAGCAGAGTGATTTCTCCGTTCGACTGTTTCCAACTCTGCACTTCCTGTTCTTCCCGCGCGTAGGGTCGCTGCTCTGCTTCCACATTTTTGCGGCCTTGGGAAATGAGCCCATACTGGTCCATCGCATAGAAGCGAGCCCGAGCTTGCGCTTGCGAAAGACCGCGCTCTTCAATGAACTGCTCCAACAGGCTGGTGATGCCCAAACCCGCACTCCCGAAGCCGACGATCAGGATCTTCTGTTGCTCCAGAGGGATGCCGGTTACGTTGATGGCGGAGATGAGGGTTGTCGTGGTGATCGCCGCGGTGCCCTGAATATCGTCGTTGAACGTGCAAAGCTGGTTCCGATAGCGAGCCAGGAATCGGGCTGCATTCGAACCCGCGAAGTCCTCCCATTGCAACAGCACGTGGGGCCAGCGAGCTTTCACGGCGGAAACGAAGGTGTCGACAAAGTCATCGTATTCGGGGCCGCGCACGCGCTTGTTCCGCCATCCGACGTAAATTGGGTCTTCGAGCCGCTCCTCATTGTCCGTGCCCACATCCAGCAGAATCGGCAGACAGTTCTCCGGATGGATCCCACCCAGCGCGGTGTAAAGGGCCATCTTCCCGATGGGAATGCCCATGCCGCCCGCGCCCTGGTCGCCAAGGCCCAGGATTCGTTCGCCATCGCTGACCACGATGCATTTCACTTTGTCGTAGCGTGCGTGATCGAGAATCCTGGCGATCCGGTTCTTATTCGGATAACTCAGAAACAGTCCTCGCGGCTTTCTCCATATTTCGCTGAAGCGTTGGCAGCCCTCGCCTACTGTGGGGGTATAGACGAAGGGCAGCATCTGTTCGACATTGCGCACCAAAAGGGCGTAGAAGACGGTCTCGTTTGTATCCTGCAGGTCGCGCAGGAAACTGTATTTGGCGAATGGAGTCGGCTGCTTTTCCAAAGCCTTCACCCGGCGCTCGAGCTGTTCGTCAAGGCTCCCCACATGGGGCGGCAACAACCCATGGAGATCAAAGACGTCGCGTTCGTGGTCGGAGAAAGCTGTTCCCTTGTTAAGGCGTGGCGAATTGATCAGACTGAATCCCGAGAGGGAAACCTGAAGAGCCTGTTGATTGGCTGTTTCCTGCACTGGCGCGGTCATGTTTCATCCCTCCCGCAAGGATAGGGCCTGCAGCGCTGCGACGGCGATCTACAGCTTGAAAAGTTCGCGGAGCCGGCGGGTCTGCGCGCGGCTGACCGGAATCTCGGTCTGCTTGCGATCATCCATGCGTAGCTGATAGCTGCTTTTGAACCAGGGAACGACTTCCTTGATGTGATTGATGTTCACCACAAAGGAGCGATGGGCTCTCCAGAAAACAGCGGGATCGAGCAATTCCAGCAACTCTTCAATCGTCCGGCACTTGGAATGGCCTTCCAGAGTGGGGGTCACAACGGAGATGATGCCCTCGTCGATGGCGGCGAAACAGATATCTTTCTGATCAACCAGAAATAGCCGGTTATGGGCCTGCAGAATAATCTTCCCGCTACGCGGACGCACGCCGGCCTGTTGCTGTTCAATGAGACGGAGCAGCGCATCGAGGCGCGCATCCGATGGCTTGATGTCGGCAAAAGCACCGTTCTCGGGCTCTGAGTCGAGTTGATGCGCCTCCTGCAGGCGCAGGCGCGCACGATCGAGGGCCTGCAATACCCGGGCACGATCGAACGGCTTGAGCAGGTAGTCGATGGCGTTGACGTCGAAAGCGCGCACCGCATACTGATCGAAAGCGGTGGCAAAAATGATCTGCGGCATGCGGTCAGCGTCTTCGCGCTCGAGCAACTTCTTGAGCACAGCAAAGCCATCCAGGCCCGGCATCTGCACGTCGAGAAACACCACGTCGGGATGGTGCGTACGAATGAGGTGAACGGCCTCAATGCCATTCTGGCCCTGAGCGACGACCTCGACTCCGCCTACAGAATCCAGGAGGTATTTGAGCTCTTCGCGCGCAAGCCGTTCATCGTCGACGATCAACGCAGTCATTGCCATTCGTTAGAGCCCGCGACTATGAGTATAGGTCAAAACGGGTGGTTCAGGATTGGAAGGCGCGCAGGCGGGAAGGCATGTTATCCGCAGCCAGGCTATGACCGCAGTAGACGCAGTAGAGGTCGGTGATGCGCACTCCGCGATAGCACTTGCCGCATGCCGCGGAGACCTGGTAGGCGCATTGAGGACAGAAATGGAACTCGGTGTGGATGCTGGTGCCGCAGGAGGGGCAGAGCGCCACGACCGGCTGGCGGAGCAGAAAGTAAAGCACTGATCCTATGCCGCCGGGCAGGGCCAGGCACACGATCACCCACATGCGTGTGCTCATGGCGCGGCGCGGTGCGTCGCGGCTTACGTAACCGACCATGAGCACATATAGCGCTGCCAGCGTGCTCCAGGAGAGTGCGAAATAAAAGCGGACGCCAATGGGAGCAGCGATGGGACGAACATGGTAGGCGAGCCTGTAAGCGGGCAGGATTACCCAGTAAAGGTACTGCATGAAGACGAACACCACAGAAGCCGCGGCGATCGACCAGCGGGGGATGAGCTTAACCTCCTCCGTCCAGGAGGAGGTAGCTTCCGCGTTGTGTACCTTGGTGCTCATTTCTCTGTCGGGGGAAAGGTCTCGAAGCCTCGCCTATCGTGCTGTACGTCGTGTTGCCCTTTCCATACAGCGACGAGAGCGGCGAGCATAGCTAAAAGAAGCATGGTGATGAGGAAAGCAAGCTGGGTGGGTAAATCGAAGACACGTTCATCCCCCAGAAGATCTTCCACACCGCTCCAGATGGCCGGGCCCAGCACCACCAGCATGCAGACAAAACCGAGAATGGCGAAGCCCGCATTGCGGCGTTGGCGGGTACGCTTCTCCTGGGTGGTGATCACCGCATCGCGTACCGCACGGCGGGTCTTTTGCGAGAGCCTCAGATTGGCGTCGCAGTCAGGCCAGGCAATCGAACGCGCCGCATCGGAGGGGCGACGATTCGCGCCCCCTGTTGGGGTATGGTTCATCGCGCCTCTCCCTCCGCTCCGACAGCTTCAGCTGCACAAATGCGAGGTTTGAGGGCGGAGAGGCCGCGGTAAAGCCTCGACTTTACCGTCGACAACGGGGAACGCGTTACCTGTGCGATTTCTTCCAGCGATAACTCTTCGTGGAAGCGGAGGACCAGCACTTCCCGATGCAGCGGCTCGAGCGTCAGCAGAGCTTCTGCGACCCGCTGCCCATTCTCGTTGGTCTGATACATCTCGAAAGGAGAAGGTCCATCGGCGGCCACATCGAACGAACGGCCATCTTCCCCTGCTTCGCGCATCGCTTCCAGACTGCTCATGGTACGCTTGCGCCGCACGTCAATGACCAGGTTGCGGGCGATGGTAAAGAGCCAGGTATCGAAGCGGGACTTGCCATTAAATTGGTCGCCGCGTTTAAGCACCCGCATCCAGGTTTCCTGAAAGATATCTTCCGCCGTCTCCCGGTTTCCGGTGAGGTAAAGGAGATAACGCAGCAAACGGTGCTGGTACTGGACAATCAACTGGTCGAGCAGTTCCGGATCGTGGCGCTTGAGACCCTGGGCAACAAGGGCATTCTCGTTGCAGGACTGGTCCACGACGGCTAGCGAAGCTGTAGGCATGTCTCCCTCAGAGACGTGGGCAGCTTCTCCAAAGACGCCCCCGGTGACTACTTTTTTAAGCCTGTTGGCCAGCACTAAGCTCCTCCAGGGCGACCCGAGTGGCTACCAGAATATCGGAATTGGCCCACTTAAGCCACTTGGATGCAACAGAGTCTAAACTGAAGACTATATGGAGATTTTGTTCGGCCTACACCCTGTAGAGGAGGCCTTGCGGTCCGGGACGCGAAAATTCGACCACATTTGCATTGCCCGGGAGCGGCAGGACGTACGCCTGGAGAAGTTGATCCAGGCCTGCCGTGACGCGGGGGTGAAGATGCGGTTGGACACGCGCGACCAGCTCACCAAGCTGGCCCGGACCGAGGCTCACCAGGGGGTGGTGGCCATCGTCCGGGCGCGGCAGTTCCTGGACCTGGAAGACCTGCTCAAAGACACCAGGAAAGACCGGCTGCTGCTTGCCCTGGATGGGGTGGAAGACCCACAGAACCTGGGGGCGCTGCTGCGTACCGCCGAGGGCGCTGGGGTGGGTGGGGTAGTGGTCACGGAACGGCGATCGGCGCCGCTCAGCCCGGTTGCGGTGAAAGCCTCGGCAGGCGCGGCCGAGCACGTGAAAATCGCCCGGGTAGTCAACCTGGTGCGCGCCCTGGAAGAGCTGAAGCAACGCGACCTGTGGTGCATCGGCCTGGATGAGCGCGGCACCATGGACTACGACCAATTCGATTTTTCCGTGGGTTGCGTTCTGGTGCTGGGGCGGGAAGGTGCCGGGTTGCATGACCTCGTCCGGCGCACCTGCGATCACCTGTTGCGGATACCCATGGCTGGCCGGGTGGCCTCACTCAATGTGAGCGCTGCGGGCGCCGTAGTGTTGTACGAGGCCGCGCGGCAGCGCCGCCAGGCTTTACGAGGGACCAGCCCCGTGCCCTTGGCGGCGCGGGCGAAAAAGCAGAAGGGTTTGGGCTCATGAAGTATTTGTGGTTGGCAGCCGTCGCGGCTGTGCTATCCACCTGTGCCGGGGCGCAACAGGCTGCTCCGGCTGGCGCGGTTCCCGCCGAAGTGCCTGCGGCCCCCCCCGGCAAGGTGATTCTTTCTCGCTCCGTCGAAGATGCCCCCACCCCGGCTAAGCCCTCCATGGTGCAGGCAGGGGCTCCGGCGACCGACGCCGAACGCCAGGCAATCACCTTCCTTGCCTACGATCTCGATGTGCACCTGCGGCCCAGAGAGCACGCGATGGCCGTGCGCGCCCGGATCCAGCTGCGCAATGACTCCAGCAACCCGCTGGGCCGGCTCGCTTTGCAGATTTCATCCAGCTTGCAATGGACCAGCGTCCACGTAGGCGATACGACGGCTGCCTTTTCCCAGCAGTTGATCAGCAGCGATATTGACCATACCGGTTCGCTTCGGGAGGCAGTGATTCCCCTTGCCCAACCCCTTGCTCCGCAGCAGAGCATCACGGTCGATGTCACCTACGAAGGGGATGCCGGACTTTCGGCGACCCGACTGGAGCAGATCGGCACCCCGGACGATGTCGCCGAGGCGTCCGACTGGGACCGGGTCGCGGACGAATTTGTTGGGCTTAGGGGCTTCGGCAACGTGGCCTGGTATCCGGTAGCCTCGGTGCCGGTGAAATTGGGCGACGGAGCTAAATTTTTCACCGTAGCGGCGCTTGAACGGCAACGCCAGAGCCAGGCCACCGTAACCATGCGCGTGACCGAGGAGTTTTTTGGGGAGGCGCCCAACCTGGTCGTCCTGGATGGAACGACCTTGGCGGTGACTCCTACTTCCCTTCCCACCGCCACCGTGCCGGGAATCGTGACTTGCACGCTGCCGCCCACCCGGTTGGGGTTCGCCTCACCCAGCTTATTTCTGCTTGCCCGCACTGCTCAGAAAGGAAGCGGGGTTGACGTCTTCGCCCGGACTGACGATGTGGCCAACGCGCAGGCGTATATGACCGCGGCTACCCTGGTGACCCCGCTTATCCATCGCTGGCTGGGCACCGAGGCTCGTGGCCCGCTTACGATCGTCGATCTGCCGGAACGGGGCGACGCGCCGTTTGAAGATGGCGACGTGCTGTTTGCCGACGTACGAGGCACCGACCCGGAGAAGTTGGCCAACGTGCTTATTCATTCTCTGACCCATCTTTATTTCCGCTCAACCTATGAGTGGCTGCAGGAAGGCGTGCCTACCTTCATGGGCTCGCTTTGGGAGGAGCAAAGCGGCGGGCGCGACCTTGCCATCCAGCAGTTGGATAACGCCCGTGGAGCGCTTTCGCTCGCCGAGCCCGGCGACGCTGCGACTCTGGACGGCCAGGCTTTGCTGATGGCTAGAGATCCGGTTTACTACCGCACCAAGGCGACTTATGTCTTCTGGATGCTGCGCGACCTGGCCGGGGACGAGGAGCTCAGCCGCGCTCTGCGCGCCTATCAGCCCGGATCAGATACGACAGGAATTGGCTTTGAGCAGGTGCTCGAGCGGGCCAGCGGCAAAGACTTGAAGTGGTTCTTCGAGGACTGGGTCTACCACGATCGCGGCCTTCCCGACCTTTCCATTGCCGGAGTCTACCCCAGCAAAGCCAGCGTTCCTGGATCGTATATCGTCGCAGTGGATGTAGCTAACAGCGGCACCGCCGAGGCGCAGGTTCCGGTGTCGGTTTCATCCCGCACAGCGACGGTTACTGAAATGCTGCGCATCCCTGCGAAGGGGAAAATAAGTCATCGCTTCGTAGTGCAGGGGCAGCCGTCGGAGATCGGTGTGAACGATGGCACGGTGCCTGAGGTGGAAGCCAGTGTCCACCACCAGACGCTTGCTGTTCCGCCGGCCTCGGAGTAGGCGGGTGGCCAGCGTGGGTAAAGAAATAAGAACCGCAGCATC
Source organism: Acidobacteriaceae bacterium (assembly GCA_049522955.1). Classification (GTDB taxonomy): domain Bacteria; phylum Acidobacteriota; class Terriglobia; order Terriglobales; family Acidobacteriaceae; genus PALSA-350. The sequence goes on from JBEKNJ010000001.1 coordinate 187,007, forward strand.
GTCAAAACTCCACAAAATCGTCATCCTGAGCGGAGCGCCTCACAGATTTTTCGCGTGACAGAGCGCTTGTAGCGCGGAGTCGAAGGACCCCGGCGGTGCTTGCCTTACCCATGCCGCCTGGACCTTTTCGACCACCGAAGCCCGAGAACGGGATCTGCTGCGGAGCGCACTCAATAATCATGGGTACGTCTTTTGATCACTGTAATCATCTTCCATCCCAGGCCTTTGCAAAGTCTTTGAAGTCGGGATTGATCGTGCGAATGAGGTTCAGCTTCTCTTTTGCGCCGCCAAGTTCTCAGCGCGGCTTCGGTGGTTGAAAAGGTCCAGACGGCATGGGTAAGGCAAGCACCGCCGGGGTCCTTCGACTCCGCGCTACAAGCACACTGTCACGCGAAAAATCTGTGAGGCGCTCCGCTCAGGATGACGATTTTGTGGAGTTTTGGCGAAAAACATCGTAAAACTTGGGCTCTTTTCGGTCATTACGCAGACACGAAAGCGCTCAAGTGCCGGGACACCCGAAGGGCGTCCGCAGGGATAGATTGAGACATTAGTTTTCTACTTCTTCTGCGGTTGTCTTTACTTCAGGGTGTTCGAGCGTGCCGGTGATGGCGACGGCGTCGGTGGCGGATCCGCCTTTCAGGTCTAGTTCGCGATCGAAGGAGATTGTGCCCGACAAGGGGATCGCGTTCTGGCCGCGAGCAAGCAGGCTATGAGTGATATTGATGGTGCTGTCCGCAATGGCGGCGTCGGCAGTCCATTGATCGAAGTGAGCGAAGGGCTGAGCAGCAACGGGCAGCGGATTCTCGGCAGCCAAGCCCCCTTTGGTCCAGTTCCAATGCAATGTCCCCGTGGCGGACTTCGCCAGATCCTGCGCGTCGAAACCTGACATGTGGAGCTGCGCAGAGAAATTAGCCTGGCCGCTTCCCCAACGCTCCTCGAAGATGCTGGCCAGTGCGCCGGGCGCGGCGTTGGTCACCTGCACATCGAGCTGATAGTCCGGCTGGCCACCGGAAGCGTCGACGACGCCGGAGAGATGCATGGTTCCGTTCGCAACGCGGCCGTTCAGCGAGCGTATCCCGATCGTGTTCCCGCTAATGTCGACTGCCCCAATCGCATCGTGCACCACCAACTTGCCGGTCGAGAGCTCGGCGATCTGGACGGTGCCGGTAAGCTCGGGCCACTTCACGGAATGGCGGTCGATGCGATTGAGCAGCTGACGCAGAAGCTCACCGCCTCCACTGCTGCCGAGCAGGGTCGATTGAAGCGCGCCCAGATCCAGGGCCGCGGTGCTGAGAGAGAAGTGTCCCACACAAGGAGCGCTCCCGGTACATAGCGTCGGGTACTCCAACGTGCCCTGCGCTTCCAGCTTCCCATACCCGATAGAGGCGTTGGTCCACGCAATCTGGGTGGGGCTGAGGATCCCCTGCGCCGATGCAATCCGGAGCGGCTGAGACAAATACGAGGTTGTAAGTTCGGCGTTCTTTATGGCGATGCTACCTTCCGCCGTCGATGAGGTAATCGGATTATCAGAGTCCGGCACGGGCAGCAACCATTTGCCGCGGACGTTGAGATCCAGGGCGGCGGTCCCGGCACCACCGAGCACAACCGAGGAAGCACCCACGGCTGGAGACCGAGTGCTGTGAGAGCTGAGCAATCCGAAAGACTTGTTGAATGCCTGCAGCCGGGCCACGCTGGCAGCACCGCCCAGGTGGAAATCGAACCCAGCAGACGTGAATCGGCCGTCCACTGTCAACGGAACCGGCGCCCCCATCGCCAAACGCACCGGCTGCAACAAGAGCGCGGGGGACCCGGCCTCCGGGCTGTCGCACTTCACCCGTACCGGGGCAAGAACGAATGGCTTGCCTGCATCCTGCGGTGTCAAGCTGAGCGAAGCAAGCGCCATCTCACCGGTGATCAAGGGGTGGCGACCTTGCTGAGATGCGTAGCGAACATGTCCATTAAGGGCTCCGCCGGCCTGCACCCCGGCACCCAGGCCGCTGCGCACCTGCTGCAAACCAGCCAGCACCGCCGCTGCGGGAACGCGATCGATCTCGAGCATGAGATTCGCCTGGGGTAGGGTTTGCACTCCCTGTACCAGGCCGGTGAGCCGCAGTGCTCCATCGCCTACAGGCGACAAACACGATAGGTCTTCGAGCGAGCTTGATTCTTTGCGGAAGACGGCCTGGCAGGTGGTCGCAACATCCATCGGATGGGCCAGAGAAAACTCTGAGCGGTGGAGACCAGCGACCTTCAGGCTGGTGTCGATCTGCGCCAGCTCGGCGGTTCCGCCCACCTGGGCTTCGACCTCAAGGCCGCCGCGCCAGCCTATATCGCGGCCAAGAGTGAGCCGGCTCAACTGGCCGAGAGGCACTCCGCTCCACTCCAGTTTGAGATTCAACGGCATCTGGCCCAGCCCAGCGGCCCGGTGCAATGTGCCGTCGATACGCAGCACGCCGGTGTCGGCGAGATCGATCACCAGATCGGTGCGGACTGGTTGCGCGCGGAAATGTACTTCCCACTCATCCCCGGGAGCGAGCGAGATGGAAAGGTCGGAGTTGAGGAAGGAGAGCGGCACCTTCTCGTTGCCTTGCTTGAAATTGATGCGGGTATTTTCCGCTTCGATATACGGGAAACGCGGGGCACTGCCGGCATAGCGCTGGCCGGTGGGAGCGTTAGGGATGTGCGCGGCCTGGACCAGGACCGAGGCAAAGTTCCAACCCCCGTTGGGCTCGCGGACAAGATTCAAGCTTGCGTCGTCGAAATGGATACGGGAGACTTCGAGCCGGCCCCGCCACAGCGACAAAAGCCGCACGTAAGCCACGACGCTACTGGAATGAAGGATGGGCTCGGAGCCGAACTGAGGATCCTCTTCCACAGAAAAATCGGAGAACTCAAACCCGGGAAGAGGAAGCAATCGCAGTTTGACGGAAGAGATGTGCACTTGCCGGCCGATGCTGCGGCTGATGCTGTTGGCAATTCGATGCTGATAGCGATTGATGTTGACCAGCGGGGGCAACACGAAGGCCACCACTGCCAGTAGCACGGCTGCGAGAAGAATCCAGCGCCGGGGCGAAGGACCCTTCTCTGCGCCACCCATCCTAACGGACCAGATGGAAGGTTCTGCGCCAGCGGGTCTGATCGAAGAAGTGGAGGAGAACGTGGGCATAGAACTGAAGTTTGTCACCCACTCCCTCTTTCTCATACTGGTTGTCCGGCTCGATGAATGACCAGTAGACGAAGAGGGGGCGGCCGACAATATTGGCTCTTGGGACAAAGCCCCAGTAGCGACCGTCGAGCGAGACGGTGCGGTTGTCGCCCATGGCAAAGTAGCGGCCTTCAGGAACCACCAGGTCTTGTCCCTGAATGTAATTGGGAAGATCGGCGGCCCAGGTTGGCGTCACGTCTCCGCTCTGCGAGGGAGGTACGGCAGGAAAATCATCGCGGTAGGGAAAGTAATTGCCGTAGTCGGGCATGGCAGCCTGCGGTTCGTGTTGCGGCTCTCCGTTAAGAAAGACCACGCCGTTGCGCAGATGGATATGGTCTCCGGGTACGCCGATGACCCGCTTTACGAGGTATAGGTCGGGCTCGCCGGGCTTGAAGAAGACGATGATGTCGCCACGACGTACGTTGCGGTAGTAAACGAACGGAGCCCACGCGGTGCGAGGCGCCAGGGTGATCCGGTCTACCAGCACGTGGTCGCCGACCAGCAGCGTCTTTTCCATCGAGGACGACGGGATTTCGAAATTCTGGAAAATGAAGGTCAGGGCGAAGAGTCCGATGACCAGCACCGTACAAATGGAAGCGAATGCTTCCAGCGGCGTCTCTTCCCTGGTCTGCTCGGTTTTGATTTCGGTTTCGGTGGCTTCCATGCTAATGGCCAATCGCCCTGCTCTCGAACATCTTTAGTGAATGACCCGGAACATGCGACTCCATCGCGCGAAGTCCATGACGGTGTCGAGCGAGCTCTTCTCGTGTCCGAGTCTATCATCCGGAAGCGTGTTGGCATCGGTAGCCGAAGGCTCGTGCAGGGAGAAGTAAATGAAGAACGGCAGCCCGACAACATTGGCGCGGGGAACAAAACCCCAGTAGCGGCTGTCGCGGCTGTGATTGCGGTTGTCGCCAAGCACGAAATATTCTCCTGGAGGAACGACCAATTCGCCGTTCTGGACATCGCGGCGCATCTGCATCCACCAGCGCGTATCTACACCCGGGTCGGTGTAGAGCTTAGCGGGAAACTGGTCGCGGAAGCTGTCTTGATAGGTCCCTTCAAAGACCGCGAACGGCTCACTCTGCTTCTGCCCGTTGATGCAGACCACGCCGTTTTGTAGACGAATGCGGTCGCCGGAGACGCCCACAGCCCGCTTGACCACGTGATCCGTGGGGTCCAGCGGGAAGTGAAATACGATCACGTCGTCGCGCCGGACGGGCTCATAGGGCAGAAGCCAGTTCCAGTGTCCTGGTGCCCCATAGACGGACTTGTTGACCAGCAGGAAGTCGCCCACCAACAGAGTCCGCTCCATGGATTCAGAGGGAATGCGAAAGGGCTGCACCACAAAGGTGAGGACAAAGAGTGCGATGACAATGATGGACAATAATGAGCGAAAGGTGTCCAGAAGGTTAGGGAAGACCAGGTGGGTATGACTGTGGTGCTCTTGCGCGCGCGCCATCGCGGGCGCGGCAGCGGTGCTGGCTACCCTGACCGGCTCTTCCGTCACTCGGAAGAACTCCGCTGGTGGTTGCCCGGTCAAGAACCGCTACCTTCCACCACCGGCTCCGCTTGCGGGCCTTGCTTGCGAAGCTTCTCGAAGGCCCGCCGGGCTGCTTCCTGCTCGGCGCGCTTCTTGGTGGTTCCCACCCCTCGAGCGATTGCCTTGGGGCCACTTCCCTCCGCCACTCTCACTTCCACCAGGAAGCGCTTGCGATGATCGGGCCCACTTTCCGCCTTCAGCACATAATCTGGAGGCCCGGTTTTCTTCGCCTGCAGCAGCTCCTGCAACGCCGTCTTGTGGTCTCCGAGTGAGACGCCGAGATCTAGCGCGTGGCGTAAGTCATTGACGTAGGGAGCGACTACATGCCGGTTTACAAAGACTCCCACCGGAGCGAGACCACCGTCGAGATACAGCGCGGCGATGATGGCTTCGACGCAGTTCGCCAGCAAGGTCGACTTTTTGCGGCCTCCGCCTCGTTCTTCTCCGCGTCCCAGCCGCAGGAACCTTCCTAGATCGATCGCAGCGGCCACTTGCGCCAGATGGCGCCGGCTCACCAGGCTGGCACGGAGGCGGGTCCACTCGCCTTCGTGAAGATCGGGAAAACGGTGGAAGAGGATCTCGGCGACTACCAGGCCCAGGACCGCGTCTCCCAGAAACTCCAGTTGCTCATTGTCTTCTTCGCGCGAAGCGCTGCTTCCCTCTGCCTGACGGCCTTCGAGGGTCTGTTCATAAGCAAGCGAACTATGGGTCAGCGCTTTCACCAGCAGTTGCTGATCGCGAAAGGTGTGACCCAGCGCTTCCTGTAGCGTATTGGGAGCCGTTTGTGACATTAACTAGGTTGCCCTGTCTCTTACTCTATTGCATAGCGGAAGAGATCGTTAGGCCCGATAACACGATAGGGGCATGCGAGGTTAATGGGGCTGGGCGACTGGCGCTGAATCATCGTCAGTTGCCGGCTCGGTGTGTTCCTGCTGGGGCACCGCATACGGCTGCTTGAGACCTTTCTCCGCCGCCAACCTGGTATCCGCCTGGCCGTCGCGCACGGTGAGCGCGGCACGGTATTCGACCACGGCCTGGTCACGCTGATCCTGAATGTCGTAAATGCGCCCCAGGTAGATATGCGCCCAGGCGAGCATACGAGGATCTTTGGAGAGCCGGATCGTTTCTTCGAAATCGTGCTGAGCAACGGAGACATCGCGGTGCATAATCGCCACCCGGGCCAGGATGAAGTTCGCCCTGGCCGGATCACCGGACTTGTCCGTGACCGACTGTTGCGCCAGGGCACTCGCGCCCTCGGTGTCCCCTTTCATTAGTTTCATCTCCGCCAGGTCGAGGCCCCTGAGCTCGCGCGGCGTGCGATGCACTACGTCCGATGAGCTTTGCTGGTTAAATGTGATGCTCTTTACGTGGTTCAGTTGCTGGCTGACATCCATTCCGTAGACCATCTCGCCGATACTTTCCTTGAAGCTTTGCGGCTGGCGTTCAAAAGCGGCGAAGGCGTCATAGAAATACTCCGTCAACACATAGCCATCTGCCATGGACTGCCGCACGGCATGGCGACGGACGGCTTCGGCTGCCTCGACCGAGGCGTTGTGCTGATGGGTGGCCGCTTCCAGATCGCTACGCCGGGTATCGGCGGGAATCTTGTAAATGGTGACCCCGGTATCCATGGTCCGGGCCTCCACAGCGCGGATCATGCATTCGACGACCAGGGCCACAATGTCGCTGCGATAGGTGAAATCGAGAGGAGCATCCTTGACGGACTTGAGAAAGGGTTGAAGCCGGTCCAGGACGGAAGCGCGAGCGTATAGCAGTGGCTCAATCTGATAGTGAAGGTATGCGTGGCGTACCTCGCGCATATGGATGGTTCCATTGACGGGGGAGGCCACGACCACATAGTCGGCTCCGTAGACCCGGGCATTCGTCTGCGCAGGGTCGAGCAGCGGCTCCACCACTACCAGGAAGCGCCGCCCGGGGGTGGTTCCGGCCGGCGTCTTGAGGTAGATGCCGGTATCGTTAATCATCTTGGTCAGCGAGTCGTGGAGCTGGGCCAGCTGCTTATCGTATTGGGGACGAACCCGGAGCCAGATCACGTGCAGATCGGCGTACTGGCCAAAGCTACGCAGCAAAGGCAGTATGTTCTCGACGCCGCTTGCGTCGGGAGGCATCTCCTCACCTTCGCCACTCGGCGTCAGATCAGGGGGCGCCGAGACGTAGAGGGCGAGGGAAATATACTGCGCCAGATCGGACCCGGTGTCGGAGAGTCGATGCTGATCGATGAATGTACAAATTTTCTCGTGCGCGTCGCGTGCCTCTGCCGAAGCCTGAAGTGCCTGGTTCACCAGGTCGCGAACCTCCTGCCGCACCGGATCTGAGACGGCAAGACCTTGATCATAACCACAGGAATTCAGCGCGGCGGCGATATCGAAAAGCGCTTCGCTGTTCTGCAGGCTGATGTCGGGGCCGGCCGTATCGACCAAAGCCGGGGACTTAGGCGCCGCTTGCGGGTTGGAAGAGGAAGAAGAGGCGGAACTCTGGGCCAGCGCATGGTGTATCCCCACCAGGATCAGCAACGCAAACGATGCGGTTAGGAACCGGGAGGGAATAGAGGATGGCTTGCCATGACACTGCATAGATTGCGGCGATTGACCCTCCCCAAGTCTATGCATTCCCACAAGCAAGGGTCAAACCAGGAGTGCCCGCGTCAGAACCGGAAAACCGGGCGAAACGTGGTGGGAGCCCTCGCATTCATGCGGGGGAAGGAACGCTTTAGCGTTCCGGGAAAGAGTCTCATCTTGACCATGCGCTTTAGCGCTGGCCCTCGAAAGTCCAGGGCTAAAGCCCAGCCTTGAGAAATAACCGCTTTCCGCTGGACTGAAGTCCAGCTCCCCCTGCTAAAGCAGGGGGCTCCCACCAAATTCGGAGACAGATGCTGGGCTGGACTGGAGAGGGCTGGGCCGAATGGCGGTCTAGACGCGGGCTCTCACTCCGGCGAAGGAGAGGAGCACAGTGCCGCGCACTGGCTGTCCAAAGACTTTCGCCGGGTCAAAAATGCTGAAGAGGAGGGTCTCTTCCAGTTCGGAACGGGTTTTGGCATCCGTGCTTCCGGAGAGGATCTTGTAGTCGTAGACCCGGCCTTCCCCGTTGACAAACGCTTGCACCACGACGGGGTTGTTAGCATCCGCAACCACTTCGGCAGGTTCGGGCGAGGTGTAAAGGAAACGGGGGCTGGTCGCCGAACCAAGGGGCTCGTCACGCGCCAGAAGCGGCTCCGTGCCAAACATCCCTATGAGCAGCGTCACCCCACCTAAGAGTGCCACGGTGCTGGCAAAACCGGCGGTAATCTGCAGAACCAACGGGCGGAAGGTATTCTCCCAGCGAACGCGCCCACGGGCGAGCTTCTGCTGGGCGGTGTTAGCCGATTCCTGGGATAGGGCTACGCGAAGGCGAAGCCCTAGATCGTCCGGAGCTTTCGCCGGCCCGATAGAACTGACGAGCGATTGCGCCGTCCGCCATTGCGCAAACTCAGCTTCACAACCAGAGCAAGCTTCAAGATGCGCAGCAATCTTGTGCATGGCTGCGCCGGTTACGGCGCCATCCAGGTATGCAGAGAATTGCTCGCGATATTGAGTGCACTGGTTCACTTGGCCCCCCTGGCGCTGGTTGCGAGCGCTTCCACCGGCTGACAATTGGAACTGGGCCGCTTCGCCGACGCCTCAGCGAAACCCGCTAGCCGAGCCTTCAAATGAGCACGGCCACGCATTAGACGCGACTTGACGGTGCCGAGATTCACTCCCAGGATTTCCGCTACTTCTTCGTAGGAAAAGCCTTCGATATCGCGCAGGACGACCACCGCCTGGAATGGCTCGGGCACCAGGCGCAGTTCTTCCTCCACCCTTGCGCGCACCTCTTCCTGGGCGGCAAGGTCAAAGGGCGATTCATGGGCATCGACCAAAGTGTCTCTGAGGCACAAAGAGTGGCCATCGTTGGTCTCGCCGAATTCGGTTTCTATGGTGACTTCCTGGCGCTTGTGGCGCCCCCACCAGCGGCGCTGGTTGCTGGCCTCGCGTAGTGCGATGCGATAGATCCAGGTGCGCAGGCTGGAGTCTCCATTGAACCCGCCAATCCCGCGGTAGATCTTAATGAAGACGTCCTGGGTTAGGTCAGCAGAGTCGGCCGGATCGGGAATGGTGCGTGCGATCAGGCTGTAGATAGGTTGGTGATACTTGGCGATCAACCAGGCGAACGCCTCTTCAGAACCGGCTTTCAGTTCAGAAACAATGCCGGCTTCTTCCGACGGTACGTTAAGGACGCTGGCGATATTTCCCAATGCTATGCCTGCCTGCATGCGAAAGTTCTCCATAACATAACAGGAAGCGTCCACTTGCGTCTCCCAATTACACGCGCCACCGGCCGCGCCGCGGCCAGACAGCCCGGGCGCGTCAATCTTTGACTGTCTCTTTACCTTAGACACCGCCGGAAGGACAAGTGCTCCCGCGAAAGACGTTACTGAGGTGCTGGGGTGGGGGCGGGTTTTTTCTTGTGCGCTTTGGGAGTCTCTGGGCCATCGTCGACCACAATCTTGTTCGGCGCGGGAGGCGGGGCGGCCGGGCGGGAGGTAGCCGCGGCCTGCAAATGGACAATCTGGGCATCCTGATTGCCTATCGACTGGAGTAACCAGCTACCGAGTTTGCCCCGGCCGTCCTCAAGTCCGGCGCGTGCGTCTTCCAGGCTACCCGCATCCGAGCCCGAGCCCGCGAGGGCCGCGGTTTCTGTCACGCGCAGCAACACATCATAGAGAGCATCCAGGTTGCGGAAGACGGCGAAGCTCGGTGACAGGGCGCCCGGCCCACTCGCCTCTGCCTGAGCAATGAGCCCGGGCAGGGTGGCATTGAGGTCCCTTTGCATGGAGGCGACATCTTGCTGAACGGCGGCGCGGGTCTCGGTGGGCGCCTTCCAGCGAGCGATACTCAGGTTGGCGATGGTGTTTTGCACATTGGCCAAGGCCGGGCGCAAGCTTGCGAAGGCAAACCCACTTGGGGCGGGCGGAGCTGCGGCTGCAGCCTGGGCTCGGGCGACCGCGGAACCGGCCAAAGATCCACTGAAGATAAGCAAGGTTAAGAGAGCGAGTTTAGAGGACGGGGGGGATGGGAACATTCTTTCTCCCGATGAAAATGGGGGAAGACTGTTTGCCACGTGCGGGTCGTTTGACGGATTAGGCATGCTCCAGCAGAATAAAGGATGTTCCTTCCTTTGTGGGCCTGTGGCGCAGCTGGGAGCGCGCTTCCATGGCATGGAAGAGGTCATCGGTTCGATCCCGATCAGGTCCACCACCCTAACTCCTGCTTAATCAAAGAGCTACACGAACCGCTCGGAAGAGCAAAAGCAAAAACAGGGGCACAAAAAGGAAACAATTAAGAATACGATAGTCCGCGACCAACGCGAAAAATCAAACGCCCACTGGAATGACCAGTAGGCGTTTTTGCAGGTTCCGTACCTTTTTAGCTGGCTTGCTCGACTACGAACAAGCCCGAAACATGCTTCTGAGCTGCCCGGTTGTCCTCGTCATCGCTCTGGCTGTAAATGTCGAACCATAGCGGAGACTTCCCTGCCTTCTGAACCGAGGCAAAGATCCAGTCCTCGTCGCCTGGGTAGAGACATTCAGTCCGCCGTTGCTGAAGGGCGACGACCAAGGCCTTGGGGATCGGCACCGTTGAACCTGATGCATCGTTCTTCAGGTTGGAGAGATGCCTGCGGATGCTTCCTCGACGCGGCCTTCGTGCCGCCGCCTCCCGAACTCGTAATCGACTGCATGGGTAAGCTCGAACTTTTCCTCCACGAGGACCGATCAGATCTTCCTGTATTGATCAGGGCGGGACTCGCCCATGTCCAGTTCGAGACGATCCATCCGTTTCCGGACGGTAACGGGCGGCTCGGGCGCCTGCTCACCACCTTCATGCTCCGCGAAAAAGGAGTGCTCCGCGATCCGATCCTATATCTCAGTTTGCACTTCAAGGCCAACCGGAGCGCCTATTACGATCTCCTTGACCGTGTCCGCACCAGGGGCGATTGGGAAACCTGGCTCGACTTCTTCTTAATCGGGGTAAGGGATACTGCAGATCAAGCTGCGAGCGCAGCTCGCCGGATCGTTGCGCTCTTTGCCGAACATCAAAAACAGGTCGAGACGCTTGGTCGTGCGGCAGCCTCGGTGCTCCGCGTGTTTCAGCATATGCAGCGGAACCCTATCGTCTCAATTCCTGCCGCCGCTCAGAAAATTGGCATCTCCGCCCCTACCGTCGCAAAGTCGCTGGACCACATGCAACGACTCGGAATCCTTCGGGAGATTACCGGACGCGAACGCCACCGGTGATTCGTGTACGAAGACGATCTCGCAATATTGAATGAAGGAACGGAACCGATTCGATGAGGGCATTCATCGCCCAATGAATATCTTTTGTGGGGTCGTGTCGTGGGAGACGACGGGCGTCGGGATTCTTTAGAAGTCGCCGCGGCGAAAGGTTTGGGTATGGTGCCGATTAAGCCGGCTCTTTAGACGACAAACTTTACACTGTTGGAGACGGCTCGCAAACAGAACATGCGTAAAGATCAGCTTCCAGTCGGGAGGAGAAATGATCCCTTGGCGTGATTGGACGTCTCGCTGCTTAGTTTCTTGCGATGGCTAAGTATCCTCGGAACCCTGATCTTCGGGTTGTGACTATTTGGTTTTTCATTAACCCGCATCGTGGCTTTCTGTCGGTTCCTGTTCGCGACAATCTTGTTTGGTCTCGTGTGGCAAGTCATGGCTAAGCGGTTCAAACGTTCAAATTAAACCCAACCCCGAAGCTCAAGAACATGAAGAAAAATATCTGGAGAGCGGTTATAGAAATCAGCTTCATCATCTTCCTGTTTTATTCAAATCTCCTGATGGGTGAATTTGAGCGCTCAGGCATGGGGGAGAAGAGAGGTCTGGCTTGGGCAATGGCAGATGTCTTTACCTCGTTCAATTTTGGGATCGCTCTCATTGCAGCGCTCGTCGGCTATGTCCTGTTTGAATTTCTCCGAAAGAGATTCTAGACAACCTGCGGTGGACCCGCTCTTCCAGGGGTGGCATAAGATTTATCTGCTTTTGTGGTCATCAGCATTCCCACCGGCTCGCAGCGCCTTCGCGTTGTCGCCTATGCGTGCCCATAAGTCTTAACACCTCTGCCACAAGCACCTTCGCGCTGTAGCCGGACACGATGCGATCGTCATAGAGTGCGTCGTCGATTTCCAGTGGCTTTGCTGAAACGGCTAAGATATTCGCTTGCGGCCATCTGCGCCGGATCAGGCGAGCCGCCTCGATAAGCTTCTCTTTCGAAAGTCCCTCGCCTAATACGGCTACATCGTAATCTTGATTCGCCTGGATAGTATCGAGCTCGGCTCGATGCAGAACCTGTGTGATCTCGCATGGGCACCCCACGAGCAGCGAGCCGAATGTCATATCCAAAGGCTGTTGCAGTCCAACCGATAGAACGCGAATACTAGGCTTCATAGATGCAGGCCTCGCTGTTCGCGTCGTCTGTGGCCGAGAACCAATAGCCGCTTCGCGCGGCTACCACGTCGGTCTTGGAGCGAAGAACGCTCACCTGGAGGGAATGAAATCCGGGGACCGGATCGTGTGGCTGGAACGTAAGGAAATACGAGTTGTGGATATGGTTGGCCACATCGCCTACACGCTCCTCAAAACTTCTTTCTGAGTCAAAATGGTAGAAATCACCACCCGTCAGCTGCGCCAGAGCTTCCGCAGCATTTCTTTGCATGGCGTTGGATGTCATCGCTAAAGGATTCATCGACCACATCCTGGCCAGGAGTTCCTTTCTCGGTGCGGTGAACGTTAGGCCGTATACGGATATATCCGCCAACGAAATGCTTTGAATGAGCAAAGCGGCGCTCGGCGCAATGCTGCCGTGATCGTGTTCGCCGGAGATCAGAAGGGTAATTCGGCGACTCTCTGCCGGTGCCTTGTCGAACATCGCCACCGCCGTATGCAATGCATCAAAAAGCGCCGCACCCGTATCTCCGGGACGAATGGAGGCAAGGGAGTGCGAAATGGCATCGGAGCTCACTGTGAAGTCCTGAATCACGTGTGGGCGGCTGTCAAAAGTCAGGACCGCCACCTGATCGCGCGGACTGGTCAGGATGCTATCGAGGAGATCGTCCAGGCGTTCGATTTTGCCCAGCTGAGCCGCGGCGTTACGGCCGGTTTGTACCACCAGAAGGACCGAGCGCGGATCAGCCTGTTTGTAATCTATCCAGGTTTGCCGGTGAGCGGCCCGGCTCTTACCCTGAGCGAGGGATCCGCGGACGTTAGCATTGGCGACGACGCCGATCCCTTTGCCGGCGATATCAACTATGGCGTGTTCGTGAATGAGACCGGAGGCAAGCTCTTCTGCAATCGCAACGATGTCGACCGCGAGATCAAGCGGTCGCAGGAGCTGGGCTCGGAATACTATACCCTCACCTACCAGCCCCACGAAGGTTCCACCCAGCCTCCACCGTGCGTTCCCAAGACCAACAGGGAAGGCTGGTACTTATCCGCCAGGCGCGGTAAGGTGTCCTTCGGGTCACCGTCCAGCAGAATTGGAATTGTCTCAATCGAGCCGGACGCCAAAGCTGACGCCTTTTGGGATAGAAGCAGCTGTAGATCTTGCCGCTGTTGGCTCACCAGGGAACCATCGATTTCTACTTCCAGGGCCGCTTGCGAGAGGGTGAATGCATGCGCCACCAAAAGTTCGGCGGAGAAGTGCTCAGCCATAAAAGCCGAGTAGAGGCCCGCATTCTGGGAACAGACTGAAAAATCCGTGCCATAGATGACCGCATTGAAGTTAAGTTCTGGTCTGTCGCCGATTAGCGGCATCGTTCTTATCTCCCTGTGAAAAGGCTGGCCAGAAGAATGGCCAGAATGATCGCGTTCACTGCCGCGTACATGCGATCTTTCTCCATCGAAAACCCGATAACTCCGTAGTGGCGACCTCGAGGAACATACCAATGCGAATGTTCGAAAAACCTTCGCGAACATAGGCCGCGGCAGCCCCGGAGGAGGTTGCAATCACGGAAATAAGCGACGCCCCAATTGCGTAGTGCAGGTCGACTTTAAAAATCAGGCAAAGAACTGGAACGATCACTACTCCACCGCCCAGTCCGGTGAGGGCGCCAAGAAATCCCGCCAGGACTGAAGCGGCACACACGATCAGGGAAAAGGCGAGAACGTTCATTTAGGCGCCACTCCCCTGTTTGTGGCGGCAGCAGCGTTCCATGCAAGTATCGGTCGCGTGGACGCGTCCGTTTGCCTTTTGGCCATGTAAGTTCTTAGAAGCTCCAGCAATAGCCCAATCGGCCCCCTCGGCTCCGGGCCATTCAGGAGCACGATGCTAAGTTGGCGTTTGATCGGGCCGTTATCGAGCTGAACGGTCTTCAAACTACCAATGTGCAGAGCTTTTTCCAGTGCCATGCAGGGTGCAAACCCCACGCCGAGGCCTGCTTCCACAGCGGAAATTATGCCTTCGGTTGAATTTATGTCGATCGGTGTCTGAAGCTGCTGTCGCAGCACGCCATTGCGTTCGAGATATTCTTCGACAAAGCGGCGCATTCCAGATCCCTCTTCCCGCAGAAGGATTGGGGCTTGGACCAACTCTGCTGCCTTCAGCATTGGTTTCCTGGTCCAGCGATGATCGGGCCGAACAATCAGCGCCAGCTCGTCCTCGGCAAACACTTCCGTCTTCAGATCGGGACGGAATGCCGGGGCCTCGATCAAGCCGACACTGATTTGGTGGGTGGTAAGTGCCTGCAGCACTTCATTCGTACTTCCACCTATCACGTGAACCCGCAATTTTGGCCACTCACTTAATAAATGGGGAAGAAGCTTTGGCAGAAGGTAGATGGCAATCGTGTGCGATGCACCGATGCGCAGGTCGATTCCCTCCTGACCTCCAAAGGGAGCCAGTGCCGCCATGGCATCATTGGTAATCCCCTCAATCAGCCTTACGTAGTGGAGCAACGTGGTTCCCGCCGGCGTGAGATGGATGTCGCGGCCGATTCGGTCGAACAAAGCGATGCCAAGACCCTCCTCCAGGGTCTTGATTTGTGCCGTGATGGCGGGCTGAGTAAGGTGAAGTTCGTCAGCCGCTCGACGGAAATTCATTGTATCGGCGACTACACGGAAGACCCGGAGCTTGAAGTTTTCCATCATGGTGTCGTACCTACCTGGTAGTCGAGTGTGGCAAGCGCCAGCCGGTACTCATATTGAGCGTTCGTATTGTCAATGGCCGCGCTCGTTTGCTGCAGTTGTGCCTGGCTGAGCTCGACAATCGAACTGAGCCCCAGCTGATAGCGCGTTTCTGCCAATTGAAGCGCCATGTTGGCTTCCTTGAGCAACTCGGCGGTTACACTGATTCTTTGGTAGGCGGTATTTGCCTGTAGCCAGGCCTGGCGTACATCGCGCACGATCTGATCGCGAAGGTCACGCGTTCGTTCCGCATCCGCCTGGGCGCGATATCTCGCTTCCTTTGCTTCCGAGCTGTAAAGAAACCCGTTGAAGATGGGGATATTTACATTCACCCCGATCGCACCCCACCAATTGTTTAGATAGTACTGATCCACACGGATAGGAACCGAACCAACTGTGCCTGCAGCGGTGACAGAAGGGAGCATTTGGTCCCATTGTGCGCGGGCGAACTTTTGAGCGGATTGCTGCCCGAAGGTGAGCGACTGCAAGTCAGGACGTTGCGCCAGGGCGGTCTGGATGAGTGGATTAAAATCCGGTGGCGGCTCACTGTTCTGGGTTGAGTCGTCGACGAGCTGGTACGTAACTTCATGGTCAAGGCCGAGAACTGCATCGACCGTGGCCATGGTAGCGTCGGCGTTATTCTGCGCGTCCAGCTGAAGCAAGTTTGCTTGCGATAAGCTGACGTTGGCAAAGGACAAATCAAGCGTCGACTTCAGATTGTTCCGGGTCATCTGGTTAATCTGCGTTTGAGTCGACTGCCGCGTGGTGACCGTTTGCTTCGCCACTTGAAGTACAGCCTGAGCGGTGAGTGCGTCGTAAAAGGCCTGATCCGCCGCCAGGACAATCTCTTCCTTGGTCGCGAGCGAGCTGGCGTTGGCAGCCTGTTCCTGGAGCTTTTGTGTCAGCACTAAATTGTGTGTTCTACCGAAGTCGGTAATGAGCTGGGTGAAATTGCCACCCGCTCCGGCATGCGTGAACAAACGGGAGGCCGTGAGCGATCCGGCCGATATACGGCTCGCCTCCAGCGCTTTTGCAGCGGTGATGGCGCCGTTGGCTGTGGGCAGTTCCGCCGACCGCGCTTCACGCACCACTTGGTGTTGGGCAAATGCCAGTAACTGGCTGACGCTCACGCGCGGGTTGTTCTTGAGGGCGGATTGTTCTGCCTCCTTACGGGTCAGGGTAGTCTGCGACCCGGGATTTGCAGGTGCACTGGGCGCAGCCTGGGCCGATAGATTAACGATGGGAGCGGGGGCGCTGGGCAAGGAAGCCACCGCGGTTGTGGATTGCGCCCGCGCCGCCAGCACAGGGAGCAAAAGCATCGCGGTTGCCAGGGTGACTGTTCTCATGCCTGTGCCTCCTTCCGCATTGCCTGCTTGCGTTCACGGCGGGTATGGATTATCAGGTACACGGCTGGGACCAGAAAGACCGTTACCGCAACCGAAACCCCGAGGCCGCCAATAATCGCTCGGGCCAGTGGAGCGTATTGCTCACTTCCCGCTTCAAGTCCCAAAGCCATTGGGATCATGCCCAGCAAAGTGGCAAGAGAGGTCATGAGGATGGGCCGCAAACGCACCTTGCACGCTTGCACTGTTGCCTCGAGCAGCGGCAGTCCCTGTTCATGGAGAATGCCGGAGAACTCCACAATGAGAATGCTGTTGGAAACAACGATGCCAGTCATCATGATGACCCCCATCAGGGACATGATGTTGAGCGTGCTGCCGGTGAACAACAGGATCATCACTACCCCCGCAAGCCCCGGCGGAATCGCCATGAGGATGATGAAGGGATCGATGAACGACGTGAACTGCGCCATCAAGATGAGATAGACGAGCGCAATCGAGATCAGCAGGCCAAGACCAAAGTCCCGGAAGGATTCGTTCATGCTCATTGCCGCCCCACGCATCGTGAGACGAGTATTCCGGTCGGTCTTGGTGTTTGCGATCAGATTGGTGATGTTCTTCCCCACCTTTTTCAGCGCCTCGGTATTGGTCGCGACGTAGATATCAATCACGCGGCGGATCTGGTAGTGATCAACCTCTGTGGGCGTATTGATCTGTTTGATCTCGGCGACCGAGCGCAGCGGCGTATAGCCTGCCGTGTGTCCTCCATAGAAGAGGTTGCCGCCTACATCGCTGGCCTCCCGGCCTTCCTGCATCGGATCGTAGCCCGTTGGGCGAGCGCCGCGAAGGGGGATATTTTCGAAATCCTCCATCGTCATGTGATTGATGACGCGATTGGCATATTGCACCGTCACCATGTAGTTGTTGCCTGTCTTGGGGTCGATCCAGTAACTGGGTGCAATCATCCCGTCGGAGGTGAGCGCGGTGATTACATTGTCGACGACATTCTTTGCCGAGAGTCCGATAAGACTGGCGCGCTCGCGATCGATATCCAACGCCAACCCGGGATAATTGAGATCTTGCGGGATGTACACATCGCTGACGTTGGGCATCGCCTTGATCTTCTGCGATAGCTGTTTGGCGAGATTGAACGCCCCATTCATATCGTTGGAGCTCACCTGCACATCGATGGGAGCCGGTAGCCCTTGATCGATCACAGAGTCCACCAGACCTCCGGCCTGAAAGTAGGTGGTCAGTTCGGGTATCTCACGCGACAGCCGCTCCCGCACGCGGGTCATATATTCGTAACTTCCCAGGCTATGGTCTTCTTGCAGGCTGGTTTGGACAAAGGCCGTGTCCATGGACGCATTCGTTGTATAGATCGCGGACAAGTCCGGATACACACCGATGTTTGAGACAATCATGCCCAGATCCTTGGGCCGCACGGTCTCACGGATAATCTTTTCTACCTTGGCGATGTATTGGTTGCTGTCTTCCAGACGCGTACCACTCGGCATCCGGACATCAACAACAAATTGTCCCGGATCGGTGCGCGGAAAATACGCCCGGCCGAGAAATGGAAAGAGGCACGCAATCACCAGCGCGACACTGCCCAAAATTACCGCGGCGGTGAACCCGGGTCTCACCAGTACGCGCTTGGCAAGCGCCTCGTATCGCTCCAACATACGCTGGAAGTACACATTGAACTGCTTCACCATACGCTGGAACAACGAAGGTGTACGCCCGTGCTCTCCCCCCTCTTCGTGATGAATGCGCACAAATGTAGCGCAGAAGAGCGGTACCACGGTCATAGCGAAAATGTAAGAAGCAAAAATCGATAGCACAACTCCCAGCGCCAGCGGGGTAAAGATGTATTTACTGACACCGGAGAGGAAAGTGACGGGAAAGAAGACGATCGAGGTAGTTGAGGTGGCGGCAAGAACGGCCAGCGAGACCTCCATGCCGCCTTTTTCTGCAGCTTCGCGCGGCGGTACACCCATCTCCATGAAGCGGAAGATATTTTCCAGCACCACCACCGAGTCATCGATCAGTCGTGAAAATGCAAGCGCCAAACCACCCAGCAGCATGGTATTGATCGACCCGCCGAGGACCTTGGTGATAATCAGGCAAACCAGCGCGGAAAGCGGGATCGACAATAAGACCGCGAAGGTAGCGCGTGGGCTTCCCAGAAACACCAGGATCATCAGACCGGTCAGAACCAATCCGATGGAGGCTTCCTTCACCAGATTCTTGATCGCCAGCTTGACGAAGATAGACTGATCGAAGACCACCGCGGTTTTCAGAGATTCAGGAATGTCCACAAGGCGTTTCACTGCTGCCTTCATGCCGTTGACGATGGTGATGGTATTGCTGTTGCCCCCTTGCTTGAAGATGGGGACGTACACCGAGCGCTGTCCATCGATGCGAACGATGTTGTATTGCAGGGCGCCCGAATCTTCCGCTTTGCCTATGTCGGCCACCAGAACGGATGAATTGCCATAGGACTTCAGCGGCATCGCGTTCATGGCTTTGGCGTCAGGGAACTGGCTGTTGGCGTAAATGTTGTAGTCTTTCGAACCGATGCGAACGTCACCCGCCGGAAGAATCAGGTTGGAGCTGTTGACTGCATCGACCACATCGGTAAGGCTGAGGTTATGGGCCTCAAGCTTGATGGGATCGACATAGACCTGAATCTGGCGATACGTACCCCCGTAGGGCTGAGGAACCGAAGCACCCTGCACGTTTGAAATCTGGTTACGTACCTGAAACTGAGCCAGATCCTTCAGTTGCGTTTCATTGAGTCCCTTCCCCTCAAGCGTAACCAGGCAGACCGGTTGGCTGGACGCATCCATGCCGAGAACCACAGGTGGTAACGTGCCCGGTGGCAGACGGCGCAAATCTGCCATGGCAAGGTTAGCGATGTTGCTCAGTGCGGCATTCGGATCCGTACCGGGCTTGAAGTAAATCTTGATAAGACTCACGCCGGTGAGAGAGCGCGACTCGGAGTGATCGATGTTCGCACCCAGGGTGAAGAATCGTTCAAAGGTATCGGTAATGTCCGCTTCGATCTGCTGCGGAGGCATGCCATTGTAAAAAGTCGCCACGACGACGACCGGCATTTCTATTTTGGGAAAAAGGTCGACCGGCATGCTGGCAATATTGACCACGCCGATCAACATGACTACCAAACACATCATGATGATGAAGAAAGGGTATCTGAGGGCAAACTTCGGCATTACCGGTCCCCCCCTGGATCATCGTGCAAATCGATCGTGCTGCCCGCGTCGCGGGTTACATCGACGGACCGTCTCGGTTCAACGACCGGAGTCACTCGTTCGCCTTCCTGGTACTTGGACTGGCCACCCACGATCACTCGCTCGCCCTCGGCCAGGCCACTCTTGATCTCCGCCAGTTGCGATCCGCGCAGGCCGACCTCGACCTTCCGTTCGTGGACATGATTCTGACTGTCCAGTGCGTAGACAAACTCGTTGTTGTCCCTGAGCACGAGAGCCTCGACAGGAATCGTCAGTACGTTATCCGCGCGGCTGAGCTGCAATTGTGTGTTCGCGTACATTCCCGGATCGATCGAAAGGTCTTTGTTCTTGACATCGACCTCGGTTTCCATGGTTCTGGTTTCGAAATTTACGTAGCGGGTAAAACGAACCACTTTGCCGGTAAAAGATCTGTCGAGCGCATCTACTCTCACCTGCAGCGTGTCGCCCACCTTGACGAATCGCACAGCATCTTCGGGGACCGGCATGCGCAGGCGCAGCAGATCGCTTTGTGCCAGCTTCACGATGGGTAGTGCCTGGCTATTCGAGTCGGTCCCCGACTGAATGAGCGCTCCGGTATCCGCATAACGCCAGGTGATCACTCCTTCGATGGGAGCGATGACATTGGTGTAATCCTCCATCGCCCCCACCCGCCGGTTATCTGCACGGGCAACTTCGGCACCCCCCTGCGCTGCTGACAAAGCCGCCTTTGCGGCGTCTACTTGTGCTTCCGCCGAGAGGTCTTTGGAGCGTGCGTCGTCCAGCTCCTGTTGCGCAATCAGCCCCGGCTGCGCTTTGGCGGCTTGCTGCAAGCGATCGTTATCGGCATGCAGGGCAGCGTATTGGGCTTCTGCCGCGGCCACTTCATGCTGAGCGCGGGTGATTTCATCCTTGCTGCGGGAAACCTGGGCGACGGTACCTTCCAACTGAGCTTGGAGTTCAGGAACCTCCAAAACAGCAATTGTCTGCCCCTTGCGGACCCGGTCACCAATGTCCACGAGTATGGAGTGGATGAAACCGGAAACCTTGGGATGAACGTCGATGACCTGGTATGGCTGGAACTGCCCAGCGAGAGCCAGGACATGAGAGACTGAACCGCGCTCCACCACCGCCACACGCGCAGCGGTGGGTTCTGGAGCGGCTTCGACTTTTCCGCTCCCATGCGGACGGAAGATAAGCCATGCGGCCAATCCTATGACTGTGCACGCAGCAAACAGAACAATGAGACGCTTTTGCATATCGTTCACACGCACCTGTAGGCACAACTGAAATTGATCCGCCGCGACGCCACCCGGGACGAATAGGCGTGAATATAGATTTCCCCACTAAGGAACGGTTCGTCCCTGTTAAGGAGCAGGCGCAGTAGCTACGCGCACCCTAAACCTGAATGAACACGAAAACCTTTTCGGCAAGCCGTATGGTGATGGGAGAAACCCAAATTTGTTTTTGAGAGGTGGTTCTTAGAGGAGCACAGGAGGAGGGCGAAGGAATATGGCGTGGAGGCAGGGGGGCAGGGGCGCGCGTGATCGTTCCAAGCTACCGGTACGGACGTAACGCGCGGCGGCCTGGAATAATTCAGACGACGCCGTCACAATTATCAAAGCCGGGAGTAAGTGGAAAGCCGGAAGTTCAGAGGGGCGCACGCTGACAGCCTGTCCGGTTGCGGGGCGTTCTTTCTGGGAGAGCAGCTTGGCTTCAGGGATCTGATGCGAGATCGGATCCTTACCATGGTAAAGAGAGAGCTTATACTGCAGCCCCCACCCAAACACCGCCGCGGAAAGCGTCAGAAGGCCTAGCGCGAGCAGGAAAGCGCGATGGCCATTTCGCCACGAATTACGCAAAGGCAGCAACACTCGCTCTCCTGGATCCTCATGCGTCAGGGATAACTCACCCTAGCAAAGAGGCCTAGAACCGACACGATCAATATAGCAGATGGCGTTCGGTCGCTCTTGGTTGGATCCCAAACGAGATATCTCTCCGAATCTACGCGAGCTATGCTTTGCCGACTCAGCCTCAAAACGGGACAAGCTCCGGTTGGACGTAAGGCTTTTGTGCTTCGGGCAGGTGGTGGGTAATGCAACAAAGTGGCAAACAAACTATAGGCCGCAATGAGCGTTTAGCCCCAAAGCAGATCGCCATGCGCTCACTCAATATGTTGCAGCTGGACAGGTGATTTAAAATTTCGAGGTGCCGCGGTACCCTCCTCCATCAATGTTGTCTTCTCCTCTACGAGATTCTGAGGCGGGCGAAGACAGGAATCTTCACGCCATCGAGAAGCAAGGCGAAGACCGCCGTCGCTGCAAATTCATAAGCCAGTACTGACAGCGGTAAACGCGCCATCGCGATCCCGCGGCTGGCCAGCGTAGAGATAATGAGAACATCGGCAACAGAGGACAGCACAAGCCACATCGTTGGTCGCAGTCCCCAAAAGTGGCGGCGCGCTCGGATCGCGTAGATGATGGCCTGACTGCTATACACGATAGCGACAACTGAAATGGTTCTGAGCGCTTCTATGTCAAGTCTTAGCTCGAACTTACCGACGAGTAAGACTCCCGTACAGAATGCCAGGGAGAACCCGCCCAGAACAACGGCTGCGCTGGTAATCCGTCCAATATTCCAGGAGTTCGGTGTCTCCGACGGTCGCACTCGATCGGTTGTCAACGACATCGATAGAAAGTCTCCGGTGATCATGACGAGTACCATCAGCATCGGAGTCAGCACGGCATGTCCAGTGATGACAAGGCCGACCGCCAGCAGTAGTACTTGTACGATCTTCTTGCTGACGGAGTTGAGGGTGTAGGAAAGAATGCGCTGAAACGTCACCCTGCCTTCTTTTACAGCAGCGACAATACCGCCAAGGCCGGCTTCAGTGAGGACAACGCCCGCTGCCGATCTTGCCACGTCGGTGGCCGTCGATACAGCAATCCCGATCTGTGCCTGACGCAGCGCCGGTGCATCATTGGCTCCGTCACCGCACATCCCCACGGTATGACCGCCCTTCTGGAACGCCTTGACAAGGTTGAATTTTCCTTCCGGCAGAATGCTGGCGAAAACAGCGAAGTCCTCTGGTTTGACCGACGTGGGGATCGGCCCCGGAGGACACAGTGCGCCGTCCAGACCAACCGCATGAGCAACGATGGCCGCGGTCGCCGGCGCATCCCCCGTCACCATGACGGTGCGCACGCCGAGTGCCTTCAACTCCGAGATGAGTGAGGCGGAGTCGGCGCGAGGCGGATCGCTGAGCGCGATGAAGCCAATTATCTGCATGGATGCCGGGGCGCCGGCAGCCACCGCCAAAACCCTGAAGCCTTTCTTCTCAAGTTCCTCAGCGATCGCAGCGGCAGTGGGGGCCGGCGTTGTCAGGCCGGTGACTGCTGTAAAGGCTCCTTTGACGATGCGCTCTTGTCCGCCCTTCGCATCGGTCGTCATGGCTTCAGAAATCTTCTTGCCTGGATCGAATGGAACAAAGTTCGTCAGTTTTGGGAGGCCGGACACAGGCTTGTGCGAAGCGGCGGACCGGATAGCTGCATCCACTGAGTCTTGTCCGCCATCGGAGCTTGCCAACGCAGCCAGCCCGAGAACATGCCCCTCGTCGAAGCCGGCCATTGGTCGCACGCTGGTCACCGAAAGCTCGTTGCGGGTAAGTGTGCCAGTCTTATCCGAGCACAATACGTTGATGGTTGCGGCTTCATCGACTGCGGTGAGTCGAGTTGGAAGTACGCCTATCTTTGCCAGGGAGCGGGCCCCAAGCGCCGCCGCCAGCGTGAAAGTCGCCGGCAATGCCACCGGGATCGATGCCAGAACCGAGGTAAGCAACAAGGGAATGATCTCGCTCCACGGCATCGCATGAAAATAGGCATACGTTCCGATTAGGACGATGACCCCGCCATTGAAAAATGACAGGTTACGCACGATCCGCAACACGGCCTTCTGCTGCGAACTTACAACGTGCGCGGTGCGCACAAGTTCCGCGGTACGGCCGAATTTGGTGTGAACCCCGATGGCGGTCACCACCGCCGTCGCTTCACCGCGCCGTACGAGTGCCCCTGCATAGGTGTCCACGCCTGCCCCGGCTTCGATGGGCAGAGATTCGCCAGTAAGCATCGATTGATCGAGCAGGACAGAGCCATCGACGATGTGCACATCCGCTGCGACCACTCCGCCCAGCGACAGCTTCAGTACGTCGCCACGCACCAACTCCGCGGCCGGTACGGTCTTCCAGGTTCCATCGCGGCGGACGGAGGCATTCAGGGCAAGACGAGATTTCAGGGCAGCGAGCGTAGCCTGGGCGCGACTTTCCTGAAAATAGGCCAGAGCCGCGTTGAAGACCAGCAGGCCCGCAATGACTGCAGCCTCCAGATCCTTATGCAGCACCAACTGAAGCACGATGGCGGCTTCCAGCAGCCAGGGAACGGGTGCCCAGAACTTGGTCAACGCGTTGCGCAGCGGATGAGCAGACGTATCCGGCATCGCATTCGGACCGTCCTTGACAAGAAGGCTCTTTGCCTCATCGCTCGTGAGACCATTCGCAGCGGTATCTTGGCCCGGCGCCGCCGGCATTTTGGCTGGTGTAACTCCGACAGCTTGACCTGGGCTCATGATTCCTCCTCGCGCACCACTGTGTCCGCTATCGGGACTTCTCTGGGGAGGAAGCCGCAACAGTCGCGACCGATTCAATGGAGCGGAGAAGAAGGAGCGGACATTGCACGAGTCGGACAACCTTTTCAGCGGTGGACCCGAAAACCAGCGGGCGCCATCCAGAGATGCCGTGGGTCGAAAGCACCACCATGTCAATATTCTCGCTTTCGATCAACATCATGATACTGTCAGCCACATCATTTCCAATTTCGACCTTGCAACTTGCCTTCACCTCCCTGGAGGCAAGAGCGCCAATATACATGGCCAACTTCTGCTCAGCCCGGACCTTTGACTCTTGCAGGAATGTCATTTCGAAAGGAAGTGGGCTCTCAGGGAAGGCATCGATCCCGGTAGCCATAGGAATTATCGGAACAACGTGCACAAGGCAGAGTTCAGCGCGAAAGTGCTGAGCAAGGTCTGTTGCCATCGTCAAGGCAGCATCCGAGGATGGGCTGAAATCCATCGGCAAAAGAATCTTCCTGGGGATGGAGTGGAAAGCGGGTGCCTGGGACATGATGGTCTCCTGGCCAAACCGCAGAGTGGCCCGTGTCTTAGTTTCGCCTCCCAGAAGCGAGAATACTGTGCTCTTTTAGACATTCCAGCTTATGTCCAAAGGAGCACAGTTCTCCACCGGTTTGATTGACGACATATTCGACCCCGTCCAGGGTCCACCTCTTGTAATTCGAGTAAATCGAAACCGGTTGCGCAAGATGTCCTTGGTTCAGGCGCAGAAAGGTCTCAGCCTCGTCTTCCGCGACCTGAAGTTGCGGCCCTTCCTGCATATTCAATTCATCGATGACCAGGATGACTTCAACGGGAGGGTGAGGCCTTTCGCACAGAGCATCGACCGCCTGAAAAGTGACAATTGTGCCTGACCGGCCGCTGTCCTGGAGCGTGAAGTCCTGCCGGCAACGCCAACACTCCGAACCTGCGACAGGAACCCACAAATCTACGGGAAAGAGATCAGCGCGATCCTGAGGCACGAGATTTGCGGAGCCGGCAGTGTTCACTCGCCGCTATGTCTTTGATAGCGTCGGCCGGAACGAGTCGCTTTTGCTCAAGGTAGCGAAGGCTCGATTAACGTTACTGCGGAGCGGTCGTCCTCATCGGGTACCTGTTCGAAACCCGGCAGGAGTCGGGCTTTCCCACGGAACAAATGGTACTTGTCAAAGGTGAAAACATTCATCTGCGTTTCGTAGGGTCCCCAAGTGAAGAAACCGAGATTCCCCTGAAGAAGCGCCGCAGCTGAGCGAGTTCTCCAACTCATGTTCGCTGGTTCGTTCTGGGCTTCGACACGGAACCTATCTCTGAGCGCGCTCTCAAGAAGCATATAGATGGAGTCATAACCCTCTTTCTCCGGGCTTATGAGACTTCCAGTAGGACGATCTAATGAAGCGGGGCGCGACAGTTCGCTTTACTATGGTCGGGCGGGGAAACAAGATCCACTATCCCGTGCAAAGTTACTTGATCGTGAGGAAATGTCTTGAAATCAGCCCGCCGTTCCATCACCACCCTCGCCCTGCTCCGCGCCACCGCCGCCCTACTACTCGCCTCCTGTGCACTGCCCTTAGCTGCCCAACTCGAGGGCCATCATATCGCTGTTTCTTCCACCCATCCCGTGGCCGCGATTCAGGATACCGAGACCCCCGCGGAGCGTGACGCACGCGTGGCCTGGTGGAGGGACGCACGCTTCGGCATGTTCATCCACTGGGGTCTTTACTCCATCCCCGCAGGAACCTGGGACGGAAAGCAGATCCCGGGAATTGGCGAATGGATCATGAACAACGCTTCCATTCCAGTAGCCGACTACAAGGCTCTCGCCTCGCAGTTCAATCCCACAGGCTTCAATGCCCATGACATCGTAGCTCTCGCCAAGTCGGCGGGGATGAAGTACATCGTCATTACCTCCAAACATCATGACGGCTTCGCCATGTTCGACTCCAAAGCAGATCCCTTTAATATCGTCGCCGCGACACCCTTTCGTCGCGATCCCATCGGCGAATTGGCGGAGGAGTGCCGAAAGCAAGGCATCAAGCTCGGGTTCTACTACTCACAAGATCAGGATTGGACGGCACCCGGTGGCGCGGCCTACCCGACCGGCAATCATGACCTTCCCACGCATCACTGGGATCCAGCCCAGGATGGTGACTTTGCTACCTACCTTCACACCAAGGCGATTCCCCAATTGAAGGAGCTGCTGACGAACTACGGCGAGTTCCCTGCCGTCATCTGGTTCGATACGCCGACCCCAGACATGACCCCCGCACTCGCGGCCGAGATCGTCGCTCTGCTCAACCAGCACCCGAACCTCATCTGGAACAATCGGCTGGGCGGAGGGTACAAAGGCGACACCGAGACCCCTGAGCAGTTCATCCCGCCCCAGGGCTATCCCGGGCGCGATTGGGAAGCCTGCATGACCATGAACGAGACCTGGGGCTACAAATCGTATGACAACGATTTCAAGTCCACCGAAACCCTGCTGCGGAACCTCATTGATATCGCCAGCAAAGGGGGGAATTATCTTCTCAATATCGGGCCTGATTCCAAGGGTGTCGTCCCTGCACCGGAGGTCGAACGTCTTCACCAGGTAGGACAGTGGCTTGCCGTCAACGGTGCTGCTATCTATGGCACGCACGCGACTCTCTTCGGACCTGAGGCAGGCAGTTTCAGCACCACGGAGAAAGACAAAGAGGGTAAGCCTAAGTTCATTCCCAGTTGGGATTGGCGCTCAACCACAAGCGCCGACAAGATCTACATCGAGCTTTTCAGCTGGCCGAATGGGAGCTTCCGTCTCGCGAGTGTCCCGCGGACCGTTACTGGCGCGTATCTGCTGGCCGACCCGAAGCACAGGGCGCTGAAGGTGACGCACGCAGCAGGCGGCATTGATATTCAGCTGCCGGCAAAGGCGCTGGACCCAATCGCTACCGTGGTGGTGTTGAATACCAGGTAGACGCTGGGCACGGGGGGGAACGGCCAGGCTCTGTCGGAAAATATTTCCAAGAGAGGTCCGCGGAACTGCAGATCCCTCCACTTCACTACGCTCCGGTCGGGATGACAAAGGGGAGGGTGGCGCTTCCATTCAACGGCGGATAGTGGCTGAAGGAACTGCAGGTCCCTCCACTACGCTACGCTCCGGTCGGGATGACACTTCTTTTTCTGTTTCTTTTTAGTATCGGAAGCCGGGATGACATCGGCGGATTACTTTGAACTGTAGAGGTCGAAGCAGTAGGGCATTCCTGTTACGTTAGTACCGCCCTTCGCGGTCGCTGGTTTTTGGTAGGAGACGCAGGTTTGTCCGGTCGCTGTATCAAGTGCCACGGTGCTGTCATTATCACCGAAGGGTAAGAATTGCGGTGACGATTGAGAACATCCGGCGATGGCCAGCAGCAGCGTGGCTGCCAGACC
Organism: Acidobacteriaceae bacterium; assembly: GCA_049522955.1. GTDB lineage: Bacteria > Acidobacteriota > Terriglobia > Terriglobales > Acidobacteriaceae > PALSA-350. The sequence goes on from JBEKNJ010000001.1 coordinate 214,635, forward strand.
TTTCAGCAGGGTTTTCTTCCCATCTTGCGTTTGTGATTCCACATCTATAGTTGACCGCTTGCATGGCCCACGGGGAATGGCACTTTGGGGGAGGCATTCAGCTTTTCGGCTCGCGCCGCATGCGAAAGAGGAAAAACGCTGGAATGCCAATCAACACGATCACGACACCAGGGATAGTCGTCGCCGGACGGTAGGCGAACAGAATCACCAGAATGACACTGGCGCAAACGATGTAAAGCGCGGGAACGAGCGGGTAACCGAATGCGCGGTATGGCCGTTCGGCGTTCGGGCGCAGTTTGCGTAAACGAAAAACGCCGGCAATCGTCAGGATGTAGAAGATGAGCGCTGCGGAGATGATGTAATCCAGCAGGTTGCTATAGAGATTGCCGTAGGTTCCGGTCGCAGGCTGGTAGGTTCGGATCAATACCAGTACGGCTGACCAGATGCCCTGCATCACCAAAGCCGAACCCGGCACATTGGCGCGATTGAGGGTGGCAGCTTTCTTGAAGAAAAGTCCGTCGAGCGCCATCGCGTAGTAAGCACGCGCCCCGGACAGTATCAAGGAATTCATGCAGCCGAATGCGGAAACAATGATGGCCACGGCGATCAGCACGCCACCAAGGGTGGGGAAGATGGCCTGCATCATGGTTGCGGCCACGCGATCCGAGGGCGCGTGCTGTACGGCGCTGAAGGGCAAAACGACGATGTAAGCGAAGTTGGCCAGAAGGTATAGGCCGATGACAATGAAGGTTCCCAGAGCCAGGGACAAGGGCACGTTCCGGCTGGGATTTTTGACCTCTCCCGCGCTGAAGGTAATGTTGTTCCAGGCATCGGCCGCGAAGAGAGAGCCTATTTGCGCGGTGCAAAGAGCGACCAGCATGCCGAAGGCAGTCAACGGGGAAGGCGTATAGCCGCTTAAGGTGAAGCCGCGAGGCGTCCAGGCATCGCCGAAATTTGCCTTGACGACGGAAGCCTTCCAGCCGATCAGGATTCCAATCACAATCACGGCAAGCAACGAGCCCAGCTTCATCGAAGTAAAAACGTTTTGCACTCCCTTGCCGTATTTAAGGCCGTTGGTATTGGTCCAGGTCAGGAACGCGATGACCACCAGCGCGACCACCTGGGCGGTGGAAAGCGAGAGTGCGTACGTGGGCAAAATATGGATCGGCCGGATGATGTAGTTGTTCTCTGCAATGTGCGGCCATAGCACGCCGAGATAACGTGAGAAGCCCACCGACGAAGCAGCGATGGTACCGGTTTGAATGACCAGAAAGAGTGTCCAGCCGTAGAGAAATCCCCAGATCGGAGAATAGGCTTCACGCAGGTAGACGTATTGGCCTCCTGCATGCGGCATCATCGCCGCCAGTTCTCCGTAGGAGAGCGCGGCGGTGAGGGTGAGCACGCCGGCGATGACCCAGGCCAGGAGCAGCCAGCCGGAGCTTCCAACCTCTCGCGCCATTTCGCCGGCAACGATGAAGATTCCCGAGCCGATCATGGAACCGGCGACAATCATCGTCGAATCAAAGAGCCCCAGGCTCCGATTCAATTGGCGCGGTTCCCCGGCGCCCCGAGGAACTTCGGCTTCCTGCGTTGGGGAAGATTTATGGGGAATAAGACTCCTCAATCAGCAACACCAACCGTCTATTGCCGGGCAAGAAAGGCTGAGGTTAATTGGTTAAACTCGGCTGCATATTTTGCATGGATCCTGTGCTTGCCTTCAGGAAAAACATGCAGGGATGCCCCGCGAATACCCTCACAAATGGTTCTTGGGTGGAACCATGGTACCAGCGGATCCTTCTCGCCGTGCAAGACGAATGTTGGGCATTGTATCCGGCCGAGTTCCGGGCGATAGATGTCACCGCCGGCTGCGTAGATCCCTTCCAGTCCCACGACGTAGCGCTCCCACAAGCCATCGAGTGAATCACCGTAGGTTTGCCGCATCGCGGCTACCTCCCGCGGCGACCACGACGATAAGGAACGCATGGCCTGGAAGGCTGCGATCTCTTCCGCGCTGAGATAGGAGTTTCCGCCCCACATGACGAGCCGGCGGACTCGCTGTGGAGAGTGGGCGGCCATGAGCGCACCGGTATTGGCACCATCGCTCCACCCGAAGACTGCGAATTCCTGGTGGCCCAGCTCTGTCATCAGGGCGAGCATATCCTCAGCGTCCCGCTGATAGAACGTGAGCGGATAGTCACGCTCAGGCGGCCTCGACTCGCCGTAACCTCTGGGATCCGGAGCTATGACCTGGTAGGTCTGGCTAAACCAGGGGAGCTGATGCTCAAAATCCGTCCTGCCGGTGCCCAATGCACCGGGTATGAATACGATGGGGTCACCGGATCCGTAGGTCTCGTAATACATCGAAAAGCCATTCACCACCAGCTTCGGCATACGTCGTGCCCTGGCCCCATGTATTTGTATTGGATCAATACTTACTAGGCTGGCATTTCAGGCCCAGAATGGAACGGGCCTGTGCGGGGGTGGCAACCGGCCGGTTCAGTTCGTGCGCGATGCGAACGGTTCGCTGGACCAGTTGAGCATTACTCGCGGCTTTCTGCCCGCGAGCGTAGTAGACATTGTCTTCCAGGCCGACCCGCACATGGCCGCCCATCAGAGTGGCAAGAGTGGTGAGCGGGAGCTGATAGGGACCGATGGCTGAGCATAGCCACAAAGCATCCTTAGGAAAATCCTTCAACATTTGCAGCACATTCTCGACCGTTGGGTAACTTCCGGTTTGATAGCCCATCACGGTCTGGATCCAATAGGGTCGCTGGACCAGATCATTTTCGATCAGATATTGCACTACCCAGGCACAGCCCGGATGGTAAATCTCCAGCTCAGGTTTAATCTGACGCAGCTTCATCATGGAGGCGAACTGGTGAATCTGGCCATAGGTAAACGGTACGCATTCATCGATCTCCAGGGCGGGGTGCGGATTGGGCAAAGGAGGGAGCCGTTCTTTCAAGCGATAACGGCTCATGTCCGGAGCCAGATTCAACGATGCCACTTCCGGGCCCGCTTCGAGGGAGGAGGCGCGCTCCTCCATGGTCATGTTGGGGCCACCTCCTGTGGTCGCGTTGATGATGATGTCAGGGCACCGCGCACGTACCTTGCGCAGAACTTCCCGCCAGGGCTCCGGGTTGCGCGCGCATCGGGTCAGGTCTTCCGGATCTCGGGCATGGATATGAACCATGGCCGCCCCGGACTCGTAGGCGGCTCCCACGGACTCAGCGATCTCGTCTGCAGTTTCCGGGATGACCTCATTTGCTTCCTTGCCCTGGACACCTCCATTGCAGGCCACGCAAATGATGAGGGGAGGCATCCCCGCCCGCGTTCTTTCCATGAATGCGTGGCTATCGGTGTAGTCGAACGCGGGAGGCAGCGGCAACGGCGGCGAACATGGTTCCTGGGGCACGGCTTTCCTTTTCTGATCCAGCGGTGGGGCAAAGTCCATTGTAGGAAAGCAAGTTTTTCGAGGGCCAACAAGCGAAATAGTGCGAAACATTGAGGTTGTCGCCACGCAGCGAGCGAATCTTCCAGTCAAGGGGCGCGCATCGGCCGCATGCAATTGTTAAGCAAATTTGAGGAAAATTGTTTTCGCGGGGGGACTTTGTAATGAAAGTTCTTGCGAGAAAGCTTAACCCCGGTGTAATCTCCCGGTAACAGATCTTATGGCATCCAGCAATTGCGCTCAGCTTTTCGCGCCGGCTGCTGTAGCTTGTTCGGCCTGCTCTGACGCCGCCTCCTAAAGCACTCCGGCTTTGACGTTCAAATCGTGATTCCGCTGACCCTTATGATTAAAGAGTTGGTGTCGACATTATCGAACTCCCCGCAATCCAACGGATTGAGGCTGGATGCTGACCGTCTGGATTCCTGGAAAGAAATTGCGAGCTATTTCCGGCGAGAGGTTCGCACCGTTCAGCTTTGGGAAAAACGAGAAGGCCTTCCCGTTCATCGCCATTTTCACAAGCAACTTGGGAGTGTGTTTGCCTTTCGCTCAGAACTAGACGCGTGGAACAACCAGGTATCCCTCAGGGGCTGCCTGCCTGCCGAACCGGTAAAACAGGCAAAGACTCCGGCATCTGCTCCGGGTCGCATCACGATTCGCATTGAGCCGCTTCATGATGAGACTGCCGGCCAGCAGACGCTTTGTGCTGCTATCGCAGCAAAGACCATTGCTGTTCTGGGTCAGTTGAATCCGGGACAGTTGCACGTGGTGGCGGACAGTGATTCGCGGGACTCGGAAGCCGACTATGTACTGCGATGGGGCGTTCAGAATCACTGCGGCGGACTGCAGGTGCATGCGGAGCTTTTGTCGGAGGAGACCCGCAACGCAGTCTGGTCTCAGATTTATCAGTGCCGTCGCAGCGATGCCGAGGCAATGCCAGCGTATTTGGCGGACCAGATTGTTTTGTGTGTATGGCTAAAGGTTATTTCGTTGCCGGCATCGTGTCGATTGGCCAGACGTAGCGAAAAGCGGGGTGCCCGGGAAGCTTACCTGAAAGGCCGCTACTTCTGGAAACAACGAAACGAAGAAGGCCTGCGAAAAGCCATCCGATGTTTCGAGGCCGCGGTCCAGGAAGATCCACAGTTCGCCCAACCTTACTCCGGCCTTGCCGATTCCCTTACTCTTCTTTCTTTTTACGAAATAGTGCCACCTTCCCAAGCCATGCCGGCAGCGCGCCGTGCAGCGCTCAAGGCAATCGAACTTGATCCTGATCTGGCCGAAGCTCACGCCTCGCTGGCCGATATCCGATTTCACTTCGACCGTGACTGGCAGGGGGCCGATGAGGAATACCGGCGAGCCATCCAATGCAATCCCGGCTACGCTCTCAGTTATCACTGGTATGCAAATCTTTTGGCTGCCAAGGGACAGCATGAGGCAGCACATATCGCCATCATGCACGCGCTCGAGATCGATCCTGTCTCATTGATCACCCTGGTCTGGGCAGGCGTTACGTCCCACCTGGCCCACCGCTTCGATGATGCGATCAAGTACTACAAGAGCGCCCTTGAGTTGGATCCGGATTTTGTCTGGGCCCACATGTATCTGGCACAAGCACTGGAGCAGAAGGGCGACTTCAAGAGCGCGGTGCGGGAGTTTGAAAACACGATCAAGCTTGCCGGCGGCAGTAATTGTGTGCTGGCGATGAAAGCTCATACTCACGCCGCTGCGGGGGATACGAGTTCCGCCCGGCAGATCCTGCGCGGACTGAAGAGCTCGACGAGTCACAAATGCATGCCCTCTTATGACATCGCCGCGACCCATGCGGCGCTTGGTGAATCCCGGCAAATGGGTTTCTGGCTCAATCGCGCGTGCAATGAGCGGAACATGAAGGTGTTCACGTTAATGCAGGATCCGCGGTTCGATTCGCTTCGCCATCATTCGGAGTTCAAAGAAGTTGTCGATCACGTGGGTCTGCCGCGATACAACCCTAGCCGCGTCGCGCTTGGGTAGCCTCCAAACATTTCCAGGACACACCCGCTGAACTGCAGATCCCTCCGCTGCAGTCGGGAGGACGATTCTGTTTGGGTCTGTTACGGAGAATTCGGGAGAGCCGAGGGGGCGCACAGCAGGTCCCTCCACTACGCTACGCTCCGGTCGGGATGACAAAGGGGACGGTGGCGCTTCCAGCTAAGAGTGATTAGTGGCGGATCAGAGCGTAGAAATTCGGGGGGCAGAGGGATCTGCGGTTTCCTGGCAAATCGTTTTCGCACTATTTCGCTTGTTGGTCTGACAGGGGTTGCTTACCTTCGGTGGGGAGAGGGAACAAATGCAACTTGTTACGTTTCAGAACAACGGGTCGGCGGAAGCCGGTGCGATCGTTGAAGGTAAAGTGATTGGGCTCAAGTCCGCCGGTTTTCCCAGCTTGCTTTCCCTAATACAGGGAGGTAAAGAGGCGCTCGACCGGGCCAAGGAGTGGGTGAGGAGCCCACCCACGGACCAGGTTATTCCGCTTGCGAAGGCGAAGCTCGTAGCACCACTGCCGCGGCCGCCGAAGATTATCTGCATAGGTCTCAACTATCGCGACCATGCCCTGGAATGCAAGGCCGAGATCCCCAAGGTTCCCACCGTTTTCTCTAAATACACCACCGCGATCATCGGTCCTGGCGAGGCGATCGTGTTGCCGAAGAATTCCAAACAGCCCGATTACGAAGCGGAGTTCGCAGTCGTGATCGGCAAGGGAGGCCGCCACATTTCCCGGGACCGCTGGCAGGAACACGTATTCGGCTACACCAACCATAACGACGTCAGCGCCCGCGATGTCCAGGAAGCCACCAGCCAATGGATGATGGGCAAGACCTTCGATACGTTCGCGCCCATGGGACCCGCCATCGTGACCGCGGATGAGATCCCCGACCCTCAGGCACTGGACATCCGGATGATCATCAATGGCGAGGTGCTGCAAAGTTCAAATACGTCGCAAATGGTCTTCGGCGTTGGATACCTGATCGAGCACCTCTCGAGCGTGTTTACGCTCGAGCCAGGAGACGTGATCTCGACGGGAACGCCTGGAGGCGTGGGCGAAGCGAAGACTCCGCCGCGCTGGCTTCGGCCGGGAGATCATGTTGTGGTGCGCATCGCGGGCATCCCAGAGTTACACAACGAAGTGAAAGCGGAATAACTATTTGCCCTCAGGCAACGCAAAGGCAACGTAGGCGCCTGGGATCGGCGCCTTCGATGCCGGGTGACCAGGAAGGTCATGGGTGTGGGTAGTCGCTTGAGCCGCCGCACAAAACACAACATATTCACGCCCATTCACTTCATAAACCGCCGGCATCCCTTCCAGCGCAGCGTCCACTGTAGTTTCCCAAATAACCCTTCCGGTTTGCGCATCGATCGCGCGCACCTTGCGATCGCGCGTGCCGGTGAAAATCAAACCGCCGGCAGTCGCCACCGGAGCGGTCTTGGGAAAATGCGAACCAGTGTCCTTGAAGCCCTGAGCCGCCAATTCCGGTACTTCGCCGAGAGGGATTTTCCAGCGAATCGTTCCCGAGTTCAAATCGTAAGCTGTGAGCGAGGTCCAGGGTGGTGCGATCGCGGGCAGCCCGCTGCTGGTAAACATGAAGCCAAAACCGCTTCGATAGCGGGCATTCTCGGGAGCAGCAGAATCTACCGGAGCCTTCGTCTCAGGAACAGCCGGCGCACGTCCCGGGTTCGCAAGATAGGCCAGCAAGGAATCCAACTCCGCATCGGAGAGCTTTGCGAATGCGGGCATAGGACCATTCCCCTGGGTCACGATCGAGCGGATCTGTTTCGAGGTGAGTCTGGAGCCGACATCAACCAACGATGGGATAGCGGGCGGCTGTCCTTTCAGGTCCGCGCCGTGGCACAGCCGGCAATTTGTAGCAAAGACTGCGCGGCCATGCTGTTCGGGAGAGCTGCCTGAAGCAACCTGCTCGCCAGAATCCAGTTCCAGCTTGAGCATGGCGGGAAGATCCTTGGACACGACATAGAGCAACCCGTGTTCCGGGTCCGCTGCGACGCCGCCAAAGTTGGCCCCTCCGTTGTTTCCCGGCATCTCGACGGTATTCTGCGTGCTGGGCGGCGTGAAGAGGCCCTGATTGCGCGCGCCTTCCATCTCTTTGCGAAACTGCTCACGTTCTTCAGCGGGCATGAACGGACTGAGATCTTTTTCTGTGAAGCTCTGGCGGCCGAACGGTGGCGGGTTGGAGGGAAACGGCTGGGTGGGCCACGTTACCTCACCAGGCATGTCAGAACGGGGCACGGCGCGCTCCTCAATCGGCCACAGGGGCTCTCCCGTTTCCCGGTTGAACACCCACACAAAACCCTCTTTGTTCGCTTCCGCGACCACGTCAACCAGCTTGCCGTTGTGGCGGACCGTTAAGAGTGCGGGTGCGGTGGAGTTGTCGTAATCCCAGATATCGTGATGCACCATCTGGAAATGCCAAATGAGTTTTCCCGTCCGGGCATTAATCGCGAGCAGGCAATTGCCAAAGAGGTTCGCGCCGGTTCGATTGGCTCCGTAGAAGTTATATTTCGGGCTGGCGGTCGGGACGAAGACGATGCCGCGCTGTTCATCGAGCGACAAACCGCTCCAGGCGTTTGCGCCCCCCACCGTTTTCCATGCGTCTTTAGGCCAGGTGTCGTATCCAAACTCGCCCGGATGCGGAACGGTATGGAATATCCAGACCAGGCGCCCGGTTTGAACGTCGTAGGCACGAACGTCTCCTGGACCCGACTCATACTCCTCGTTGGTTGCTGACCCCAGGATGATGAGGTTTTCGAAAACACGCCCAGGCGTACTCGACTGAACCAGCCTGAGGCTCTTTGGGTCGCGACCAAGGTCAGTCCGTAGATCCACCACACCGTTGCTGCCGAACTGCAAAATCGGCTTGCCTGTGCGCGCGTCGATCTCCTGCAAGAAGTTGTTCAGGGAGAACAACAACCGTCGATCCGATCGATCCGCACTTTCCCAGTAGTTGATGCCGCGGGAGGTGAGCAGTCGGCTCTCCGGATCTGTCGGATGAACCCACAGTTCCCTGCCGTTGGCGGCATCGATCGCGACAATCGAATTCTGCTTCGCCAAAACGTACATCACGCCGTCGACGACAATCGGATTGAAGGAATACTTGTTTTCATCGCCGGTGGAATATTTCCAGGCGACCGCAAGCCGGCTCACATTGGATCGGTTGATGCGATCGAGCGAGGAATACTGGGAGGCGTCGGGCGTGCCTCCATAGTTGGTCCAGCTTGTATAAGTCTTGCTCTTGGTTTGCGCGGCTGCGTGGTAGGACGCGCCGGCAAACAAGACCAGCGCAGAGAGGATGAATCCGTGGAGGGACAAGAGAGGTTTCACTGAGTAGGCTGCCGGGTAATTGTAAATTGAATTTCGTCAGCCTCGGCTCCCAGCCGCCGGTTTCGCACTTATTCGCATCCAGGAATTTCACCCGCGCATTACAATCTGACCACCGCCGCCGCAGCTGAACCCCTTCTGAGGAGCCCCACGATGGCAATCTCGATTTCCCGCCTGCTAACTTGCTTACCGGCATTGTCCCTTGCGCTTCTGACGCCCCTTTCCGCTCAGACTCCGACGCCTCAGCATCCCCTGGACGGACTTACCAGCGCCGAATATTGGGCGGTGCATGACATTCTGCACAAGAGTGGGCACATGACGCCGGATACGGGCATCTCCACTTTGCTGCTGCATGAACCACTCAAGAGCACAGTGCTGGCCTGGAAACCAGGCGACCCGATTGAGCGGGAAGCCGATGTGATTCTGGAGGACAAGGGCCAGACGATCGAGGCCAGGGTGGATATCACCGGCGGCAAGCTGGAATCATGGAACGTGATGCCGGGTGTACAGGCTCCGTTCACCACCACTGAACTGCATGCCTTCAGCGACATGATCAAGAGCGACCCGCGAGTGCAAGCTGCGTTTCAGAAGCGCGGGTTGACTGATATGACCACCATCCACTGCGGGGCCGGTCCGTTGGCCTTGCGGGTCTTTCCCGAACAGGAGCGCATGCGTATCGGCTACGGCGGCTGCACCGACGCAGACGGCCAGTACCACACCTGGGGACGAAACATCGAGGGCCTATGGGTCGTGGTCGATATCACAGGGAAGAAGGTTCTCCAGGTGATCGACACCGGCGTGATTCCAACCGCGAAGTATGTCGGAGACTTTGAGGAGACGTCGGCGATACCGCGGGAAGGGACAAAGCCTCTGTTGGTGATGCAGCCGCTGGGTCCCTCGTTCAAGATGGACAACGGCGAAATCACCTGGCAAAACTGGCACTTCCGGCTGCGGCTCGATTCGCGCGTGGGCCCGGTGTTGAACCTGGTCCGCTATCAGGATGGTTCGCGGCTACGCTCAGTGCTCTATGAGGGCTCCTTCTCTGAGATGTACGTGCCCTACATGGACACGGACGAGGGATGGAATTCCCGCTCCTTTCTCGACGCGGGGGAGTTCACGCGTGACGGACTGCTGCGCGAGGTCGATGAGAACGATTGCCCTTCTAACGCGGTGTACATTGCGGGGCTGTCTACGACCGACACCGGAACTCCGCTGCTGAGAACCAAGGAAGCATGCATGTTTGAGCGGTTCACGGGCGACCCGGCCTGGCGCCACAACGAAAACAACATCATGGCCGGCCGGCCGAGCCGTGAACTGGTGGTGCGCGCGGCCGCAGCTATCGGCAACTACGACTACATGATGGACTGGACCTTTCAACAGGACGGGACTATCCGGGTTCGGGTGGGCGCGACCGGGATTGTGGAGGTAAAGGGCAGCAAGGATGTAGTGGCTCCCCAGGAAACCATGGCCGGCGGCATGCCGGCGACGCAACATGGAACGTTGGTGGCTCCCAACACCGTCGCTGTTTATCACGACCACTACCTCTGCTTCAGGCTGGACCTCGATGTCGATGGCCAGAACAACACGTTCATGGTGGATCGCATGGTCCCGGAAAAGATTAGTGCCCGTACCCGTACCAGCATCTGGGGGGTTCAATCGACGCCTGCGAAGAGCGAGAGCGACGCCATCATGGATATCGATCCGCGCAAGCCGGCCATGTGGCACTTCGTCAGCGCTACCGAGAAGGGTCCGCTGGGTTATCCCACCGGGGTCGAAATCATGCCGGAGGCGACGGCGGTTGATTTTCTTTCCCCGGATGACCCCTCGCTGAAGGTGGGCGCCTTTGCGGAACATCAGCTTTGGGTTACTCCTTACAAGCCGGATGAGCGCTACGCCGCCGGCGTTTATGTCACCAACAGCAAGGGTGGAGAAGGCCTGCCGGCATGGACCAAGGCCGACCGAAACATCGAAAATACCGACATCGTGGCCTGGTATACGCTTGGCTTCCACCACGTGGTGCGTATTGAGGATTGGCCGGTGATGCCGACCTTGTGGCATGAATTCATGATCCGGCCGGTAAACTTCTTCTCGCAAAACCCGGTCATGACCCTGCCCCACGAACCCTGATCGGCGGCCGGTTCGTTTATTGTGGGTAGGGAGGATCCCTACCCACATGGTTGATAGAAACATCGGGCTCATTTCACGCCGCGAGCTGCTCAAAAAATCCACTGCGCTTGCGATGTTTTACGGGGTGCTCAGGCCAGCTCTTGGCCAGAGCCAAAAGTTATTCGCCTATGTGGGGACCTACACCGGCCGGGGAGGCAATGGCAAGGGCATCTACCTGCTTGAGGTGAATCGTACGACGGGCGAGCTGACGCTGATCAAGTTGGCTGCGGAGACGAGCAATCCTTCCTGGCTTTCGCTTGATCCATCCGGACGATACCTCTATGCGATCAACGAAGATCAGCACGGGTCGGTGAGCGCTTTTGCCGTCAATCGGACGAATGGGGATCTTCAACCTTTGAATTCGGTGAGCTCGGAAGGCGCAGGCCCGGCCCACCTGAGTGTGGACGGATCGGGCAAGTATGTTTTTGTCGCCAACTACGGTGGCGGGAGCATCGCCGTGCTGCCCATATTGCCGACCGGCGCTCTCGGGCCAGCCACGTACACCCATCAGGATGTCGATTCCGTGGGACCCAAGGTTGCTACCACCGCCCCTGCGGGCAGCTTTGCCTTTGACGGCCATAACAAGCAGGATGCCCATATGATCCGTACTGACCCTGGAGGCCGCTTCGTGCTCTATGCGGATTTGGGTCAGGATCGGATTTATATTTCCAACTTCGATCATGCCACCGGCAAACTGTCGCCGCTTGCGGATTCTCCGTTTGTTGCGTTACCGCCCGGGGACGGCCCACGTCACTTCACGTTTCATCGCAACGGACGGTGGTTTTATTCGACTCAGGAAGAGGCGTCTACGGTGGCGTTTTTTCACTTCGATCCGCAGACGGGATCGCTTCATTTGGAGCAGACGATTTCGACGCTTCCGCCGGGGTTTAAGGGATCGAATTTTACGTCGGAGATTTTGTTGTCGCCTGATGGGCAGTTTTTGTATGTGGCCAACCGGCTGAAGAATACGGTTGCTGTGTTTTCCCTGAACAAAGACGGTCGCTTGAGTTACGTTGGGGAAACCTCAACCATGGGGGATTATCCGAGGAACATTGCGATCGATCCTGGCGGGGATTTTCTATATGCGTGCAATCACCGCAGTGATGACGTTACTTCCTTTCGGGTGGATAAGAAGACCGGGCGATTGACGTTCACCGGGCAATATACGGCGGTTGGCAGTCCCGCTTGCATTACGTTCCTTGGGTGAGGCGAGGGAAAACTGCTCGGGACGACAAAGGGGACGGTGTCGCTCTCACCGAAGATTTGGCTATTAGCTGAGCGAACAGCAGGTCCCTCCACTGCGCTACGCTCCGGTCGGGATGACACGTCTATTTGGGGTTGGGAGGTCCTTACCTAAACACTCGTTTGGAATTGGATGTCAGCACCCAAACAGAAGTGTCATCCCGACCGGAGCGTAGCGTAGTGGAGGGACCTGCTGTTTCTTTCCCCCTGTCAGATACGGTTGAGTAGCTGACCGGCGGCACGCTGGCCTTCGGCGATTGCGGTTGCGTGGCCGGGATCTCCAGAGAGATCTGTGTTCGCGAAGGCTATGCGGCCGAAGGGCGCGCGTCTTAAAATTTCGCGGGGTGCTGGTTGCCCATCCTTGCCGAAAAAGAAGCCTGGCTGCGGACTGCAATAGGCGTGCCCCCAGCGATTGAGGACGATGCCCGCGATGTCCCGCTTGGCGTCAAAGCCGGTCGAGGCGAACATCTCGGTTAGCTGCTCGCGCACTTTCCGCTCGTAGTCCTGGAAAGATGTAGAGAGGAGCTCGGCGCGCCCAGCGTTCTGCTGTTCCGCCATGGGTAGTCCCGGTTGGCAGAAGAGCGCCTTGATCGTCATGACAACCGGAGAATCCGGGCCCATGGTCTTGTTCCTGGTGGAGAAGGTCGGAACCTTGCGGACCGAGCCGTACTCGCCAAAGCCACCGTACCAAAACGCTCCAGAAATGCCTCGCTTGTATAGGAATCTCCAGTTTCGCAGGGCGACATTGACCAGCATGCAGGGCGAGCGAAGGAACTGCGCGTAGGCCTGGCGCTGCTCCGACGGCAAATCAATCACAATGTGCTTCGTCGTCCAGCTGCCTCCGGCCATCACTACCGCCTTCGCCTTCAGGCGGTACACCTTGCCGTCTCGGGTATAGGTAATCCGGACGAACTCGCTCTTCTCCGGCGCACCTTCGTGTTCGACCCGCACCACAGTCGACCCCAGCCGGACGCGGACTCGTTCGCCGGCATGGTCAAGTGCAGCGAAGTTCACCCGGCCGCGGCAGACGTCCTCGAGTGTACGCGGACCCGGTATCGCCGCCGGGAGCAGCGTCTTCACCATGTGGCGGGCAAAACCACCATTCCCCCCAGGAAACGATTGCAACTCGTTGTCTTCCCCGTAATTCATTGGATCGCCGTCAAAGCCGAAAGCGTAGGCGGAGAGCGCGTCCGCACCGATACCATAGCCGTCGCCCGGGCCGGGAAGGAGGAATTTTCGGATCGTCTCCCGGCTCAGGCCGAACCGCTGCATCATGTAGTCTTCCATGGTGATTTCGTCGAGTTTGTGCGGGTGGTCATAGCCGTCGGGCCCGCGCTCCGCACCCAGCTCGCGGTACTTGAGAATCTCCGCTCGCATCGTCGCCGTCATCGGCGCACCATCCAGCTTCCTGCCCCATGGATCCACCACCCACGCAGCCGGCTGTTGGCCGAAGTTAGCGCCGAAATAGATGCCGTAAGGCGGACGGATGTGCTCAAAGCTCCGGCCCACGGGGATCTCGGGGGAGGAGCCCTGCCACGCCTGATACTCGAATTTGCTCGCATCGACGCCGATGGAGGCATAGAAGTCGCCTAACGGGCTACCTGCTAACGGCGTCGCAAAATGGTCGGAGCCCTGGGGCGCCATCAGCCGCTGCCCGTCTACGATGAATTCGTTCCGCTTGGCCTCGCCACCAAAAATGGGATGGTTTTCCAGCACCAGGCAGGTTGCCTGCGGCGCATGTTGCTGAAATTGGAGCGCGGTTGCCAAACCGCTTAGGCCACCACCGACAATTGCGAAATCGAACACTTCGCCTGTCTCCTCAGCCTGATGGGGCGGATCGGCGAAGACATGGTCCCGTATCTGGTGACCGGCGGTCATCACCTCGAAGGTGTTGCCGTGCGATTGGGCGTAATCACCCACACCACCATAGCCGGTCCACTTGTCTTTGCCCATCTGGGCCATGAGCTGGTACGGCGTCAGGCCGGTTAGCAAAGCGCCCCCAGAGGCGAGCAGCGTGGCATTCATGAAGTCACGGCGAGAAATCGCCTGGTCCATGCCCAGGGTGGAATCGTTGGTTGCCTTGCTGGCGTCTTCCTTCATCGTGTAGCGGGCCTTTCCGTTGCTTAATTAATTGCTTAACAAGCTGCACGAATTGCCAGCCATGTCACCTTAACTCACCATAACAAGTTATCTCGTCCTCCCTTGGCAAGCTGCTCCGGCGCGGGTGCCAAAACAACACCGGCGCAGGGTCTTTTCGCACTATTTCGCTTGTGGGTTTGTTAAATATCCGTATCGTCGTACAAACAGCGGAATTGCATCAATTTTCGGGAGGCTTGTCACCATGAACTTTCGTCGTTATCGCTATCTTTACCTGTGTTTGGCGGTGCTTTTCAGCACCCTGCAGCTGAGGGCAGACGTAACCGGATCGCTTATCGGTTATGTTCGTGACGCCTCCGGCGCTGTGATTCCGAACGCGACCCTGACTGCGGTTCAGACAACCACGGGTTATAGCCGTACGGCTACCTCGGATTCGTCGGGCCAGTACAGCCTCCTAGCATTGCCTCCCGGCAATTACCGCCTGACTGCTTCGATGGCCGGCTTCGAGAACGGGGTGGTTGACAACATCAACCTCAACGTCAACGATGCTCTCAAATTCGATTTTGCTCTTAAGGTCGGCAACGTGAGTCAGACCATTTCGGTCGACGCAAGCACGGTGCAGGTAGATACCGCGAGTACGTCGATGGGCACCACCATCACCTCTTCGCAGATTCTGGCCATGCCGCTCAACGGCCGGTCGTACATTGATCTCCTCTCCCTGCAGCCAGGGGTTGCTCCGGCGAATACCAACTCCGGCTACAACGATCGTTCCCCCGCTTCCGGTCTCTATAGCTCAGCGGGAAATGTCTCCACGGACGGTATGCCCGAGTTTGCCAACGCCTTCCTGGTGAACGGCGCCGACGTGAACGAAACCAAGAATATGGGCGCCGGGCTGATCCCGGACGCGGACTCGGTGGCTGAGTTTCGTCTGATCACCAACAGTTTCAGCGCGGAGTACGGCAAGTTCACGGGATCGGTCATGAACACCGTGACGAAGTCCGGAACCAACAGCTTCCATGGAACGTTGT
The DNA here is from genome assembly GCA_049522955.1 of Acidobacteriaceae bacterium. GTDB lineage: Bacteria > Acidobacteriota > Terriglobia > Terriglobales > Acidobacteriaceae > PALSA-350. The sequence continues at coordinate 229,987 of JBEKNJ010000001.1, forward strand.
TCGAGTTCTACCGCAATCAGAAACTGGACGCGATTAACTACTTCGACAGCACCAAGGCGGAGTTGAAGCGTCATCAATTCGGCGGAGTGCTGGGTGGTCCGATCTGGAAGGACAAGCTCTTCACCTTCACCGACTATCAGCAAACGCGCCAGGTGGCCGGGGTCAGCACGGGAATTGTGCAGGTTCTCAGCAATGACGAACGGAACGGCATCTTCTCCGACTCCATCCTGAATACGCCCGTTCAAGGTGATGCCTGGGCCGCAACCCTCCAAAGTCGCGGTGGCGGGGTGATTCACGGCGCGGGAGGCGTGTGCCAACCGCCGACTTGCACGCCCACCCTTTACAACCAACTGGGAACGGCGGTAGTGACAACGGACAGCAACGGCAATTCCGTGCCTGGCCACAATATCTCCGCCTATATCGACCCGGTCAGTAAATTGACATTGCCGCTGATCCCACAGTCAAATCAGCCCGGCGGTTTCAACTTTGATGACTCAAGCCACGCCGGATCCATCATCGATACCAACATGGCCGAGCGGATTGACTTCGTGAATCACAAGACTGGCGATTGGTCGTTCTATTATCACTACGACGATGCGACCGCGGTCAACCAGGTCTACAACCAGCAATACTTTGGCCAGGAGAATCTGCCGGGCTTTCCAGTCACAGTGCCGTCGCGCAACCAAATGTTCATGGGGAGCAACACGAAGACGCTCGGTGCGACCACGGTCAATGTGGCACGTATCACTTTTTTCCGTACCGCTGTGCACACCGCGAACCCGTCTGCAAGCTCAGCGATCAGCTCCTACTCCAAGTATGGTTTCAACACGGATCCGGCGAACGGTGGGCTGGTCAACACCGGGCCAACCGATTACCCGTCGTCGGTGCCGGGCCTGTTTTTCAACAGCTTTACCATCGGCAACAACTGGTTGAATCTCTATCAGCCTGACACGAACTATACCGTGGGGGACACGGTGAGCAAGACGGTCGGCAATCACGCGATCAGCTTCGGTGGGGAATTCCGCTATTACCAGCTGGATGCTCGAAACACTTGCGGACCCAACGGATATTTCAGCTTTTCGGGCCAGGAGACCGGTGCAGACGTTTCTGATTACTTTATCGGCGCACCCGGCCAGTTCGTCCAATGCTCGATCCAGCTTCTCGACAACCGCACCAGGTACGGTGGGATCTATGGTCAGGACTCCTGGAAGGCGACTCCCAGCTTGACGGTTAACTACGGCCTCCGTTGGGACGTCGCCCGGCCGTGGAGCGATGTCTATGGACGTTTAACGACACCCGTTCCGGGAGTACAGTCGGTCAAGTTCCCCAACTCCCCACTGGGCAACCTCGTTCCGGGAGATCCGGGGGTTCCAAGCACGATCTACCCGATCCGGTGGACAAATTTTGGACCACGGTTTGGTGTTGCCTGGGCACCCTCCGGCGGTCTGTGGGGCGCGGCCGGCAAGACCAGCGTTCGTGCGGCCTACGGTGTCTACTACCTGGGGCCCGCGGATAACGGTAACTTCGGCATTCTTGGCGATGCGCCCTGGGGACTTTACTGGCAATCACCACAACCGACTGAGTTCGGAAGCCCTTACATCACTCGCGCAAACGGGGTGACGCAGGGACAGCACTTCCCTTTCACTTACCCAAACGGTCCTGGACCGTTTCCGAACTTCCAGTTCGGAAACCTCATGCCCCTCTATGTGCCGGGCTACTATAACCACAACAAGACAATGGCGGCCCAGCACTATAACTTATCCTTGCAACGGCAACTCGATAACAAAACTGTCTTGACCGTGGCGTACGTGGGCACCCTAGCCCACCACGTGGAGCATGGCGAACCCATCATCTGGGGAAGTGCCTCGCTCTGCCAGTCGCTTTCAGGTTGCGGGCCAGGCGGTGAAGGCGGCGTTTACCAGAATGCCAGCGGCGAAAACGTCTACGGCACCCTGGTTGGGGCAATCGACAACCAGACCATCAGCCCGAACTACAAAAACTCCAGCGGAGGCCCGGTCGTCGCCTTCGCCGAGTCACAGTATCTCCAGAACTCGGGAAATTCCAACTACAACTCGCTGCAGATCTCGGCGGAACGCCGCGCTCGCGACCTCACCTACCTGCTCTCCTACACCTATGCCAAGTCGATGGATACCTACTCCGCGCTGTATGACCCTCGCACCCCAGGTAGTAACTATGGCCAGTCGAGCTTCGACATGCGGCATAACTTCGTCGCCAGCTACAACTGGAACGTCCCGTTTTATCGCTTTCTGGGCGCCCACCGGTATAGCGAGGGATGGCAAATTACCGGCATCACCCGCTTTAATACCGGCACCCCGGTGAGCCTTGAGAGCACGGGAGACTTTGCTTTGACCAACATCTCGCTCGACTATCCCAACCAAATTGCTCCTATCAAGAAGCTCAATCCGCACGTAGGGGCACATAATTACTTCGACACATCATCGTTCGCCAGTAACCTCAGCTGCGGCTACGAAGTTTGCGGCGTGACCGGCAGCGCAAGGCAGTTCCTGTTCCATGGACCGGGCACGATCAACACCGATGCGGGTGTGGAGAAAGACACGAAGATCAACGAGCGGATGCAGCTCAACTTCCGTATCGAGATGTTCAACGTCTTCAACCATGCCAACTTCCTCAGCAGCGCGACAGTGGGCAATGCGAACAGCGGCCAGTTCGGTCAGGTCACCAACACTGCTCCAGGTCGTATTGGTCAGCTCAGCGGCAAGTTCATCTTTTAACCCAAACCCAAACAAACCTTCCAGGGGATGCGAGCAATCGCATCCCCTTCTGTTTTAAGCTTGAAGCAAGCAATTGGAGAGACCAGCAACTTGGCAATTTTAATTACGCGCGATGATCCGCGATTCAGCAACCTGAAGCGAGCCCGGAACGGCCGCTGGCCGGCGAACCCGACGGATGGAGTCAGCCGTCTCGCCCTGTGCCTGAGCGCAGCGGATACCGCGGAGGCTCTGCAGCGCGTGATCAATGCAGGACAGCGGCCGACGATCCGTTCCGGCGGCCATTGCTACGAAGACTTCTACGCCAACAACCCGAACGGCACGATGATCGATATGTCCCTGATGAGCCACGTGGGCAATCTGCCGCAGGATGCGCGCTACCGTGTGGGCCCAGGGGCGACGCTCGGCCAGGCGTATCAGGAGCTCTACAAGCTTTACAACGTGACGCTGCCCGGTGGCACTTGCGGTTCCGTGGGCGCGGGTGGGCATATCACCGGCGGGGGTTATGGGTTGGTTTCCCGGCTCTATGGGACGACCGCCGATTGGGTGACCGGAGTCGACATTCTGACGGTTGACTCGCAGGGAAAAGTAACGCTCCGCAACTGCACGGCAAAGCAGGATGCCGATCTCCTTCGTGCCTGCCGCGGTGGCGGTGGCGGGAACTTTGGCGTGATCGTCGATTACGTCTTTGACCATCTGCCGCCTGCCCCACAAGAGGTGATGGTCTCGAACATGACGTTCCCCTGGTCGGAGATGACCGAGGAGAAGTTCCACAGGATTTTCGACGCCTTCGGCGGGTATTTTGCGACCCGGGGTAAGGATCCTGAGACGTGGGGATTGTTCTCCATCATCGAGGCCAATCACCAGGCAAGAGGCTATGTGCGGATCGAAGTGCAGTTCTGCAATCCGGACGGCACCTGCAAAGATACGAAAGTGATGGACGAATTCCTTGCCCTGTTCGACGCGTGCAGGCCTTCGGCCGTATCGCCGGCGGCGCCGGCCAGCAACGCTCCCGCTGAAAGTTTTGGACCGCATAAGATGATGCGCGAGCTGTGGGCCGATACTGGAGCTGCGGGAGGCATGCGCCGCGGGGTGACACGGGCCAAGTACAAATCCACCTACATGAAGAAAAACTATACGGCACGGGAGATCGCTGTTTTTTATAAGCACCTGACGCGCGTGATGCCGGGAGTCGACCTTACGCACTCAGTGGTGGAGATCGATTCCTACGGTGGCGCGATGAATCGCAGAGAGATGCTCGAGGAGACTGTTGCTTTCCAGCGGTCGAGCGTCATGAAGTTGCAATTCCAGACATACTGGGCGAACGCCGCAGAGGATGAGGGACATTTCACCTGGATACGCGAGCTCTACCAGGAGCTGTACTCGAGTCCGGAAGTCGATGCATCTCACCAGGGAACGCCGTTTCCAGGGGATAATTATCAGGGGTGCTACATCAACTACCCCGACGCGGATATGCTCGAATATGCGTACTGGCCCCAGCTTTACTACGGGCAGAACTACGAGTTTCTGCAGCAGGTGAAGAAGAAATATGATCCGAACAATGTGTTTCATCACGCCATGTCGATTCGAGCCTAGGAGAAAGCGGAGATGATTGAGTTGGATCGCAGACGGTTTCTGCAGATAGCCGGTAGCGCGTCGTTGATGAGCGCTGTGGGCGGCCGGCTTGGGTGGGCGAGCACTGCTCGATTCGTTTACATCGGGGCTGAGCACGCGATCCATGTGTACTCGGTCTCCGCAGACGAGCGGTTGGTCGAGCGGCAGACGATGGTGAGCGCGCTTCCGGTGGCGATGGCGATCCGCGGCGGAAGACTCTATGTAGCGAACGGCGTGTCTCAATATGGCAATCTGCCGCGCGGGAGCGTGGAGGCCTACGCGATTGACCAGACGACGGGCCGGCTTGAGTGGATGAACCGCGTGCCGCTTTCGCTCTCCGGTACCGCACCGCGCGACCTGGCGGTTGCTCCCGATGGGCGCAGCGTGGTGGTCGCGGTGCATGGTGGTGGCGCATACAATGTGCTGTCCCTCGATGAGGACGGGCGACTGGGTAGGGTGTCGGGGATTCTGAAAGAGGTTGGCTCGGGACCGCATCCGTTGCAGACGACGGCGCATCCCGCTGCGGTGATGTTTGATCGTGAGGGACGTGTGCTCACTGCGGACCAGGGCAGCGATCGGCTGAACGTGCTTGCGCTCAGCGACGGCGAGCTTACTGTGTCGAGCCGCTGTGAAGTGAGTGCCGGCAGTGGGCCAGGTTGCATGGTGTTACACCCTTATGGGCGGCGAGTGTATGTGGCGCACGCATTGAACGGGGCGGTGTCGAGTTTCGCTTACGACGCGAGCGGGAGTCTGCGTTGCAGGCAAACTGTTTTTGCTCCGGCGATGGGTGGGGTCGCGACATTGGCAATGCATCCCTCGGGCGAGGTGTTGTATAGTTCGCACGGGGATGCGGTGCAGAGTTGGAAGATTGATGGTGAGGGTAGGTTGGATGCGCTGGGCGAAACGGATGCTGTTCAGGCGAACAAGCTGATGGTGACGCCGGATGGCGGGAGCTTGTTGGCTTTGAACGGCGATGGGGTGTTGCGGATGAAGATTGATAAAGTGACCCGCATGCTCGTCGATCCCGTTAGGGTCGCATCGCTTGCGAAGCCGCTTAGCGTGGCTATCGTCTAGGGCTTTCCGCGATGTTGGTTGAAAGAGCAGGTCCGTCGGGGTCGCTACGTTTGTCGAAAAAACATTTCCACGAGAGGTCCGCGGAACTGCAGATCCCTCCACTTCGCTTCGCTTCGGTCGGGATGACAAGGGGGAGAGTGGTGCTCCCAGCGAAAAGTGGCTAGTGGCGGGTGAAACAGCAGGTCCCTCCGCTACGCTTCGCTTCGGTCGGGATGACACCTCTGCTTGAGGGTTGGAGTTTGTTACCCAGAATTTGGGAGGACCGACGGGTGCACTGCAGATCCCTCCACTTCGCTTCGCTCCAGTCGGAATGACACCTCTGTTGGGAACGCAGGAGAGAACGAGTGGAAGCAGCTTTCATCCCCCGCGGTGGGCCGCAGGCCCATGACTCCTCCGCTCGAGGGTGCGGAGGGCGAGATGACAGTTCTGTTTGGGTACCGACATGCCAACCCAAACGGGATTGTTATCCCACCAGAAACAGTTACGATTTTCTGCATCGCCCTCTGGACGGCAATCTCCCCGCATATTAAGGTGAAAGCAGCAAGTAGATTACAAAGAGTTCGTGGCTCGTAACTAGGGCAAGATGTCCAAATAATTAATTGGCCATCTTGGCCATCTTCGTAAAACAAAGGACTTATTTGGCAACGTTGCCAAATCGAAGTTAGCTTTGTCCGGTGTGCTGGAAATCCGGGTACGCTCCTGTCGACTAAAGTCTCTCCCGCCGAGTTGACATTAAGGAGCTTTCGCAGCCGAGGGAAGGCTGGTGAAGAAGCGGTAGTGGAGGCCCCACTTCTGGGTTTCGCCGGGTGCGACGTCAATCGCGATAAAACCCTCGGGACAAACCGTCTTCGGGGTTGACCAAAAGAAGAGCTTCGCTATCGGCGTATCGGATGTTTCTTCTACCCCGAGGCCGTGTTCCGTGTCCTCAAAGGTGAAGTCGAAATCCGAGACTTTGTTGGAAAAGCCCGTCATTTCACCGCTCGGGTAGTGATGGGGTTGCGATTGTGCTACCCACTTGAGGGTTGTCCCGTCGATCTGCACCGAGTCGGGGAGTGGCTTGGCCGGGACCGGGACGAACGGGAAATGTACCTGCATGCCCGGCGCGGTTGGATTGTTGTCCATCATAAAGAAGTCGTGGTCGTAGACGGTTGTCGTGAGCGGCTTGGTTCCCACGTTCTTCAGGCTGTGGGTTAGTTGGAGGCCATTCGTTTTCTTGTCCAGCGACAAGGTTTTCTCGTAGACATAGGCATAGCCAAGTTCTGAGTGAAGTTCCTGGCGAAAGGTGATTGAGTTCTTGTGCGCCTCGACCGTCCATTTTCCGTGGTCAAGGATCGGGAACGCGCCGCCGATCGTATAGGGCTGGTCGTCGATGCGCTTCAACACGCCAACGCCGAGCTTCACAAACGGATCGCCGGGCTTGGCATCGTCGTAGCCGATCGGCTCGCGAAATTCCTCGGCCGGCCCGGTTACTGCATCATTAGTCATCGGGTCGTAGCGATTGAACCACTCGCCGAAGAAAGTGTGGCCGTTCAGCGAGACGCACGCTACAAGACCAGACCAGTCAAAGCGGGCTGCGCGGTAGTAACCTTTTTCCACGTCAGGAAGAAATACAACCGCGTTCATTCCACCGTTGGTGAGCCGCACGTGCGGATGGTCCGAGTGAGGGACATTTTCGCAGGCCGGCGAAGCGGGTGGTGGCAGGGCAGCTTCCGTTTGTGCAGCCGCGAGCTGGCTCATGAGGGCAATCGCAAGCGTAAGCGCATAGCGCATTCTTTCAACTCCTGACTACTGCTTAAAGAACATATCCGCGTGGAGTATAGCTCAGTAGCCTTGCCCCAAGCAGGCTTTTAGAAGAAGCTAAGTGAGGTGAAGTTTTTTGCTTTTGGAGGATCGTGCGTGAGGGTAGCTCTTCGTTTGCTTTGTTTTGTACTTTTGCTCCTGCCGTTATCGATGGTTACTACCTTTGCCCAGAGTACACTGCCGACATTTGCCCGCTCGTATAACGCTGCGGGACAGGACTACTCCTACACCGTGGTTGGCGGCGACCCGGCTAAGGGGGGCACCACGACCATCCCGACCGTCCTGGTGCCGATTACGCTGACCATCGAAGCCCCCATGGACGCGACCGGAAGGAAGGCGGTGCTGGATGCAAGCACCGATGTGGCCGGGGTGATGCGTTCACCGATTTTTACCAGGTATCGCTTCCCTTCCGGCGCGGCCCAGTACACGGATGCGATCATGCGCGCCGATTTTGAGAAGGAGGCAGCGAAGAATTGGCATACGCTCCTCGGTAAACCGAAGGTAGTTGCGCTGAAGATCGATGTGCCCATCGGCAAGGGGTATGTGCTGACATCCAAGAAGACTGGCCGGATGCTGGCCACGGTGGATGTGCTCTTCATGCAGCAGGAGATTTTCAAGCGGCTGCCAAAGGAGGAGATGGGCGCCAACAAGCTGGTGATTGCGATGACGAAGAACGTCACCTACTACACCGACGAGGATGCGACCGAGTGCTGCTCGTGGGGAACGCACGGTATGGATACGTCGCTTGGTATGAGCCAGCCCTTCGTGCTGGGAAGCTACCTCGATCCCCACACCGTGGAAGAGGACAGCGATGTACAACCACTGACCCAGCAACTGGCGCAGTGGTTCCGTGACCCGCTGCATGAAGCCGCTCTACGCCCGCACCGCGGCGTAGTCATTCCCGGAAACACGTTTCCCAGCTGGACGCGCGTGCCCCCTGCGAGCGAAACCGAGCTGCCGAGAGACAATAGCGGCTGCGGTGGAACCGGACTGGCGACCGAATACTTCCTGAACGACCCGACGGATACTAACTGGAAGAACCGGACGCCGGCCTCGAAGGCCTATCTCGCGCATGTGGGAGGGATGTCGTATCACCTGCAGAATGTAGCCCTACTCTCGTGGTACGCGGGCTCGGCATCGGGAGCGTATAGCTTCCCGGATGCGAACGCGCTGAGCGGCCCCTCCAAACCGTGCCCGGCGCACATTCATGAGGGAAACTTTGGTGCAGTCAAGGATGCGCCTACGGGCACCGTGACCCCGATTGCACTTACCGGTGGTCCCAACGGGCACCAGCTGATCGGATACTGGTCCGGGTTGGGGCGGATCAGCGATGTCTCGCCCCAGTGGGACGTGATAATCGTCGCGTTCGCCACACCATTACGGGGTGCCCCCGAAGGGACCATGCAATACCAGGTGCGAGGCAGTATCACTCCAGAGCAGTTCAAGGACGACATCAAGCTAAAACAGAGCCAGGGCAAGAAGGTGATGATCTCACTCGGCGGAGGCGGCCAGCACTTCGCGCTGCTGACGCAGGAAGGAAAGCAGAACTTCGTCAGGACGGTAGAAAACATCTGTGCTGAGTTTGGTTTCAACGGCATCGACATCGACTTCGAGACTTCCTCGCTCGAACTTGATCCGGGGGATACAGATTTCAAGCACCCTACGACACCTTCCACCGTCAACCTGATTGCCGCGCTGCGCGAGATTCACGATCACTTCGGCAAAGATTTCATCTTGAGCCTGGTGCCGGAGGGAACGCAGATTCCGGCGGCGTATCCGGGCTACGGCGGCCAGTTTGGCTCATATATTCCGATCGTGGAGGGGATCCGCGACATTCTGGGGTTTGTGGATACACAGGATTACAACTGCCCGCCGATCGAAGGGCTGGATGGCGAGTTCTACATGCCGGGCTCGGTCGATTACCATGCGGCGGCCACGGAATTGGTTTTGCACGGCTTCGACGTGGGCCGCGACCCGAAGCATCATTTCGACCCGTTGCCGCCTGACAAGGTAGCGATCGGCTATTTGAACAGCGATACGACGCCCGCAATCGTCGAGGACTCGATGCGGTACATCATTACCGGTAAGTCCGACACGCCGACAACGTATAAGCTGCGACAACCGAGCGGTTATCCGGCCTTCGATGGGGCGATGTTCTGGACCATCGATGACGATCGGAAAGAAGATTTCCGGTACTCCAACACGGTGGGGCCGCTGCTGCACAGCTACCCAAACAGCAAAGGAACTCTCTTTTGAAACATCGCCTGGCCTGTGCCGCGATTGTCATTTTCTCCTGTGCGCTTCGCTGTGCTGCCCAGTCTGATTGGACGGGCTACGGCCACGATGCCGGGCAAACGAAATACTCGCCACTGGATCAGATCAACACCAGCAACGTCGCTCAGCTGAAGCAGGTGTGGGTGTATCACATGAAGCCGGCCGCGGAAGCGGCTGAATCGACCACCGGCCGCCGGCTGCTTAACTCGCCGGCCACTCCACTGGTCATCGACGGCATGATGTATCTGGCCACGCCGTATAGCTCAGTGATCGCTCTGAAGCCAGAAACCGGCGAGCTTATCTGGACCTACAAGCTGGCGCAGTCCCGGTTTCTGGGACGCTCTGCTACTTACTGGCCAGGAGACCAGACCACGCCTGCATCCATCTTCTTTGGCACCGCCGATGGCCGCCTGCTCTCACTGAATGCAAAGACTGGCCAGCCCACATCCCAGTTTGCCGACAGCGGATTTCTCAACCTCAAGGCCGGGATGACCGACGATCCAAACAAAGAGGGTCGCTACTCCATGACCTCCGCGGCTTCCATCTATAAGAACCTCATCATCACCGGCGCGGACTTACCGGAATCCCCAGCAAAAGGGCCTTCGGGCGATGTGAGGGCCTGGGACGTCCACACGGGAAAGCTGGTGTGGCGTTTCCATTCGATCCCGCACCAGGGAGAGGCCGGCCACGACACATGGGCGGACGATTCCGGCGCAGGCCGCTCGGGAACGAATGTCTGGGGTTTCTCGTCCGTTGATACCGAACGTGGGCTCGTCTTCTTACCCTTCGGATCTCCCACGTCCGATTTTTATGGTGGCGATCGCGTCGGCAATGGCCTCTTTGGCAATACGCTGGTCGTTCTTCACGCGGATACGGGCAAGCTTGCCTGGTACTTCCAGGCTGTTCATCACGACATCAACGACTACGATCTGGAATCTGCGCCGGTGATGATCGACGTCCGCCGCCGCGGCAAGCAAATTCCAGCAGTGGCACTCATCAGCAAGACGGGCCTGATGTTCATCCTGGATCGCCGCAACGGCAAACCGGTCTATGGCGTCGAAGAGCGCCCTATACCCCAGAGCACCATCCCGGGCGAACACTCCTCTCCCACGCAGCCGTTTCCGATCAAGCCGGTTCCGTTGGGCCGTAACGGTTTTACTCCCGCAGATCTCTCTACGGTCACCCCCGAACATCATGCATTGTGCGACGCCATGCTTGCCACCGAAGGCGGAATGCAAAGTGGACCCTTGTTCACTCCATATGGTTCGAAGCTGACGATCGTCTTCCCAGGCACCGTCGGCGTCGTCAATTGGCACGGCATGTCCTACAACCCGAAGCTTGGCTATCTGTTCGTGAACACTATCGACCTGGCCGGTGTGGGCAAGGTCGCGCTCACCAAGCCGAAGGTCGAGCCACCGTATGACCGCACCAGCCCCTGGGGACTTTATGCGCTGTTCTGGGACCGCGACAAATTCTGGCCCTGCCAGCAGCCGCCGTGGGGGCAACTATGGGCAATCAATGTGAATACCGGCGACGTCGCCTGGAAGGTGCCTTTTGGAACCGTCCCTGAGCTCGATGCCAAAGGGGTGCACAATACCGGATCGCTGAGCTACGGTGGATCCATCGCGACCGGCGGCGGAGTTGTGTTTATTGCGGCGACCACCGATCAGCACTTCCGCGCCTATGAGGCGGCGACGGGTAAGATTCTGTGGGACATCAAGCTGGACACCGGAGCCTACGTCACACCTTCGACCTTTATGGGCAAAGACGGAAAGCAATATGTTGTGATTGTGGACACGGGAGGCAGTTTTTTTGACCGGACCTATGGCGATTCCATACTCGCCTTCGCACTGCCCTCGAAGTGAACGGAGAATGACCCTGGAAAAGCGCGGCGTTGCAGTTACAAGGCTTCTACTTCTGTCTCTGTTGAGCTTCGTCTCCGCATCGCAGGCAGAGGAACTCGTCCTCAAGGATGGATGGTCGATCCAGTCATCGCGGGAGGTTTCCGATAAGGGGAGCGTTCTCTCGACGTCTGCCTTTCACCCGAAACAGTGGTACCGCACCACCATGCCATCCACCGTAGTCGCGGCGTTGGTCGCCGACCATGTGTATGCCGATCCTTACTTCGGCATGAATCTGCGCTCGCTACCGGGAACAACTTACACCGTCGGAACGACGTTTGCGTCGATTGCGATGCCGCCGGAGAGCCCGTTTCGTTCGTCCTGGTGGTATCGAACGCAGTTCACCGTTCCGGCGGGGTTTCGCGGTAAACGAGTTCAGCTGCACTTCGACGGCATTAATTTCCGAGCGAACGTGTGGTTCAACGGGCGGTTGGTCGCTGAGTCGAACAAAATGGCCGGCATGTACAGGCTGTACGAATTCGATGTGACCGACATGGTGGCTCCGGGAAGTGTCAATGCCCTCGCGGTTGAAGTGTTTCCGCAAACACCCGATGACCTTGGCATCAGTTTCGTGGACTGGAACCCGACGACGCCAGATAAGGATATGGGTATCTGGCGTCCCGTTTACCTGACCACCAGCGGTGCGGCGACCATCCGCTTTCCTCAGGTCATCACCAAGCTCGATCTTCCGGCAACCGATAAGGCTCAGCTGACGGTGACCGCTGAGGTGAGCAATCAGACCGATCATGCAGTCAAGGGCGCGTTGAAGGGGCAGATCGAAGATATCCGGTTCTCGCAGCCAGTCACTCTCGAGAGCAAGCAAACGAAGGTCGTGACCTTTTCACCAGATCAGTTTGCCCAATTGAATTTGGCCAGTCCGCGGCTGTGGTGGCCGGTCCAGGTGGGAGCGCAGAATCTGTACGAATTAAAGTTGCAGTTCGAAACCGGTGGATCGATTTCGGATGAGAGCGACACGCATTTTGGGATTCGCCAGGTGACGAGCGAAGTTGAAAAGCCGGCCCAGCCTTCGCTGGTGTACAGCGGCCACGATGAAGGCTACTCAGAAACGCATCGCGTTTTCAGCATTAACGGAAAGAGAATTCTCATTCGCGGCGCGGGCTATACCCAGGACATGATGCTTCGCGAGCCTGCGGCCAGAGAAGAAGAAGAGCTGAAGTACGTCAGGGACATGAACCTGAACACTGTGCGGCTGGAAGGCAAGATCGTAGACGATCACTTCCTCGAGCTTGCTGACCAGTACGGCATCCTCATCATGGCCGGTTGGAGCTGTTGCAGCCACTGGGAGCAGTGGGAGAAATGGGATGAGGAGGATCATGTCATTTCCGCGGAGTCGCTCAAAGATCAGATCAAACGGCTTAGGAACCATCCTGCGGTCTTCAATTGGATGAACGGAAGCGACGGTCCTCCTCCCGCGGACGTGGAACAGCGTTATGTCGAGATTTTGAAGGAGCTCAACTGGCCTAACCCTTACGAATCCTCCGCCATGGCCAAGCCGACCAGCGTGACCGGCGATACCGGGGTTAAGATGACGGGACCTTACCAATATGTCGCGCCTTCCTATTGGCTGCTGGACAAGCAGTACGGGGGCGCGCACGGGTTTAACACCGAGACCAGCCCCGGCCCCGCGGTTCCCCCGATCGAGAGCCTGGTCAGAATGCTGCCTGCCGACCATCTGTGGCCGATCGACTCGTGGTGGGATTACCATGCCGGCGGCAGCGCTTTTAGAAACCTCAATACGTTCACGGAGGCGATGAATCACCGCTACGGGGTGGCGTCGGGCTTAGAGGATTATGCAATGAAGGCGCAGGTCATGGCGTACGAGGGCGAACGGGCGATGTTCGAAGCCTTCGGCAGGAACAAATACGAAGCAACCGGGGTGATTCAGTGGATGCTCAACAATGCTTGGCCTTCTACCATCTGGCATCTTTACGACTACTATCTACGCCCCGGCGGGGGGTATTTCGGGGCAAAGAAGGGCTGCGAGCCGCTGCATATTCAGTATTCCTACGATGATCATTCGATTGCGGTGGTGAATTCGTTTTACACCGACTTTAAAGGGCTGAAGGCCACGGTTAAGGTATACAACCTGGACATGACGGTGAAGTACTCGCAGGAGGCGGGAGTTGATATTTCGTCCGATGGGGTGCGAAAGGTCTTCACCCTTCCTGAGATCAGCGGCTTGACGTCGACGTATTTCGTAGACTTATCGTTGCAGGACGCGGCTGGGAAGGTCGTGAGCTCGAATTTTTACTGGCTCTCTACGAAACCGGACGTGTTCGACTGGGATAAGTCGACGTGGTACTTTACTCCCACAAAATCGTTTTCGGACCTGACCGCGCTGAGTAGCTTGCCCAAAGTTACGCTGAACGTCGCCAGTGAATCTCAAATAGATGGCGATTATGGGACCACGCGGGTCACGGTTGAGAATCCTGGTAAGAGTTTGGCGTTTGCTGTCCATCTCAAGGTCATGAAGCCTGTTCGATTCAGTGACCCTGAATCCGACAATAATGAGCTCGAGGTCCTTCCGGTCATCTGGCAGGACAACTACTTCCCTCTTCTGCCGGGCGAAAAAAGAGAGATCACGGCAACCTACCGGAAGGCAGACCTGCAACTGGAGAGCACGTCTACAGATACCCCCAACTGGGCCGGTAAGGTGGGCAAACCGACCGTCGACGTGGATGGGTGGAATGTTGTTCCCAGCTCGACCAATCCGTGAATTTCGCACTACTTCGCTTGTCCAAGGCGGGGGGAAGACGTTAAATGTTGTGGACGTAAGGAGAAATTCATGACCGGCAAAATGATCGCGGCGGCTCTGCTTGCGACCGCGCTTTCGCCTCTGGCCAACGGGCAAGAGTTACAGGTGGGCAGCAATGCATATGTCGACATGTATTTTGCCGATTGGCACGGGTCTAAGCCTCAAACCGTGGGGCCGGTTACGGAGTATGCGGTTTTCACCAAAGGGGACGCGATGAAGCCTACCACTAAGGGGGCTGTTCTTCGCTACGTCGATTCGTATGTCTACGCCACGATCGCTCCGGGTGCTTCGTCGCCTTCGGTCACACTATCCGGTAAGCAGCGGGTGTATTACTTTACTTCCGGCTCGGGGACTGTGTCGGCCGGTGGGGATTCGGTTCGGGTGTCTGTCAATATTGCGGTGCTGGTGCCGGCTAACCTGGCATTCACGATCAAGAACACGGGCACTGTGGCTTTGGGCGCTTATGTGATTGCGGAACCTACCCCGAGCGGGTTTCAGCCGGGGGGTAAGCTGGTGGTCAAGAATGAGATGTCCACTCCGGTGAGTACCGCCGAGCAGGAGTGGTCGCGAATTGTCAGGCCGCTGTTCAGTGCGAAGGACGGCCTGGCTACGATCACCAGCGTTGAGACGGTCACGTTGGATGATCTCACCATTACTCGGCCTTTTTTGGGGACTAAACCGAATACTGAGCATTTGTGGATGGAGTTGTCGGGTACCAGCATTGCGTTCATTGGTCCGTATCTTCGCCGTCAGCCCCCGGGGATGGCCTATGAGCATCCGCCGGATAATTTGGCACCTACGTCCAGCGTTAATTATTCGGAGGATAGCCAGGTGAAGTTTCTTTTGGTGTCGACTGAGGGCCAGCCGTAAATTGCGGTGCGCTCCACTCCGGTGCGATCTGTAGAAAACATTTCCAAGAGGGGTCCGCGGAACTGCAGATCCCTCCACATACGCTACGCTCCGGTCGGGATGACAAAGGGGAGGGCGGCGCTTTCATTCAAATTCGTTCCTGCGGATGATGAACAGCAGGTCCCTCCACTCCGCTACGCTTCGGTCGGGATGACACCTCTGTTTGGAACGGATAAAAGAACGAGTCGGGGCAGGTTTATTCGGCAGGTCCATGATTGCTCGGGACGACAAAGGGGAGGGCAGCGCTTCCATTTAGATTCGTTCGTGCGAATGATGAACAGCAGGTCCCTCCACTTCGCTACGAAGCAGAGGGACCTGTCTGATTTGGGCTTCAGTGGGCGAAAGCCCGGAGCAGCATGAGCAAGATAAACACCGCCGAGCTCCTTCGACTCCGCGCTACAAGCGCCGCGTCACGCGATAAATCTTTGAGGCGCTCCGCTCAGGATGACGGGTTTGTGGGAGTTTTGGCGAAAAACATCCTAAATAAGTCAGCGCCGAGCCTGATGTTCCGACCGTTCGGGATCTGCTGTTTTCTAACCTCTTCAGTGCGTTGTCGTGGATACCTTTGTGCTGGTGCTGAACCAGAGGAATTTGATGGGTGGCTCTCCGGGTTGTTCGAAGTTGATGTTGGAGTGCGTGGTGAGGTTATCGGGACGCAACATGTAGGCTTCACCGGGGTGCTGCATGCGCAGCTGAGAGCCGACAAAGGCCAGGCTCTTGCCCTCAACTTCACACCAGATCTCTTCATGGCCAGGAAAGTGTGGGTGCGGTTCGCCGAGCTGCAACGGGAGGATCTGCACGGTGATGACAGCACCCACCGTGGCGAGGCCGTTGTGGTTGTTGAAGAAGCCGTGCGTGATGTGCGCCCAGTGACCACCTGCTCCCGGGTTGGTAAACGGAGATTCATCCGCTGGCTTGCTGTGCGGGAGCTTATCTTCGTCCTTCACCTCGATGGACGTCAACGGCTTGAATCCGGGATAGGTAGGATCACCCACCATGTAGGCCGCCAATTGCGTCTCTCCGGTATTGTGTAGGGTGAACTCCAGACCCTCGGGCACCAGGAGAGCACTGCCTTTGTGAATCGCTTGCGTCTTCCCGCCACCCGATACCTCACCCTCGCCCTCACTCATGTAGAAAAAGATCTGTAGGCCTTTCAGCGTGGAGGGAACGGTGCTCGCTCCCGGCTCGAGCTTGCCCAGGGAGAGAAATTTGGCATGCTCAAGGACAGCTCCCGGAAACGGCGGGCTGAGATTGTCACCCGCGGTCAGAATGTCGCGGACGATCAGCGCTCCGAACATGACCTGCGGCTCAGAGTTGCGCCAGTCGCCAAAGTACATGTTGAGGCGGGTGTCTTCGAGCGGCCGCGTAGGGAGATAGACCACATCTTTAGGTCCTTCGAAGCTGTTGCCGCCGATGTGGGGCGCCTTTCCGGGTGGAACGATCGCTCCGGGATTCGGAGCAGGGGTTTGTGCGGAAAGTGCAACCGAGAACAATGCAATCACGGCCGAAAGCTTAGCTGTGCTCAAAGTAGTCCCTCCTAGTGCGCGGTAATACCCGGGAGTTGGAGATATTCAGGATGAACGGTGAGATGCTCGTTCTTCTCGTTCTCAAGGATTTCTGCAAACATGGCGTCGGTGTCTTTCTGCGGCGGCCGCAACACATTCTTATCTGCGATCGCCCGGTCATCGCGCGGCTCATGAGCGAACAGGATGATCTTTTGCCAGTCGGCTGGGGAAGCAAAGGTATAAGGTCCATGCGAGTCCCCATCCATCTTCTTGTAAGGCCAGATCATCCAGCCGATGTTGTATTTCTCCGCCAGGTTGACGTGGGCGGTTGACCACTCCGGCGCCCTCTCCGCGTAAATCTCGGAATAAAAGATCGGAACCTGGTACCTGGTACGAAAGTCCAGATACTGCTGCAGGAACTCCGGTCGCGGGGTCGCGCCGTAGCTGTGAAAGCTGTAGGCAGTGTTATTGTCGAAAGGCTTGCCAAACGCGCTGAAGCGACCCAGCGGAGGCTGCAGAATCAACATGTGATGGGTATCGACCTGGCGGATCGCCTCTGTCAAACGACGATACTCCGGCTCAATCAGGCTTTCCATATCGAGATATCCGGACCATAGCAATGGTTCATTCAGCAGGTCGTAACCCAGAATCACAGGATCGTTTTTATAGTGATTGGCGATCCGTTGCCAGGCTTCCGACACTTGCTTCTGCATGCCGGGGTCCTTCAGCAGCCACGGATATCCTGGACCGTCGTCACTCGCTTCGCCGGTAAAGCCGCCGATGCCGGATTCCAGCATCAGGATGACGTAGATATGCTGCTGCCCGCACCACTTGGACAGCTGATCGATCAGCTCGAAACCCTCATCGTCGTCGGTCTTGAAGTATTTCGAGTGCAACGGGATGCGGATGGTGTTGAAGCCGTCCTGCTGGATGCGACGAACATCCGCCTCCGACATGAAGTTCTGTCGCCAGGTGTAGAGAAACTCCTGCGCATGGGTCGGTCCCAGCAGATCGGTAAACACTTGCTCAAGGTCTGTTTGCGACTGGGCAAGGCCGCCGAACCGCCAGAAGTAGCCTTCCAGCACGAACCAGTTGCCGATGCTGATACCGCGAATGAGCAGCGGCTTTCCGGAGCCGTCCACGATCTCCGTCCCTCGAGTGTGCACAAACTGCGAGTGGGCCGCCGGAGATGCCAGCAGGAATAACATCGACCAAAGGACTGTCAGGCTTCGAAGAAGCACCGCGTCTCCTCTTCTTACGGTTTTACTGCAAAGACTGCATCCACTGGTGTGCCAGTAATACACCCGCGTACTTCGGCGAACCCGGCGGACTCCAGCAATGCGCGAAATTCGTTCAGAGTGCGTTCCCTGCCCTCGGTGCAGACCAGCATGTTCAATGACTGCAGCTGGGCCGACAGAGGGCCGGCCTTGTCTTCATACAACAGCTTCTCTGCCAGAAGAATGCCGCCGCCAGAAGGTAAGCGCTGATGGATGGCTCGCAGCAAGCCAAGTGCCTTCTCATCCGGCCAGTCGTGGAGGATTTTTCCCAGGGCGAACAGGTCGGTTTTGGGAAGCTCTTCCGGGCAGAAGAAGTCGCCCTTCATAAACTCGATACGCGCGCCCACCGGGCCCAGGGAAATTTGTTTCTGGACGCTATCAATCACGCGCGGAAGATCAAAGAGGATCGCCTTCATTCCGGGATATCGCTCGCAGGCAGCAATTGCCAAATGGCCGGTTGCGCCACCAAGATCAACGAAGGTTGCAAAGGGCGAGAGGTCGAATGCCGATACCACCTGAGAAGAGCTCAATAGCCCCAGGCCGTGCATTCCCTGAAGGAAATTTTGCGTGTCTGCATCGGTGCGGAAGAAATGATCGAAGATTCCTCCTTCCTGGTGGAATGCTTCGGTCCATTGCGGTGCGCCGTGCCGGATCGCATTTTCCAGGTGGCCCCAGAGCTGAAACAAGACCTTGTCGGAGTAGAGTATGTAGCCGGCGAGGGTATTCGGAGTGCCACGGCAGAGATAGGTGCTGGCTACCGGCTCGTTCTTATAGATACCGTCATGCTTGCGTAGAAGCGCCAGTCCCACGCAGGCATCCAGCAGCCGCTCCAGGGGTTCCTTTTGCACCCTAAGGTCGGCAGCAAGCTTCTCCACGGACCCTGGCTCGCGCTCAAGAGAATCGAAGATTTTCAGGGAGACGGCCACGAACATGACCTTCGACGAACGAAACGCATCGAGGAGACCAAGCACCGGAGCGGGATCGGGTATGGCGTTGCCGTTCATGAGGCCAAGACTCCGTGAGTAGGATCAACTCCGAAACAAAAGAAGATAGCCACGAGGCAAAGAACGGCGGAGATGGTAAACGGGACGTTCCAGCCATAGCCTCCCAACAGATAACCGAGTAGGACGGGCGAGATGGCGCCGCCTAAATTTCCGAAGGTGTTCATGATGGATGCGATCGAACCGGCAAAGTCGCCGCCGATGTCGAGCGGGATGGCCCAGGACACGCCCACGGTTAACTCCAGGCCGAATACTGCGACGCAGGAGAAAATAACCGAGGCCGTGGTGTGGGTGGTAAAGGTAGCGGGCAAGATCGATCCTGCGGCAATCAGAAACCCGAGCACGGCAATCACCCGGCGCGCTGCTTTCAGGTTGCCGGTGCGGGCCGCCCAGCGGTCTGAAAACCAGCCTCCCAACAAATTGCCTACGGCGCCGGCAACAAAAGGCATGCTGGCGTAGAACCCCATCTGCTTAAGATTCACTCCGCGCGCATCGTAGAGATACTTCGGAAACCAGTCGAGATAGACATCAATGGCATAGCCGTAGCAGAAGTACATCGCGGCGAGCATCCAAACTGTGCGGTTTCTCAGAATGATCCGCCAGGGTACGGAACGCGGAGAGTTCGAAGGCGGAGCTTCGGGTTGACGGATCACGGCGAGTTCGGCCGCGTTGACGCTTTGATGATCGGCTGGCCGGTCTCGATAGTACCAATACCAGGTGGCTGCCCAGGCTAGGCCCAGCAATCCAAACAGGAAGAAGGGCATACGCCAGCCGAAATGGATCATGATGAGGACGACAAGCGGCGGAGTGAGCGCAGCGCCCAAGCGGGAAGCCGCGTGGGGCAAGCCCTGAGAGAAGCCACGTTCTTCCGGCGGCATCCAACGCGAGAGAGAACGCGTGGCAATGGGAAAAGCTCCCGCTTCTCCCACGCCAAAGAGAAATCGGCACATGCCGAGCGTGGCGGCATTGAAACAAAGTGCAGTCAACGAGGTAAAGAGCGACCACCAACACACAATGCAGGCGAGGGCACGCCGTGGGCCCACTTTATCGCCGAACCAGCCGCCGGGTATTTGAAAGAGAGCGTAGCCCCAGCGAAAGGAGCTGAAAATCCATCCGACCGCGACGGCGGAAAGGCCGAGGTCCCGCTGGATCACCGGCATCGCCGATGCAATGTTGACCCGGTCCATGTAGGTGATGACGTAGGCAGCTACGATGAGCGCGAGAACAACGTGGCGGGCTCGCGTCGGCCTTGAACTCTCATTCAACATTAGATAAGAGGAAACGCAATGGAACGCCCGCGGTCAAGCGAAAACAAGCGTAATTGGGAAAGCAAAAGCGGTCGTTGGGCTTCGCCCATCTTTTTCGTCCCAGGTACGCTGGTGCGAACCTGGGGCACCCGTCGATTGCCTTCGGGGCCTATTCGAATGTAAGGCGCTTTTACAGGCCTTCTATTTTGGCGGATGGAACGCCGGGGACGGCGGCAACGTCCTGCCAGGTTTTGAAGTTTTGTCGATTACCTCCGGGACTTATTCGAAGGTGAGGCGCTTTTGCAGGCCTTCTATCTTGGCGGCGGGAACGCCGGGGACGGCGGCAACGTCCTGCCAGGTTTTGAAGTTGCCCTTTTGCTCTCGATACTTCACGACGGCTTCCGCCTCTGGCTTGGCAAGCCCCAGAGAGGACTCCAGATCCTCGGCGCTGGCTTTGTTCACGTTCACTGGCGCTTCGCTGGCGGGTGTTGTCGTTTGGTCGAGTGGGCCGTAGTTCTTGGAGAGATACTCGATCACGGTATCAATTTCTTCATCGGTCAGATCGGCTCCGCGGGAAACCATCTGGTTCACCACTTGATCCCATTCTTTGCGAGACGAGTGTTTCGACGTGACCACGGTGAGCGCGTGGCACACCACACATTTTTCCTGAACGATTGCTTTGCCTGCGCCCGCCGGCATAACGGGTGGGCCTGAAGGGGGTGGAGTGGTCTGAGCCGACGCGCCGCCCAATGCCAGAATAAAGAAAATTGTGACTAACTTCATAGAGAACCCCCGTCTACGGTAACGCATAGGCGAATACAAAGTCGCCGGCGGTGGTATCGAAATAACTACCGCCGGTCGCGACCAGGACCACGTACTGCTTCCCGTTCTTGCCCTCAAAGGTCATGGGCGTAGTGTAGGACCCTGCGTCCATCTTCGTCTGCCATAGCTGTTTGCCGGTTTTGGCGTCGAACGCGTGGAAAAGATGATCGTTGGTTGCGGCAATGAACACCAGGCCTCCCGCAGTCGCGATGGAGCCGCCGAAATTCAAGGATCCCGTCCCGTGTACACCTTTTGCATCGAGCTCAGGGATGGTCCCAAAAGGAATCTTCCAGGCGATTTCGCCGGTGTTGGCATTGATGGCCCAGAGTTGGCCCCAGGGCGGTTGCTGGCATGGCCAAAACTTGTCGTTGTTCCAAAAACGGGCGTAGTCGCCCCACGGACTATGGCGCTCATACTGAGGATCGGTCCCGTCAGGATTCTTGACGAGCTTTCCGACATCCGCGAGATTGTTGGTGTTCACGAAAAGGTATCCGAGCTTGGGATCGAAGGACATTCCCGGCCAGTTCACAGCCCCGATGGTGCCGGGGAATTGAATCGTCAGCTTCAATCCGAAAGGAGTGAATGCCCCGCCGTACTCCATTCCGCCTTCGGAGGCGAGCAGGTCTTCGCAATACTTTTTTTGCTCCGGGGTTACGGTGGCAATCTCATCCGCCGTGAAGCTCATGCGCCCCAGCGGCGCAGGTTTCAGTGGGAAGGGTTGGGTGGGCCACGTCTCTTCGCCGGGCGCCTTGCTCGCAGGCACGGGCCGCTCCTCTACTCCAAAAACTGGTTTACCGTCACGGCGATCCAAAATGAAAAGCAGGCCACTCTTACCCAGAACCGCGACTGCAGGAATCTTCACTCCATCTTTCTTGATGTCCATCAACAACGGAGCTGTTTCCAGGTCGTAGTCAAAGACGTCGTGATGGACCGTCTGGAAATACCACACGAGTTTTCCGGTGTCGGCATTGAGCGCGACCAGCGCATTTCCAAAGAGATCTTTCCCTTTTCTATCCGGCGCGTAGAAGTCGTAGGTAGGCGAGCCGAAGGGAAGGAACACCAGTCCCTGCTTGAGGTCCACACTCATCAAACCCCAGACATTGGTTCCCGAGCGATTCTTCCAGCTGTCGCCCGGCCAGGTATCGTGTCCCACTTCTCCTGGCTGGGGCACTGAGTGGAAACGCCAGACTAACTTGCCGGTGTGGACATCCCACGCACGAATATCCCCGGAAGCACCGGACGCAGGCGATTCCTGAACAGCAGCCCCTGTGATCACGAGGTCTTTGTAGATCGTCGGCGGTGAATTCATGTCGTATTGGGAATGCGGGAAGCCGTTGTCGGCGCCCGCCTTTAAATCCAGGTATCCATCCGTGCCAAAGCCGGCCGTTGCTTGCCCCGTTTTGGCATCGAGCGATACAAGCCGTCCATCGCTCGTGCCACATAAGATAGACGCGGGCGTGGACTTATCCCCCGGCCAGTAAGCAACGCCTCGAGTAGCGGGACGACCCTTGGTGAACTTATAGGTCCATATCTCTTCGCCGGTTTCGGGCTTGAGCGCGATGATTGTGCCGTAGGGCGTCGGCATATACAACGTATCGTTCACTACGATCGGTGTTGCCTCGGACAACCGCCTGCCGCCACCCCTGCTGGCCGGCCCCATCTTTTGTGGTCGAGGTCCCGTTTTATTCAGGTGATAGGTCCACGCAAGGGTCAGATTCTGAACATTGCCGGTGTTGATTTGCTTCAATGGCGAATACCGGGTGCTGCCATCATCGTGGCCATACATCGGCCAATCTGACTGGCACCAGGCCGGTGATATGGTAAGGAGAACCACACCGAAGATTGCGGCAAGAATCCGAGGCTTCAAAATCTGATTCCCCTCATACGTAGCCCGATCATATTATGTCGGCAGGCACAGCGACAATTTCTAACGCGCTGATCTGGCTATCTGTACTCATTTGGCGAAATTTCGCACCACATCAAAATTGTGCCGCGTCGAAGGAGGCCACAAATCACTTCATCCTCGGAACGCATCGCGATCTTTCTGGCAATGCTGGCAGGGCTCTGCTGCTCAGGCTCGGCTCAAACGCACGACGTGCAAATCAGCAACGGCATCATTCAGGCAACGATTCATCCTCCCGACCCGATCAACGGCTTCTATCGCGGAACGCGCTTTGACTGGTCCGGGGTGATCGGAAGCCTCAAGTACGCCGGGCACAATTACTACGGTCCCTGGTTCACGAAAACCGATCCAACGGTGAAGGACTATATCTATCAGGGCGACGATATTGTCGCCGGCCCCTGCAGCTCGGTCACCGGACCCGCGGAGGAATTCTCCACCAACAATGAAGGGCTGGGCTTTAGTGACGCTCAGCCGGGCGGGACGTTCCTCAAAATCGGCGTTGGCGTTCTGCGCAAACCCGACAACGAGAAGTACAGCATGTTCCGCCTCTATGACATAGTTGATCACGGCGAATGGTCAGTTCAAGCAAAGCCGACAGCGGTCGTTTTCACCCAGAGAGTCATGGATCCGTCCTCCGGCTACGGCTACCTTTACCAAAAGACCGTCCGCCTGATTGCCGGCAAGCCGCAGATGGTGATCGAACATCGGCTGACAAATATCGGCAAGAAACCTATCGTGAGCAGTGTGTACGACCACAACTTCCTGGTTCTCGACAATCAAGGGATCGGACCCGACTTCACGATTACCCTGCCCTTCGAGATTCATGCAGCCAAGCCGTTCCATACGGAACTCGGCGCGATTAACGGAAAGACGATTACTTACCTCAAAAAACTAGAAGGGCACGATCAGTTCGCCATGGGGATAGAAGGATTCGGAAAGACCCCTGACGACTACAACATCACCATCGAGAACCGTCACGTGGGCGCGGGAATGAAGATCACCGGCGATCAGCCTCTCGAAAGCGAAGAGCTTTGGTCTATTCGATCCATTCTTGCCATGGAACCTTTTGTTCATATGTCCATTGAGCCCGGAAAAGACTTTAGCTGGAAATACACTTACGACTATTACACCCTTGCTAAGTGAGTTGCTTTTAATTTGCTTTCGCCCACGCCATGCCATCCGCGCCCGGGCCCACATCGATTAGCTCCTTGACCGTCCAGTCGGATAGATTGATGACCGCGACTTTGCGACTTTTGTCGCACGATGCATAGGCTACCTGGTTGTTCGGATTCACCAGGATTGCCTGCGGCCTAACGGGCACATCGATGACGTGATCCACCTTCATGGTGGAAAGGTTGACGGCGGATACTTTGTGGATCAAGGGGTTGGCGACAATCAGCCACTTGCCGTCTGGTGTGGTTGCAGTTCCGTAACCAAGATCAGGGAGCGTCACCCACTTTACAACCTTGCTGGTGGCGGTGTCGATCACCGCCAGTTGAGGTTTGGTCTGGTCGGAGGTGAATACCTTGCTGCCATCGACGGAGAGCGCAATCCGCTGAATTTGCTTCGAGACTGGAATCACGGTGATGGTCTTGCGTGCGTCGAGATCCAGGACAGACACGGTTCCCGGGCCAACATTTGCGGTGTATCCGCGGTGCCCGTCGCGTGAAATGACCAACATGTGCGACTGGTCCTGATCGGTTGGGACTGAGCCGATGATGCGTAGCGTGGTGGGGTCAATGATGCTGAGCGAACGATTCAGTTCCGTGGTGACATACAACAATCCATTCTTTGGGCCGAATACAGGATCGTGTGGGCGGACACCTTTACCCCAGTCAACGTTGCCCACCACTTTGTGGGATAGGAGATCGATCACGACCATGTTGTGCCCGTCGGTTCCCGGTTCGCCGACACCGGAGTTTCCGTAGATAGGAACGTAGGCGCGTCGCCCATCAGGCGAGACCGTGAGTTCGTGCCCGGTCACACCACCCTCAGCGACCTCGCCGACCTTGGCATTGGTTGCGGAGTCAACGATGCCTACGCTCGAGTCCCCTTTGACGGCGACCAGCAAAAATCCAGAGTGCCGCGTGGGGCTCCAGGCCCACATGTAACCGGTGAGAGCCAATAAGACAGAGAGCGTCAGGGCCGCTTGCAAGTGTCGCGTCTTCATAAATGCTCTACTCCATTTTCTTTCGGGCGTCTTCGAGAATGCGTTGCGCGCGGACGGGATTGAATACGCCGCAAGAACAGAAGCGGGTCATGTAGGTAACCGCCTCTGCCGGCGTTCGGCGACCTTCCTTCACCCAGTCGATCATCTTTTTGGCCAGGCTGCTGGATATCATTCCGTGACCGCACATGGTGGAAAGGGCGAGCGCTTGTGTGTTCGGCAGCTTTTCCGTTGCGCCCTCGAAGCCCAGCGAGTAGCCGACACTGTGGCGGGTGATACCGGCGAACTTGCAACATTCGACCGCCCCTTCGACCGATGCCGACATATTGACGGAGAGGCCCAGGTCAGCTTCCGCCGCAACCTTAAGAAACTGCTCCGCCGCCTGCTGGTTGTCGAAGATCGCCACCACGGATGCAGGCTCGGTGAGCCCGTCGATGACCGCGCGAAAATTGGGCGTCATGTCGCGCTTCCAGTTTGCCGCGGTGTGGAGATCTTTTGCAGGACGTAAGGAACCGCCGTGAACCGGGTCTCCTATATTCACGGGCTTGAAGGGGAGGGCCAGCTCGAGAAACCTCTTCAGCTTAGGGAGGCTATCGATTTCATTTTTGCCATTGCTGGGAGTCGCGAAGACAATATAGTCGTCAGAGAAACTTTCCGCGGTGCCGTAACGATGCAGAGTATTTGTCATCGGGCTTGCCCCACTGGCTCTTCTGTTCGCTCAGCCTTTGGGGGGTTGGTGATTTTACCCAGGCCCATATTCGTCTTGGCACGCTCTATCTTGTAACCCAGCCGCTCCAGGATGGGAGCTACGATTTTCTCATCGCCATTTTCGTCACAACGTGTGCCGACGCCCAGGGAGATAACCGTATCTACTTCTTTCTCGACCTTGTGAACCAGGTGAATAATTTCTTCGGTTCTTTCGACTCCAACCTTGATTTCGACGATGGCCGACATCACTTTTTCATTCAGGACATCCTCGCGCAAGGTACCCGTCGCAACGTCGGTCATGAGCAACGTGAACGGGTTCTTCTTCTCAAACGCAACTCCGGCCTCTGCTAATGCCCAAGTCATCTTCTGAATGTCGCGTAACCAGACGCCGACTCCGGGCCGGCCGAATTCGATCGTGAATCCCACTTCACCCTGCTGCACTCGATGGGTGACGTCGTTGGTCTTTACTTCTTCGGTGCCGCGGCCCTGGACTCCGGTTGATTCGTGGGTTGCTCGCGGATCGGAAAAGGCCCGCCGCACGACACGCGGCCATTGCAGTTCATCCGGCTCGAAGGCCGCAGTGGGGCAGACATCGGGCTCGGGGTCAAACCGCAGCCGGCCCATTTGGAAGAACTTTCGAATGGTGCGGACGGCGGAGGGGTTCAGGTGTTCCGTGCTTAGCCCGTTGTAGCAGGCATAACATTCCACACACTCATCGCGATTGATGGTGGCGCGCTTGATTACCGGGTCCACGTAGATTGCTCCCATGGGACAGACATAGGTGCAATTGCCACAGGCCACGCATTTATCAGGATTTATTTTCATAATTTTCTAACACCTTAACCGCGCTGGTTACAAGCAGTGAGTACAGCAGGTCCCTCACTTCGTGAGGCTCCGATCGAAAAACATTTCCATCGGAGACCCGCTGAACTGCAGATCCCTCCACTCCGCTTCGCTCCGGTCGGGATGACAAAGGGAAGGGCGGCGCTTTCATTGAGCCTCTGGTGTGTGGATTGAAGGAAACAGCAGGTCCCTCCACTTCGCTTCGCTCCGGTCGGGATGACAATTCTGTTTGACAACTGTTAACCCGCCCGCGAAGAAATTGTCATCCAGACAGGAGCGTATCTCGCCAGCTTCGCCATCAGTGCCCCTGCACGATGCCGGGAAATGCATCCGCGCCGGCTTGCGCTGCTTTCCCATCTTCCTGCGGTGTACCGCCGCTTACGCCAATCGCGCCGAGGATGTGGCCATCGACGATAAGGGGGATCCCTCCCTCGATGGGCATTGCGTCCGGAAGCTTGAGAATTGGGGTGTAGCCGTTCTTGGTGACGGCTTCCTCGAACATTTTGGTCGGCCTCTTGAAGAAGACTGCGCTGCGCGCCTTTTCCCTGGCTACTTCGAAGCTGCCCAGTTGCGCATCATCCATCCGCTCCATGTACATCAGGTTGCCGCCATCATCCACGATGAGAACAAACATGTTGTTATGGTTGGCTGCGGCCGCTTGTTCGGCGGCGGCCGCCACTTTTTTGGCAATCTGCAGAGTGAGCGCCTTCTTGTCTGCGAGTTGCCCTTGCGAGGAAGCAATCCCAACCAGCGCGAACCCGGTCAAACAGGCTGCTCGTCTCATCCAATCCATTCTTTTCTCCTGTGCGGCCAACTGTTTATTTTCCGGTGTAGGTAATACGCCAAATCGAGCCGGAGCCGTCATCGCTTACCAGCAACGAACCATCTGGCGCGGTCGCTACACCTACCGGACGGCCCCATACGGTCTTGTCATCCACCACGAAGCCAGTTAGAAAATCCTCATACCCCCCCGTGGCATGGCCAGTCTGGTGGAGCGGCACACGGATCAGCTCATAGCCCGTCCTGGGTGATCTGTTCCAGGAGCCATGCTCGGCAGCGAAGATGTCGCCCGCGTACTCTGCGGGAAATTGCGTTCCATCGTAGAACGTCATTTCGAGCGAAGCGTTGTGCGGCTGCAGGATTACATCCGGCGTGATGACTTTGTTCTTAAGATCCGATCGTTGCCCGACAAGCCGCGGATCCTGATGCGGGCCCATGTACCACCACGGCCAACCGTAGAAGCCACCGGGTTGGACGTGCGTAATGTAGTCGGGGACGAGGTTGTTTCCCAATTCGTCGCGCTCGTTGACCGAGCACCAGAGCTCGCCGGTTTTGGGATTCACTGCGATGCCGACAGGATTGCGGATCCCGTAAGCGTAGACGCGCTTGTTCGAGCCGTCAGGGTTGAACGCCAGGATGTCGGCCCGATCCTTTTCCGCGGGCGTGTCGTCAACGTTTTCCTGCGACCCCACCGAGACAAACATCGTCTTGCCGTCGGGGGAGAACTGAACATCCCTTGAACGGTGGTGGCCGCCGCTGGGTAGATCGTCCAGATGCTCGGCCGGACCGGTGGCTGTCAGATCGCCGCTGTGATAGGGGAAGCGCACCACAGAGTTCATGTTTGCGACATAGACCCACTTAGGATCGGGGCCCAGTGGATAGAATGCGATGCCGAACGGTGTATTCAGGCCGGTGGCAAAAACGTGGACTTCCTTGGGCTTACCGTCTGCCGTCATTCCGCGAAAGATCTTGATGTCGCCGGCGGACGTTTCGGCCAGGAACATGTCGCCGTTGGGCGCTCGGCGCAGAATCCGCGGATTGTTGAGTCCGGCGGCATACAGACCAACCGTAAAGCCTTCGGGCGCCTTGGGCCAAGCGTTTTCCGGACGTGGAACAACGGTTGGACCGCCTACGGCAGATTTGGAAGCGTAAGGCTGAGGCAGGTCCTGGAGCGTGATGTGGCGGATGGTTCCCGGCTTCTCGAAGCGGTAATCCGTGAACGGCGGTTCCGGGGGAGGGGCGTTGGAAATTTCGGGGGCAGTGGATGCAGCGGGTGCAGGCGCGGGTGCGCTGCTGGTCGCTGAAGCGCTCATCGATTTGATATAGGTGACCAGTTGCCAGCGCTCTTCAGCCGGCAGAGCCGCCCACGAGGGCATTCCGTTTTCCAGTCCACCTTTGGTGATGTACCAGAAGATTGAGCCGTCCGGCACGCCCTGCAGTGCTCCATGCGCGAGCGGCGGCACATTGCCGGTGCCTTCCGCGGCGACACCGTGGCAGGCGGCGCAGTGGCTCGCATAGCTGGTTTTGCCCGCGGCTATTGCGGATGCCTGGCCGTCATAGGGATTCTTTTCAGCTGCAGCCGATGCGGGCGCGTTGTGAAATGCAGTGGCCTGGGCATGCAATCGAGGAGCAGACGAGCCCGCAGAGAAGGAGATGTAGAGAAGGATAAATAGCAGGGTGGTCCCGCGCATGACCGTCGCCATAAGAGCGGCTTCCTGCCGCACTTCTACCTTCACAAGTATTTGCTGCCGCAACAAGCGAAATAGTACGAAATGGATTTGTCGGCTGCCGCAAAGCGGCGGAGAATGAACGTGATATGCGGACAATGAAATGGGCTCTTGCCCTTCTGGTTGTGGGTGTTGCCTGCTTGCAGGCGCAGACGACGGGTGACCGGATCGGCTTCTACTTTGGCGACTGGCATAATGCGGTGCCGCACACGATTCGTGGAGCCCTTGAGGAAAGAGAGATTCTTACCCGCGGAGATGGCCTCAATCCGCCTCACCCTGGAGCTGTGTTCCGTTTTATTAACTCTTATGCGCATGCTACGTTGGCGAGCGGCGCGTCCACCAAGCCGACGCGGCTCGATGGACAGCAGGAGATTTACTTTGTCGAGTCCGGCAAGGGCACTGTTACCGCGGGCGGCCAGACTGCTGATTTGTATCGGAATGTCGCCGTCCTGATGCCGGCCAATCTGGAATTCATGCTCAAAAGCAGTGGCGATGAGCCGCTCGCCATGTACGTGATCAACGAGCCAACCCCGGCCGGTTTCCGGCCCAATCCGAATATGCTCGTCCGGGACGAGAATACGATCCCTATTGCTTCGAGCAATGGATTTTGGGCGCATATTGCCAAGCCACTTTTCTCCACTGCGGACGGACTGGGCACGCTGGAAAGTGTGGTGACGGTCACGCTCGATCCGCTCACGATTGGGAAGCCACATCCCACTCCTAATGAGGATACGAGCGATATTGAAGAGGTGTGGACGTCACTCTACGGGGATAGTCTTGCTATGGTCGGCAATCAGTTGCATGAACAGACCCCCGGCATGGCCTACCTGCATATTCCCGACAATCTCACTCCTCATACCAACATCAACCCCAGCAGGGAGTCCCAGGCGAAGTTTCTTTACTTCGCCCGCTACCGTCCGCACGAAACCAGGAAGTGAGCATGCGTTGGACAACCAGGGTGCTTGCGAGCATGCTCGTGTTGGCTTCGGTTGCGGGCGCGCAATCCGCGGCAAACGATGGCTCGAGCAAGATCGATCTTTATTTTGCGGATTGGCACGCTTCAGCTCCTCGCGTGATACGGGGTTCGCTGGAAGAGCGCACGATTCTGACACATGGCGACGGCGTGAACCCGACACAGAAGGGCGCGGTTCTTCGTTTTCTTAATTCGTACGAATACGCCACCTTGCCGGCAAAGGCTTCGACCCAAACAACCCGGCTTGATGGGCAGCAGGAGATTTACTTTGTTGCGTCGGGCCAAGGCACGGTGACCGGCGGGGGACAAAGTGCTAAGTTGTCGAGAAACATTGCGGTTCTGGTGCCGGCCGGCCTGGATTTCACGCTGACGAATACCTCCGACGAGCCGCTGACGATGTATGTCATCAATGAGCCGACACCTCCTGGATTCCGTCCCAATTCCGCCATACTGGTTCGGGATGAAAACGCGCTTCCGATCACCTCGAGCGATGAGTTCTGGACTCATATCGTTAAGACAGTGTTTGTCACGGCGGACGGCCTTGCCACTCTTCAGGCTGTCCTGACTGTTTCGCTGGATCCGCTTACTATCTCGCGGCCACATCTGCATTTGGTGGACTATACGGATACTGAGGAGGTGTGGTCAGCCCTGGATGGCTCGAGCCTGGCGTTCGTCGGCAATCAGTTGAAGGAGCAGACTCCCGGGATGGCTTTTTATCATGTTCCCGACGATAAGACGCCACACACCAACCTGAACCCAAGCCAGGACTCGCAGGCGACGTTTTTCTACTTTGCGCGTTACCACCCCCATGAGACCAGAAAGTAGCGGGTGGCCGAGGGGGTGAACTGCAGATCCCTCCACTGCGCTTCGCTTCGGTCGGGATGACAAAGGGGAGAGCGGCGCTCTCAAGGGTAGGTTGGTTAGTGGCTGATGGGAACAGCAGGCCCCTCCACTGCGCTTCGCTTCGGTCGGGATGACACTTCTGTTTAGAATTGGGGGTTTGTTACGGAGAATTCGGGAGGGCCGAAAGGCGCACAGCAGGTCCCTCCACTGCGCTTCGCTTCGGTCGGGATGACAAAGGGGAGAGCGGCGCTCTCAAGGGCAGGTTGGTTAGTGGCTGATAGGAACGGCTCGCCATCCCGACCGGAGCGTGGCGTAGTCGGGATGACACTTCTGTTTTAAGGTTGGGGGTTTGTTACGGAGAATTCGGGAGGGCCGACGGGCGCACTGCAGATCCCTCCACTGCGCTGCGCTTCGGTCGGGATGACAAAGGGGAAAGTGGCGCTCTCAGGGAAGGTTGGTTAGTGGCTGCAGGGGAGGCCAAGAAGCCTGTTTCGTACTATTTCGCTTGTTCGCTGGGCAAAAAGTTGTTTACGTAGCTAGATCGAGCACGAGGGAGAATTTTGATGATACGGAGGGTTGTCGCAGCCTGGGGCTTGTGTGCCTTGCTGGCGCCTGTTGGCGTGGCGCAGATTACCGGGGACAAGATCGATTCTTACTTCGGCGATTGGCACAATGCCACCCCGCGCACCGTCCGCGGATCGCTCGAGGAGCGCGACATCTTCACCCGTGGCGACGCCGCCAATCCCCCACAAAAGGGCGCAGTTCTCCGCTACATGAACTCCTATACCTACGACACGCTGGCGCCCCAGGCGTCGACCAAGGCGACAAAGCTTGATGGCCAGCAGGAGATTTACTTTGTCGAGTCAGGCAAGGGCACGGTGACCGCGGGCGGCCAGACCGCTGACCTGTATCGAAACATCGCCGTCCTGATGCCGGCCAATCTGGAGTTCACCCTTAAAAGCACGGGCGACCAACCACTCGCCATGTACGTGATCAATGAGCCCACACCTCCCGGCTTCCGGCCGAATACAGCCATGCTCGTCCGGGATGAGAACAAGCTTCCGGTCGACTCCACCACAGGGTTGTGGTGCCATATTGTCAAGACTCTTTTCGTGACCGCGGATGGCCTGGGAACCCTGCAAAGCGTGCTGACAGTCACCCTCGACCCGCTCACTATCGGCAAGCCGCACGTGGTCGACCATACCGACATCGAAGAAGTGTGGACGGCTCTCTACGGAACCAGCCTGGCATTCGTCAGCAATTCGCTGCGCAAGCAGACCCCGGGCATGGCGTTTTATCACGTCCCGGATAACCTGACGCCCCATACCAATGTGAATCAGAATGAGGATTCGCAGGTGAAATTCCTCTACTTTGGCCGCTATCATCCGCATGAAACCAGGAAATAGAATGCGAAGTGCTCTTACCACTTTTTCGAGCGTTGCCCTGGCGTTGGGCTCGGTCGCCGTGGCGCAGACTGCGCCGGCGACCAGCGGGACGCAGAATGCCATCAACGGCATCAATTCTTATCCCGGGCCGGGTCTAGTCAAGTATCAAAGCGTTCCCGACACCCTGGATCGCCGCATCGATATGTTCATCGGCGATTGGCACCTGTCCATGCCGCGGGTGGAACACGGCTCGCTGATACTGCGCGACATTCTCACCAAAGGGGATCACTTCGACCCGCCGCAGATGGGCGCGGTGCTGCACTACACAAACTTTTTCGCCTACGGGAGGCTCGCTCCAGGCGCCTGGACCACTCCCTCGACGCTCAAAGGCCAGCAGGAGATTTACTACATTCTGGGCGGCGAGGGCGAGGTCACCTCCGGGGGCGACACGGCCAGGCTGCACAAGGGTATCGCCGTGCTCATGCCCGTCGGCGTTGAATTTGTCATGAGATCGATCGGTGATGATCCGCTCACCATGTATGTGATCAATGAGCCGCTGCCAGACGATAACGGGATTGTCGGAAACCCGGGCCGCATCGCCTTTCATCCCAAAACGAAGATGGTAGTGAAAGATGAGGGGGCCGCGCGCCAGAGGACTCCCGCGGGCGGCGATCCTTTTATAGTGGGTGGCGCTTCCGGGCACTGGGCCCATATCGTCAGAGAGATCTTCTCCCCGGCGGACGGCCTGGCGATGGAGCAGAGTGTCATCACGGTCGAGATCAACCCCAAGACGCTGGGCGAGCCGCATCCTCATAAGCCGGGACAGGAAGAAGTCTGGGCCGCCATTGATGGCACCAGTCTGATGTTCTTAGGGACGGAGCTGCGCGTGCAGAAGCCCGGGATGGCGTACATGCTGCCTCCCGATGCAGTCACCGTCCACTCCAACATCAACGATGGCGACACGCCGGTGAAGTTCCTGTACTTCGCCCGGTTCCCTCAAGGTGACAACTGGACTCACGCGGTTATTCCCAAAAAATGAGAAGGATCTTTCTCGCCTTCGCTCTGGGGCTGATGCTTTGTGGCGGCCACGTGGCCCTTGGTGAGGCCAATGAGTATTTTCTGTACTCCGGGACGTACACCGGGTTCAAGTACATTTCGCACGGGAATCCGGCGGGTGAGAGTCACAGCCAGGGCATCTATGTCAGCCGGTTCCGTCCCGCGACCGGAGATCTTTCCGAGGCAAAACTAGCGGCAACCATCAGGAATCCATCTTTCCTGGCTATCTCTCCCGATCATCGCTTTCTCTATGCGGCGAGCGAAGATCCTCTTTCCCTGGGGCCGGCACGCGATCACGAGTCCTACATCAGCGCTTATGCGATTGATCCCAAAACGGGTGAGCTGCAGTTGCTGAATACAGTTCCGAGCGGGGGCACAAGTACGTGCTACCTATCCGTCGATAAAACCGGGAAGTACGTGCTTACCGCCAGCTACGGCAGCGGAAGCATTTCTGTCTTGAAAGTCAGGGAAGACGGTGGCCTTGGGGAGCAGACGGCCTTCGTCCAGCATATCGGTCATAGCGGGACGCAAACCCAGGCGCATCCCAGCGCCTTCGATGTTTCGCCGGACAACCGGTTTGCCATCGTACCCGATCTCGGACTCGACAAGGCGCTCATCTACCGTTTCGACGCGAGCACGGGCGCTGTCTCACCGCTCGATCCGCCGTTTGCGGCGCTTCCGGTGGGAAGCGGCCCGCGCCACTTCGTCTTTGCCTCCACGGGAAAATTCGGCTACCTGATGAATGAGCTGACTGGAGTGGTGACTGTTTTTGCCTGGGATCCCACGCAGGGCACACTGACCAGCCTCCAGGACACCTCCACCCAATTCCCTGACTTTGTTGGCAGCAACCACACCGCAGAGATCGAGATCTCGCCCGACGGCAGATTTCTTTACCAGTCCAACCGGCGTCTGCGCCCCGACAACGTACGTGGACCTGACACCATTGGTGTGTTTGCTATCGATGCAGAGAAAGGCACGCTGACTTTAGTGGAGCAGACGCCTACTGGTGGAATCATGCCGCGCAGTTTTGCCATCGATCCCACGGGGCACTACCTGCTGGCTGCGAATGAATTGACCAACAACATCGTGGTTTTTCGCATCGACCCCACCACCGGCAAACTGGCCAAGACCGGCAAGGAGATAATGGTGGACACTCCGGTCTGTCTTCAGTTCGCGCCGGCAGGTCCGCAGTAAGGAGATCAAGCTTGTGAGAAGTAACCGCCGCACGTTCTGCTTGCTTTTGGTTTTGACTTCTTTGGCTTGTCAGGTCGCCGTGGCCCAGAGCGGTGACTACTTCATGTATTTCGGCACCTATACCGGCTTCAAGTTCGTAAGCCACAGTGCCACCATAGGGGTTGGAGAGAGCCACAGCAAAGGGATCTACGTGAGCCGGTTCCATGCGGCGACCGGAGAAATGAGCGCGCCGGAACTGGCCGCTGAGACTATCAATCCCTCCTTTCTGACGGTTCATCCCAACCATCGATTTCTGTATTCGGTATCCGAAGACCCGCTCTCCCTGGGGCCGCCGCTCGACCACGCGTCGTACGTGAGCGCCTTTGCCATTGACCCCGCTACGGGCAAGCTGCGTCTCCTGAACACCATCCCAACCGGCGGAACGAGCACCTGCTACCTTTCCATGGATAAGACTGGCAAGTTCGTTCTGCTGGCTAATTTCGGCAGCGGCAGCATCTCGGTCGTGCGGGTCAATGACGATGGCTCCCTGGGGCAACAGACCGCCTTCGTGCAGCACCTGGGACATGGTAGTCCGGATGTGCCCGTGCAATCTGGTCCGCATCCTCATACGATCGTGGTTTCGCCGGACAACCGGTACGTCATCGTCTCCGATCTCGGGGTCGATAAGGTGTTCATCTATCGCTTCGACGCCAACACCGGAATGCTCTCCCCGCTGGACCCTCCGTTTGCCTCAGTTGAGCCGGGCCGCGGTCCACGGCGGTTTCTTTTCGACCCCACCGGCGCCTTTGGTTATCAGCTCAATGAGATGGGAAGTACCTTGATCACCTTTGCGTGGGATCCGGCGCAAGGCAGTCTGACCAGGCTGCAGGAAGTCTCGATCACCCCACCCGGTTTGAGAAACGCCGGCGCCGAAATGCAGATCAGCGCCAATGGGAAATTTCTCTACGCGTCGAATCGTCTTAGCCGGTTCAACGACAAGGATCACAGCAAAATCGACCGGCTACCAGGCACGATCAGTGTGTTTGCCATTGACCCGCAAAAACACACGCTGACCGAGATCCGGCAGTTCCCATCGGGGGGAACCATGCCGCGCAGCTTTGGCATTGATCCTACCGGTCAATATTTATTCGCTCTGAATCAGATATCCAACAATGTGGTTCAACTCAAAATCGATCAGGCAACGGGAATGCTCTCGCCGACAGGCCGCGAGATCAAGGTCGACACACCCGTCTGCCTGCAATTTGTACCGGTGGTATAACTTGATCCTGATCGCCCAGGAGGCTCAGCCCAGTGCAACAAGTCCGGTATTCGCTCTGCTTCATGTTCATCGCTGTGTTGGTGCTGCTCGCTGGTGGCACAGCCTCGGCGCAGGATAAGGATTATTTTGTTTACTTCGGGACCTACACCGGGTTCCGTTTCGTGCGTCACAGCAAGACGCAGGGGGTAGGAGACAGCCGCAGCAAGGGAATCTATATGAGCCGGTTCAACGCTACGACCGGCGCTCTGAGCGAGCCGGAGCTTGCTGCCGAGATCACCAATCCTTCCTTCATCACGGTTTCTCCCGATCATCGGTTTCTCTATGCCGTCACCGAGGATCCGCTTTCGCTGGGGCCGCCGCTCGATCATGCCTCTTACGTGAGCGCCTTTGCCATCGATGGGGCGACGGGAAAGCTGCGCGCGCTGAATACGCTTCCGACGGGGGGAACAAGCACCTGCTTTATTTCGACCGATATCACCGGCAAGTACGTGCTCATGGCGAATTTCGGTAGCGGCAGCGTCTCGGTTATCAAGCTGAAGGAAGACGGCTCGCTGGGAGAGATGACCGCCTTTGTGCAGAACATCGGGCACAGCGTCAATCCCGCGATCCAGAACGCACCGCACCCCCACTCGATCCTGGTTTCCGCAGACAATCGCTACGTCATCGTCTCTGACCTTGGGCTGGATAAGATCCTCGTCTTCCATTTTGATGAAAAGACCGGAGAGCTCTCCCCCACCGATCCAACGTTTGCCACCGTGCACCCTGGGGGTGGACCGCGCCACTTTGCCTTTACCCCATCAGGCAAGTTCGCCTACCAGTTGAGCGAGATGAGCGGGATGGTCGACGCTTTCGCCTGGGACCCGGCGGCCGGCACCTTAACCAGCCTGCAGAGTTACGCGACAAAGCCCCACGATTTTGCCGGTGAGAACCACAGCGCGGAGATCGCCGTTAGCCCGGACGGGAAATTTCTGTATGAGTCCAATCGACGCAATACGGGAGACACCGGATGGGGCCCCGATACTATCGGCATATTTGCCATTGATCCCGACAAGGGCACGCTGACGCTGGTGGATCAAACATTGACAGGCGACATCATGCCGCGCAACTTTGCCATCGATCCCACCGGCTCGTACCTATTGGTGGCCCATCAGTATGGGAACACGGTTATCGTGTTCAAGCTCGATCGCGCCACCGGCCGCATGACGAAGACGGGCAACCAGATCAAGCTGGATGTCCCGGTCTGCATCCAGTTTGTTCCCATTCACTCTTAGGGTGTTTCGTACTATTTCGCTTGTTCCGGCTGGGGAACAGGCTTAACGTTTGGCTTCTAGACGTAAATGTCCGACCGCCGTTTATTTGCGGCCGGATTGACCGCGCGAACGAGGAAATCGGAGTCAATGATCTCGCCATCCGGAAAACGGCTCGGTTCGCTGGTGTTGTCGGTTTTTGGCATGGCGCTGTTTTCCAGCCACGCGCAAACTGTTGCCAAGCCACCTGTAAAAACGCCGGCCACCGGGGGAAACAGCTTTCCCGGACCGAATGCCATACGCTATGAGGATGGCACCGACCAGGAAGATCGGCTGATCGACAAGTTCATGGGAGACTGGCATGACTCGATGCCGCGCCATGAGCATGGCTCGTTGGTGCTTCGCGACATTCTGACTCACGGCAACAACCTGAATCCACCGCAACCAGGCGCAGTGCTGCAGGCAACGAATTTTGTTTCCTATGGCCGCCTGCAACCGCGTGATGTGACCACGTCGGAGAAGCTCGAAGGCCAGCAGGAGCTCTATTACATCGATGGGGGCACGGGAGAGATCACTTCCGGCGGGAAAACTTCTCCCCTGCATAAAGACATCGCTGTCTTCATGCCCGAGGGTGTGGAATTCTCGATGAAGAACACGGGCAACGACGACCTCACCATGTACGTGGTCAACGAGCCGGTTCCCAAGGGCTTCACTCCGCGCAAGGACATGATGGTGACGGACGAGAGCACAGTTCCCCCCAGAACTCCGATGGAAGCGTCGCCGTATACCCTTCCCGGGGCCTCCGGACACTGGGCGCACATCGTGCGGGATCTTTTCTCGCGCGCCGATGGCCTGGCAACGCTTGGCGACTTTATTACGGTGACCATCAATCCGATGCAGATGGGCGAGCCGCATCCTCATAACCCGGGGCAGGAAGAGATCTGGGTCGCGATGGATGGGACGAGCCTGGCCTTTATCGGTACGCAGTTGCGGGTTCAGCCGCCGGGTATGGGCTACATGATCAGGCCTGACAATTACATGACCCACTCGAACATTAATTCCGGCGATACGCCAGTCAAATTCCTCTGGTTTGCCGGCTCCTCTCTCCCAAAATGAAGCGGTTGTGCAGAAGCGTCTGGGCGAACACCCCACTCTTAGCGCTGGTGGTCCTGCTTTGCTTGCAGACCGGCTGCAGCAAGAGTCCGCAGCCTGTGACCATCCGGCTGGCTGGGGATGATTGGTTCCTGAAGAGTCTCACCAAGACCGGATTGATCGCCGGTTATGAGGCGAAAACCGGTGTGCGCGTGGAAGTCCTCGATCGCAATGACCGCAAGATCATGGCCGATCTGGACCTTGGCACCGCCGCAGGCAATGCGGGCTATGACATCGTGGTTATGCGGCACAGGCTGCTGGGCGCGCTCATCCAGAAGCATCAGATCCAACCCATCGATTCTTTGTTGGCAGATTCCAGTGTCCACGATGCGAGCTTTCAACCCCAACAGCAGCTCTTTCCTAACTGGTGGCGGGATCTCAGTTGGTATGGCGACAAGATCTACGGATATCCCTACACCGGGCTTACGGCGTACCTGTGCTACCGCAAGGACCTTCTCGACGATCCGGAGAACAAGCGCAAATTCAAAGAACGCTATCACCGCGAGATCGCGGTTCCTTCCAACTGGAAAGAATATATGCAGTTGGCCGCGTTCTTCACTCGTCCTCAAGAGCATTTCTATGGCACTTATATTTCAGGCAAACAGGGACTGGCGCTGTGGTACGAGTGGTTGAACCTGGTCTACTCATTCGGCGGAGATATCCTCGACACGCAACACGGCTGGGAATACGGCGACATTGTTGTCAACTCTCCCCAAAATGTCGCGGCTACCGAACAGTATCTGAGACTGATCGCGTTCAGCCCGCCGGACACGTTGAATTATGGCTGGAATGAAGCGCAGGCGGCCCTGCAAGAGGGACACGCATTCATGGGGCTCTTGTGGAGCGACCAGGCTTACCTCCTGGAGGACGCGGCGACCTCAAAAGTTGCGGGCAAGATCGGTTACAGTCTCATTCCGTCGAACACCTCGCAGCGAGCGAGCCAGATGGAAGGCTTGACCTACCTGATCCCCACCCAGTCACAGCACCCAAAAGAGGCATACCGATTCATTGAGTGGGCAATGTCTGACCAGGTGCAGATTCAACAAACGCTTCACGGGAGTTCCTCGATCAGAACATCGGTGTATGAAGATCCGATGGTCAAGGAGAAGCCCTATACTCCTGTGTTTCTGGCAAGTGTCCCGATTGCCAAGGCAAAACCGACAATCCCTGAGTCTTCACAAATGACGGAGGCGGCTGAACGCCGCCTGTCTGAGATCGTGACGGGAAAGGAATCGCCGCAGAGCGGGCTGGACAAGCTCGCCCTCGATCTGCAAAACATTCTTGGCAGCAAAGGAAAATTACGTTACCCAGTTCACGGCACATCCTGAGTCAAGGCACACAGTTCCTGGAGGAACAGAACATATGAAATTCAGTTTAATGAAATCAGGCTTCCTGGCCGCCTCGCTGCTGTTATGCGCGGCACCACTCACTGTAGTCGCGCAGGACATGCCCGCAGGCGCCTGGGCCGGAACCTGGGTGGCAAATAGTGCGAAGTCCAAGTTTCCCGGACCCGCGCCCACATTGGACCAGGTCACCATCCAGCCGGACGGCTCAGTGGCCGTCCACGTAGTGAGTGCGGATGGAAAGACAGCGGATTGGTCGTACAAGCCACAGGCCGGGAAATCTGTATCCATCCAGGGCAGAGACAACACCACGGTCGAAGTCGTCAAGGTGAGCGACTACCGGAATAACCAGATCTGGACCCACGAGGGGAAGATCACTCAAACCCATTCCACCTTGTCGAAGGATGGCAAGGTGCAGACCTTCTATGGGGCGCCTGGAACCTACAGGGCTCCGGGGGAAACCAAAGCCAAGCCGTTTAGTGAAGTCGTCGTCTACGAAAAGCAATAGTGCGAACGATGAGGCATGTTCCTGGCTGTGCAGCATTTGTATTGCTGCTCAGCGCTCAGATGACGGGGATGGCCCAGGATATTCCCGCAGGTGCGTGGGCTGGCAGGTGGAAGCTGAACCTGGCTCAGTCCAGCTTCCCCGGGCGGCCTGCCCCGCAGGATGACCAGCTGCTGATCCAGCCGGACGGAACAGTCACGGTGTTTGAGACAAATTCGCACGGCGAAAAATCGAGCTGGTCTTACAAGCCGCAGGCGGGGCGGTCCGTCGAGGTGAGCGGCCGGACGAATTGGACAGTGATCGCGCGCAAGGTGAACGAACATCGGACTGAGCAAATCTGGAATTTCAACGGCCATATGGCGAAGAGCTGGGCTACTTTGTCCAAGGATGGCACTCGGCAGACATTTCATCTCTCCGGGACGAACGAAGTCGGTAAGCCCTTCCATCAAATGGTGGTGTATGACAAATCGAAGGAGTAGATAACCATGAAATTGAGTGTGATGAAGGTAGCGTTTTCGCTTTCGGCCGTGCTGGTCTTGTTGCTGGCAGTTCCGTTCCACCTTAACGCAGAAGACACCCCCGCCGGCGCCTGGGCCGGTACGTGGAAGTTCAGTTTGGAAAAGTCGAAGTTTCCCGGAAACCCGCCCCAGGCAGACCAGGTTACGATCGATCCGGACGGCACGATTACCGTGGAGGAGACTAGTTCCACCGGTAAGCAGAGCAAGTGGTCTTATAAACCCGTTCAAGGCAAGGCCGTACCAGTTGAAGGGCATGGTGAGAACGTCACCGTCATTGCGACCAAGGTGAATCCATACAAGACTACGCAAGTCTGGAACTACAACGGAAGAGCGGCCAAGAGCTATGCCACTCTTTCCAAGGATGGGAAGATACAGACGTTTCACATGTCGGGAACGGATAAGGACGGCAAACCCTTCACGGAGTTGGTTGTCTTTGAAAAACAATAGTAGCGGCGCGCGAAACTCCGTTACGCTGTGTTGAAAAACATTTCCACGAGGGGTCCGCGGAACTGCAGATCCCTCCACTTCGCTTCGCTTCGGTCGGGATGACAAAGGGGAGGGTAGCGCTTCCATTCAGATTCGATACTGCGGATGATGAACAGCAGGTCCCTCCACTACACTACGCTACGCTCCGGTTGGGATGACACATCTGTTTGCGGTTGGGATGTCGTACCTAAACATCTGTTTGCGGTGGGTATGTCGGTAGCCAAACAGGAGTGCCATCCCGACCGGAGCGTAGCGCAGTGAAGGGATCCGCTGTTTCTTGCTCCCCCAAGGAAGCTTATGAGAACCAGTTGCTCGAGTTCATTCACTGGCATCCACATAGGCGACGTTCGAATCGCCGGAGCGTCCGGCTTGATTCGAGGCGTGGATGCGAAACGAGGCGTGGTTGAGGAACTTTGAATCCCTGACTTCGTAACTACTCGAATTGCCCGGCTGGCGCGCGAGGCCGACCCATCGGCTTGATTGCGGAAGGCGACCTTCCACCACAATGCTGGTTGCACCGCTTAACTCAGTCTGCCACTTGAGATCTACAATTGCTCCGCTCTGCTTCGCAGTCAAACCACCCGGAATCTCTGGAAGAACAGCCCAGTCGAAGTAGGTTGCGTCTGCAATTGCCATCAAACTGTCACGTACGGGAACTCGCAGCACGTGCTCCGATTCACTTTCCCAGGTGATCGGGGATACCGTGTCGGAATCCAGATCAATAAGCACCGGATGCACAATACCGCTGTTCCTCAACGAGACCTCCATCGAGATTGACGGTGACCCATGCCCGGGGAGGATCCTTGCGGCTCGCCAATAGGCCACGATGCTCTTTCCTGTGCGCGACTTGAAGCCATAGGCGAAGAATGGGGCATCGTCTGCCGCTCCCTTGGGCTTGAGCTCGATATCCGGATCACGAACCGTATCCCCAAAGAGTGCGTTGGTACGCTCTATCGCGTAATACACGGGCTTTGGTTGAAAATCGGACGGCCGTAACATCTTCCCATTGATGATTCCAAAGTCATTCCCTTCGCCCGTGTTGGTATCGTTGATCAATTCCCACACAAACGTCGGAATGTGTTCGGCCCAGTTATAAATAATGGCGCGAGAAACGTATTTGGCCTGGATCGACTCATCCATCTCCGGGATGTACCCGGTCACCGAGTTATACTCGTCGTTCCAGAATTGCAGATCCTTTCGGACTCCCGGATAAGCCCTGACTGCGTCACGCAAGGCAACCGTCGTGTGGTTCCCTTGCGCCTCCGAATCCATTTGTTCGGGAGGCGTGTTCGACGAGAATCCCCCGGGATAGATGTGGTACGCGAATACATCAAGATCGCCGGCACACTCGCACGCGTCGAGAACCTTTCGCGCGAAGTCGGGGCTTCGCTCGGCCAAACCACCGGATACGATCTTTGCATCCGGGTCGGTGTCATGTACCGTCTTTATGAATGCGGCCAACAGATGCCCGTAATCCTGAGGATTCGGATAAGGGTTCCAATAGTTTATGTCTTCTTCATTCCATAGCGAATAGTAACGGACTCGCCCTCGGAAGTGGTTAACCAGGAATTTTGTGTAACGCAGAAAAGCAGCCACCTGCTCCGGTTTGGTTGGAGGCCAAAAGATAGAGTAGAGACCGCGATCTCCATTGCGTATGGAAGAGATAGTAGGGACCGTGGTCGACGGAAGAATCCCGGCCTGAGAGGTGTAGATGGGATTGCCATAGAGCACTTGAAACTCGATGGTGGTCCCGTTTTCTACCAGGGAGTTCACATAATCATCGATCTTGCTCCCGAGTCTGAATTGACCCTTCTTCTGCTCAACCCAATCCCAGCCCACTTGATCCGAAGTGTCTTCGTATTGACCAATCCGCACATACTTGATCCCGGCATCGAACATGCGCGTCCACCATCTCTCGCTCCAAGGCAGGTATGGTAGACGCGGCAAGGAAGCATTCACTCCTGCCGGCGCCTGTTGTAATTGTGAGGATCTGCGGGGTGGAATTCTGGATGGCGCCTGGGGCGCTGTTTGCGCAAGCGCAGAGCAGGTCAAG
The DNA here is from genome assembly GCA_049522955.1 of Acidobacteriaceae bacterium. Taxonomy (GTDB): domain Bacteria; phylum Acidobacteriota; class Terriglobia; order Terriglobales; family Acidobacteriaceae; genus PALSA-350. The sequence continues at coordinate 273,078 of JBEKNJ010000001.1, forward strand.
CCGAGCACGAGCAGCAACCGCATCGAATCCCTGCTTCGGCGTGTCAATTGGACGGAACCCTCAGCTTACGCGATACTTTGCTACAGCGTCTTCGTTGAGCTCGATGCCCAACCCCGGTTCATCCGGAATGGAAAGATATCCATCCTTCGCCACGAAACTCTGCCGGGTCAGCATGTCGCGCAGACCAGTCCCTTCCTGGGCAACAAATTCGCAGATCAGCGCATTCGGTACGGCGTTCAACCAATGCAGCGCGGCGGCCACATTGATGTAGGTCGTAAACCCGTGGTTCGCCACCGGCTTTCCACGATCCCACGCCAGGCTGGCGATCTTCATAGCCTCAGTAAAGCCGCCACACCTCGCCAGGTCGACCTGAACGATGTCGATCTTTCCACGATCCATCAGTTCCAGATAGCTCAAACGAGAACTCTCTTCCTCACCGGCGGCTATGCGGACATCACTCGCCTCGCTCAAGAGTCGATAGCCGTCGTAGTCATCCGGGTGTAGCGGTTCTTCGAGCCAAAAAATGTTGTAGTTGCTAAAGGTATAGGCTCTCTTGATGGCCGTTTTCGCATCCCAGACGAGCCCCGCATCGATCAACAGATCAACTTCATCGCCAAGGCCTTTACGCGCTTCCGATACGAGCGCGATATCTGTGCGCTCGTCTTTTCCCATGGGAGCCCATCCGAACTTTACTGCGGTGAACCCGAGATCTCTATAACGCTGCGCTTTCTCCCGTGTAGCTGCGGGGGTCGCTCCAAAGAGCGAACTTGCGTAGCAGCGAATCTTCTTGCGAAATCCTCCGCCCAGCAGCTTCCACACCGGCATGCCAAGCGCCTTACCCTTGATGTCCCACAACGCCATGTCAATACCGCTCATGGCGTGGATAGCGATGCCGCGGCGGCCGGAGTAGATGTTCTGCTCGTACATCTTGTACCAAAGCTTCTCGGTTTCGAACGGATCCTCGCCCACAAGCAACTGCCCGAGACCAGAAGTGATGGTGTGGGAAAAGGGACCCTCGATTGCGCCTTTAACCGCCATCGGGCTCGAATCAACCTCGCCGATCCCAGTAATGCCGGCATCAGTTTCTACCCGCACCACGATGGCGTCCTGCCCGCTATCGCACTGTTCTTTCACTTCAGGCAATCGAACATAGATTGCCTCGACCTTAGTAATTTTCACGCGATGAAGACCTCAGAAGCTGACCTTGAGCGCCACTTGTCCAATGCGAGGATTTTGAGCCGCCGTCACTACCCCGAATGCGCTGTTGTTGATGTTACCGGAAGGGTTTGAAAATTGAGTGTGATTGAACGTATTGAAGAATTCAAAGCGCGCTTCCACCACAATACCCTTCTCGAAATGAGTATCCTTCAGCAGGGCTGTATCGAAATTGTTGATGCCTGGTCCAGAGAAGAACCTGGGCATCGAGTTGCCTATATACCCGACGATCTCTTTGCTGAATAGGTTGGTATTGAAATACGGCTGGCAGCTCGGATTATTGATACAGGCGCGGGGATTGGCTCCGCGGTTTAGCCGGCCGGGCGTGTAGTTGGGAACGTCGGTGCCATAGCCAGTACCACCCCCAGAAGTTCCCTGGAGTGAATTGTCATCCTGCTCGGATATCGACACCGGCGTACCGGAAGCAAAGCGCGCGATGCCGCTCAGCACCCATCCATTGGTCAGGAATTTTGGCCCACCCAACCGCCCGATAGGAAGTTCGTAGTGGTAGCTCAGCACGAAATTTTGTGGAACATTGAATCCGGAAAGGCCCCGGCTGGCCTGGTGGTTGAAAGGATTCGTGTTGTCGCCAAACCCCGAGGCATTGTCGATGGACTTACTCCAGGTGTAGCCGGCGAGAAACTCGAACGGAGCGGTGCGATATTGCCACGAGAGCTGGCCGGAATTGTAGCTCGAGGAAGCGAGCGTGATGATGTAGTTGTCGCTGGCGAAGTCTGGTCCGAGCGGTCCACGGGTACTATTGATGACCGTACCGCTCGCGGTCGTATATACGCCATTTTCTCCGTTGGGCCCGCAGGTTGGGCTTCCAGGCGCAACCTGGCTTACCTGGCTCACGCTCAAACACAGCGCGGCATCCCCTGGATTGGCCTCCACATTCGTCAACAACTTGCGTCCGACAGTGCCCACGTAACTCGCCATGACCACGCTATGCTGGCCAACTTGGCGCTGAATGGATAAATTGAATTGCTCCGCGTACGGGACGCGATTCTTGTACCAGAATCCCGGTGACGAGGCGATGGGAAGATACTGTGGCCAATTTACGGTGGTATTCGGGTTTTGCACCGAAGGGGGAGTGGGAAAGGTGACCGGGAAACGCTGGCCATTATTAATGCCCGTCTGCCGATCTACGAAGGGTGTCGCAAATTCCGGCGGGGCAGGACTAAACCAGAAGAATCCGTACGGGGCCGCTCCGTTGGTATTGAGTGCGGCTACGTTTTCGAAGTTGGTGTAGAAGATTCCGTAGGCGGCGCGGATGCTGGTTTCACCACGGCTGCCTACTAAGCGGGACAGGAACCCGCTGGATGCGCTGGGCGCGTAGGCGAATCCGAAGCGCGGCGCCAGATTGTTGTATCGGATGGGCGCCAGACTTTTCGGGATTCCAGGATCGCCTGGAAACACCCAACCGGTGGGCGCGCCTGGAAACACAACCGATTGCTCACCCGGAACAATGGTTTCAATCTCGGCTGGATTGGCCGTCCAGGGTGGTGGCACGTCCCACCTCAGCCCGTAATTCACGGTGAGATTTGGTGTTGCCCGCCAGCTGTCTTCTGCATAAATTCCGAAGTACTTGTTACGAGAATACAGAGGGGCTTCCACTCCCTGGTAAAAGACCGCTGGCGCCCCAATCAGAAAATCAGCGAAGTCGGAGCCGGTTTCGTTGCCGTTGAATGAGTAACTAGGATTGTTGTCGGCAGTCAGATGCAGATTGATCTGCGCGTAAATGCCCTCGCCGCCAAACTTGATGCTGTGCGTTCCCCGGATCAGGGTGAAGTTGTCGAGCACGCCAAAAGTGTTGTGAGACCAGCTATTCTCAAAAAACGAATCTACGCCAAAGCTGAATTCATTGAGTCCGATACTGGGGGCTCCGGCCAATTGAGGAAGGTTGTTGATAGGTCCCCCGTCTTCCGGGGAAGGAAAGCCAAGCGAGGGGAGAGTGACGCCGACTCCACCGGTCGGAAAGCTCCTGGGCGTGAGCCGAAAATACCAGACACGCGCCTCGTTCAGGGCGGTTGCGCTGATGGTGGTCACGTCAGAGAGGTCGACGAGCCTTGTTCCCTGGGTGGTGTTGGCCCCAAATCCGGGAAGATTGTCGTCGAAATAGGGCTGCGATTCGGTGAAGCTGTCCTGATAGTAATAACCGGACACCGTGTGGCGGCCTGGTGTCCAGTCGACACGAGCGGCTTCCTCGTTGTCGTTGTCGATCAGATTAAACGCCGAGGTCGAGTAATATCCGCCTGGGGTGTTGATTGCGGGGACGTACTGCAGCAGATTTACGCTGATGGGATTGATTGCACTCGCCGGGATCACCGCGTTGGGAAAGACGCATGCCTGGCTGGATGTACAGCCTGTCGTGTAATAGGGTTCGCCGGCGGTTACTTGATATCCAAGATTCTGCGAAAGCTGGCTCGCCCAATAGCTTCCGGCAACGGAACCGGTGAGTGCGCTCGCATTATTGGAAAGGTCCCCAGTGCGATTCGCCGCGGTGGGTACGGGGATGAGCCCGGTGTTTTGCCCGATGTCCTGCCGAGTGCCCTGGTAGTCGGCAAAGAAGAAGAGCTTTTTCTTGGGGAGAATTGGGCCGCCAATCGTGCCACCGAATTGGTTTTGGATATATTTGCCGCGATCTGCGCTGTAGAAGTTTCTCGCGTCCAGATCGGCGTTGCGCAAGAATTCAAAAACGCTTCCGTGAAAGCGGTTGCCGCCTGACTTGGTGATGACGTTCACCTGGCCACCGCTGAATTCCCCATACTCCGCGTCAAAGCTATTGGTCAGAATGCGAAACTCGGCAATCGAATCCAGGTTAGGAGTAAGGCCCGCGCTGTTCGCGTTGCCCTCCTCGACCAGGGCTCCGTTGACCATGAAAGCGTTGGAGGCTTCTCTGCCACCGTTGATGGAGAGTTGACCTTGCGTCGATAACAGGGCATAGCTGGTCACTCCGGACGAAACCGGGGCGACCCCAGGCTGCAGGGCCAGCAAATTGAGAAAGCTGCGGCCATTCAGGGGAACCGTGGTCATCTTTGTATCGTCGATCACCTGGCCCAACTGAGTAGAAGTCGTGTCGACCTGAACACTGTTGCTCGATACCGTCACCTCTTGTGTGGCCTGCCCGAGCTGCAATATGGCGTCCGAAGCGATCGCAGCATTCGCATCCAGAACAATCCCTACCTTTTGATAGACCTTGAAGCCCTCCTTCTCCAATTTCAAATCGTATGTGCCCACGGCCAAATCTTCGAAAGAGAAGAACCCCTTGCTGTCTGAGGCGGAATGCTGAACGATGCCGGTCGCGGTATTGGTCACGGTTATTTGCGCGCCCGGAACCACGGAGCCGGTGGGGTCGGTGATGGTGCCAACGATGCGCCCACCCACCGCCGCCCATACGGGAATTGCCAGCAACATCATGGCCAGGAGGGCCAAATGACGGAAGAGAATCGCTGGAGTCGTCGCGGAATTCCGCCACGCCCTATGCGGAATTTCAACTATTGACCTGCTGCTGTTCTCCATAATTTTGCATCCCTTCGATGATTCTGCCGGTCCCGGGACTTATGATCTGCGAATGAGGCTGACTATGCGGGATGGGCTCGGAAGTTTCAAGCACATTGCAAAATAACAAACGTTAAATCAGATAAGCCTTGGGTTTTTGGCCCTCCGATGAACGTCAGTTCATCTAGTCTTGTCTCGCCGGGACGGGACCGCCGCACACCAGCAAGCGATACGGAAGGAATAGGAAATGACCTTCGATCTTGACCGGCGCGAATTTCTGACTGCCATGGCGGCGGTTACGGCCGCCTCGATTCTGCCTGCTTACGCACGTCCAGCGGTCCCGAAGGCAGGGGATCAGGTCCCTGCGGGTCTTTCCGACCGAATGGAATTCGGCGTCGACTACTATGCGGAAGACTGGCCTCCGGAGCGGTGGGAAACTGACGCCCAGCTCATGAAGCAGGCAAGATTCCGTACCGTGCGCTTGGCGGACACCAACTGGGAACGCATGGAGCCCGCGGAAGGCCGCTACGATTTTGCGTGGCTCGATCGCGTGCTGGAGATACTCAATCGTAACGGCATTCGCGTTGTTCTTTGTACATCGTCCTATGTCCCTCCAGCGTGGCTGGTTGAGAAACATGCAGACTTCTACCTGGTCAATGAAGCAGGAGTCCGCCGTCGCTGGGGAGGCATGGGGTTCATGTGCCTGAACAATCCACTCTACCGGCAGTACGTGTCGAAGTTGGTCACGGCGCTAGGTACCCATTACGGCCGTCATCCGGGAGTCATCGGCTGGCAGATTGACAATGAAATGGGAGGGTGGGGTGCGGAATGTTACGACGAAGCCTATTGCCAGCCAAAGTTCCAGCAATCCCTGAAGAGCAAATTCCAAACGATCGATGAGCTGAACCGCCGCCTGATAACGGTTTCTTACGGTCACAGTTACAGTGACTGGAACCAGGTGCTTCTGCGATCGAATGTCGCAGAAGATGCTCTTCAGGCGCCCCTGGTTCTGGAAAGCAAAAGATTCTTTTCCGCCAATATCGCCGAGTTCCTGGCCTTTCAGGCCAGCTTGCTGCGCCAGCATACCAGCGGCCAATTCATCACCCACAACGGTCCTTCTCTTTCCATGAACTGTTTCGAATTTGCCAAACCGCTGGACTTTCTGAGCGAAGACAACTATCCCCGTGTCGGTGAATACTCGGAGCCGGCCTTTGCTACAGATCTCATGCGGGGTTTCAATCACGGCAAATCATTCCAGGCGCTTGAAATCCGGAGCGGCACTTTTGGGCCTTACACCCTTCGCGACACAACACCTCCGCCCGGCCTTGCCCGGCTCTGGGCATGGCAGAGGTTGGCGCACGGAGCCGACGGCATCTTGTTCTTCCGTTGGCGCATGAGCAACGGAGGGAGCGAGCAGTATTGGCAAGGGCTTCTGAACTATGACGGAACTCCGAGTGCGGCATTTCCTGAGGTCGCACGCATGGGCGCAGAGTTGGAAAAAGTGGGGTCCGAGTTTATCCGCGCCGAGACACCCTCAGTGGTGGCGGAGATTCTTTCCTATGACAGCCTTTGGGCGCTCGACATCGGCAACGGCAAATTTCCTTACCTTGAACAACTTAAGGTCTTTTCGAGTTCTTTCAACCGTTGGTCATTGAACGTCGACTTCGTGGAGCCTACAGCTAGTTTCGACAAATACAAGATCGTGCTTGCTCCTTCTCTTCATGTGGTCGATAAGGCCGTAGCGCAGAGTCTGGAGGCCTTCGTAAACCAGGGAGGCGTGCTGGTACTGAGCGCGCGCTCGGGTTTCAAGAATGAGGATAACCTTGCGACACAAGTGCCTCCTGGACCCCTGGAAGCTTTGGCCAAGGTTCGGGTTAAGAGTTTCACACTACTCCAGCCTTCAACCGAGCAGCGTTGGCTCGACTTCCCCGTCGACCCTGCTGCCTACAAGCCAAGCCCGGACAATGTTGTCCGTTCTACTTCCTCGGAATGGCAAGGAGAGTACACGGCCAAGGGTTGGGTTGACATCCTGGAATCTGACGGCGCCAGGCCACTCTTCCTTTACCAGAAGGACTACTATGCCGGACAACCTGCCGTTACGATTGCAGACTACGGCAAGGGAAAGGTGATTTATGTTGGCACCCTTCTGGAGCCGCGGTTCTACGTGGATCTCGCTCGACGCGCTTGCGAATTGGCAAAGGTCGAGGTTGGGGCCGAAATGCCTGAGGGGATGGACTTTGCTCTTCGTCAAAACGATCGCGGCTCCTTTCGTTTCCTGCTTAACTTCAGCGACAGCCCCAAGACGGTAAAACTTTCCGGGGAGCATCGCGATCTTATCTCTGCCGTGACGTTCAGAGATCAGGTGACCGTTCCTCCTCTGGAACTCCGTGTTTTGGTTCCAAACACTCCGGGCAGTGCGGACCCGGCCAAACTATAAAACGTGGGACTAATCCAGATGAGTGCTCGGCTGGGGATTGGGAAATCAGGTTGCAACAAAATTGCGGGTGCGCCACAGCTTGTGACCTTCGAATTCTGGAGCCCAATAGGCACATTTCGTTGAGATTGGTGGTATCCCACATCTCGCGAAAAACGAGCGAGATATGGGGCACCCGGGGTTTTGTTGCGGAGCTAATTTTGAGAAGCTTCATAGGTGGGGAGTTTTGTTACCTGGTGTTCGCGTGCGGAATATAGGTTTGTGGTTGGCGGCGCTCGCACTCGGTTACGGCTTGGCATCTTATGCCCAGGTCAATGCAGTTCTTCGGACCAGGCAGACGAGCGTGGAGCTACATGCCGGAGATGAAGCCCCGCAGCTTACCTTACTGCGCAGCGAAGGGCTGCCGGCGTGGAGGAATACCGCATCCGAGAGCTTGATTGATTCCGTCGAGATCGACGGCCGGATGGTCCCGCTGCACTGGAAGCTCGATCGAGAGCATAGCCGTGTGACCCCGAAGACGGTCACGTTCGTCTACCGCTCTACCTCGCCGCGACTACGGTTAAGCTGGGAATGGAAGGCGCGGGCAGAGTTTGGCCCCATCGAGCACACGATTCGCATTGAGAATCTTGATACACACGAGATGTGGCTGCCTCTTCAGGACGCTTTCGACTTCAGCTTTCCAGTGGCTTCGGCAATATCGCTCAACGAACTCTATATCGATAAAGGAGCGGGCAAACCTTCGGACGTTGGAACTCATTCGGCTCCAATCATGCCGGGATATCTCTGGGAGGGCAGGTCCAGCAGCTATGCCATCAATGAGGAACCACCAGAGATCATCCCGTGGTTCATGGTGGAGCGCGAAGATGCGTCTCATGATGGCTGGTACGCGGGAATCGAGTTCAGCGGGCGCACACGCCTGACCCTCGCACGCGATGCTGCCTCGTTACACGGGTCAGTCGGGCTGAACCCGGATCCAGGTCCTTTTCGTACACGTCTTTCCGCAAACGAAACGTTTCAGTCGCCGACCATCCTGATCGGTGGTTTCAGGGGCGGAGTGGATGGCCTGGGCAACATCTTGCGCCCGTGGGTGCGGCAGGTATTGAACAACCCAACGACGTGGAAAAATCCTGCCTACCCATTGCTGGTAAACAATAGCTGGGGAAGCGGGATGCAAGTGGATGAAGCGCTTGCAATGCGTATGCTTCGCGATTCCTCAGAACTTGGCCTGGAGATGTTTCATATCGATGCCGGGTGGTTTCGCGGGGTGGGCGACTGGTATCCCAGCCCTACAAAATTCCCCCACGGCCTTGCCCCGATTGCAGCGGAAGCCCACCGCCGCGGATTGAAGTTTGGTATCTGGGTGAATTGGGCGCAGGCGGGGGTGGACACCAATCCCGGCGCCCTCAGCGTTCACGATCCCACGGTAAACAACTGGCTGGTTGCGGATGTTCCCCCGGATTGGAGGCCGCACGAATTTGTCGGCAGGACGATGGACCTTGGTGTTCCCGCGGTGAAGGATTATGCCAAGCGTGAAGTGAATCGCATCGTTACCGACTATCACCTCGACATGCTCGAACACGATGGATACCTGGTAGCCAAGAACTGTGCACGCACCGACCATCCACATGCCATTGCAAGTCCGCCGCAAGTGTCGACGGTAAAGGGCAGCGGCATCGCGATGCCAAATGCCTCCAACTCGACTGATGTGAACTACCATGCCGTGAACGCCTACTACGATATCTACGCGGGGATACGCCGGGAGCATCCCGGGCTGCTACTGGAAATTTGCAATGACGGTGGGCGCATGGTGGATTTCGGGAGCGCGGCTCATGGCGATTACTTTTCGATAACTGACTCCTATGATCCGGTCTCGAACCGCCGCGCATTCTACGACGCGAGCCATCTGCTGCCGCCGGCGATGCTGGAAGACTACGAAGCGAAGTGGCCTACTTCGAACACAGGGGAGTTTCGCTACATGTTGCGCAGCGGCATGATGGGCTGGCTGACCATCATGCAGGACACAACGGCATGGACAGCAGAGCAGCATGCCGCCGCCAGGACTGAGTTCGTGCTCTACAAGAAAGCGCTGCGACCGTTGATTCGCGACGCGGATTTATACCACGTCTCGCAAAGGCCAGATGGGGTGCACTGGGACGGCGTTCAATATTTCGATGCAAAGCGTGGACAGGGTGTTTTGTATGCGTTTCGCGGAACTACCAAAGATGAGTCTACACACTCCTTCATCTTGCAGGGACTTCGACCCGATCGTCAGTACCGTCTGCGTTTTCATGATCACAGCGCGGCAGACCGCCAGGTGAGCGGTAGGGATCTTCTCAGGAAAGGGTTAACCGTTGTCTTGCCCTTACCACAGACTTCAGAACTGGTTTTTTTAGATGAGTTGGGTAAGTAGATAACTCGAGGCCCTTATATGAAATCTGTAAATTCCTCACCAAACGGTCCGGTAGAGAATTGCCTGCGCGGGAAGACCGCAATGATTACCGGGGGTGCGCGCGGCATCGGCCGCGCGATCGCACAAGGTTTGCAAAAAGCTGGAGCAAACGTCGTCGTCGTGGATTGCGATCGCGAGCCGGGTGAGGCTTTGGTACAGGAGCTAACCGGGAAGTACCCGGATCGGCCGGTGAGTTTCGTGTTGGCGAATCTCGAAACTTTGGAAGATATAGCAGCAATCGGTTACCGCTTCTCGAAAACCCACGAACAACTCGACGTGCTGGTCAACAATGCAGGGATTGAGATGGATAAGCCGTTCGAGAAAATACTTGCCGCTGATTGGAATCGAATCGAGGCGGTGAACCTGCGCGCACCCTTCTTTCTCACCCAGAGGATGCTTCCCTTCTTTCCGGTCACTGGCGGAGCGATTATCAATATTAGTTCGATCCACTCCACCCATGCCTTCGCCAATGCAATCCCCTATGCGTGTTCGAAGGCTGGTTTGGTCGCGCTGACGCGGAACCTGGCGCTGGAGCTGGCTCACCGCCACATACGGGTGAACGCTCTTTGTCCTGGCTACGTGGATACGCGACTTTGGGACACCTATCTGCGTAATGCCCCGGACCCAGCGCATTTGGCTGCTCAAACCACGGCCCTCCATCCGCTGGGACGTCGCGGCGTGCCTGAGGACGTCGCCCGGGCGGCGCTCTTTCTGGCTACGGATGCTTCCTCGTTTATCACCGGCACGCAAATCGTGGTTGATGGTGGGCTGACGATCCGAGCACACCCGTAGATATCAGTGGTAAACGCCGGGCTCCGTCCCTCAGCGGCTAAAGCCGGATTTGTTTTGGGGGGATGACGGACGGCTTGAAGGCCGTCCCCTTCATGGGGTGAGATCGGGAAAGGAAGCCGCAGATCCCTCCACCCGAAGTCCGTCTGGAGAAAAGAATTCGATTTTGATCATGCGCTTTAGCGGCTGGCCTCAAAAATCCAGGGCTAAAGCCCACGCCTGAGAAATCAGCCGCTTTCCCGCTGGACTGAAGTCCAGCTCCCCCCTGCTGAAGCAGGGGGCTCCCACCGGTTCGAGGGGAGGTCGCGGTTTCTTATCCAGGCTCAGCCCTTCATGGACAGGAAGCTCAGTGTTTTTCGACACAGGGGATGAAGAGCGCCTTCTCGCGCATTCACGTCACCGAAACACAGCAGAAATCACTAAAACAACAGAATTTATCGTAATTTTGCTTTTGCGAGGTGTACCGTATTTTCATTTGAGGACAGTGAGGCTCGATGGCTGTGATGAAAAAACAAAAGGCTATTCTGAGTGCGTCGCTAAGGCAGGAATTCCAAAAAGATCTGGAGCTGTTCAAATATTTCCTTCTTCTGCTTAACAACAACAGTCCTATTCGCAATGTCGAGCTGATGTGGGTGGACGAGCTTGATCCATTGAAGGCGGAGCACAAAGAGAGAGTAACCACCGGGGACGCGCTGGTGCAGCTGCAGGTGGATGGAAGCGCGTTTTCGAATCGTAGTTCTCCCAGTACGGCCTTCTGCGACCGCGTGCATGGCTTCGGAGCTCACGAAGAAGAAACATGTGCGCATTCCGATGTGCCGGCCAAGCAACGGTGTCAGGCCACGGGTCGAACCCAGGTATATTGCTGCCACGTCGGACTGACGGACATCGCTGTACCGGTGATATGCGACGGGCAGTACCTGGGCACGCTCTTCTCCGGCCAGGTGCTCAATGCGCGCCCGACCGCAGAAGGCTTTTCGCATGTGCAAAGGACTCTCGCCGGCCAGGCGCACATCGATTTTGCACAATTAGAGGCTGCCTACTACCAGGTGCAGGTCGTCAACAGCGTACAGTTGGCAGAAATGGTGAGGATCCTCGAGCTTTTCGCGCGCTACATCGCGAATTCATGGAAACGCCTGGAAATTATGGGTGAGTTGCAGCGAGTTCAGGAGCGCGAACTAGCTTTAAATCGAAAAGAACTGGCGGCCATCCTGCTCTCCGGGGAGATCGGTGACAAGGGCCAACTTGACTCCCTCGCTGCGAGTATCAGCCTGCAAGCGCTCCCGAACACAGTGCTTGTGATGTCGATTGAGCAGGGATCGAACGCCGGTGTGAGCCACCCGCAAATCGCCGACAACCTTACGATGAGCCGGCTCGTTCACATCGTGGAGGACATATGCCGGAACTGGCCGAATAGCCTTGCTGTCTCGGCTCGGCCCGGTGAGGTGTGCGTCTTTACGCGGCAGGAGAACCGCAACCCTCGTCATGGACAGGGCTCGCTGCGAGAGTTGGCGGAAGCGATCTTGACGGCGGTAAGAACGCAGGGCATGGGCAGCGCGCGTTTTGGCATCAGCGCTTCGCACGCACGGCCGGAAGATTTACTGCGGGCCTACCATCAGGCGCATGCGGCCCTGGAAAGTAGTAACCGGCCGATCTGCTTCTTCGAGGAGTCGGTTGCGCCAGACCGCCAGCCGGGTCAGTCTCTGGCGCCATTGGTGAAGGCGATCCAGTCGGGGCAAAAAGTGGACGCAGCGGTTCGCGATCTTCTTGCTCGAGCCTTGCCCGCCCCGGGATCCGGCGCGTACCTGCCCCAGGCTCGTGCCTTTCTTACCTGGGCCCTGGAGCACCTGGCCCTGGAAATGATCAGCGTAGGCACAAATCCGCGCACACTGAACGCAAGGAAAGATCAAGCGATCAGCGATATTTTATGCGCGCCCAACCCCTTCGCTCTCTGTGAATCGTTCCGCCAATTCGCCGAATTCTTAGCTCGGCAGGTTGCGTGGACCTTCAGCCAGCGCGAAAGCAAGATCGTCCTCACGGTCCATCAATTGGTCGAAGAACGCGGAGTGGCGAGGGTGACTATTCAGCAAATCGCCGACTCGATGAAGATGTCGACTGGGCATCTCAGCCGCGTCTACCGGCGGACAACGGGGATGACGCTGGAAACCTACCTCATCCGACAACGAGTTGAGCTTGCGAAGCGGATGCTGCTGGATCCCCGGCTGAACATCGCCGAGGTGGCCGAACTTTGTGGGTTCTGCAATCCCGCGTATTTCGCCTCCGTATTCAAGAAATATGCTCTTTGCACGCCGCGACGATTCGCGAGCCAGCCGCAGGTCTGGAAACCGTTCAGCCTGTCAAGGAACCACGCAGAAGCAGCGATGGATTAACCGAACACACTTTGCTGACCACCGTTTGCAACGCCGAGGCTCACACCGTATCCAATGCGCGCTTTGATATTGACCGCTCCAGGAAGTGTTGTGTTGGGCGAAGCTCCCAAGCCCGAGCCCGCGGCCGGCGAGGCATTGGTAAGCATCGAGCTCACGGGCATCTGCGGCTCCGATGTATCCGGGTTTCTCGGCCATAGCCCGCGCCGCCGGCCGCCGCTGGTGCTTGGCCACGAACTTGTGGGGCGCCGCCGAGATGGAAGGCGAGTGGTTGCGAATCCGTTGGTCAGTTGCGGCCACTGTGCTGCGTGCCTGAGCGGCTCACAGAATCTTTGCGCAAATTGGCGGCTTCTCGGGATGGATCAGACTGCCGGCAGCTTTGCCGAGTTTGTCGCGCTGCCAGAGTCGCAAATTTACGATATTCCCGATTCGCTGACTTCGTCGCGCGCCGTGCTGGCAGAGCCTCTAGCCAACATCATCCACTTATTCCGGCTGGTTTCGCTTCCGCCATTCTTCCGGTTGGCAATTGTGGGTGGAGGAACGATGGGGTCCCTGGCGCTACTCACCGCGCGAAGGATCGGCGCACGAGAGATTACTGTGCTGGATGTCAATGAAGAGCGATTGAGCACAATGCGGGATCTCGGCGCGAGCGCAGCCATCAACAGTGGAACCCCGCAAGGAGTGGACCAGGCCAAAGATCATGCGGGGTGGGGATTCGACGTTGTCCTGGACGCGAGTGGCGGCGCCAGTGCACGGCAGATGGCCTTCGACCTGTGCAAACCCGGTGGGCAGGTGGTGCTATTGGGAATGGCACAACAGCGTAGTGAAGTGGATTTTGTCACCAGCATTCGCAAGGAGCATCGTGTCGTGATGTCCTTCGCTTATACACCGGTCGATTTTGAGCGGGCATTGTCTTTGCTGACTGCGGGAGAAATCGATCTCGGCCCATATACGGTCACAAAGCCTCTGGATCAGGGGCAAGAGGCTTTCGAATTGATCACGAAAAGTCCAGGGAAGACACTGAAGGTGCTGCTCTCTGTGCTGAACTAGCCGGCAACGATCCGGCCTTCAAAGCGAAGGAAGGATCACAATTTCAATCGCAACGGTTCTTGTTTATGAATGAGGCAGCCGTTATCCTCGGGCATCTCCTGGAAGTTTCTGCGGGTGTGGCGTCATAGCTGCCAATTCCAAGAACGAACTGCGCACCAGAATTGCCGGCGTGCCCTCCTGGCTGTTTTATTCCCTGCTCACGATCGTTTGCTGGGGCGCCTGGGGTGTCGTTTCGAAAGTTGCGTCCGCCAGCGTGGACGCTGATACCAACCAGATCTTCTTCACCATTGGGATTCTGCCGCTCATCCTGTTGGTGCTGCAATCCCCACGCCTGGCTGGGGGTACGCAAAGAAGATCTGGTATCACATGGGCTTTCATCACTGGCCTCCTGGGGGGCACGGGGAACATCGCTTTCTTCCATGCGATGGTGATCGGCGGGAAAGCTTCGATTGTGGTTCCCACAACTGCTCTCTTTCCTCTGGTAACCGTAATTCTGGCGATTACCTTTCTTCGTGAGCGGCTGAGCAAGTGGCAGGTACTGGGATTTGTTCTCGCACTCCCGGCTATCTATCTTCTGAGTATTTAGGAGGACAATGTCGACGATTCCAGCCTGGTTGTGGTTTGCAATCATTGCATTGGTGTTTTATGGAGTGACGGGCGTCACGCAAAAGCTTTCGACCAATCGCATCTCTAGTGAGCTTTCGTTTCTATGGTTCGCCTATGCCATGATCGCTATCTCAGCGGTCCTGCTGGTGGCCGTGCCCATGCATTGGCATGTTTCGAAGCTGGTGACCTTTCTTGCCATTCTCGGCGGTACCCTGAATGGCTTAGGAGCGCTGACAAGCTTCGCAGCACTCGAGAGCGGCGGTAAAGCTTCCGTCGTTATTTCACTGATATCGCTGTACCCGCTGCTGACCGTTATGCTAGCGGTAGCCTTTCTTCATGAAGGTCTCACCAAGGTACAGATCGCCGGTATCGCTTTGGCCATCACGGCGGCAATTCTGCTTTCCATGGAGCCGAAAGCAGAGACGAAATCCATTGCGCAGGTCGAGTGAGAGTTAAGGCAAAGGAGCTTCGACCATCTTTCCATCCGCGTCCATCCCTGAGACGGAACGGAGGCCCTGCTGGACGGTGAAAAGAACCTCCGTTGCGAGGCATTCACCGGGCTCTAAAGTTCTCTGCCTGCCCGCTGCAAGCAGGGCTTCGAAATTCAGCGGATAGCCGGTACAGGGTTCGAGGACGGCGACGTTCAGGTTCCGCCAGCCGCCGTAGCTCGAGAACATCCAGCAGCATGGGAAGACCGTAGGGTCGAAACGCAGTCCGCACGATAAGCCAGTGGCCGTATTCGTAATGGCACACCAGCCGTCCCGCATCTGCGTTCCATAAAAGAAATAGAGTGCCCGCTCTTCGGGCTTCGGAACCCGGCGCAGATCAATCTGGCCCGCATGTGGCCATGCAAACTGGAGCGGCGCATCGCCAAGGCTGCCCGAAAATGAGGGCTCACGCACCACTTGCATGGCGGGAAAGTCGATGCGGTGTTGCTCTGTAACGTTGAATGCGGGATGCAGCTTCCACAAAAATGGAAACGCATTTCCCCCGAGATTGGTGAAAAGATGCTTACAGAAAAGCTGTGAATGATCGCGCCGCAGGACAATCGTCTTTTCCACCGCAAAAGAACTGATTGGGGTTTGGAATCTGAGCACGACACCGACCTCGTGTTGGTGAGAGAAGGGCTCCGCATCCCATTGGCCGGTCCATAATTCCCCGTGGTCCGGATATCGCTCGCCCAGAATCCTGCTCTCCTCGTCGACGGGGAAAAGCTCATCCCAACCGCCACTCCAGACATCGTCGTACGGTGTGTGAATGGCATGTTGCCTGGGGTGGATACGAGGGTTGTTCCAGAGGATATCGGTGCCGGTTGGCTTATGGGTGATTTGCCAAATCCTGCCGCCGGCTTGTGGCATGATGTGGACGCGCAAGAAGCGATTCTCGAGGGTGATGAGGCTAAGGCCGTGAAAGGTCCAGCCCGTACTCAGATTGAGTTCCACGTATCGATCGACCTCAGCCAACAGATTGTCAGGTTAACCGGTGCAAGAGGAAATTGGAGAGGCGATGAAGCACAGTTTGCCGACAATATGTACGTGATTCCGCGCTTCGAGATGTTTGTCGCGTGACACAGCGTTTGTGGCGAGTTTTGAGGAGACACCTGAATGGATTGCTCGGCCAGAAAGAGCGCGGGGGCTTTAGCGTTTGCGTGAGAACCTGTCCCGACCACGAATCAAGGGGTGCCCCATATCTCGCTCGTTTTTCGCGAGATGTGGGATGCCACGGACCTCGATTGGCAGTTCCTGGAGAGCCGAAAAATGTAGATCGGCAGCCGTGGTATCCCACATCTCGCGAAAAACGAGCGAGATATGGGGCACCCCTTGATTCGTGGTCGGGACAGGTTCTCACGCAAGCACTAAAGCCCAACTTTGTCTTAGGCCCTGATTACAAAGCCAAAACGCTCCTTGCGAAGTGGCTGGGGAAGATGTCCCAAGGCCTAAAATGGGGGCATGGCACTTCAATTCACGACGTCGTATATAGAGGATTCGCTGGCAATATTCCGGCAGTATAAGAAGGTTGCCGAACTAGCGATGGAGCAGGTCACGGACGAGCAGCTCACGGCCGTTCTCGACGCGGAATCAAACTCGATCGCGATCATCGTCAAGCATATGTCGGGAAACATGCGCTCCCGCTTCACCGATTTTCTTACTACGGATGGGGAGAAGCCGGATCGGGACCGGGACAGCGAATTCGTTGATCCGCCCGCTACGCGCAAGGCATTGCTGGATGCATGGGAAGATGGCTGGGCGAGGGTCTTCCGTGCCCTGGAGCCGCTATCGGAAAAAGACCTGGGACGCACGATTACCATCCGGGGCGAGGCCCATTCGGTCATGCAGGCGGTGAATCGCCAGGTCGCGCACTATGGGCTTCACGTGGGGCAGATCGTGATGCTGGCTAAGCATTTTGCATGTGAGCGCTGGAAATCGCTGAGCGTGCCGAAAAACCGGTCAAGGGAGTTCAATCGCCAGGTAACAGCAGGAGAGCGAAGCCAGAGATGAGATCGGGAAACTAGAAGGGGTTACCAAAGTGCTAACGGCGACTCTCCTCGTTCCAGTTCATCGAATCCCTCCCCCGAAAGAATCGATGAAATGTTCCGCGGAGAATCGCCGCTTGTTGATGAGAATAGCGGTTTTACCGGAATAAGCCACTGTTCTTGAGTAACAGAAGGGCGAATTGTAGTAACTATGTTCGGTAATGGCATCGGTCATAACGGGTTTTCAGTGGGTCATCGCGTAAACCACGTAGTTCACACCGATGCGGATGCCGAGGTCGGAAAACTTCAGAGGATACCACTGGTCGTCTGACCATTCCCAGGAATCGCCAATGTCCGAATTCAGAGAGATGGCCACCATGATGCGGCCTTTGTCGTCATAAATTCCCTCCCAACGGGCAACCCGGCCATCTTTCTTGTAGCCCGTATCCAGATGCTCCGCACCCGTAATACGGTATCGATCGTTCAGGTCGAAGACGGTGTGGAAGATAGGATCGTCATTCGGGATATCCACGATCGGGCGGTCGGGAAATACCATTTTCATGGTCTGCTCGAAAAAGGCCTGTTCTTCGCTTCCGTGGAAATCATCGGCCATGAAGAATCCGCCGCGCAGCAGATAGTCGCGCAGCTTTTTGGCCTGGGCGTCAGTCAGCCCCCACTCGCCTACCTGGACAGCGTAGAGCCAGGGCCAGTTGTAAACCTCGTCGCCATCATCGAGGTTCACCGCCTGTTCCACCGAGCGGGCATCGACCCGGGTCAAACGGCGAACCGCCGCGGCGAAGGAGCGATCCGCGCGGGGGTAATCCTGCGTCCAAAGAGAGAGCCCCTGGCGCCAGTCGCCATCGAATCTGCCACTGCGACTGTATCCATCCAGGGGGCCGGGCGGATACATCAAGCGGGCAAAGGCCCACTCGGCCGGCCGGCGCCAGTCACGGGGCAGTTCCATCGACGCGTGCTCTTCCACTGTTGGGTATTGCCGGAAGGGACGCTGTGCATACAGCGCGCCCAGCAAAGTGGCGGCCAGAACAAGCGCACAACCTGTTCGCCACAATGCCGGCCCGGCGGTCATTTGAAGCCGCCGACCATTGCACCCAGGAAAAAGATTGAGGCGACCAGCACCGCGAACACGCCCCACCAGCCGACGAGCAAGGCTTTTTCAGTCCACGGCAGCGAACCCTCGATGCTCGTGGGCACGTCGTCGGAAGTCAGCCAGCGGAGCCGAAACTGTTGCCAGGCCCACACCAGCCGATTGCACTCCTGCTCTGCAATGGCAGAGTACGGTTTCTCTTTGCCGCCTGGTGCGAGGTCCGGGTCCGCCGTCCGCGCAGCATTCTGTGCGGCCTGCCGCCTCGCCCATTCCCGCTTGCCAAGCCGCCAAGCCAGCGCCGCCTCCGCGGTCGGCGCGGGGCGGCGCGGGAACTTTCTCTCGTACGCGTCGATCGCCGATTGAATCTCGAGCATATCCGTCGGTTTGAGAGGCATCACACACCATCCTTTTCGCGGGGGTCCTGCCCAGCCGGGCAACAACCCCTTTCTTCATGGTAATAGCCGCTTCCCACTGGAGCGAGGGTCTGCAGTGGGTTGATGCAAATTAGACTGCCGGCGCGGTGCCTCGTAACTGCACCGAAAATAGGGCATTCGTTGCACCATTGCCTGCTTGCCTGCCAGCACGTAGACTAGTGCCGCACGGAATGGTGCATCGATCAAACATAACGTTACGCGCGAGAGATATTTGCGGGATTTCTACCAAAAGCTCGCGTCCTGGCGGAGCGACAAGGTCTTCGTCGACACCAACGTCCTGATACGCCCGATTCCGTTATCCGTTCGGAGGAGACCTCCCATGATGCTTACCAGATCTGCCCGCACCGCCGCGCTCTTGTTCGGTATCGCCATCAGTTTGACGCTTGGCATGAGGAATGCCGTTGCCCAGTTCCCACCAAACCAGCCTCAATCTGGCGCTTTTACCGGGGCTTGGTGTGCCCAGGGGGATCCCACCAAGCACGCCTCGATCAGCAGTAACGGCGCCTTTCTGACGCTCACCAATGAAAACGGGGATACTTCACCGGGAAATTACCAGGGGCAAACCGGCATTGTTGCTCCAGGATGGCAATTCGTGACCGGCACGCTGAGCCAGGACGGCAGCAAAATCAACTGGTCGAACGGCACGTTCTGGGCGAGGTGCGATTCGGGTGGTGGAGGAGGTGGGCGCCGCCGGCTGAACCTGACGGGCACCTGGTACGCCCAGGGCGATCGCTCCCAATCCTGCTCTATTCAGCAGCATGGCAACAATCTCCAGCTCAGCAACCAATCAGGTGACAATGCGAGCGGCCAAATGAATGGGAAGCGCACACTGACGACCAACTGGAATGGAACAACCATCGGGGGAACGGTCAGTACAAATGGCAACCGAATTAACTGGGATAACGGGACGTACTGGGTTCGCTTTCTGGTCTATGGATCGCAGAACAACTCAAACTAATTAGAGGCACCCATATGGAGTTTTCAAGGAGGCAGGATACGTGCGTCATTTTCTTGCGCAAGCGCTGGGGTGTTTGGCTGTGGGCGCGTTTTCTCTGGTTAGCAGAGCAGCCGATGTTCCGGTCACCACGTACGTTCACGCCGGCAAGTTGCTGGATGTCCGCTCGGGGAAAATGCTCAGCGATCAGGTAATTGTGATTCGCGGTGATCGCATCGAACGCATTGCTGCCAGCGGGGCGATGCAGATTCCGGCGGGTGCAGCCACGGTGGATTTGACGCACGCGACGGTGCTGCCGGGATTAATTGACTGCCATACGCACATCATGCTCGCGGATACCGATGACTCGCACTATGACGAGATTTTGCTCAAACAGTCCTGGCAATACAGGACAATTCTCGCCACCCTGAACGTGAAGCGCGACCTCGAAGCCGGCTTCACAGCGCTGCGCGACGTGGAAAGTGAAGGCGCCATGTATAGCGACGTCGACGTTCGCAACGCGATCAACCAGGGACTCATTCCTGGGCCGCGCCTGAAGGTTGCCACCCGAGGAATTTCGACCACCGGCGGGTATGGGCTAGAAGGCTATTCGCCGCAAGTCACGGTTCCTATCGGAGTGCAAACGATAGACAGCCCCGCGGAAGGGCGCAAGGCTGTGCGCGAGCAGTTTAACTACGGCGCGGATTTGATCAAGATTTATGGCACCGATCGCTATAGTTTTTTGCCTGACGGCAAAGAGGTCAGCATCGCTGACTTCAGCCTGGAAGAGGTGCAGGCGATCGTGGATGAGGCGCGATTGAAGGGCCTTAAAGTGGCCTGCCACGCTTACGATGGCCCGGGACTTCACTACTGCATCGACGCGGGGGTAGCGTCGATCGAGCATGGAATTCAACTCGACGATGATGCGATTCGAAAGATGGTGGCCAAAGGAATTTATCTCGTGCCCACACTCTATGTTTATTGTTGTGCGTTGGAGAAGGGAGATCTGGCGATGTCTGGAGGGAAAACGAGCCGGCTTGCTATCCACGAGGTCAGTTTCAAGAAGGCGCTGGCTGCGGGAGTGAAGATAGCTTTCGGCACGGACGCTGGACCTTTTCCGCACGGCACGCAGGCGGTTGAGTTCGAGTGGATGACGCGTTATGGCATGTCGAATCTGGCGGCGATTCAGGCCGCGACTATTAATGCGGCGGATTTGATGGGTTGGGCGGATCAAGTCGGAGCGATCGAACCGGGGAAGTTTGCCGACATGATTGCGGTAGACGAGAGTCCACTGGAAGATATCAAGCAGTTGGAGCACGTTCGGTTTGTGATGAAAGGCGGCGCTGTGGTCCGTAATGACTTCGCTAAGTAGGGTTCTGTTGAAACATTTCCAGGAGTGGTCCGCGGAACTGCAGATCCCTCCACTACGCTGCGGTCGGGATGACAAAGGGGAGGGTGGCGCTTCCATTCAGATATGATGATGCGGATGACGAACAGCAGGTCCCTCCACTTCGCTTCGCTCCGGTCGGGATGACACTTCTGTTAG
>JBEKNJ010000002.1:0-269410 GCA_049522955.1 Acidobacteriaceae bacterium
CGAGCCGCGTGCATCGACGCGAAGGCTTTGCGAGCAGCCTCCACCGTGAAGTCGATATCCGCGCTGGTGAGAGCGGTGCTGAGGAAAGCCGCTTCGAACTGAGAAGGAGGGAGCCATACCCCTTCGTCGAGCATGGCCCGATGAAATCGCCCAAAAGCTTCCGTGTCCGATGCCGCCGCGCTGGCAAAGTCCGTAACCGTCGCGTTCGTAAAGAACCACGTAACCATGGAGCCCGCACGGTTGGTCTCGATCGCGATGCCCGCATCCTGGGCGGCTGTGGTGATGCCCTCCGCGACCTCCGCGGTGCGCGTCGCCAGCCCTGCATACACACTGTCCCGATGTGCCGCCAAATACTGCAGCGTAGCAATCCCAGCGGCCATCGCCAGTGGATTGCCGCTCAGGGTCCCAGCCTGATAGACCGGACCAAGCGGCGCCAGCAGGTTCATGATCCTGGCTTTGCCGCCAAAGGCAGCGCAGGGCAGTCCCCCACCAATAATTTTCCCCAGGCAGGTAAGGTCAGGGTCGATGCCAAATACTTCCTGCGCGCCACCCAGGGCCAGTCGAAAGCCGGTCATGACCTCGTCGAAGATCAGCAGGCTTCCTGACTCCTGGGTAATCCGGCGCAAGCCTTCCAGGTACCCCGGAGCAGGAGGCACACAGCCCATATTGCCCACGACCGGTTCCACGATCACACAGGCAATCTCATTCTTGTGCTGGGCGAAAGCCTCTTCAACCGCCGCCAAATCGTTGAAAGGCAGGGGAAGGGTCCAGTGCGCGATCTCCTGCGGCACGCCGGCTGATCCCGCCAGGCCAAAAGTAGCCAGGCCGGACCCCGCCTTCACCAACAGTCCGTCCGAGTGCCCATGATAACAGCCCTCGAACTTAATCACATACTTGCGATCAGTGAACGCCCGCGCCACGCGGATCGCGGACATGGTGGCTTCCGTCCCCGAGCTGACAAAGCGAAGCTTTTCCATCGAAGGCATGGCGGAGATCACCAGCTCCGCTAAGTCGGCCTCAGCAGCGGTCGACGCCCCAAAGCTTGCGCTCCGTTCCGCCGCCCGCTGAATCGCTTCCACCACCAGTGGGTGGGCGTGCCCGAGGATCATCGGTCCCCAGGAGCCGAAATAGTCCACGTAGCGATTGCCGTCGGCGTCCCACAGGTACGCGCCCTCAGCTCGAGCCAGGAAGGGCGGATCGCCCCCGACGGCACGGAAGGCACGCACGGGCGAATTGACGCCTCCTGGCAGATACTGCTCCGCGCGCCGCTGCAACTCTTTGGAACGACTCAGTTCTCTAGGCTTTACTTGACTCATGGGATTCAGTATAGGGCGATGTTAAACTGGCTGTTCTCGGGTACCCATTTCCATCCGATCGAACAATAGATCCCACGCGAAATTGGAAGAGACTTGCCGGACGCGACACGAAAATCGAACAAGCCGCCTGTCACCTACGCTTCGGCGGGAGTGGATCTCTCCCAGGGGGACCGCACCAAGCAGCGCATCAAGTATCTTGCGCAAAAAACCTTTAACAAGCAGGTTCTCGGTGAGATTGGCGGGTTTGGCGGCCTCTTCCGCCTGGATATCGCAAAGTACGCAAATCCGGTCCTGGTTTCGAGCGCGGATGGCGTCGGCACCAAGCTGAAGGTGGCCTTTGCCCTGGGCATGCATCACACCGTCGGCGCGGACCTGGTCAACCATTGTGTGAATGACATTTCCGTCCAGGGCGCAACGCCGCTTTTCTTCCTGGACTATCTCGCCATCGGCCAACTGGACGACGAAGTCGCTCAAACCGTGGTCAGCGGAGTGGCCGAAGCCTGCCGCGCCAACGGCTGTGCCCTGATCGGGGGGGAGACAGCACAGATGCCCGGCTTCTACGCCGACGGAGAATACGACCTGGCCGGCTTCATCGTGGGGGCAGTCGACCGGGAAAAACTGATCACCGGCAGCAAGATCGAGCCCGGAGATGTGCTGATTGGTTTCCCATCCACGGGTCTGCATACCAATGGCTACTCCCTGGCGCGCAAATTGTTCTTCGAGGTTGCGGGCTACGCGCCCAACCAGTATGTGAACGAACTGAAAGACAAGGCCGGCGCGGCCCTGATGAAGGTACATCGCAGTTACCTGGCGGTGATCAAGAAGCTCACGGCCGCCGACCTGGTGGTGGGAATGGCCCACATCACCGGAGGCGGAATCACCGAAAACCTGCCCCGCATTTTGCCCAAGACGATCTCAGCGGTGGTGGAAACCGGAGCGTGGACTCCCCCTCCTATCTTCACCCACCTGCAACAACTGGGGAGCGTCGAGCCGGAAGAGATGCTGCGCACCTTCAACATGGGGATTGGGCTGATCGCAGTGGTGCCGGCGGACAAGTTCCGCCGCGCTAAGTCGATGCTCGACCGCGCTGGGGAGAAATTCTGCATCATCGGCCGTACCGTGAAGGGCGACCGCAAGGTGTTGTACACATGACGTTGCACCGCCTGGGTATTCTGCTTTCCGGGCGTGGATCGAACTTTCTTGCCATAGCCGACGCAATCACTCAAGGCCAGATCGCCAATGCCCATATCGCGGTCGTGATCTCGAATCGTCCCGAGGCACCCGGCATTGAGGCTGCCCGGAGCAAGGGATTCGCTGCCGAAGTGATCGAGGCAAAGGGACGGCGGCGCGCCGAACATGATGAGGAGATCATCGCGACTCTCCAGGCGCATCAAGTCGATCTGGTCTGTCTCGCTGGCTATATGCGGCTACTGTCAGCAGAGTTCGTGCGCGCCTTCCCGCAACGCATTCTCAACATTCACCCGTCCCTGCTGCCGGCGTTTCCCGGTCTGGATGCACAACGCCAAGCCCTTGAATATGGAGTCGAGGTCTCTGGCTGCACCGTGCACTTTGTTGACGAAGAGCTGGACCATGGCGTGATCGTGGTGCAGAAGACGGTTCCCGTGCTTGCCCAGGATAACGAGCGTACACTGGCCGCGCGCATTCTCGCGCAGGAGCATGTGGCCTATGCCGAGGCGATCAACCGCGTGCTTTCCGGCAACTATCGCATGGCGGGACGGCGCTTTGTGGCAGCTCAAACGGAAACGGAGTGAGCCTCGCCCAGCGTGAGTTTGACCGTCATCTTCCGCGTTCCGCGGTAAAAGGTCACGGTGACTGAATCGCCAGCCTGGTGGCGATCCATGATCTCGGAAACATCCTGCGGGTTGGTCACCCGGTCCTGGTCAATGGCCACGATCAAGTCGCCGCCCAGATAGATGGGCGTATTGCCCAGGTAGGCCTGCTGGGTACCCCCGTGCAGCCCGGCGCGTTCTGCGGCTCCTCCCGGGATAACCTTCTGCACCAGCACACCGTAGTCGGCCGGCAACCCAATCTGCTCAGCAAGATCCGGCCCGATGGCCAGCGAAGCGATACCCAGCGAGGGCCGGCGTACACGGCCGTATTTGCTGAAGTCCGAGAGCACTGCCTTGATGGTATCGATAGGAATGGCGAAGCCCACACCGGAGCTCTGTTCAGCGCCCCCGGTGGCGATCAGCGTGTTCATGCCGATGACCTCACCGCGGGAGTTCAGCAGCGGTCCACCGGAATTGCCGGGATTGATGGCGGCGTCGGTTTGCAGCGCCTTATCGATGGTGGGGCCTTGCGGCTCCTGCACGGAGCGGATGGAGCTGATGATCCCCGTGGTCATGGTGCCATTCAGCCCAAAGGGATTCCCGATGGCGTAGACATTCTGACCTACCTGCAAGTCATTCGATTGGGAAAGGACGGACGGTGTGAGATTCTTGGCGTCAATCTGCAGCAGAGCCAGGTCATGTGCCCGGTCCTGCAAAATCACCTGCGCTTTATAGTTGCGTTTGTCGCTGGTGGTGACTTCGACCTTCTGCGCGTTTTGAATCACGTGGTAGTTGGTGATGATGCGCCCGTCTTTGGTGAGAACGAACCCGGAACCTTGGCCGTTCTGCGGGACCACCCCATAGAAAAAGTCGAAGGCCAGCGCGGAAGAAGTAACATTCACCACCGACGGCAAGGTGCGCTTATAGACCGCAATGCGATTGGCCTCTTCGGGTGTGTAGGCCGGCTGTGCATCCGCCTCGATCAAGTGCATCGGGCCCTGTCGCCAGAGATTCGAGATCGGCAGGTTGCGGGTGCCGTGGAAATTGCTGTAAGAGGTGATGTAGACGAAAGCGCCTACGAGCAAAACGACCAGGATGAGAGGGCGAATCTTCATAGCGAGCTAACGTCTATTAGATCATTTTCCCGGTTTATCGCGCCGCCTCCACCAGTTCGCGGTAGATCTCTTCGACAACCTTTCGTGTCTGTTCGACCGGGCCGGTGTTGTCGATGACGTAGTTGCATCGGGACGCTTTTACCTCATCGGCAATTTGCGCCGCGATCCGAGCACGCGCATCCGCTTCTGCCCCATCGCTTCCCTCCATGCGCGCCACGAACCGCCGAATCTTTATCTCATCCGGCACCGTAACGAGGATCAGTTTGTCGAATCGCTGCGTCCACCCCGGCGCGGTGCCCCATTTTTCCACTTCAAAAATGAGCGCGGATTCCACAATGGCGACGCGCGCGGGGTCAGTGGCAAAGACACCGCGCATCCATTCCTCTTCTGCATGAACGACGGCAGGATGCACGATGTGGTTTAACGCGTCCGCTTGATTATGTTGAAAGGCCAGCTCGGCCAATGCTTTGCGATCGAGCGAGCCATCGCCGCGCACCACCGCTGGGCCGAACGTCTGCACGATTGCCGCGTATACCGGCTCTCCGGGTTGCATGAGCTGGCGCCCGAGTTGGTCGGCGGAGATTACCGCCGCGCCCAGCTGCTCAAACATGCCGGCCACGGTGCTCTTGCCGCTACCCAGACCTCCCGTCAGTCCGACCCGCAGCATCTAAGCCGGGAGCCCGCGCCGGAGCTTGGCCGCGCGCACGGTGTTTGCCATCAGCATGGCGATGGTGAGCGGCCCGATGCCGCCAGGTACCGGAGTATAGGCACCGGCCAAGGCATACGCCTTGGGAAGCACATCGCCCACGATGGTGGAACCCTTCTGCGAAAAGGACTCTTCGCGCTCCGCGTCGCCGGCAAAGTAGCGCTCGAACTCTGTCCGGTCGGTAACCCGATTGATGCCCGCGTCGAGAATCGTAGCCCCCGGTTTCACCATCTCCGCAGTCACGAATGCCGGTTTGCCGATCGCCACGACCAGAATGTCTGCGCGCTGGATGTGCGAGGGCAGATCGCGCGTCCTTGAGTGGCACACGGTTACCGTCGCATTCTCAGCCAGCAGCAGGATCGCGGTGGGTTTTCCCACGATGTCGCTGCGCCCCACCACCACTGCGTTCTGTCCCGCAATCTGCAGACGGCTGCGCTTGAGGATCTCGATAATGCCCGCCGCGGTGCAGGGGGCCAGCGCCGGCTGTCCCGTCTGCAGCCTGCCCACGTTGACCGGATGAAAGCCATCTACATCTTTGTCGGGGCTCACTGCTTCGAGCAATAACTTGGCGTTCACATGCGCCGGCAAAGGCAGTTGCACCAGTATGCCGTCGATGTCCTGGCGTGCATTCAACTGGCGGATCAACGCCAGCATCTCCTCCGTCGTCACGGTCTCCGGCGGCGTGATGAGCTCACTAAAGAGGCCCAATGCCTCACAGGTCTTGACCTTGCTGCGCACATAAATTTCCGAGGCGGGAACATGCCCCACCAGCACCGCAGCGAGCCCTGGTCTTATGCCTTGCAGCGCCAGCCGCTCCACTTCCTCTCTGACCTCCGCCTTGATTTCCGCAGCGATTGCGACTCCATCCAAAACTCTAGCCATGCGCTCATGGTAAATGGCCCCGTCTTTTGCAGAGAGCGGTCTAAACTCAGCAGATGGCGCCGATTGTTTCCCAGACCTTGCTCAAGATGATCGTTTGCCCGGTATGTCATCACGCTCTCATCGCGGGTCCAGACGATTCCTCACATGCATGGCTTCATTGCACCGGTTGCGGCCGCTACTATCCGGTGGAGGATGGCATTGCTGTGATGCTCGAGCATCGCGCAACGGCGGAGCCCCCGCCCGCGTGAAATTTTGCACTCTCTGCTCACCAGTCAACGTGAAATTAGTCTATTAGTTCATAAGAACTGAATGAGGAGAGCGGGACCAGGTTAGGACAGGCTTTCCCATAACGATGCGTTGTATGGAATTGCGCGATTGCTTGTGCCAGCGTCCTCGCTGAAATGATTCGAGCGTCCGATACATCCAGCAAGGCATTTCCGCATCAAACGAGCAGATCGTTCACCCCACTGCAGCGTGTGTGTTGCACTGCGGGAGCGAGGTAGTCACAGGGGTAACGCAACGAAATGGTTTCGTTGCGGGTTCACAAGAATAGATGAGACGGAACTGGTTGGTTTCTGCCTCAGATCGGATGCACGGCTGCGGTTCGTTCCTTGGTTGTTGGTGGGCTCTTTCCGCAGGTTGTTTCGCGCAGCGGTCGATGGCAATGCTGTAAATGTTGCCTGGGCCTCAAAGTATCAGAGGTGAGAGAGGAAAATCGCAATGTCTGCAAACGCCAAGATCGAAAAGTTCTCCGCACGCGAGCTGCTGAACCTGCGCAACGAGCTCCTGCAATCTGGAATCGATTCCTGGCAAGCTGCTGAAGTTCTCAGTGGCTTCCTCACTGGCCGCGGATATGGCGTGAGCGGTTCGGCCGCTCGCAACGCCATCAGTCGCCTCGAAGAAATGGGCTGCAATCTCGATTGCATGCAAAAGGAACTGGAGAACCTGGCCTTCGTCATGTAGGCCATGGCCCTCATGCGACAAGCCCTTCGAAGGGAAGGGTTTTCGGGCTCTGCGTGGGAAGATTGAGTCCCGTAGGGACGGTTGCAAGTACTTTCAGACGTCCCTACGGGAATGAAGCAGAGTTCTCATGCAGACTCTTTAGCCCTGGACTCTCACGCCGGCGCTCAGCGCATCATCCACGTCGAACTCTTTTCCGCAACGCTGAGGTGCTGCTTCCCTCTTCTGAAGCGCATACCCTTGTAAAGATGGCGGTGCACTTACGGGTCAGGCCTGGGCCCTTTCGAGCCTGCGGCGCAGGCTGCCGACGAGCTCAGCCACGAGCTCCAATTTGCCGGTGAGTTTCGGCGTCAACTGGGGTTCAGCGAGCGCTAGCTGGGACTGCAGCAACAAACCGGTTACGGTGGATTTCAACTCACTTTCCAGCAGTGACGCGGCGGCCCGCAAAGCCGTCACCTGTTGTTGCTCCCGGCGCCCGATGGCCGCCTGTACTTCGCGGGCGAGCCGAGGGCCGCCATGAAAAGCAAAGTTGATCTGCACCGGCACCGCCATGCCCAAGCTCCGCCACAACACCTCGGTTGCGGCGGGATTGGCCTCAGCCATGCAGTCGTCGACGACCACCACGGAGTAGTCCCGGTGGCGCAACTCAATCACGCCGGCGCGATAGCCGGCGGCAACTTTTACCGAACAACCTAAAGTATCGCTAAGAGATGCGGCAACCTGAGCCGCATCGGCGATGGGACTGATGATCAGGACACTGTGCTGCGCAGGTAATGACACGACTGTCTCCTTAGGGGTTTGAATTGCATGACACATTGTCGACAGGACTCTCTGAGCCTGGGACGGCGGAGTCGGCGCTGCAGTACGTTTAGGGCCGAGATCGTGAATCAGGATCGCGATAGGCCGGAGGCTTCAGAGTCATCGTTTCTGGCGTGGTCTTCTCCTTCGAGAGCGCCGATACCGTACTCCTTCAGCTTGCGGTAAAGCGTGGTTTTGCCAATGCCCAGCAGGCGGGCGGTGAGGAGCTTGTCTCCGTTCAGTTTGCGGAGTGTTTCGAGGATGGCCTGCTTCTCTAACTGGGCCAGCGGCAAGACAGGCGCCCGGGCGTAGCCGGGAGCACCCAGAGCGGCCGAGGCCACCACGGTCACCGAACGGCGATTCTGCAGATGAAAGTTCTGTAGCTGGGTGGGCAAATCCCCCAGGTGCAATATGGGGCCGGAGGAAAGAGTGCAAGCGCGATCCAACGAATGCTCCAGCTCGCGCACGTTACCCGGCCATTCGTAATCAACCAGGGTACGCAAGGCATCGTCGCTCAGGGTGTGGATGGTGCCGGTTTCGCGCGACATCCGCTCCAGGAAGTGCGCCGCCAGCAGGGGAATATCCTGCTTGCGCTCGCGCAGCGGAGGAATACGCAAGTTGACCACGCTGAGACGGTAGTAGAGATCCTTGCGGAAGCGGCCCTGCTCCACCATGGCTGAGAGGTTACGGTTGGTGGCTGCCAGGATGCGGACGTTGATGGCAACGCGATGGGTGGCACCCACAGGGCGAACTTCCTTTTCCTGCAGGGCACGGAGTAGTTTTGCCTGCAAATCGAGCGGCAACTCGCCAATTTCATCCAGAAAGACGGTGCCTCCCTCGGCCGAAGCCAGCAGACCTTCCTTGGAGCGATTGGCGCCGGTGAACGCGCCTTTCACGTAGCCGAAGAGCTCGCTCTCCATCAGGGTGGGCACCAGAGAACCGCAATCGATGGGCACAAAGGGCCGGTCGGCATGGGGACCATTGGAGTGAATGGAGCGCGCAACCAGCTCTTTGCCTACGCCGCTCTCGCCCAGGATCAGCACCGGATGCGAGCTTTGCGCGACCTTGGCCAGGATGCGATAGAGCTTGTCCATCTCCGGGCTGCGGCCGATCATGTTGCCCAGGCCCTGTCCAGAGCGCAGAGATTCGCGTAAGCGGCGGCTGGCGCCTTCGACGGTGCGCCGTTCCGCCGCGCGCTCGAGGACCGCCGCGAGTTCATCCGTGGCAAAAGGCTTGGTCAGATAGTCGGCTGCGCCGGTGCGCATGGCCTCGACCGCAGCCGGAACGGTGGCAAAGGCCGTCATGACCACGACGACCAGGCCGGCATTGAGCGCTTTGATCTCGTGCAACAATCCGAGGCCCTCCTCGATCGGAGTACGCAAATCGAGGAGCAGGATGTCGATACCCTGATCGCGCAGTAAGGTGCGCGCGGCTTCAATGCTCGAAACAGTCTGGGGAACAAAGCCAAGGTCGGCGGCTATCTCGCAGCACGCCGAACGAATCGCGGCGTCCTCGTCAACCACGAGCAGATGAAGCTTACCGGTGCGCTCCACGGGTCGCGACATAGTTGTCACTGGAAATGTAACAGGAACAGTTATCGCCATTGTACGCAGATTCCTTTCTGGCCGGAAAGAGGAACTTCCCTGCCTGCTGTATCGACATTTATGGCGGCAACTTGCGTTTGCAGACGCGGAAAACCTGCGCCGGGCAAATGATCCGCCCAGGGAGCCACCGCTGGCGATCGCTGGGCTGCTACCGCGAGCCTTTGCACACCCATTTCAAGACCGAGATTCATGGAAACCCCTCCTGCTTCCTGCCCGTCGTTCCGGGCTCTTGCTTCTGCCGGGGCCCGTGGGAGTGGGGAGGCCGGCGTTGGTGATAAGAGCACGCGGGGGACCAAAGGATGGCTGCGGAGGAAAGGGGAGAGAAGTGATTGCAGGAGAACCACTTGTGAAGGGTGGTGGGAGGGGATCTGCAAGTTCGCCGGCGACCCACCGTTCCTGAAATGGGAACGGCAGGGAGCCTGCGGCGGAGCTAACTCCAAGCCACTGCGTGGGTTAGGTTGTGATTTCCATTTTGGAACCGATCCCGAAGTGGGAATTGGTGGCGGCATGGTGAGGAGAGCTCAACGAAGGGTCAGGTTTGGCGGGATCAGGGGGCTCGAATAAGAATCAAGCGCTCTCATACAATCAGGGGATGAACCCCCAGCAAAAATCCGCAGCGGCATTCTTCCGCCCGCATGATCGGGCACCCCAGACAATGCGTCCGGTGCGCCTTACTCCGCATTACACCTCGATGGCGGAGGGCTCTCTGCTGATTGAGGTGGGCCACACCCGAGTGTTATGTAATGCCACGGTCGAAACCGGTGTCCCCGGTTGGTTGAAGAACAGCGGCCGGGGGTGGGTCACGGCGGAATACGGCATGCTGCCCCGGGCCACGCTGACCCGCACACCGCGCGAAGCAGAACGGGGCAAGGTAGGCGGGAGGACGCATGAGATCCAGCGGCTCATCGGCCGCTCGCTGCGTTCGGTGGTCGATATGCAGGCTCTGGGGGAACGCACGGTGATTCTGGATTGCGATGTCCTGCAGGCCGACGGAGGTACGCGCACCGCCGCCATCACGGGTGCCTGCGTGGCCATGGCCATTGCCTTCCGGCGGCTGGTGGAGGCGGGAACGCTAAAGAAGTTGCCGCTGACGCAACTGGTGGCCGCGACCAGTGTAGGGATCGTGGAAGGAGTGACGCTGCTGGACCTGGCCTATGAAGAAGATTCCCAGGCCGAAGTCGACATGAACGTGGTGATGACTGAGGGCGGCGGGTTGGTAGAAGTACAGGCGACCGCGGAGCGCAACTCCTTTCCCCGGGAAAAATTAATAGAGATGATGGATCATGCGCAGCGCGGGATCATCGAACTGGTGGAGGCGCAGCGCGCGGCGCTGGCTTCCACCGCTTCATAGCCGCGGCGAATGCTTTAGAATGAGGCGCGGGCAACAACGGCAAAAAATTGAGAGGAAATCGCAATGACAAAGCTGACAGCTGGAAAACTGGCGGGACTTAAGGCGGTCTCGGATGCACGCGGGGTGATCGCCGCAGCCGCGATGGATCAGCGCGGATCGCTGAAGAAGTCGCTGGCCAAAGAAAAGGGCGTTTCCGACCTGCCGGACTCCGCCCTGGTTGAGTTCAAGGAACTGGTCACCGACGTCCTCACGCAGTACTCTTCGGCGATCCTGCTCGATCCCGAATTTGGGTTGCCGGCGTCGAAGCTGCGCCATGGTAAAGGCCTGCTGTTGGCTTACGAAAAGACGGGATACGATGCCGACCAGCCGGGGCGGCTCCCCGATCTGCTCGACCACTGGTCGGTGCGCAGGCTGAAAGAGGCGGGCGCAGACTGCGTCAAGGTGCTGCTCTACTACACCCCGTTTGAGAAAAGCGATATCAATGACCAGAAGCATGCGTTCATCGAGCGCATCGGCGACGAATGCCGGGCGCATGACATTGCGTTCTTCCTTGAGTTTGTCGGGTACGACGTGCATGGCAACAGCGAGAAGTCGCTCGAGTACGCCAAGAAGAAGCCGGAAATTGTGTACGGCTCGATGTCTGAGTTCGGCAAGGAGAAATACCTGATCGACGTGCTGAAGGTCGAGGTGCCGGTGCAAATGGAGTTTGTGCAGGGCACCAAGGCTTTCAAAGGCGAAGCCGCTTATACGCGGACGGAAGCTTTGCAGCATTTTAAGGACGCGGCGACCACGACCCACAAGCCCTTTATCTATCTGTCTGCCGGGGTGAGCAATGCTGTATTTATCGAAACCCTGGAGCTGGCGGTGGAGAGTGGGACTTCCTTCAACGGCGTGCTTTGCGGCCGGGCTACCTGGAAGGACGGCATCGCGATCTATGCCAAGAGCGGCGCCAAGGCTTTTGAGAGCTGGCTCAAGGACCAGGGGGTGAAGAACATCCAGAACGTCAATAAGGGCCTGGAAGGTGCGCACTCCTGGTTTCCCAAGGTTGGGGTCACGGCGGCGGATGTTTTGGCGTTAGCTTAAGTGGGGGGGGCCCAGGTCTGGGCCCCTCCCAGAAGCGGCCCTTCACTACCCTCCACTCATTGCTCTGCGAAAAACATTTCCCAAGAAAGGTCCGCGGAACAGCAGATCCCTCCACTGGGAGAGTGGTGCTTCCAAGGAAGGTTGGTTAGTGGCTGAAGGGAAACTGCAGATCCCTCCACTACGCTACGCTCCGGTCGGGAGGACAAAGGGGAGAGTGGTACTTTCAGGGACGGTTAGTTAGTGGCTGAAGGGAACAGCAGGTCCCTTCCACTACGCTCCGGTCGGGAGGACAAAGGGAGAGTGGTGCTTTCAGGGAAGATTGGTTAGTGGCTGAAGGGAACAGCAGGTCCCTCCACTGCGCTAACGCTCCGGTCGGGAGGACAAAGGGGAGAGTGGTGCTTTCAGGGAAGGTTGGTTAGTGGTTGAAGGGAACAGCAGGTCCCTCCACTGCGCTACGCTCCGGTCGGGATGACACTTCTGTTTGCTGTTTGAAGTTTGCAAGCAGGGCCCTGCGGCCCTTCACTATCCTCCACTCGTTGCTCTGCGAAAAACATTTCCAAGAGAGGTCCGCGGAACTGCAGATCCCTCCACTGCGCTACCTCGGATTTCCTGTGGAACTTGGTGGCGTTGTCGCACTTTATGCGCCCTTCTTTACGGAAGGGCGCACACGCGGCCTGTCCAGTGCTGCGTGGCAGGAAATCCGGGTACGCTCCGGTCGGGATACCACTTCTGTTTGCTGTTTGAAGTCTGCAAGCAGGACCCTGCGGCCCTTTACTACCCTCCACTCAGTTGCTCTGCGAAAAACATTTGCGAGAGAGGTTCGCGGAATTGATCGGCAGGACAAAGGGACGGGTAGGACATCCATATGAGAGGCTGCTGAGCAGGCGACGGTTTTCGGGGCTTATTCCCACTCAATGGTGCCGGGCGGCTTGGATGTGATGTCGTAGACGACGCGGTTGATACCGTGGATCTCGTTGACGATGCGGCTCGAGACTTTCTTTAGCAGATCGTAGGGCAAGGGCACCCAGTCGGCAGTCATGCCATCTTCCGAATGCACAGCGCGGATGGCGCAGGTGTAAGCATAGGTGCGCTGGTCCCCCATCACGCCTACGCTTTTGACCGGGAGCAGCACGGCGAAGGACTGCCAGATCTGCTGGTAGAGCCCGGCGGCCTTGATCTCCCTCACTACGATGTCATCGGCCTCCTGCAGCAGCGCGACCCGCTCTGGGGTGACTTCGCCCAGGATACGCACAGCCAGCCCGGGTCCCGGAAAAGGCTGGCGCTCCAGGATTTCAGCCGGCATCTCCAGATCGCGGCCTATACGCCGTACTTCATCCTTAAAGAGGTCGCGCAAGGGCTCGATCAGTTTCAGCTTCATGGTGGCGGGCAGGCCGCCGACGTTGTGATGGCTCTTGATCGTCTGCGAGGGACCTTTGACGGAAGAGGACTCGATCACATCGGGATAAAGCGTGCCCTGTACCAGCCAGGCGGCACTTCCCTGCTGCTGCTCCAAAATGCGCTTGGCTTCGTCGTCGAAAACGGCGATGAATTCACTGCCGATGATCTTGCGCTTTTGTTCCGGGTCGAGGACTCCTGCCAGGCGGGAAAGGAAACGATCGCTTGCGTCCACGGCTACCAGACGCAGGCCCAGCTTGTCGCGCATGTTTTGCTGAACCTGGTGGAATTCGTTCTTGCGCAGCACGCCGTTGTTAACAAAGACACAGGTGAGGCGATCGCCGATGGCTCGCTCGACTAACACCGCGGCCACTGAGGAATCGACACCTCCGGAAAGGGCGCAGATCGCGCGGCCGCCCCCCACTTGTTCGCGGATGGCAGCGACGGTCGACTGGATGAAATGGGCCGGAGTCCAGTTGGGTTGGGCGTGGCAAATGTTGAAAAGGAAGTTGCGTAGCAGGTCGGTTCCCCTGGGGGTGTGGCGGACCTCGGGGTGAAACTGCACCGCCCAGATGTTGCGCGCAGGATCGGCAATGCCGGCCACCGCATTGGCAGTGCGTGCGGTCAGAGAAAAGCCGGGTGGTAATTCCAAAGCCTCATCCCCGTGCGACATCCAGACGTCGAGCGATGTGGGCAGGCCGGCAAACAACGGGTTGCTCGCCTGTTCGGGCACGAGCGACACCTGGGCCGGACCGTATTCGCGCTTCTCCGCCGAGCGGACCTTGCCTCCGAGATGATGCGTGAGAAACTGCAGTCCGTAACAGATACCGAGGACGGGCAATCCCAGTGCGAGAATGCCAGGGTCCGCGGCGGGCGCGTCCGGGTCATACACCGAACACGGGCCTCCAGAAAGGACGAGCCCGATGGGATGATGAGACTGGATTTCCGCCGAAGTAGCACTGCACGGAAGGACTACCGAGAAGACGTTCTGCTCGCGTATGCGCCGTGCAATGAGTTGTGTGTATTGGCTGCCGAAATCAAGGATGACGATCGAGGAAGTATCCACTGTTTATCTTTGCAGGGTTTGAGTTTGGGAGCAAGAACGGAAAAGCAAAAGCAATGGACGGGCTTTTCGCCCGGCTTTTTCGTCCCACGTACGCTGGGGCGAACGTGGGGCACCCGTCTACACCGTCGAGCTCATTTTGGGTTGTAGAGGCGCCAGAATTGGATAAAGGCGGCCAACCTGGCTACCTGAAAGAAGTCGTTGGCTACTAGGTAGAGGAGCGTCACAAAGGCCCACCAGAGGTAGAGCGCGGTGCCTGTCATGTCGGCGGCGAATGGGAGCGGAATGGCCGAGAAGACCATGGCCAGCACAATCAGGGCCAAACGGACAATGCCCAGCACCAAATTCACTTCGACCAACTTGCCGGTCAGCGCACCCAGACGCAGGCCGCTGGCCAGACTGGCAAAGACTCCTTTGTTCTCCAGCATGGCGAGTAAGGGCGCGATGGAAAAAATCCAGCTCAGCAGGGCCCAGAGGGCGAAGATTCCGAGCGAGAGGCAGATGACCCAGGCGCTGTAGGCAACCAGGTTGGGCTGGGCTGCGTTCAAGGTTGCGTCCGCGGCCCAGCGGAGAGCGCGATACCAACCCAGGCAGGCAGCAGCCAAGGCTGCCATACCCAGAAGCTGCAGCAGGATGAGAGTGAACGGCGCGGGATGCAATGCAGGGTCGAGCCGCTTAAGCACGGCGTTGCGGCCGAGCCCGGACGCAACGGCCCACGACACGACCAGCAAAGGCACCAGCCACTCGGCCACGGATTCTACCGCCGGCCGGAGAGACGCTGCCGCGAGCGTCAGTTGCTGCCCTGCCTGCAGTGGATCGTTGAGCGAAACATCGAGCGACACACCGGCGGTGATCCTGGTGGCCTGGTAGTAGAGGATGGCCGCGGCGGGGATGCCGAAGCCCCAACGCCAGAGCAGCTCCCATCCGAGCAGGCTGGGCCGCTTCCAGCAAGCAGCGCAGATGTAGAGCAGAGACTGCGTCCCGCGCACGCTCAGCCTACTTCACGACTATGTTGATGAGCTTGCCCGGCACCACCACCACCTTGACTACCTGCTTTCCGGCGATGGCGGACTGCACTTTGGCTTCCGCCAACGCTGCCTGCTGCATGTCCTCGCTGCCCGCGCCGGGCGGGAGTTTTACGACGGCGCGCAATTTGCCGTTGACCTGCACCGGCACTTCCAACTCTTCTTCGCGGGCCAGATCGGGATCGAAACTGGGCCACGGCTGGCGGAGCAGCGCACCGGTACCGCCGGTTTCGTTCCACAGCTCTGCTGCCAGGTAGGGCGCGAAGGGCGCGAGCAACAAGATCAGTGAAGGCAGGATGGTGGCCATCAGCTGCGCAGAAACCTCGGCCGGCATCTCCGCCAATCCGGGTTCGGCAGCGGTGATTTCGTTGACCAACTCCATGACTGCAGCGATGCAGGTGTTGAAGTGCCAACGGCCGGCAAAATCCTGGGTGATCTTACGGATGGTCTGGTGCAGCTTGCGCAACAGCGCCTGGGCCAAGGGGGAGCTGGGCACGGCCGGTGTATGGCTTCCCCGAGTGCGAATCGAATCCCGATAGCGGATGCCCAGCCGGTATACGCGGCCCAGGAAACGGCTGACGCCCGCCACTCCATCCTCCTGCCAGTCCAGGTCGCGGTCCGGTGGAGCGGCAAACAGCGCGTACATACGGGTGGCGTCGGCGCCATAGCGGGCGATCATATCGTCAGGCGAAACCACGTTGCCCTTGGACTTGGACATCTTGGCGCCGTTTTTGATCACCATGCCCTGGGTGAAGAGCCGGGTGGCCGGTTCGTCATTGCCGATCAGGCCCATATCCCGCATCACCTTGGTCCAGAAGCGGGAGTAGATGAGGTGCAGGATGGCATGCTCCACCCCGCCAATGTACTGATCGATGGGAAACCAGTAGTCGATCTTCTGCCGGCTGAAGGGGGCAGACGCATTGTGAGCATCGGTATAGCGGTAGAAGTACCAGGAGGAGTCGACGAAGGTATCCATGGTGTCGGTCTCGCGCCGGGCGGGACCTCCGCATCGGGGACAGGTCGCGTTGACGAAGTCAGGGATGCGGCCCAACGGGGAACCATCCTGCTGCGTGATGTCCACCTGCTCCGGAAGCAAGACGGGGAGCTGGTCATCGGGTACGGGAACGATGCCGTCCTTGGGACAGTAGAGCACGGGAATGGGCGCGCCCCAATAGCGCTGGCGGCTGACTCCCCAGTCCTTCAGGCGGAAGGTCACGGTGGGCCGCCCAAAGCCATGTTCCTGGGCGAACGCGGCCAGCTTATCCCGTGCCTCCTCGCAACCCAGGGAGTTATATTCTCCGGAATTGATGAGCAGGCTGTCTTCTTCGGTGTAGGGCAGCACGGGCTCGTCCGGCT
Source organism: Acidobacteriaceae bacterium (assembly GCA_049522955.1). Lineage (GTDB taxonomy): Bacteria > Acidobacteriota > Terriglobia > Terriglobales > Acidobacteriaceae > PALSA-350. The sequence goes on from JBEKNJ010000002.1 coordinate 16,445, forward strand.
GGCCGGAGGCGGACGGCTCTATGCTGCGCCGGGGCAAAATCACGATGCGCACCTCTAGCCCGTACTTTTTGGCAAACTCGTAGTCGCGCTGATCGTGCGCCGGCACGGACATCACCGCGCCGGTTCCGTACTCCAACAGAATATAGTTAGCCACCCAGATGGGCACGCGCTCTCCACTAAACGGGTTGATCGCGTAGTGCCCGGTGAAGTTGCCGTGCTTTTCGATGGCCGCAGGATCGCCCGCCTCGCGGGCCTTCTTCTGCTCTTCGACCAGGGAAGCTACTGCAGTAGCCAGACGGTCATCTGCTTCGGCAAACTGCTTCACCAAGGGGTGTTGGGGCGCGAGCTGCAGGCTGGTGGCGCCGAAGATCGTGTCCAGACGGGTGGTGTAGACCGGGATCCGGGTCGCGTCCGGGCCGATCGACGTCCCGGGAACGAAGTGCTCCGGTGCGTCCAGAGGAACTTTGCCATAGCTGCGGCCGGTTTCGGTTGGTTGGGCGGCTGGGTCGAGGACAAAGTCGACGGTTGCGCCTTCGCTGCGCCCGATCCAGTTGCGCTGCATGGTGCGCACTTTTTCCGGCCAGCCGGGCAGCTTGTCCAGGCCGTCCAGTAACTCCTCGGCGTAGTCGGTGGTGCGCAAAAACCACTGCTCCAGGTCGCGCTGCTCCACCACCGTATCTTCGTGACGCCAGCAGCAGCCGTCGATGACCTGCTCATTGGCCAGCACGGTGGCGCAAAGCGGGCACCAGTTCACCTTGCTCTGTTTGCGGAACGCGAGCCCGCGCTCCAGCATGCGGAGGAAAAACCACTGCGTCCAGCGGTAGTAGTCGGGCAGGCAGGTGGTGATTTCGGTCTGCCAGTCATAGCTGAGCCCCAGCCGGCGCATTTGCCTGCGCATGTGGGCGATGTTCTCGAGCGTCCATTCGCGGGGAGGAGTGCGGTTCTTGAGCGCCGCATTTTCTGCGGGGAGTCCAAAGGCGTCCCAGCCCATGGGATGGAGCACGTTGTGGCCCTGCATCCACATGTAACGAGCCAGGGCATCGCCAATGGAGTAGTTGCGCACGTGGCCCATGTGCAACTGGCCGGACGGATACGGGAGCATTTCGAGCACGTAATATTTCGGCCGGCCGCTGTTTTCAGGCTCAGCGCGGTAAAGCTCCGGATCCGCATCCCAGCGCTGCTGCCAGCGCACTTCGATCTCCGCCGGGTCATAGCGCTCGGGCGGAGATGCCTGGGCGGGGGTGGCAACCGCCTCAACGGAGCGGGCAGAGGGGTTGTCTTTTACGTCGGGCATGGTCATTTTCGATTGTAACTGCAGTTGCTATGGATGTTTATCGGCGCGTAGCGTCGAGCGCGCTGCGGGGATTGAGCTGGTGGAAAAAAGTGCGAACCAAGCGAGTCAAGTTACTTTTGGTCACCACGCACCGGCTGGGACTGCGATCATGACGGCCCGTATTTGATTACCGCCAGGTGCAGTGTGGAGCGCACCTTGAAACCCAGCTTTTGGTACAGGCCGACGGCGGGGTTATCGGTTTTCGCGTGCAGGAACGGCGTTTCCCCGCGGCGTATGATCCCGGCAATCACGGCTGACATAAGAGCGTGGCTGTAACCGCGTCCCCGGAAATCAGGATGGGTGCAGACGGCGCTGACTTCGGTAAAACCGGTGAGGTGAAGCCGCTCTCCGGCCATGGCCACCAAGGTCCCGGAATCACGAATGCCAAAGTAGGAGCCGAGCTCGATGGTGCGGGTCAGAAAGGGCCCGGGCTGGGTGAGCCTGGTCAGGGCTAACATCTCGGGAACATCGGCCACGGTCAATTTGTCGCAAGCCGTCGCGATGGGAGGCGGAGCCTCAAAGACCATCTGATACATCTCTCCGCGGAGGACCATCGACCAGCCGGCGGGCAGGGTAGGAGGGGCGTCGAGAAACAGGGCGGCGGCGTCTCCCGCCAGTATTTCGGCAAGCGCGTGGTATTCAGAGTCGGACTGACCTGCCATGGCTCCGAACGGAGCTACGTCGCCCGGAAATCGCCTGGCAAGGCCGTTGGCTTGCGCCAGGTAGGCCTGCTCGGTCGAGAGGGCAGACCAGATTGGGTTGTCGAGTAAATGAACATCGGTGGCGGCGGAATTCTTCATGGGCGATAAGAATCAGATGGCGAGGCACGGTTCAGGATTCGAGACTTCGCGACTGGGGTTCGGGCAGGCGGGCGGCGCTTCCATTGAGAGCGGAGGCTGCACCGTCGTTGGGGGAAGTGCTACCTGGGTTACTTCGTGGCCGTGTCGTCTTCGGCGCTGGTTTTCAGGATCTTCGAAAGGACGTTCAGGCTGCCATCGACCGTGGGAGGGTCGAGGCCCAGGATCTTCGCTACCAAGGGATAGATGTTTACGTTTTCGAAGGGTTCGAGTTTGGAACCGGGACGAATATCCGGGCCCACGGCGAGGAAGAGAGCACGCATGGACTTCATCGCCCGCGGGTCGTAGCCGTGCGCCCCGAGCTCGGGAGGGAGATCATCGGCGTTGCCATGCGCTCGAATGGAGTACGGCCCGTTGGGCACGATCACCGGATCGCCTTCGCGAGCATTGGTGTTGTAATGCAACGCCGCCGGTACACGCCTTCGACGGTACACGGCAAATGCATCGCTTTTGATCTTCAGTTCCTGATACGCCTTTTCAGCCGCTGCTTCGGAATTGGGGTAGAGGAGAAATCCAACGGTGGTGAAATTCGTGAGGTCAGCGTATTTGGACAGATCGATCCAGGTTCCCTGCTGCTTCTCCATGCCGTGGTCGGAAAGCACGATGAGGTCGATGGACAGTTGCAAGCGGGAGAGCTGCGCCCAAAGATCTCCTATGAGCTGGTCGACGTGGGCCACAGCAGCGGCGGTTTGCGGACTGTCGGGCCCGTATTGGTGGCCAGCGTGATCGACGTTGGAGTAGTAAAGGGTGATCAGGTGCGGGCGTTGCGCAGGCGGAAGGCGCAGCCAGGCAATCACCTGTTCGATTCGCTTCTCATCGGGAAAACGATCGTCGAAATGCAGGTAATAGGACGGCCGCCCACCATCAATCTCGGCCTCGGAACCGGGCCAAAAGAAGCAGGCACTGCGCATGCCCTGTTTTTCCGCCAGCACCCATAGAGGGGTGCCTCCGTACCAGCTTCCGTCGCGTTCGGTCGCTGGATCGCGGTAGGAGTATTGCTGCTTGCGGGCTGGGTCGTAGAAATTGTTGGCGATAATGCCGTGGTGTTCAGGATAAAGCCCGGTCACCAGCGTGTAGTGATTGGGAAAGGTCAGCGAGGGATACGAAGGAATCATTCCCTCGCGCGCTGTGGCACCCGCAGCGCCCAGATCCTGCAAGTGTCTGGCGCGGTATTTCTCGATGTAGTCGTAACGGAAGCCGTCGAGCGAAACCATGACGACATACGATTTCGACTGCTGCGCCTCTGCATTCGGCCCATGATCGACGGCGATTACCTGCGCCGATGCGCAGAGCGATAGGAAGAAAGACAACGCCAGCAGACGGAGGCGGTGCGTGATCACGTCCCGGCGCCTGCCGCGGTGCGCAGTTGTTCGGCCGCGGTCTCGGGGGTAATGTCCCGCTGGGGCATACCCAGCATTTCAAAACCGACCATGAATTTGCGCACGGTCGCCGAGCGCAGCAAGGGGGGATAGAAGTGACCATGAAAATGGCATTCGGGGTGCGCATCGCCGTCGGTCGGCCGCTGATGAAATCCCATGGTGTAAGGAAAGCTGGTGGCAAACAACCGGTCATAGATCGTGGTGATTTGCTTCAGAATGTCCGCCAGCCCGTGCTGCTCGGCGGGTTTGAATTCCGGGAGACTGGCCACGTGAGCGCGGCTGAGGACCAGGGTCTCGAACGGCCACACCGCCCAGAAGGGGACCAGGACGACAAACTCGTCGTTCTCGCATACGATGCGCTGGCGCTGGTCCAGTTCAATGGACAGGGTGTCACATAACAGGCAGGCGTCGTGCAGGCGTCGATAGGCGCTCTGGTTGGCCACTTCGGCTGCTGCTTCGTCCGGGATATGCTCGGTGGCCCAAATCTGGCCGTGGGGATGAGGATTGCTGGCCCCCATCATCGCGCCGCGATTTTCGAATATCTGCACATGGCGAATCTCCGGGCGCGCACCCAGTTCGATGAACTCTGTTGTCCAGGCTTCCACCACACGCACGATGTCGGGCACTTCCATGCCGGCCAGGGTCAAGCTGTGGTCGGGATGGAAACACAACACGCGACAGATGCCGCGCTCGGTCTCGGCGCGCAATAAACCATGGCCGGTTTCTTCTATCTTCTCTGGAGAGTCGGGCAAGAGCGCGGCGTAGTCGTTGGTAAAAGCAAAGACGCTGGCGTAGGGCGGGTTCTGTTTACCGCCTGCGCGCATATTGCCTGGACATAGGTAGCATTCAGGGTCGTAATGGACCGCGGGCTTTGCGTCGGTGCGGCTGACCTCACCCTGCCAGGGACGCTGGGTGCGGTGAGGAGAAACCAGAACCCAGCGGTCACGCAGAGGATCGTAGCGGCGATGCGGAAATTGCAGGTTCGTGTCCATTCAGTTCTTCTTGCCGTTGGGTTGAGTTGAGGAGGTGCCCTTGCCTTCTTCCACGGTGAAAATTCTGTCCACGCCGGGCAGGTTCACCTTTTCCTTCTGCCCGCTGGGCCAATGAATCTCGACTGCATCCACTTTATCCGCATCGCCCAGACCGAAGTGCACCCGGGGGTCGTTGGAAGAGACAAAGCTGCCCCCGCTGAGCACGTCGCCACGCTGGCGCATCCCGCCGGCGGTGAGATACACGGTAGCGCCCACCGCGTCCCTGGGGCTTTTCGCTCCGCCGATCAGGCTTAACTCCACCCAGTGGTGGTGGTCCGGGTTCACGTTGCGCAGAAGCACGGGCACGCTGTCGATGTTGTTGATCACCGCATCGATACGGCCGTCATTAAAGAGATCGCCGAAGGCCGCGCCGCGGGCGGGAAGGACCAGCGCCAGCCCGGTACCTTCGACGGCCGGCACCAGGTCAAATTTTTTGCCCAGCTGATTATGGAACAACAGCGGCCGCTCGGCGTAGGTGGTGCCCCAATTGTTTTGATCCACCATCGGGTAGACGTGGCCGTTGACGAGGAATAAGTCCTTCCATCCGTCGTTGTCATAGTCGATGAACCCGGTGGCCCAACCGAGAAAAGGAACGGTCGGCTCGGCTACCCCGGCGGCATAGCTGTCGTCGGTGTAGTTGGCATCCCCGTCGTTGCGGTAGAGCACATCGTAGTCGTCGGAAAAGGTGGTATTGAAGAGGCCGAGCCGGCCGTTGTTCTGGTAGTCCCCGACGGCGACCCCCATGGACGCAGTTTCGCGGCCGTTCTCATTCAGGGCGTATCCGGAGGCGTAGCTGTCATCTTCGAAGGTGCCGTTGCCTTTGTTGATGTAGAGGTAATTGGGCGTGGAGTCGTCGGCTACCAGCAGGTCTACCTTGCCGTCGTTGTTCAGGTCCACAAAGATCGAGGTGAAGCCATAGTAGCCATTGGGGTCATCGACCCCGAGTTTCACGCTGACATCGGTGAAGGTACCGTCGCCGTTGTTGTGGAAGAGGTGGTCGTGCTCTCCCTTGAGCCCGCGGGGACCACACATGACATTCACGCCGCGAAACTGGCAGAAGTTTGAGGCCACGCTCTTGCCATCAAGCCCGGGGGGTTGATCCTGATCGTAGTGCACATAGCCGGAGACGAATAGATCGAGCCGGCCATCGCCGTCGTAGTCGCCGAATGTGGGACCGCTGGACCAATTGCCGAGTTGCACCCCTGCCTTCTCCGCCGTATCGGTGAAGGTTCCATCGTGGTTGTTGTGATAGAGACGGTTCTTGCCGAAGTTGGCGACAAACAGATCGGGCCAGCCGTCGTTGTCGTAGTCGCCGACGGCTACGCCGAATCCCCAACGGTCGTTGGTCACTCCGGCTTTGGCGGCGACGTCGGTGAAGGTGCCGTCATGGTTGTTGTGGAACAGGGCGGCGTGGGGCGAGGTTGTCTTGCCGGAAAGCGCGTCGTAGGTGCTTCCGTTGACCAGGTAGATGTCGAGCCAACCGTCTTTGTCGTAGTCCAACAGCGCCACACCCGAGCCTGGGGCCTCGAGGATGTACTGCTTTTGCGGAGTGCCCATAGTGTGGTGCCAGACGGTGAGGCCGGCTTTGGCGGCTATGTCTTGAAAGACCACCGGGCCGGTTTTTACGAAGCCGCCAGCGGTGATGGGGCGCTTTTCGGAGTCGAGCACCGGAGCGTGGGTGCCGCCAGTCGTTACGCCCATGGCTTGTGGAGCGGACTCCGGGGGTTGCGGAGCCTGGCCCTGTAGATCCGCTGATAGTGCAAGGAGCGAAAGGAAAAGCAAACTGCGATGGAACAAGAAGTGCACCCCTTTGAGACGGTCATGCAAAGGATATAGGAAGCGGTGGGGTGGAGTGGTGGGTTGGAGTGCTATAAATCCCTCAAACCATCCTTCGTTGGATTTGGAGTTTGTATCCGCCCACCCTCATCTTTGTTACAAGTCGATTTCCCAATCTTGAGCTTCGCATCCGTTTGTCGATCGATGTTGAGGCTCCAGAACGACTGGTAGTCGATGGAGCGAAAGCGATCGATGGGCTTCGCCCATCATTTTGGGCCCACGTACGCTTTGGTGAACGTGGGGCACCCGTCGATTCCCTCCCACGATGCTATGACTCAGACTTATTCGGGACTGGGTCTTTGCGCGCGCCGACCGACCTCAGGAGATCCAGATCGACCCGTAGAGTTCCGTTTCCCTCCGATGCTGATACGGAGTTAATGAGCTATCCAGGGAAACCTTTAGGTTCCGGGTAGACAATCAAGCCGGGCGGAGATGCAACTGGCAGGCGAGCTTAGAGCGGGTTCTGTAGCAACGCCTGCGATGACCCACGGCTTGCTCAGGGACACTACCCATCTTTCTATCGGACAAGGTTTCAGACTGATCATTCAGACTGCTTACTTTGTTCTTGTCGCGCGAGCGCTGGGACCGGACAGCTTTGGCGCATTTGTAACCGTGGTGGCAATGGCTGCTCTTCTCGGGCCGTTCTCCGGGCTGGGCACAGCCAATCTCTTCATCAAAAACGTTCGCTCAGGAACGAGGAAAGCCAGCCTTTGCTGGGGCAACGGTATTGTGCTCACCGTGGTTTCCGGAAGTGCTCTCTCCGCTATTGGTCTCGGATTGAGTTTGCTCTTTCGACTGAAGACCGTAGCTTTTGTGGTCATCATGGTTTGCATTTCGGACCTGGTGCTGCTCAAAGTAACCGAGTTGGCTGCTTTCGGTTTTACCGCGATGGAGCGGATGAAGCAGACCGCTCTCCAATGTGTGGTGGTCAGCCTGTTGCGGCTTGCCGGGATCGTGGGGTTGATACTCACGGTGCATCCGGTTACCCTCCGTGGTTGGGTTCTGGTGTATCTGTTTACCAGCCTGCTGGGCATGACTTATGCGGTGGTGAAGGGTGGACAGGTTTGGGGACGGCCGGTCACAGATCTAAAGGCGCTACGACAGGATGTGGCAGAGGGGGTTTTTTTCAGCGTCGCCGGCTCGGCGGCAACGGTCTATAACGACATCGATAAGATCATGCTGAGCCGGCTGGCTGACCTGGCGGCTACCGGTGTGTACGCCGCGGCTTATCGCGTGATCGACGTGACCATGACTCCCGTTCGATCGCTGGCAGCGGCCGCTTACCCACAGTTCTTCCGCAAAGGAGCCGGCGGCCTCGGTGCGACCTATCCCTACGCACTGTCACTGATCGCGAAAGCGGCTATCTACGGTTCGTTGGCTTCTGCCGGACTATGGCTGTTCGCGCCGTGTTTACCTGGGGTTTTGGGCCCTAAGTACGAGGAGGTGGTGGGGGCGGTTCGTTGGCTGGCGCTCATTCCCCTGCTGCGCTGTATTCACTCCTTTCTGGCCGACGCTCTTTCCGGGGCGGGACTTCAGCGCACGCGCACGGGGGTTCAGGTAGTCGTAGCCTTAGTTAACATTGCGCTCAACCTGGTGATTCTGCCGCGCTATTCCTGGCGCGGGGCGGCGTGGACCAGTCTCGGCTGCGATGGATTGCTGGTGGCCGCGTTCCTGTCTACTGTTCTCTACTATCGCCATGCTCAGCCCAGGGGATAAGTCCGACTAGCCATTCAAGGGCACCGCTCTTTCGTTACCGGGAAAAGGTACCGGATGGGGTAGAAGATTTTGCTTCCCTATGGAAAACGTAATGGTATACTCGCTCCACTGTAAGGGCGGATTCACTTAAAAAACAGCGCAACAGCGCAGGTGACGTTTTTACGGAGAAGACCAAAGTACCGTTACTGTTTCTTTGCAACATATTGCTGCCCCATTCCTGATGAATACACACACTGATTTCCTAGTGCGATATCTCCATGTGTTGGGAGAAACAAAGTGAGTTCAAGCGGCTTAATTGATAGTGATCAGCAGGTGTTCAGCTCTGCTGTACTACCCGTTTCCAGCTCCAGAGCCGGAGCCGCATTCATCAGCGGCCCAAAAGCTACGCAAGTGATTATCGGCAATCGACAACTCCACGCTCACCTTGCGGAGATTCTCGCGCTTCGGCGGCGCTGTGGGCAGGAGGATGACCTTACCACGGAGCCGGAATACTTTATAGCCGCAAACGCCGTGGCGAACAGAAAGTGCGCCGCGGTATTGATTCGTGGAGATCAAGAACTGGAAGCGTGCGTTTTCTTCTATGAGCATTGCAGGTTTGGCATAGGTCTGGGACTTTTCCGGGGAGGAGATTACATGGGCGAAAGCCTGGTAGCGGGGCCGGAACCGCTGCGTTTGCAATATGCGCATTTAGCGACCCAGGCCTTACTGAAACGATCGCGCGTCCATGGTGTGAGCATTACCATCAAGTCGTCTGCTACCGCCTGCACCGGGGTAATGGGTCCGGGGAGCCAATTCAGGAGATTTCGCGGAACCGAGGTGCAACACAAGCTGCCGCTGGCGAGCACCTACGAGGGGATGCTGGCGAGCCTGGGACCACGCACCCGACGCAGCCTGGCAGGAAAGCGCCAACAACTGGAGAAGAGCGCGAACGTTCAATTCATCGCTTCACTGGAACCGCAACAGGCGCTGGAGGTCATGCTCGACCTGGAAGCCAAGGCGATGCCACAGCGTGCCAATAGTTTTTTTCATGCCAGGCACCGCTTGCTGCGCAACAGGTCAGAATTCTTTTGCATGGGACTACGGATGCCGGATGGCCCGTGGCTGAGCCTGCTAAGCGGCTGGCGACTTAATGGCGTGACCTATGTGGACCTGCAGATGAACGACATGCATTACAAGAAGGAATCGATTTCGGCTGTGATGCGCGCGTTCATGTTGGAACATGAAATCGGGCGTAAGCAGGAACTGATCAACTTTGTGGGAGGTTCCTCCCTGTTGCTTAGAAGATATTGCGAGCCGATCGAGCCGTGCACGGACATTTTCGTTGCCAAGCCTGGTCTGCTGTCCCGGCTCTTCGAGATACTCGCGAAGCAGGTGCAATCAGGAAGCGTTTATGAGCGTTTGAAACCCGGGGCCGAGGTCCAAGGCGCCAGTGAAGCAGAAAGCTAAGGTTCGCAACCGATAGGTAAGTCCGGGCCCCCCGACAGCCTGTTCTTATTGCATCGTAAGACAGGAGAAAAGGTTTAGATGAGGAGAATCACGCTCGCTGCATGGATCGTGTTCATGACGTCGTTCCATGCGGTGTTCGCTCAGAGCATCGTCTTTGTGAGTCCCAGTACCAAGGGTCTCCTGACCATGTCCTGCGCCGAAGGGTCGCTGAGTTCATTTGAACAGTTGCACTATATGGCAGTGAGCCACTACCTGGCTGGTGCTCTGTGCCAACAGCCACGAATCGATAGCGCGGTCGGTTTGTGGAAGGGCCAAGCGATCAATTCCAGTATGATCGACGGCTGTTCGAACGAGAGAGCCCGGGAGCTTGGCGCGCTCCTGGCAAGGTACTTCCACCAGGAACAGGCGCTTGTTTTCGATCGCGACGCGGCGGGAAAAACGTCGATGGTGAGTTTTCACGTCACCCAGCCACTCGGGGTCGTTGCCATTATGATGGCGCAGGCTAAGGTAAGCGGCGCCACGGTTATTCCTCACGTGCATGACAATCTCATAGTGATTGTCGCTACCGACTCAACAGAGCACGATCGGACGATGAGCCTGTATGGCATGCTCCATGGGGCCGACTTGCGCGAGGAACCGGGGACTGCGGTGCTTATCGGAGATGAGGATCGCGCCAAAGCTCGAGATATCTTTACCGCGATTGTTGCGCATTCGCCTGCGGAGGTGCGACAGCTCGGCAACGATATGTACTCCGAGCAGTTCAACGAGTTGGGGCTTCAGACGGCGACTGAGGTCTCGGTCGCACACTAAGCGAGGGGCCGGGAGTGGCAAGGCTCAGTGCCTGGCGGCAATTACTAATTCCGTGCCCGGCGAAATTTTGTAGGTTTCGGAAAAATTTCGCTGATTGATTCCCAGGCTCAGCCGGCCCCGCGAATCGATATAAAACAAGGGCGCACCCACTGCGACGTCGCTGAACGTCTTAACCAGGGGAAAGCGGTACTGGTGGCCGCCCAACACCACCGGGACCGGGTCACCGATCGCATAGCCCAGCCGGGCGAAGATTTCCGCTGGAATATTGAGCACCAGATTCCCGAACGGCCCGTCCACCCCGAGCACCTTGCCATGCAGTCCCGTGGCGTCGATGGTCGCCGATTGAATTTGCAAACGCACCAGTTTGCCGATATCGACTACCGGCCCAGCCGTTGTCCAATCGTCTCCGCGCGCCAGGTGCGCACCGGCAGGAGAGAAAATATCGCGGCCGTGAAAGGTGGAGGATAACGCCGCGCCTATCATCCACGCGGGGTTGGTGATCTCCCGAACCGCCGCAATGCCATCGCGGTCCGCGACCAGGGTGATCAAACCGTTGTCCGGCAAGACGAAGAACTGGCCTACCTTGGACTGCGCGATGATCGCCTTGCGTGCACTCCCCACCCCGGGGTCGACCACGGCTACAAAGACGGCATCGCTGGGGAAGTAGGGCGCCGAACCGGCGAGAAACCGTGCGCCCTCCTCAATATCGAAGGGGGTCACTTGTTGCGTGATGTCAATGATCCTGACGCCCGGAGCAACCCGGTCCATCACTGCTTTGCAGATGCCGACCGCATCATCTTTGACGTCAAAATCGGTGAGGAAGCCAATGGTACGCAAGGGAGCCTGAGCGCTTGCGGGGGATACGGCCGCGAGCAAGATTAAAAAGGCGAACAAGAATAGGGGAGCTTGGTGAGACCTACGGCCCACGTTGTCATCCTCCAGCGCGGAATGGGTTTAGTTATAGCATCTCAGCCGGACCAACCCGGCATTTCGCGACTATCCGTGGGCAGGGATGAGAGGACTGAGGGGCTAAAGCCACCGGTCGTTTGTATACGCTGAAGCCCTACCCTTCAAGGTCGGCTGCACGGTGTGCAAAAAACATTTCCAGGACAGGCCGGTAGAACTGCAGATCCCTCGACTTCGCTCCCCCGGATTTCCTGTAGTAGTTGGTGGCGTTGATGCCTTTCATGCGCCTTTCCCTTACAGAAAGGCGCACCCGCGGACATGTCCACTGCGGCGTGGCAGGAAATCCGGGTCGGGATGACAAAGGGGAAGGTCGCGCTCTCAGGGGAGATTGATTAGTGGGGGTATGGAACAGCAGGTCCCTCCACTTCGCTTCGCTCCGGTCGGGATGACAATTCTATTTTCCTACCGACATCCCACTCCGAACAGCAGATTTCCGCTTCGGTCGGGATGACAAATGGGAAATTGCCATCCCGACCTACGTTTGCGCTCTACTTTGCTGACTTTTCGACGTGGCCTCCGAATTCGAAGCGCATGGCGGAGAGAAGCTTGTCGGCAAAATCAGCTTCGCCTCGGGAACTGAAACGCTCGTAAAGCGACGCCGTGAGCACCGGGGCAGGCACGCCCTCGTCAATTGCCGCTTTGATGGTCCAACGACCTTCACCTGAATCGGAAACGTGACCGGCGAACTCCGACAAGGCGGGACTCTTGGTGAGAGCAGCCGCAGTCAGGTCAAGCAGCCAGGAGGAAATGACACTGCCCCTCCGCCATAATTCGGCCACATCGGACAAATTGAAGTCGTATTGATAGTGCTCGGGATCGCGCAGAGGCGTGGTCTCGGCATCGATCTCCCCGGTCTTGTTGCCGACGTTGGCGTGGTGCAGGATGTTGAGGCCCTCGGCATACGCAGCCATGATGCCGTACTCCATGCCGTTGTGTACCATTTTGACAAAGTGACCGGCGCCGCTGGGCCCACAATGCAGGTATCCCTCCTCCGCCGTGCCGCCGATTTTGTCCCGGCCTACCGTGCGGGGAATGTCGCCGACACCAGGGGCGATGGTTTTGAAGATCGGTTCGAGGTGCTCGACAGCAGCCGTATCACCACCAATCATCAGGCAGTAGCCCCGCTCCAGACCCCAGACGCCGCCGCTGGTGCCGACATCGAGATATTTGATTCCCTTAGGCTCGAGTTGCTTGCTGCGGCGGATGTCATCGATGTAATACGAATTGCCACCGTCGATGAGAATGTCGCCGGACTCCAGATGCGGCGCAATCTCAGCGATGGTCTGGTCCACCACGGCAGCGGGAATCATCAGCCAGATGGCACGCGGTTTGGTGAGCTTGCTTACCATGTCGGCGAGCGAGGAAGCCCCTACGGCTTTTGCTTTCTCCAGGTCCTGGACGGCCTGCGGCGACCGGTCGAACACCACGCTGGTGTGACCGTTATTCAACAAGCGCTTGACCATGTTGGAGCCCATTCTGCCCAGACCTACCATTCCTAATTGCATACTTGCTCCTCTTTAATTTTGTATTCTCCGGCGGTTGTGCTCGGTTTATTTCTGCTTGCGATAACGGCGGACAAGGTTGTTAGTGGACGGATCATGCTGCAGCCCGGGATCGCCCGGGGCTTCGATTTCAGCAATGATTTTCTGGGCCAACACCTTGCCCAGTTCGACGCCCCACTGATCGAAGGAGTCAATCTGCCAGACGGTTCCCTGGGTAAATACCGAGTGCTCGTAGAGAGCCACTAGTTTGCCCAGCGTCTCTGGTGTCAGCTTCTCCGCCAGCAGGACATTCGATGGGCGGTTGCCTTCAAACACCCGGTGTGGCACCAGCCAGTCGGGCGTTCCTTCTGCCTTTACCTGCTCCGCGGTCTTACCGAAGGCCAACGCCTCGGCCTGGGCAAAGACGTTGGCGAGAAGCATATCGTGGTGGCGGCCGAGCGGATTGAGGGTCTTCTCAAAACCGATGAAGTCGCAGGGGATCAGCCTCGTACCTTGATGGATCAACTGGTAGAAGGAGTGCTGCCCATTGGTTCCCGGCTCGCCCCAGTAGATGGGGCCGGTGTCGTAGCTGACGCGCTCGCCGTCGAGGGTGACGTGTTTCCCATTGCTCTCCATGGTGAGCTGCTGCAAGTAAGCGGGAAAGCGTTTCAGGTATTGCTCATAGGGCAGGACCGCCATGGTTTGGGCGTCGAAGAAGTCGGTGTACCAGACGGTGAGCAGGCCGAGGATGACGGGGAGATTGCTTTCCAGGGGAGCGGTGCGGAAATGCTCGTCCATCTGGTGGAAGCCGTCGAGCATGGCGCGGAAATTTTCCGGGCCTATGGCCAGCATGGTGGAGAGGCCGATGGCGGAATCCATGGAGTAGCGGCCGCCGACCCAGTCCCAGAAGCCGAACATATTAGCGGTGTCGATGCCGAATTTCGTGACTTCCTTGTCGTTGGTGGAAACGGCGACGAAATGTTTGGCGACAGCGGTTTCGTCTCCCTTCAGGCCCTTCAACGCCCAGTCGCGAGCGGTGTGGGCATTGGTCATCGTCTCCAGGGTAGTGAAGGTTTTGGAGGAGATGATGAACAGGGTCTCGGCGGGATCGAGGTCGATCACGGCTTCGGCAAAGTCGGTGCCGTCGACGTTGGAGACAAAACGGAAGACCATGGAGCGGTCGCTGTAGTATTTGAGGGCTTCATAAGCCATTACTGGCCCAAGATCGGAGCCTCCAATGCCGATGTTGATCACGTTGCGAATGCGCTTGCCGGTGTGCCCTTTCCAGGCTCCGCTGCGCACGCGGTCGGAGAAGGCGCTCATCTTATCGAGGACTTCGTGCACGCCGGGAACTACATCTTCGCCGTCGACAACGATTTTCTCGCCTTTGGGGGCGCGCAGGGCGACGTGCAGCACGGCACGCTTTTCGGTGATGTTGATCTTCTCCCCGCGAAACATGGCGTCGCGACGCTCTTTCAGGCCGGATTCCTCGGCTAGCTGAAGGAGGAGTTTGCGGGTTTCCTCGGTGATCCGGTTCTTGGAGTAGTCGAGGAAAAGGCCGGCGGCTTCGATGGTAAAGCGGGCGGCGCGTTGGGGATCGTCGGAGAACAACGAGCGCAAAGGGACGTTGCTGATTTTATCGTGATGGGCCTCGAGCGCCTTCCAGGCTGCTCGTTGGGTGAGAGGTTGCACCTTCACTGCGGTTGCCATTGCTTTGCTCCGTTTCCCTGAATGGGACTTGCTCCCTAATGGGACTTGCGGGTTAGATGCCCGAGTAAGGGTTTGGATCTGTCGTGGGCAATTTTGCCGATGCAGAGATTCTCTCAGATGTTGGGTTGGGGCGGAGATGGGGTTGGGTCAGGGGATTAAAATCGGGAGAATTTTGTCGGGTGTAGAGTCCTGTGCCGACGAATGGCTGATGCCCTATTTGTCGTGCTATCACCGAAATCTTTACCTCAAATTCGGGACTCCAGGTGAACATCGCGGTATCCCACATCTCGCGAAAAACGAGCGAGATGCCCCGAATTTCCTGTACGCTGCGCCTTACAGAACCGCGTGTGCGCCTTTCTGTAAGGAAAGGCGCATCAAGAGCGCGGAACCCACTAACCTCCACAGGAAATCGGGGGTATGGGGCACCCACGATTCGTGAATGGGAGAGATTTCAAAAGCGGCAGAGACAGGCTTAGGGGGCCAGGGCGGCCAGGGAATCCTTGATTGTGGGGGTTCCTCCGGCGGCTATGGTTTTGCGGCGGATTTTGTGGAAGTTTGCCAGGATTCCGTTTGCTTTGGTCAGGGCCTCGATCCTGCGGACGTAGGCTTCGAGTTTGGTTCCGGGGATGGCAAAGACGGCTACATCGTCGGTCAGGACATCAAGATACGCGCGCGCTCCACAGCAGCCCAAACTCAATGCCGCTCGGCCGGTGTTCATGACCTGGGGAACAATCGCGCATGCCGGCCGCCCCATGGCTGGTGCATTCTGGTTTTCTACCTGCTGCGTTGCTTCGGAGAGGATGAGGGTCTGATTGGCGTTTACGAAGAGGAGCACAACGTCCGGAGGTAAGGGAGATTCTGCCAAGGGCGCATATATGACGTATGCGGGCTGCGAGGCCAGCACCGGAATGGACGCCAGATCTTCCGCCCGCACATAGTCAAGCTCGCCGAAGACCTTAAGAGCATCCATCAGGTCGGTCTGCTGAGCGGGCGAGGATTGAAGATTGTGGGTGTAAACACCGATGGCACAGAGGTTATGGTCGGAGGCGGTGGTGGCAAAGGCGGTGGCCGCTCCATCTTCCCAGAATCTGCAGCCGGCGGGAACACGGCCGGCATGGCTCTTTACTCCGGCGGGAATTGCGTCGGTGAAGGAAATCGCGACCGGGGACTGCTGAAGATCGAGCGACGCGGCGAGGATGGCGGCTAGTTGCGAATTCATCTTAACCTTTCACCGTAAAGCCCAAATCGGTTATGAATGCGACGATGGCTTGCTCCGTTATCTGGTTGGGATGGAAGCTGACGGTGACCTTACCCTCGGGGTAGGTTGATCTACTCGAAGTGACGCCCTTCTGGCGGCTAAGCATGGTATCCAGACCGGTCGCGCAGGTGATGCAGCTGAAGCCCTGGACGAAATACGTCACCGTCCTGGTCGCTCCCGCTGCCATGACTTCGAGCGGTGCCAAGCCACCGGCACTCGCCATTGTCGCTAGTTGAAGAAATCGTCTGCGTATCATTTTCGTGGTCTCCCTACCGGGCAGTTGCTGTGCCGGGTTCATATCTCCAGGGTGTCTGGATACTGGCTTGGTCAGAGAAGCGGGTGTCGGTGTAATCACTGAATTCGATCTTCTTGTTCAATACGCCGGTTTCGATCATGAGATCGCGAACCATATCGAAGTCGGCTTTACGGGGGGCTAAGGGGCTGTAGGTGACCCTATCCATGGGTTTGGTCAAGGCCCAGCGAAGGAGCGCGGGTTTCTGGTTGTAATAGAAGCGGCCGACAAAATCGGCTGCGTCTTCACGGTGTGGCTTGCTGGTATCGAGCCAGAGGCCGGAACGAGCGACTCCATCTACCAGGGTTTGGACGACTTCGGGACGCTTATCGATCAGGTCCTGGCGTACTACGAGAATGCACGACATGTAGTCGGGCCAGTATTCCCGGGCCTGGAAGAGGACGCGTCCAAAACCACCTAGTTCCGCTTGCGAGGGGAAGGGTTCTCCCATCACGAAGGCGTCGATGGCGTGGGCCGCCAGGGCGCTCGAAACATCGGGGGGCGCCATCTCGACCATCTTGATTTCGCTGGGTTTGATTCCCCACACCTTCATGGCGCGAAAGATGAGAAGGCGCTCGTCAGAAAAGCGGCTGGGAATGGCGATGGTGCGGCCGCGCATGTCGGCAAAGGTCTTGATGGGACCGTCTTTGCGAACGACCACGGCGCTGCCATAACGGTGACCCAGGTACACCACCTTGATCGGCACCCCCTGAGAGACGAGGGCAATGGCCAAGGGGGCAACGACGAAAGCGGCCTGCACGCGATTGGAGATCAAGGCCTCCTTGATCTCGGGAAAGCCCTGAAACATTCTGGGGAGGAACATTTCTCCGGACAGAGAATATTTGGAAATGTAGTCGGTTACCGGACAGGTGAGCTGGCAGGTTACGGGGAGATAGGCAACTGTGATTTTTCGTTTCTCGGGCGGTTGATACTCGTTCAGAACCGCTCCCCAATTCACGTTCAGATAAGCGTGCAGTCCAGTAATCAACAGCAGCCATCCGAATACACCTAACGCGATCTTGCCCTTAAGATTCATGGCGGAACCCCCAGCGAACGGAGCGAATTCTTTCCAGCCTGCGGAAGCAGAAATCCAGGGCCAAGCCGATGAAGCCGATCACCAGCATGGCGGCAACCACCAGATCGTAGCGTTTGCCCGAGTTACGAGAATCGATGACCAGATAACCAAGGCCGGAATCGACGGCGATCATTTCCGCGGCGACAACGACCAGCCATGCGACTCCGAGCGCGATTCTGAGGCCGATGAGGATCTGAGGAAGAGCCGCGGGAAAGACCACTTTGGTAAGGATTTGCGCTGGGGACAAGCCAAAATTTCGGGCCGAGCGGCGGAAGATTGCCGGCACATTCGCGACCCCGCTAACGCAAGCGACCAATATTGGAAAGAGCGCGCTGAGAAAGATCAGGAAAACGGCGGCACGATCTCCGACGCCGAAAAATACGATGGCCACCGGGATCCAGGCGATGGGGCTGATGGGGCGGAGGATCTGGATGACTGGATTCAATACCTGGTTCAAGGCCGGATACCAGCCGAGGGTCAGGCCCAAAGGGATGCCTACCGCAACGGCGGCGCCGAATCCAAGGGCAACACGGCGCAACGAATCACCGATGTCGGCCCAAAGCACATGCTTGTGGAGTAGCTCTGCAAAACCCTTTTCCACGCTAAGAGGCGAGGGAAAGACTTTGGTCGCGGTCCACAGGACGGAGTAGTACCACACCGCCAAAAGCAGTCCGGCGGCGAGAAGCGGCCAGAAGAACTTTTCCCATTCACGTGGTTTTGCCAACGAAGTCATAACGAGTACGCCAGACCGATCTTGCTCATGAGCTCGTCACGAAGTTGCAGGTAGCGGGGTGAACTGATATTTCGTGGATGGGCAATGTCGATGGTGAGAATGTCTTCGATCTTAGCCGGCCGCGAACTCAAGACCACAACCCGGTCGGCAAGCTGAACCGCTTCGTCGATGTCGTGAGTTACGAAGAGGATGGTGCGACGCTCGGTCTGCCAGATGCGCAGCAACTCACCGCGCATGATGAGGCGCGTGACCGAATCCAGTGCGCCGAATGGTTCATCGAGATAGAGGATGTCGGGATTGACCGCCAGGGCGCGGGCGACCTGCAAGCGCTGCTTCATACCGCCCGACAGGTCAGCGGGATAAGTGTGCTCGAAGCCCTGCAGACGCACCATTTGCACATAGTGGGCGATGCGCTGGTCGCGTTCCGCGCGCGACAGAGCGGATAGTCCGAATCCTATATTTCCTTCGACGGTGAGCCAGGGGAACACGCCGCGTTCCTGGAAAACGAGGATCCGGCGCGGATCAGGTCCGTGGACGGCCTGGCCGTCGATGGTGATGGATCCACTGGTCTGGGAAAGAAAGCCTCCCATGAGATTCAGCAAGGTCGACTTGCCGCACCCTGACGGTCCGACGAGACAGACGAACTCGCCGTCGGAAACATCCAGATTGATATCCTCGAGCACTGGGAAGCTCTTGCCATCGTTATCGAAGGCCATGCCGACGTGTTCCAGGCGCAGCTTGCTCGAGGGAACCGGCGGTCTTTTAAGGGTTTCTGTTGCCAAGCTAATCCTCCGAATAACTCCAACGGAACGACTTCACTCGTTCGAGTGATCGCATTCCCAGATCCAGGAGCAGGCCGATAATTCCGATGATGACCATGCCGGCGATTACCAGATCATAGCGGTTGCCTGCGTTGCGGGCGTCGATGATCAGAAAGCCCAAGCCCGAGTTCATTGCGATCATCTCGGCCGCCACCACCACCAGCCAGGCGATGCCCATGGTGATACGGGAGCCGGTGATCAGCTGCGGCACGACGGCGGGGTACAAGACCCTGGAGACGAATTGCGGTGTGCTCATGCCGAAATTGCGGCCTACGTTTATGTAAACGCTGGGAATGTTTTGCACAGCGCTCATGGCTGTCAGGAGCAAGGGGAAAAAGCAGCCCACGAAGATAAGGAAGATGGCGGCAAGGTCTCCGACGCCAAACCAGAGAATGGCTAGCGGGATCCAGGCCAGCGGTGAGATGGGGCGGAAGATTTGCACCAAGGGGTTAAAGGCCATTTCGCCCCGCCGGTACCAGCCAAGGGTGAGGCCGAGGGGGATCGCGATCACCGCGGCAAGAGCAAAGCCCCAGGTGACCCGGAAGAGGGATGCGACAACATACTTGAGCAGGAGGCCACGCTTTAGAAGCTCAAGGATGGCTTTGATTACCGCCCAGGGGCCTGGGAGAAGTTGATCCGGATGCCGGCTGACGGCAATTTGCCACAGAATAAGCAGCGCCAGTATGAACGCGATGGGGCGGAGCCAGACTGACAGGCTCACTGACCTCGATCTTTTTTCGCGTTCAATCGCGGTCATCCTCGAAAGGTCTCTTTTCGGGCGACTCTGCATAAGCAGCAGACGTCGTCTTGGACTCTAGACAACGATTGGCCCGAATGTCTTCAACCCTAAGGTTGATACCGTAGTCCATCTCCTGATGGAGAATTTACAGGTGCCCCAAGACGACCATGCAAGACCCGAGGGTCTTGCATGGTGATTCCGCGTGAGACAGCGACTAGCGTGAAACAGTGTGGACTTCTTTTTGACCGGCAAGGATCGTTTTCTGATTCGCCAGAATGGTCTTCTGATTGGCGAGAATTTCATCCAGTGCGGCTTGGTTCTTTAAGATGGCCGCCTGGTTGTGAAGCAGAGTTTTTTGGTTCTCCAGGATGGCGGCCTGATGGCCGAGGATCGTTTTCTGGTTCGCGACAACTTCTTGATCTGACATAGGAGCTACCTCAATCTTTTCGATATGCATGCTGTGTACGTGAGATAGGCGTTCCGCTTTGTAGGCCGAAAGGCCTAGGTACGTCTACAGGAATTCAAGGACCCTAACCTTAGGCGGTCATAGGATGATAGAGCCTGCCTAACAGTCGACTAGGACGACTATACGCCGATTGACGGCTCATCACATCAAGCTGGCGCGGGAGCCGAGTACCCCAGTATGCTGATGCATGCGCCGGACACGTGGCGCCTTGCGCCGATGGAAAGGAACGAGATCATTCCGCAGGCAAATACTTACGAAGAGCACCAGGCAAACCCGGCAAACGCGATCGAGGTGACAGTGATTGGCGGCGGCCTGGCGGGCATGGCTGCGTCGATTCATTTGTCGCGGGCAGGCTTACGGGTTTTATGCATCGAGCCTGATTTGGAAGATAACAGCTCAGTAGGCGAGTCGCTGGATTGGTCCGCGCCTGGTTTGTTGAATGTGTTAGGCCTGACCATGGACCAGTTGATAGCGGAGAAGATTGCGACTTATAAGCGCCATGTCACGCTGAAACTGGGCGATGGAATTGACCGCAGCTATATTCCCGGTGCGTGGCTAGGGCGACCGCCTTTCAATCTAGAGCTGCGCACTCTGCATGTCGATCGAAGTCAACTGAATCAATTGCTGCGGAAAATCGTGGTCAGCCAGGGTGTCACTTTTCTGCAGGATAAAGTTGTGTCGGTGGAAACCAGCGGCAGACGAGTTACGGCTGTGAAGACTCAGCTGGGCAACACAATTTCTTCGCCCTGGTTTATCGACGCCTCCGGGAGCGCGGCAAGTTTGTTCGCGCGGGCTTTCCAGTTGCCGGCGTATGAGTCTGGACCGCGGAAGGTGGCTATCTGGGGCTACTTCCCGGTCACCACGCCGAGCGAAGGGACGACGCTGTACGCCGACGGAGTTAAGCCGCCGTATATGGAATGGGTGTGGGAAATACCGATCAACCCCGACACGATCAGCGTGGGGTATGTGGCCACCGGGGAGACCATCAAAGGCAGGCGTCAAGAGGGGCACACTGTAGAAGAAATTCTAAGAGAAAAGCTTGGGCGGTTTCCGCGTTTTGAAAGTCTTCTGCGATCGATTCCCGCCATTTCGCCGTCGGTTACCTCTTTTGTTTGCCGCATGCATGGCAGGGTCGCCGGGGCAAACTGGCTGATCGCGGGCGAAGCTGCAGCCATGGTGGATCCGATGACGGCAAACGGGGTGACCGCAGCGCTGCGACATGCATCGGAAGCGTCGCGCCTGATCATCGAGTCCCGGCACCGGGGCCGGATTCCTTATCTGGCCGGAGCCATGTATAGCCGGAGGGTGCTCGGACTGGCGAAGTTCTTCAATCGCGGTATTGAGAGAGTGATTTACGAATCGCCCATCAGAAACCAGATCGGTGTTTTGCCAGCGGGCGATGTGTATACGGTACCAGCGTGGAGCCTCAACTCGATCTATTCGCATTTCCGGCCGCACGGCGCGGTGAAGACACTTCTGTTTGGATTTTTGCTGGATGTGTTCCGTGGGGGGGAGTACTTGCTTTATCAGTTCTGCAGGTGGTTGGCGCCTTCTTCGCGGGCTGCGGTCTGAGGGGCTGCCGGCGCTAAAGCGCTTGCGGTCGCGTTCAGCCGTCCCTGGACGGGACTTTCCAGATATTTGATCTTGTACCCAGGACTGTCGTCCTGGGCTACTTTCAGACGTCCCTTCGGGACTAATTCCAATGTCTTCCGGTTCTCACGCAGAGTCTAGAAGATGAATCTCGTGGTGAAGGCGAGTTCGTGGTTGTAGGCGTGGAATTGGGAGGTGGCAATTTGCATACCTGCGCCGAAGGCTACGCCAGTGCGGCTTTGCGGATCGTCGGGACGTAACTTGAATTTGCTGAAGACGATGCCGGGGGTTATGAAATTCTGTTTCTTCCCATCATTCTTTCCGGCGAAGAACCAGGTGGTGTTTGATTCCAGCTCAGGCCACACCCACTTGGAGAGATGATATTGGGCAGTGGTGTTCCAAGCGATGGAACGGCCTACCTTGTTGGTTTCCTCCGTCGGGAGAGTTCCTCCGAGACAGGAAATGACATCGAGCTTGCCATACCCCTTGCCTGCGAGAAGCGTGGGCGAAACCGCGGAATCAGGGCTACCGTTACTGTGACTGCCCGTCGGGATGCTCGCGACGAGCTGCGCGCTCAGCATGTAATTTCCCTCTTTTTCATTGCGGGAAAGGAAGCGGTATTTGTAGAGAAAACTGACGTCGCCGAAACCGTCTTTCACTTTGGGCGTGTTGTGCTGCATGTACGGCGGGTAGTAGAAGTCGAATTCGCTATTGAATCCGGGAATCAGATTCAGGCCTCGACTGGCCCCGTAGTTCCAGGTTGAGGTGAGCGTGGGCGTGATCTGGCGCAGGAAATCAGCGCGGAAAACCTGGATGAGCATGGGGTAAGGCGAGATGAGAGGCGGCGGCCATGATGGCTGCTTGGCCTGGGCTGCGCTGGCTCGCGATTCCCATTTGGCAAAGAAGTTGTCCTGGGAGAGCAAAGTACTGGTTGTGGCCACCAGAAGAAAAAGCAAGGTAAAGATGTTTCGTCTCATGTTGTCTGCGTAAGGTTGCTTGAATGGGAGGGCGCGGTCAACCTCCCAATGGTTGAAACCTATCTCAACCTTTCGGCGGACAACCGGGCAAGCCGAGTAATGGGTTATTCTGGGACACGATGCAGGATCAGTACATTGAGCGCGTGGTTGATCTCACGGAGCCGGGAGCGAACCAACTCTATCGCCTCTCGGTCGAGGAGGCCAGGGAGCTTGTGCTGAACGGGCCCGCAGAGGCAGTGGGCCGCATCACTGGTTCGTTTGCGCTGGTTGCCCGCGCGGGCAAGACGGTCAAGATGGCTCGCTCACTGGACCGCCCACTACGCTACTTCCTGGCCAAGCGGCGGGAGGGTCCGGTACTGATTGTCGCAGCGCGCATCGATACGATTTACAGCTGGCTGAAAGCGGAGGGGCTCGAGGCGCAGTTCCACCCCAGCTATACACGCATGGTTCCGGCGCATCACGTGGTTGCCCTGCAACTCATCGGCTGCCCCGACCCGGATCCGGTCTATACGCGGTTCTTCACGCCTGCGCAGGGCGTGGCCACGACGGACCTGGACGAAATAGGGCGGGCCTACATTGGCGCGTTGGCAGACGAACTGGCACAGTGGCTGCCCCGGGTACCTGCGCAGGAGCCCATCGGCGTTTGCTTTTCCGGCGGCATCGACAGCGGTAGCGTTTTCCTTACCACGTATCACGTGATGCTTAAGCTGGGGATGAATCCTTCGCGGCTTAAGGCATTTGTGCTCGACCTGGGGGATGGTCCCGACGTGGACCAGGCGCGCAGGTTTCTCGATGCACTTGGGTTGGGTCTTTTCCTCGAAACGGTGGCCGCCGATGAGAGGGCGCTCGACGTCGATGAGACCATCCGCGTCGTTGAAGACTACAAAGCGCTGGATGTGCAGTCAGCCACTATGGCGATGGCCTTATGCCGGGGATTGCGCCAACGGTATCCGGCGTGGCGCTACCTGATCGATGGCGACGGCGGGGACGAGAATCTTAAGGATTATCCGATTGAACAGAATCCTGAGCTGACGATTCGCAGCGTGATCAACAACCCGATGCTGTATCAGGAGGGTTGGGGTGTGGGGAAGATCAAACACTCGTTGACTTACAGCGGAGGCCTTAGCCGCTCTTACAGCAGAACCTACGCTCCGGCACATCACTTCGGTTTCCTCGGCTTCAGTCCGTTTACTCAGCCTGCGGTGATCGCGGTTGCGGAAAGTATTCCGTTCATCGAGCTGACTGACTATGACGTGGAGCGGCTGTACCGGTTGAAGGGTGATATTGTATCGCGCGGAGTAAAGGCTGTGACCGGCCTGGAGATGCCGGTGTTCTCCAAGCGTCGCTTCCAGCATGGGGCGGTTTCAGAAAGCACGATGCATTCCAGGCTCCCGTTTCGCGAGGCGGAGTATCGCCAGAAGTTTCTATCTCTGTATCCATGAACTCTGCAGTGGATAGCTGGATACTGAGCCGCCGTCCGGCGCGAGAGAAACGGGATCCGTATCTTCCTTATGAGTATTTTGTAGAGGAGGAGTGTACGGACCGGGGTGTGGTTGTACCGGTGGCCACTATTTTTCTCACCAATCGGGAATGCCCGTTTCGCTGTTTGATGTGCGATCTATGGCGCAACACGCTCACGGAATCGGTTCCCGTGGGGGCGATCGCGGCGCAGATCGATCATGCGCTTCCGAACCTACCGCCGGCGCGGCATATCAAACTTTATAACAGCGGCAGTTTTTTCGATCCGCACGCTATTCCTCCCCAGGACTATGACGCCATCGCGCAGCGCGTGCATGGCTTCGATAAGGTCATCGTCGAGAATCATCCCGCGCTCATTGGCGATGCGTGCCTGCGTTTCCGGGACATGGTAAGTGGGAAGCTGGAGATTGCCATGGGTCTGGAGACGGCGCATCCGGGGGTGCTGGCCCGGCTTAACAAGCGCATGACACTTGATCAGTTCTCGGCCGCGGCTGATTTTTTGCGGCGCAACGAGATCGATCTTCGGGTTTTTATTTTGGTGCAACCTCCTTATATGCAGGCAGCCGAGGCGCTGGTGTGGGCGGGGCGCTCTTTGGATTTCGCTATGGAGCATGGCGCTACGGCCGCGACCCTGATCCCGACGCGTGGTGGGAACGGTGCCATGGAAGCGCTTGGGGCAAGCGGCGACTTCTCTCCTCCTGCGTTGCAAACGTTGGAGTCTGCGATGGAGTACGGCCTGGGGCTCAAGGCGGGCAGAGTCTTCGCTGATCTTTGGGGATTGCGTGAGTCCTGCGCGGAGTGCCATGAGCAACGGGCCGGCCGCCTGCGACAGATGAATCTGCAGCAGATCGTCACGGATCGGATTCCGTGTAACCGTTGCGGCGGTGCAAGTTGACTGGAAGGTTCGACCTCGCTGTGATCGGGGCCGGCTTCGGCGGTAGCCTGATGGCGATGATTGCTCATCAGCTCGGGCTCTCGGTGGTTTTGCTGGAACGGGGACGGCATCCACGGGTCACCATTGGAGAATCCACGACGCCGCTTAGCAATCTGTTGTTGGAGCGGCTCAGTGTTACGTATGATCTGCCACGGGTTGCACCGCTGACAAAATGGGGAAGCTGGCAACGAACTTATCCGGAGATCGCCTGTGGACTCAAGCGGGGGTTCAGCTTCTTCCACGAGGACGGTCAACTGCTGGTGGCAGCAAGCCCGCATGATGAGATCGCCGACACTCATTGGTATCGGGCCGACGTGGATCACTTCCTGGTTCAAGAGGCGCAGAGGCTTGGGGTCGAGTACCACGATGACACTCGGATCGAGAGTCTGGATTTTGCGGAGGATGGCGCGACTCTTGTTGGCCGGACGGGGGATGCGGGATTCCGGTTCCATGCCGGTTTTTTGATTGATGCAACCGGACCGCGCGGGTTTCTGCATCGTTCGCTGCACCTTGGAGAGTCTGCGTTGCCCGGGCTGCCGGCTACGGAAAGCCTGTACTGCCACTTCACCGGAGTGGGACACACGGAGGCTGGTGGAGACGCGCCGTATCCTGTCGATGACGCGGCCGTGCATCATGTGTTTGAAGGTGGATGGGTGTGGGTGCTTCGATTCAACAACGGTGTTACCAGCGCCGGCATCGCGGCAACACAACGGGTGGCGCGGGAGTTGGCGCTGGGCGAAGGCGCACTTGCGTGGCAGCGGCTCCTCGAGCGTTTGCCAGCGTTGAAATCGCAGTTCAAGCACGCGGTTGCGTGCCAGCCGTTCCGGTATATGCCGACTCTCAGCTTTCGCAGCCAAACCATTGTGGGACGGCGTTGGGCGATGTTGCCTTCAGCGGCTGGCTTTGTAGACCCTCTGCTTTCTACCGGCTTTGTGCTTACATTGATGGGTATCGAAAGACTCGCGCGGATTCTCCGGTCTGGTGACTTCACTGGAGAGTTGCAGAGTTATGCACAGCAAACAGAAGGTGAGTTGCTGGCCGCCTGCGAGCTGATTGGTGGGCTGTATGCAACTATGGAGAACTTTTCTGCGTTTACCGCGGTATCCCTCTTATATTTCGCTGCGGTTAGCTTTTCTGAGAGCGCACTTCGCTTGGGGAAGCCAGAGTTAGCGCGTGGGTTTCTGTTGAATGAGCATCCGGAGTTCGGGCCGGCGGCGCGGGCGCTGCTCAAACGCGGTTACAAATTGGATGGAGCTGCCGATACGCTGGCGTTTACGGAAGAGGTAGTGCGGTTGATTGAGCCTTTTAATTTGGCACGGTTTGGTGATCCGGCACGGCGTAATTGGTACCCGGTGCACGGCGAGGATTTGCTGAATTCAGGATACAAATTGGGGGTTCGCCGGGAGGAGATTATGGGAATGCTGGGTAGGACGGGCTTTTGGGGCCCGGTTGGGGAAACTGCAGATCCCTCCACTACGCTTCGCTCCGGTCGGGATGACAAGGGGAGAGTCGTGAGTCCATCTGGAATCGCATAGTGGATGAGAGGACCGCAGATCCCTCCGCTTCGCTGCGCTCCGGTCGGGATGACAAAGGGGAGGGCGACGCTTCCAGCAGAGTTGGTTGTTCGGAGGGAAACAGCAGGTCCCTCCACTACGCTTCGCTCCGGTCGGGATGACATTTAATTTTGGAGCTGATATTGCCGCACCAAACCTAGGGCTTCACTTTCTGAAATGCGACGGCGTGAGCTGCAACGATGCCCTTGCCTTCCTGCACGGTGATTGTCTGGTTGGGTGTGACGTTTTCGACGGTGTCCTTGTGGCCGCTGGGCCACGCAATCGTCAGCTTCATTTTTCTGCCTGGGTCGGGCTTGCCTAAGCCGAAGGTTACAGGTAACTCACTTTGCGACAAATAGCCGGATGCTGTTTTCACCATACGCAAGAGACGAATGTTCTTGTCGACCTGGAGGGTCAGCTTTGCTCCTATGCCATCTCGGTTGGAACGCGTGCCGAGGAGCTTGACCCGTAACATGTCGTTCTGATTGCCATTTTCGTTGCGGAGTAATCGTGCCGGGCCATTGGCCTCGGTAATTACCAGGTCGAGATCGCCGTCGTTGTCGAAGTCCGCGTAGGCGGCGCCCCGCCCGACTATTGGCTTCTGCAACGCAGGACCTAACAGCGCCGACATGTTGTCAAAGAGGCCCCGGCCCTTGTTTCGAAATACCAGCGTCGGCTCCGCATACTTCAGATGCGGTTGCGTCACGCTGATGTCATCGGCTACGTGGCCATTCACAGCCAGGATATCGAGCAGGCCATCCAAATCGTAGTCGAAGAAAAATGTGCTAAAGGTAAGAGACTGCAACGACCAGCGGTCAATCCCTGTGATGTCGGAAGCCGAGGAATAAAGCCCCGAGCCGTCGGTGCGGTAGAGCGCCATGCCCTCGTTGGTAAAGTTGCCGATCACCAGACCGGGATGGCCGGAGTTTTCATAATCGCCGTTATCCACTCCCATACCCGCCCGGGTCGCACCGGCATCGCTGTAAGCGACACCTGCCTGCACAGCAACGTCGGTGAAGGTTCCATTGTGATTGTTGCGATAGAGCTTGTTCGGCTGGGTGTCGTTGGTTACCAGCAAGTCGATCCAGCCATCGTCGTCGTAGTCAAGCAGAGCAATGCCGAGCGACTTCGCGCTCGCATCGACCAAACCTGCGCGTTGGGTCACATCTTCGAAGGTTCCATCACCGCGATTGTGGTACAGGTGCGCACTTTCGCCCTTGTAAACCTGGGGCGTGCAATATGATTTGTTCTTTGTGTCCAGTGAGCAAACCTGATCCGTCGCCACCGACCATTGCACGTAGTGCGCCACAAACAGGTCCAACTTGCCGTCGTTGTCATAGTCAAACCATACGGCGCCACTGGAGAAACCGGTGCCGCCCACTTTCGCCCGCGCCGTCACATCGGTGAAGCGGCCGTTACCAAGATTCCTGAACAGGTGATTCGATCCCACGGCGGTGATGTAGATGTCTTCCCTGCCGTCGTTGTCATAATCAGCGACGGCGCACCCCATGCCGTACATCTCGACCGCCAACCCGGCTTGCCGCGTGCGGTCAGTGAAGGTTCCATCTCCGTTGTTGTGGTAGAGAGCGGGATAACTTTTGGAGGAGCCATGACCTGGCCAATCCATGGAGTTCACAAAGAGGATGTCCTGCAATCCGTCGTTGTCGTAATCGAAAACACAGACACCGCTCCCCATCGTCTCAGGCAGGTATTTCTTGCCAAAGGCGCCGCTGTGATGGCGAAAGGCAATGCCGGAAGCGGCGGTGGCGTCGACGAAGCGAATTGGCCCCGAAGGCCGTTGCGCCCACGCACTCGACATCAGACTCAGCAGCAGGCAAAAAATGATCGCTGGTCGCACAGGTTCAGGCATGCGCGACCAGCAGGCGGGCACGGCGGGCGTCCATCCACATCTCGAGCAACATGGCCGTAGGGCCCACCAGGAAGAGCGCATAGAACGGGGCATAGACCGCCTGGTGAAGGCGTAGCACCATCTCTACCGCGGCCACCGCAAATACTGTTACGTATTGGCCGGTTTTCGAGCGCACCGTGGTCTTGGGATCGGTAATCATGAAAAAGATGAAGAGCTGATACATCGGCCCGGTGATGGGAGAAATTTCTGATCGCCAGGGATCGCCTGTGATCCAGCTGCGAAGTAATGCGAAAGCCAGAAACGACAGTACATAGGTCGCACTCATGTGGAAACGCCGGAGACGCCAGATGATTGCCGACCCCAGCGTCCAGATCACGAGCATCGGCCAGACAAAGTTTCCCCACTGGATGCTCAGTCCCGCCACTGTGCCGGACGCGAGAATGAACATGGCAACGATGCCAAAGTTGGATGGATTCCAGATGTGCCGGTCGTGCACGCGAAGCACATACTTCGACATGATCGAGATCAGCGCGCAAAGGGCGTAGGGCCAGAAGGCGGGGGAGCGTACCAGGATACCCACGCTGATGCCGGTGATGTAGGCACTCGCCAGGTTCGGCCATTTGCCCATGTAGATGCGCGAGAGAATCAATTCCGCGACCAGGCTGGTGCCAATCGCCAACAAGGTCCGGGTGTAACTCTCGAGGATGCCGTAAGAGAGCTGGCCTACCAGCAGAACGCAAGAGATCAGCAGCGGGGAGAGGTAACGATTGGATGGGCTGAAGAACCGCTTCCACGCCAGCGCAAGCTTCGCCGGTTGCGCAGTACTCACTTCGTTACTCATTCGGCCTCTTTGATATTGTAGAGCTTTCCGGCGACGAGATTGTCGACGGTCTGCACTTTGCCCGACGGCCAACGGATGACCGCCTTCTCGATCTGCGGATTTCTGCCCAGCCCGAAATGCAGCCGCCTGTCGTTCTGGGCGGCAAAACCACTGCCGCCGGAGACCTCCTGCACCTGTTGGCGGCCGTTCCAATAGAGAGTGACCCGGGCGCCGATCGCACTCCGGTTGCTCTTCGCACCTTCGAGGGCAAGTTCAACCCACGCATTTTCCGGGCTCACCGTGTTCTTGTAGATCAGCAATGGGCCACTCTGGTTGGCCACCAGCACGTCAAGGACCCCGCGATTCCACAAATCGGCCAGCGCGACTGAGCGCCCGTCATAGATATCGGTTGCTCCTACGGCCTGGGCTACATCCACAAACTTTGCTGCCCCATCGTTGATCCAAACTTTTTTCTGCTGATACCCCGATAGACTGCGCCCATTGAAGGCGGGCCAGTCTGCTGCATCGGCGATGATCTTGCTGTTACCCCCCGCTACGCGGGAGAAGTCATACCAATAACTCTGGGTTCGACTGAGGGAGATATACCCGTTGGTGAGGTATAGGTCGAGATTGCCATCGTTGTTCAGGTCGCCGAACTGCGCGCCGAAGCTCCAGCCACCCAGTTCCACGCCCATATCTCGCGCCAGGTTTTCGTACTTCAGGCTCGACTCCCCGTCCCTGGGCACCCAGAGATTATTGCCCTGGATCAGCACCCCTTCCTGCGAGATATTCGAGACGTAGATGGCGTACTTGCCCTGGTTCAGAATGTCTCCGTAGGCGACGTTCATGCCGCTCTTGGGCGCGAATCCTACACCGGTCGCCTCGCCCGCCTCGGTAAAGTGTCCACCCTGATTCAAGTACAACTCGGAGACTCCGTAGTCGTTGGCAATGAACAAATCCGGATGGCCGGTGCCGCGCAAGTCCGCAGCGGAAGCGGCAAGTGCCCACCTATTGCTCTTAATTCCCGCCTTTTCGCTGACCTCTTCAAACCTGCCATTGCCCAGGTTGTGAAACAAGAACTTTCGGCCGCCGTTTTTGGCATACTCAAAACTCTCCGGCATCATGCGCGTGGTGTCCAAATGCCATAGATCCAGCTTTTCGGGGTAGTACCCGCCCACGAACAGATCAAGGAGTCCGTCGCCGTCGTAATCAAACCAAACAGCGCTGTTTGCGTTGATCCATGGGGGCAAGCCGGCCGCATCCGAAACTCGAGTGAAGCCGTGGCCCTGGTCGTTATGAAAAAGCTCAGGCTTGCCCCACTTGATCAGAAATAAGTCCTCGTAACCGTCATTGTCATAATCCCCCCAGACTGCTCCCATGGAGACGCCGGTTCCGGCCCGGTTCACGTCCGCGAGCCCCATTGACCCGGCCACATCCTGGAAGGTGCCGTCGTGCATATTGCGGTACAGGTGGTTCTGGCTGCCGATTGCGCTGTTGGTTGCATAGAAATCGGGCCAGCCATCGCGGTCGAAATCGACGACGGATACCGAGGCGCCCATTGACGCGACCTCGGGCATGATGCCATTCAACTTGGGGTCCAGGGTGGGCGCCTGGTGAATAAAGGTCACCCCAGCCTGTTGCGAGACCTCCTGCAGATGAAAGCCGTATCTCGCTAAGGCCTGGCTTTCGTTCAACTTTTCCTGCGCCTGTTGTTGGCGCGCAGAAACCTGCCTGATGGCAAGGGGAGTCGCTAACAAGCCTACAAAAATAATGGCCAGGATGATTCGTGCGGTGAGGCTCGCCTTCATTGGGTTACGCTGCTCCTCAGCGCCTGGTCGATGGGCTCGGAGGTCACGTACCGGGTGTGATAGTTCTGCCAGTCCTGCGGGTGTTGGCGGTACACCCACTCGGTCTCCAAATTGCCCGGGGCTTCGTTGTACTTACTCCTCGCGTGATAGGGCAAGGGTTGCACGGTTCGAGACTGAACCGTGTTGTAGTCCCCGTCCTTGATCCACCCGTCGCCGGCGATCACGTAGTCCCGCACCCATCCTGCTGGGGGAGGAGGTTGCTGGGCAAAATGCAAAGTAATCTCGTCGCCGGCGTTCATGATCACGTAGCGATCATCGGTGGCGGTGAGCAATTCTCGGACATCGCCGTAGCGGGTGTAGTAGCCCTCGAGGTCGCGCCATATTTGTTTACTCGATGAAATGCGGTTGTAATCGGGCAGCTCGGGGGACCCGGCATTTGCCTGATGGACCACGGAATATCCCCGGTAGTGAAGGTCTGCCAGGGAGGGTTCCAGGCGCGTGACCTTGAGCTGCGCATCGGGCAGACCCTGGGCCCACTCGATTGCATCCCAGTAGATTTCAAGGTTGGTTCGCAAGCGCAGCTTGCGCGGCGTGCCGGGCAGGAAGACATTCTCGAGATTGATGAGGCAGGTTTTCTTGCGCCCCGCCGGGAACCCCAGGTTTGATTGGACGGTGCGCCACCCGCCGTGTCCGTCAGGCACTTCCAGGCTGAGAGGACGCGCCTTCTCGTGGTGTCCCTGGCTGATAGCGACGTTCACGGAGGAGTCGGTGGGGTGCACCCATCCCCTGGCGATCAACCATAGGGGCCCGCTCGCCGGTACGTCGTTGCCCAGTTCAACTTCGACAAAGTGATCGCGAGTGAGTCCTTGATATTGCCCGCGTCCGAAGGTATCGAGGTACCTGCCATCAAGCCTGACGACGAGATCGGTTACGTCGGTGCCCTGATCGTCAACCGCTTTGGCAATGGCGTGGGGGGGCGCGACGCTGGTGATGGCCAACTTGACCGGCGGGACCACGAACCGCTCATCGGTGAAAATTTCGGTGCCGGCCGGATGATCGACCACCATCAATTTCAGATAGTCGTAGTAGTAGGTTTCCCATAGCTCTCCGGTGAGCCTTAGATCGTAGTAGCCATCGTGCGGCACAAGCTGATCGCGTCCGATTTTGTACCACTCCTCGGTGGCTGCGACTCCCGGGAAACCCACCGAGTCGATTTGCAACCCAATCGCCGAACCCCACGGCACCGCATCCTTGACGAAGTCAATCTGCTTGCCGTTCCAGGCAAATAGAAAAGGACACGAACCCTTCAAGCGCTGCTCGGTCAACACTTGCTGATCCGCCTGCAACGCGAACTCTGCGTTTTCCATGCCATTGGGCCATTGAATTCTTACCACATCGGCGCCGCCCTGGTCGCCCAGGCCGAAATGTACCTGGGCCGAAGTGATCGGCCGCTTTTGCACCATCAGCCCGGAGCGCAACTCCATCTCCCCTCCAATGCCGAAGGAGTTGATGCGCTGATCTCCCGTCGCTACCCGCGCTCTTGGACGAAGAATCTGCCACTGATACTTTTTGCTTCCCTGGTTGATTGCCTGCTGTGCCTGACCTTCCGCGGAGAGCCCTAACAGATCGAGTCTTCCATCGCCATTGAGATCGGCAACTCCAAACACCCGAGGAGAGCCGGCCGGGGTAGGCAGCGGAGTGAACTTCCTCGCGCCACTGCCCAGCCAGAGCAACGCGCCGGGAGGATCTCCGGGATTCAGCGAGACAGGGGTTATCAATAGATCCACCGCTCCATTGTTGTCCAGGTCCGCGGCATGCAGGCGTACGTCTCGCGCAAGCCGCGGGGCGGTCCCTAGCGGGACTAGGGTCCATTCCTCACCCGCGTGGGTGATCGCTACCAGTGCGCCGGTTTCCTCGACAGCCACCAGGGCCAGCGTTCCCGCAGTGTTTACATCAGCGACCGTGACCGCTTGCACGTGGGGCAGATTGGCAGGCAGTGCCAGTTGGGTGAAGACGCCGCCTCTCTGGTTGTGAAAGAGGTGCAGCGCGCCCGAGCCATCGATCATGGCTGCGTCGGGATTGCCATCGTCATCGAGGTCGACCCAGGCTAAGCCACGCAGTCCTGCGATCCCGGCGAACGGATGGGTGGCGGTAAATGTTCCATCGCCATTGTTTCTCAACACCAGCGGCGCGCCTTGCGAGCTGCCAAGCAGGATGTCCATATCGCCATCCGCCTCGACATCGATGGCCCAGGCACCGGTGTAGGCGGCGTTCAACAGGGCCGGGGGTAACTTGGTCTGTGCCGTTACGTCGGTAAAGGACGCCGGGCTCTCCTGACGCAGGAAGCGAACGCCGCCTTCGCCGGCCAGGACCAGGTCCATTTTGAAGTCGTAATTGAAGTCAACGGGCAAGATGGACTCGGGCTGCAGAGCGGCATCCCCGTGGCCACCCGGGAAAGGAAAGGCTGCCCCGGTCGCGAGCCTTACGTTGTGACTATTGGCGACAGTGACTACCGGCGCGCCTTCGCCGCTCAGCGAGACAGCTCCAATCCAGCTCCATGGGTCCCCATGCAGAGAAGGCAGATCCGTGACCTGGAAGTTGATCGCCGTATCGGCCGGTGGCGGGGTAAACGTTGGCGTAGGTAGAAGCAGGAAACGAGTAAACGGTGTGGCGTCGTTTCCGGCGGCCGGCTGGATCACGCTAAGACTTTGACGGAAGTCCGGCAGGCGCATCAGCGAGTTGCGCAGAAACGCAATGCGAACAGCCGCTGTTCGCGGGTCCGGCGCGGTGGCCGCAGTCTGCAGAGCGATCCACTGCTGTTGCACTTCCGGCGGCCAGGTTGCGGCGCGCGCGGTCATCTGTGCCACCACCGAGTGCAGGGTCTGCGCATCGCCGCGCTTTGCCGCCGCGCGGCCGAGTTCCAACAATGCTGCCGTGTTGCCAGGTTGGTCGGCCAGGATCCTCTGCAGGAGTTTCTGAAATTCGGATTCGCCGTTGACGTCGCCCTGCCGCTCAATTTCCTGCGCGAGCAAATACATGGCGCGCACGTTATGCGGATTGATCTGTACCGCCTGACGGAGTTCGACGATGGCCTGCGAGGGATTGCCGCGTCTACTTTCGAGCACTCCGGTCAAATAGTGAATCTGGTCGTTCTGCGGCACCAGTTTCTGCGCTCGCCCCAAGCGCTGCGAAGCCGCATCGAAGTTTCCCTGGCGTAATGCCAGCAAGCCCCAGTTGGCCCAGCCAGCCGGCTCTCCTTCCGCCAGCTGCGTCGCCCGCTCGAGGGTGCTGTCGGCCCGCACATCGTCTCCCACCTGCAACGCAGCGAGGCCGACGTAGAAGGATTTGACCTCATCCAGGTATGCCGTGGTTCCGGGTTTTGGGAGGGTGGAGGAATGACATCCGCTCAATAGGAATGCGAGCGTACAGGCCAGGCTCAGATTCCGATATTTTCCACTCCACATACGACCCGGTACCGGCAAGCAAGTCACCACGCTAGCTTACGTCAACGGGGGCAGATCGAGAGTAGCTGAGCGGGCAGGGGTTGTCATGGCGTATCGGGTGGAGAACAAACTCCACCTTTCGAATGACCATCTGATGCTGAGGATGGTTAACCGCGGATCCCTCCACTACGCTCCCCCGGATTTCCTGTGGAACTTGGTGGCGTTGGTGCACTTCATGCGCCTTTCCCTTACAGAAAGGCGCACACACGTCCATGTCCATTGCTGCGTGGCAGGAAATCCGGGTACGCTCCGGTCGGGATGACAATTCATTTGGAAACGGACAAAGGAGCAGGTAAGGGACGTTTTTCATCCCCTTGGGTGGGCCGAAGGCCCATGACTCCTCCGACGGGATGACAAAGGGAGGGGTGGGATAGAATAACCGTGGCAAAATCATGGGTTTGGCTTCATGAACGAACGTGCACTTCGCCAGTTAGCGCATGTTCCGCGATTGGCAATCCAGGCCTCAAGTAGCGAGACCGCGCGCGATACCAACCGAACCATCATCCTTGAACTCATTCGTCTTGCCGGGGCCGTATCGCGTGCCGATCTGGCTCGGCTCTCGGGTCTGCAGAAAAGCACCGTGTCCGCCATCGTGGAAGAATTGCTGGAGACCCACTGGGTCTGCGAAGGTGAGACCGGGTTCAGTAAACACGGGCGAAGACCGTTGATGCTGGGAGTCAATAATGAGCTGGGCGTGGTTATCTTGGACCTCCATCCCGGCAACGCCATCGTAGCCATTTCAGATTTCAGCGGCAAATTTCTGGTACAGGAAAATGTCGCTATTTCCTCGGAGCCGGAACGGTCCATTACTCAGCTGTTGGCCGCCATCCGACGCGTCTCCAACGTCGAACCCAAGAAGGCCATTCAAGGAGTGGGCATTAGCGTCCCCGGCCGGGTCGATCGCGTCACCGGACGATTGGCTTTCGCACCCAACCTTCGCTGGGGACCCTTCGATATCGGTAAGGCGATCGCGGATGGAACGGATTTGCCGGTGGAGATCGAAAACGCGGCCAACCTGATCATCCTCGCGGAACGTTGGTTTGGCAGCCTCTCCGGCGTTCAGGACGCGGTGGCCATTAACGTCTCAGAAGGAATTGGAACCGGCATTCTCGCTGGTGGGCATCTCATTTCCGGTTGGAACGGCATGGCGGGTGAGTTTGGCCACATGCCAGTCGAAGCCGAAGGGCTACTCTGCGGGTGCGGCAATCGCGGCTGTTGGGAGACGGTTGCTTCCAACCAGGCTGCGCTTCGCCACTACCGCAAGTTGAAGGGGAAGGTTGCCGCTTCCTTCACCTATCGCCATCTGCTGGTTGATGCCGAGGATCAGAAGCCGGAGGCGATGGCGGCGTTGCGCTACCAGTTCGTCCAGATTGCACGCGGGCTGCAGACAATTCTGGCTGGGCTCTCCCCTGAAGTGGTATTGTTTGCCGGGGATATTGTGGCCGTGTGGCCCTACTTCTCCGCCATCCTCACGGAAGAACTACCGAAAACGCTTCACTCGAAATTACCTCGTATTATCACCGCGGCGGATTGTGGCATGGCTCGCCTGCGGGGTGCGTTGGCCCTGGTGTTGCAGCATCACTTCAGTCCTACTTCGTCGCGCGCAGTTCCGCGGCGCATGGCAATGAGCTCATAGCCTGCCGGGAACGCGCATAAAGCGCCCGCATCCCGAGGAGGGGATGCGGGGCGAAGTTTCCAGTAGTTGTGAGGTTAGAACGTGAATTTGACGGAGGCCTGCAGAACGCGCGGGCCGCCGACACCGTTGACGTTGCCGACGCCGCTACCGAGGGTCGAGGTGATCTTACCGAGGTTGGATCCGATCGAAGCGGTGGGCAGGCCGAAGGCCGGTGTGTTGGTCATGTTGAAGGCGTCGAAGCGGGCTTCCAGGTTCGACTCGCGATAAACCGGGAAGGCCTTGGAGAGTGACACGTTGTCAGAGACGTATGCCGGCCCGCGAAACTGACCGCGGCCCGTATTGCCGAGCACGCAAGCAACCGGGTTGGCGGCTGTGTACGCTGTGCATGTCGCCGGTGCAGCAAAGCTGGCCGGGTTAAACCAGGTTGCGGTGCCCGCACCGTTCACATTATGCGTGACCTGGAAAGGCGCGACCAAATCGCCCGTCTGCGTTGTGCCGGGGGTCGCGCTGGTGCTGGTAATGGTGAAGGGTAGGCCAGAGACCGCCTGAATGACCCCCGAGACACGCCATCCACCCAGGGCATAGAGCAGAGGACCCTGGCTGAAGTACTGGTGGCCGCGACCCGCAGGAAGGTCATAGATGACGGTCTGCGCGTAGTTCAGCTTGCGGTCGAAGTCCACCACGGAGTAGTTGCGGTGCGGCGGCCCCGCGAAAAAGTCCAAATTGCCATCCTGAGGACCGGTGCCGTAGCCTTCCGCCTTACCCCAGGTGAACGCCGAGTTGAAGGAGAGACCCCTGCTAAAGCGGTGATCGAGCTGCGCCTGCAGCGACTGGTAGTTGGTGGAGGTGCCAACGAAGTACTGTGTGACCGCAGCCGTCTTCTTGAAGGCCAGGTTGAGGGGATCATAGCTTGCGCTCTGACCATAGATGCTGGGCTGGTTTATGTTCTGCGCGACGTCGATCCGCGTGCCATGGTTGGCCACATACGCGATCTGAAACGAGCTGTCGAAAGGGAGCGCCTGCTGCACGACGGCGTTCCACGAAGAGACATAGGCGTTCTTGAAGTTGAGCGGGATATACAGGTTGGCCAGGCCGATGGTGCCGTTGGCGGCACTTTCGGTGAGCGTTCCGTTGGAACCGAAAGCAACGGTCGGCGTTGCCGGTACGCCGGTGGTGAAGTTCACCACCCCACCCGCCGGGTTCAGCGCAAAGCCGTAGGTGGGGGAGTTGTTGTAGGCGGTGCTGGTCTTGATCGGATAGTTGTAGGCGTAGGTGTTGTCGACGAATGGGACATAGCTAATACCGAAGCCGCCACGGACCACGGTGTTCGGCGTAGCGCGGTAGGAGACGCCGAGGCGCGGCGCCACGTTGCGGTAGCTGGTCTGCATGCCGATGTTGGAGGGGTTGCCATCTTCGCCGGCAAGCACGAGTTGGTTGTTGGACGGGTTGTAGCTCACAAAGCCACCGGGCAGGCGCGGCGTTGCCGGCGGATATAGCTCGTAGCGCAAGCCGAAGTCGATGGTCAGCTTGGGCGAGGCCTGCCACTTGTCTGCCGCGAAGAAGAAGAGCCACGTCTGCCGGTAGCAGGGGAAGGTGCTGTTGGTGTCCTGGCCGACATTGTAAGGGACGTCGAAAAGCACGCTGGCGATATCGTTGGCTTGACCGGTCTTCGCGGCACCCGGGGCGGAGGTCTGGTTTTCGCTGAAGTAGAAGGTTCCTGCGGCAGCGTTGTTGTTGCCCTGCAAGAGGTCGTCGCGGACGCGGCGGATATCGGCGCCGAACTTCACTGCATGGTTGCCGATGATCTTCGTCCAGTTGTTCGCGAAGTCGATGTTGGACTCAGCACGCAGCCATGGCAGCGACTGCGAGTAGCCGATGAGGGGGTTGGTTGTGCCGTTTTCACCGTTGTTGGCGAAGTTGCTGACCTGGAAGGCGACCTGGCCGCTGCTGGTAAGGGTGTTATTGGTGCCGTTTGGGCCGTTTCCCGGGATACCCAGCGCGCGTGCATCGTTTTTGCCGTAGTCCGTCTGCTCTGCCGAGTTGCGTAGATGGGCAACGCCGACGCGCCCCTCGGTGAACAGGGTGGGCGAGAAGACGTGGTCGTAGTTGAAGCCGGTGCTGTAGGCTGCCGCGGTACCGCTGGCCTCAAAGCCACCACTGCCCGCCGGGCCACCGAGGAAGGAGCCGAAGACCGGCGCCTGGTAGGTGTCGATCGCCTGGTGGCTGAAGCGGCCGCTCAGGTGGTCCTTCTCGGTAATGGCGTAGTCGGACTTGATGTCATAGCTCCACGCGTCCTTGTGGAAGGGCAGGTTGGCGGAGAAGTTGTTCGTCTGGATTCCGGCGATGTACTTGGCGGAGGCCAGGTTGGTCTTGGGGTTACGGGCGAGCCCATCCAACTGCTGGAACACCGTGACAGCCACCGGGCTGACGCCCGGGTTCGAGAGCGGAATGATGTTGCCGGCAAAGGCCGTGCGGCCCTTGCCGCAGTTTGCCGGGGTGGGTCCACCCTGGCAGTCGACGACGTCTCCGGTGTTGGGGTCATAGACCTGGCCGGTATAGCCGGAGAGGTTCAGGTTGTTACCCTGGACGTTGTAGAAGGGGATGTTGGTGTTGAAGGTGGTCTCTTCGTGGTCGGAGACGCGAAGGAAGTCGCCGAAGAAGAAGAGCTTGTCCTTGAGGATCGGGCCGCCGATGGAAGCGCCGGTGTAGTTGTACACGAGGCGTCCGTTAGGGCCGGTGGCGAAGTAGTTCCGGGCGTTGACGCCGTTGTTCTCCATGTTCTGGAAGACCGAACCATGGAAGCTATTGGTTCCAGACCTCAGCGTGAGGTTGACGACCGTACCGACGGCGCGGCCAAATTCGGCCTCGAAGTTGTTGGTGGTGATGTCGACGTTCGCGATGGCAGCGGCGGATGGCACAAGGATAATGTGAATGCCGGTGCGCTGATCATCGTCGATCCCTTCAATCTGGTACAGGTTCACGTACGATGACTGGCCGTTTGCGTTCACCGACAGATCATTGTTGGCGTTGAAGAACTGCGAGTTGTTGAAGACGACGGGCGCCATGCCGGGGACCGTGTTGAGCAGCGACTGGAAGCTGTTGCCGCTGGTGAGCGGAAGGTTGGCGATCTTGTGCTGCTCGATGTTAGTGGAGATATCGGCTCGGTCCGTCTGCAGGAGCGGTGGCGCAGCAGTGACGGTGACGGTCTCCGAGGCGCTGCCGGCGGCCAGGGTCACGTCCACGCGGGCTGTGGTGTTGGTGATGACGGCAATGTTTTCGCGCGTCTCCTTCTTGAATCCGGGGGCCACGACCGTCACGGTATAGGTGCCGGAAGGAAGGTCCGGCTCGGTGAAGTTTCCGCTCT
This sequence comes from Acidobacteriaceae bacterium, assembly GCA_049522955.1. Lineage (GTDB taxonomy): Bacteria > Acidobacteriota > Terriglobia > Terriglobales > Acidobacteriaceae > PALSA-350. Next base: position 55,928 of record JBEKNJ010000002.1, read on the forward strand.
CGTTGGTGACGGCGTTGTAGGTGGTTTGCTGACCTGTCAGCACAATGGTGACCTGTGCGTTCGTCACCGCCGCACCTCCTGGGTCAGTTACGGTGCCGAGGATGGTGCCGCTAACGGCCTGGGCGTAAAGATGGCTTCCTAGCAATAGAAACGCGCAAGAAGCCAGTACCGCGGTCAACATCCATGGAGCGTGCTTAGGCAGCCCCCAAAGGGAACGTGGTTTTTGTTGCATTACAGCCTCCGAAAGGAAACAGCTTCATTTTTTGGAATCCCTTAATGTTCAAGTCGCAAACTAAAGCAGCCGGATGTTATCAGGTTGCAACAAGCGCTGACTAGCCCCGCAGAAGAAAAATCTTTGAAAAGTGGGGAATGGGTACACATTTCCGGGACAGGCCGGCTGAACTGCAGATCCCTCCACTGCGCTCCCCCCCGGATTTCCTGTGGAACTCGGTGGCGTTGCCGCACTTCATGCGCCCTTCTTTACGGAAGGGCGCAGACGCGGCTTTGTCTGGTGCAGCGTGGCAGGAAATCCGGCTACGCTCCGGTCGGGATGACAAAGAGAGGGCGGCGCTTTCAGTAGAGAGTGGTTTGTGGATGAGAGGCTAGACCTGGTCTTTCGTGCGCAGGCCGCGAATGAGGAGGGGCATGACAAACAGGATTGCCAGGACAGTGGTGAACATTCCGCCCACGACCACTCGGGCCAGCGGCTGCTGAGCCTGAGCGCCAATTCCGTTGGCAATGGCCGCGGGGCAGAGGCCCAACCCGGCAGCCATACAGGCCATGACGACCGGTCGCATTTCGTCGCTGCAACCTTTTTTCAGGCCGGCATCAAAGCCCTCTTCGTGTTGCGCCCGGCGGATACCGGAGAGGAAGACGACCGCGCCCAGGGTGGCAACCCCGGTGAGCGAAGTGAAGCCAACCGCGGCCGAAATGCTGAACGGGGTGCGAGTGAAGAACAGCGCCAAGACGCCACCGATGGCCCCGAACGGTAAGGTGCCGAGCACGATGAGGGCGTCCTTCCAGGTGCGGAATTGGATGTAAAGGAGGATCAGGATCGCGACCAGGCTTATGGGGATGATGAAGGCAAGACGGCGTTGCTCCTTACGCAGGCTATCGAACTCTCCGGCCCAGGTGTAGTTGTAACCCGACGGCAGTTTTATCTTGTTGGCCAATTGCCGCTGCAGATCCTGAATCGTGGTCGCAAGATCGCGGCCGCGCACGCTGAATTTAATAGGAATATAGCGGCGGCCGTTCTCGCGGTAGATCATGAACGCGCCATCATGCGTCTCTACGTCGGCAATCTGGCCGATGGGAACCCTGCTGCCATCCGGCGTGGGGAGCAGGATGCCCTGAATCGCATCGGTGCCATTGCGAAATCGTTCCGGAAAACGGACGGTGAGATCGAACCTGCGGTCGCCTTCAATGACCTGGGTGACGGCTGCTCCACCAACGGCTGCTTGAATGGTGGCATTGACGTCGGCCGGCGCGAGACCATAACGCGCAGCCTTAGCACGGTCGATACGGATGAGCAGGCTGGGTTGGCCGCCAACGCGAAAGACACCGACATCCGCGACACCTCTTACGGATTGCATCACCTGTGAGATCTGGTTGGCGAGCCGCGACAGGGTGTCAAAATCGTCGCCGAACAGCTTGAGCGAATTTTCTCCCTTAACGCCAGACATCGCTTCTTCGACATTGTCCTGAATGTTCTGGGAGAAATTCAGATCCATTCCGGGGATTCGGGAGAGGCGATGATTCATCTCATCAATCAACCCGTTCTTGGTCAGGCCAGGCCTCCACTCGCTGGGCGGCTTGAGCGCGACGGAGACTTCCACATCATTGAAGGTCACGACATCGGTTCCGTCATCGGGGCGGCCCATTTGGGAGATGGCCTGAGTGACCTCGGGAGACCTGGCAATCTGCGCGCGCAGTTCGTCCGCAATGTTGGCCGCAGCGTCGAACGAAATATCCTGCGGCAGGGTAGCGCGGATCCACAGATTTCCCTCCTCGAGGGGAGGCATGAATTCTCCGCCTACGAAGGTGAAGAGGATGCCCGCCACGACGAGGCAAACCAGGGCAAACGTCCAGGCGAGCCAGGGATGTGCCAAGACTCGGGGAAGGCCGTTATCGTATCGGCGGAGGAGAAATCCCCCCAGAAAGGTTTCGTGCTTCTCCTGCTTTAACTGGGCAGGAACGACCAGTTTGGCCAGCACGGGAGCAAAGATGAGGGAAAAAATGAGAGCACCGGTCAGTGCAAACCCATAGGTGACCGACATAGGCGCGAAAATCTTGCCCGGAACACCCTGCATGGTGAACAGAGGAATGAATGCCACCAGAATGATGAGGGTGGCAAAGAGCACGGGTTTGGCAGCGTTGCTGGTGCCTTCAATGATGAGATCGACGTTGTTCTCATCTTCTGTTCGGCGTGAAAGCTTGCGATAAATGCTTTCCAGCACGACGATCGAGGCATCTACGAGGATGCCAAAGTCGATGGCGCCAATCGAGATCAGATTGGCCGACTGCCCGGTGAGCACCATCATGGAAAAGGCAAAAAGCACGGCAAAGGGGATGGTGGCCGCGGCGAGGAAGCTGATGCGCAAGTCGCCGAGCATGGTGATCAGAACCAGGGTCACGAGAGCAAGCCCGGTGAAGACAACGTGGCGGACGGTTTTCGTGGTGGTGTTAATGAGGTTGGTGCGGTCATAAACGGTGCTGATGTGCATGCCCGGAGGCAGCAGACCGCCGTGGTTTAATTCGTAAATTTTCTGTTTCAGGCCCTCGAGTGCGGGAAGGGACTTCTCCTGCTTTTGCAGCAAGACGATGCCCAGCACGACGTCCGGCTCGCCATTACGTCCGACCTTTCCCAGCCGGGGCTGGAAACCCTCTTCCACCTGGCCCAGATCGCGAACCAGGACCGGGGCGCCGTTTCGTTCGGCGACGACGACGGAACCGATGTCGTCTGTATTTTTCAACAGACCCAATGCGCGCACGTTGATGCTTTGATCGCCGAGAGTGAGATAGTTGCCGCCGGCGTTGGCATTGCTGTTCTGAATGGCGTTGAGAACCTGGGGCAGAGTGACATTCATTGCCAGTAGCTTGTTGGGATCAACCTCGACCTGATACTGACGAGTGGTGCCACCAAAAGTAGTGATGTCGATAATGCCGGGAACCTGTCTCAGCTCGCGGCGGACGAGCCAATCTTGTGTGGCCTTAAGCTCATTGAGCGAATAGCCGCCGCCAGTGAGCTGATAGCGGTAGATCTCACCGATGGGCGACCAGGGCGAGAGTTGAGGCTGCAATCCGCCGGGTAAGGACAGCGTCTGGAGACGGTTCAGGACTTCCTGCTTGTCGCGGAAATAGTCGCTGTCGAAATTGAAATAAAGCTTTACGTCGCTGAGCCCGAAGATGCTGATGGAGCGCACCTGATCGAGATGTGGGGTACCGTTCAACGTGGCTTCCACGGGAACGGTTACCTGCTGTTCCATTTCTTCGGCAGACCACGAGGGGTTCTGGGTGATGATTTCGACCAGGGGCGGTGAAGGATCGGGATAAGCTTCGATGTCGAGTTTGGAGAATGCGTAGACGCCGACTTCCAAAGACACGATGAATACGATCAGCACGATGGCACTGTACTCGAGAAGGGTTCTGATCAGTGCCTTCATGCTCAGTCTCCGGTGGGGGCGCGGAGCAGTGCCGCCCCGGTCGTGACGATCTGATCGCCGTCTTTCAGCCCGGAGGTCACCACCACTGTTTTGCCGCGCAAAGCACCGGTGGTCACCTGTCGCCGCTCATACTTTCCCGGATTCGTCTGGAGGAAGACATAGCTGGAGGAACCTTCGTGAACGACCGCGCTTGTCGGCACGACAAATTCCGGGGCAGTGGTGCGTGCAATGGAGAGATTGGCGAACATTTCAGGCTTGAAACGATGCCTGGGGTTAGGCAAGACCACCCGCACTTTGAGGGTTCGACTGGTGGGGTCCAGGGTATCGGAGATATTGGAAATCGTGCCGTGCAGCGTTTCGTCCGGATAAGCGGGGAAGGTTACTTCGACCGACTGAGCGGCACGGACGGTATTCAGGTCCCGCTCATAGACATCGCCAAGGATCCAGACCGAATCCAGGTTAGCGACGGTGGCGATGGGATTCGCGTTGTCCAGCGAACGCTGCATTTCACCGCTGGCCGATCCGATGTCGAGCACCGCGCCGCTAATGGGTGCGCGCAGGGGGGCCGAGTCGGATGATCCATCGGGGGAGAAGCCGAGCATGTGAATTCGCTGGATGGTGCGGGTAAGCTCGGCGTGCGCCGCCTGATCCGCGGCTTCGATGTCATCGTAATCGCGTTGTGCGATCACTTCATGCTGGAGCAGAAGCTTGGCGCGATCCAGTTGGTGGTCGGAGCGGGCTACCTCGATTTTCGCCTTATCGTAGTCGGCTCGCGCCGAGGCAATCTCGCTGCTTTGGATGAGGCCAATGGTTTGCCCCTTGGTTACCTCCTGTCCGGGCCGCACGTACAGTTCGACCAGTCGGCCGGTGATCTGAGAGTAGATATGGACCACGCGGGTTGGGTCGGGCACGACGCGCGCGGGGAGCACCAACCGATCCGTAACCGACTGCGGATGGATGGTAGTGACCTCGATCGGCGCTTTCTGGGGCGTGTCTTCATTACCGGCGGACTTGGGCGCGTGGTCACCGCAGCCAAGACAGGCAAGCAGGATGGCAATCCCAGAGAGGACGGAAGGCGCGATACGGCGTGGGATCCTGGGGGCAGGACTCATGGGACCATCTCCGAGGCTGCGACATAGCTGAGTTGGTGAAGACCAAGCCAGACCTGAACATTGGCGTTCAAGGCATCGAGATTGGTTTGACGGTAATCGCGAAGAGCGTCCAGGTAGTCGAGCAGAGTGCTGCCTCCATGGCGATAGCTGAACTCCAGGTTGTCGCGCACGCGCGAAGCGAGTCCAAGATAGCGGCCGTTGTAGCGCCGCGACTGGGCAAGTGCAGTCTGGTAAGCCGCCCAGGCCTGGTCTACGTCGTTGATCACCTGGTTGCGTGCGGCCGTCTCCGCGAAGCGGCTGGACTGCGCTTCGTAGCGGGTACGTTCCTTTTCCCCTTGATTTCGGTCGAAGATGCGGAGGGGGATATTTACCTGGAAGCCGCCCGAGTTGTCGTTGCCCGACCGGTCATATTCGCCGGCGAGCGTAGGGTCGGTGGTCCCATAAGCCTCGGCCAGCCTGACGTTGGCTTCGGCCAGACGAAGAGACTGCTGAGCTGCGCGGTAGTCGGGACGATCTGCGAGCGCCCTCTGCTCCACTTCCGCCACGGTCAGGGTGTTCTGAGGAGGATCAAGGGTACCGATGATGTCAAACGCTGGGTCAGGCGTGTCGCTCCCCAACAGCATTTTCAACTGGTCGGCGGACTGCACAAGACTTAAATTCGCGCTGTCGTAATCGGCCTCGAATTCGGCAAGTTGCAGCTCAATGCGGTCGTAATCCGTGGCACTGATGTCGCCGGCATCGAGGCGTTGCTTGCTCAAATCGACTGTTTTGCGATAGCCCTGCAGATTGTCGTCCGCAATCTTCAATCCGGCTTTTGCGGCCAGCATTTGGGTAAAGGCCTGTTTCACGGCAAGGATGGTCTGGCGCTCCGTGTCCTGGTATTGGCTTTGGGTGACATCGGTGGTGGCATGGGCGATGTCAAGACGCCAGCGCCGCTTCTGTCCGCGTTCGAAGAGGCGAGACAGGTTTGCGTCATACGAATAGGGGTTGCCGGGATTGTTGGCGGGCAACGTCACATCGGTGCCCCCGAGGGTGAGGCTAGGATTCTGACGGAGACGGGCGGTGACTTCACTGGCTTTTGTGGCGATGACGTGTTGCTGGCCGGAAAGAAGTGTCGGATTCTTCGCGCGCGCGAGAGCAATGGCTTGTTGGAGGGTTAGGGGCACGGCGGCGGTCTGCGCGCGAACCATCGGGGTGGCGCAAAGCAAGGCCAGGAGAAAAAGCAACGGCATCCGAGGGAATGGCGTCACCCACCGCGCAGCCAATGCGCGCAACCTGCCGAATGGTTGCCGATGCAGGCCCCAAATGCAGCAATCATCGGGAAGAGCAGACTGCCAACGAGACTGGATAAAAGCGATGCCTGGAGCTCCTGGATGAATTTCGGACAAGGGGGAGGTTGTGCTGCAACTCTCCCGCTTGGAGAAGGATATAGCAGAAAGATATACCAGAAAGATTTAGCAACTGAGAGGTGCTGCGATGGATATGGTAGCCAAATTGCTGACATTCGGCTTCGCTCGGGATGAGAAAGGGGAGGGTGGTGCTTTCATTCAGCTTTGCGGCCTGGGAGGATGTACAGCAGGTCCCTCCGATGCGGTCTGGATGACGCTTCTGTTTGCGATTGGGACTTCAGTACCTGAAACAGAATTGTCATCCCGTGTTGGACCGTACCCGAATTCCCTGTCCTGATCGGAAAACATTTCCATGCCAATTCCGCTGAACGGCAGATCCCTCGACTACGCTCGGGATGACAAAGGGGAAGCGGCGCTTTCATTCAGCTTTGAGGCCTGGGAGGATGAACAGCAGGTGCCTCCGATGCGCTACGCTCCCGAGTTTCTCGCTTTGTATCAGGGCACGACTTCAGTCGTGCCATTCCCGGCCAAAATGGTGGGGGCTTAGCCCCTGCTCCACGTAAAATTCGCACGAAATTCCAATGGGAAAAAGGCGCAGGCGCTAAAGCCCCACTTCTTTGCGCTTTTACGGCACGACTAAAGTCGTGCGCTGATACAAAGCATGTCCCGGCTGGACCACAACGAAAAAACCTGTTGCCGAGCCTAGTTTGGACAAGTGAAGAAATTCTTGCTGGAAAGGAACGCCGCCGTCGATTTTGCTTTGGGTTGTTCGACGTTCTAGTAGAGTCAAGAACTCGGAAAAGGAGAATACGACGATGCGATTCATGATGCTGATGATCCCCAAGGGGTACGAGAAGGCGGAGGCAGGCGCCATGCCGAGCGCTGAGGCGGTGAAGGCAATGATGAAATACAACGAGTCGCTGCAAAAGGCGGGCGTGCTACTGGCGCTTGACGGACTGCATCCACCCGCTGCGGGGACCCGGGTTACATTTGCCGGCGGTAAGGCAAAGGTGACCGATGGACCCTTCGCCGAGGCCAAGGAGGTGTTGGGCGGGTATTGGATGATCCAGGTGAAATCAAGAGAGGAGGCGATCGAATGGGCGAAGCGCTGCCCCGGCGAGGACTGCATCGTTGAGGTACGCCAGGTGCAGGAGATGTCCGAGTTTCCCGCCGACGTGCAGGAGGCCGCAGCCGGATTTACCGAGCTGCAGTCGGGCAAGCGCGATAAGGCCTGACCCCGGCTTGCGCCTGGGAATTGAAGATGGTGTCATGGGTAGCTGTGCAGGCTACCGACACCCATAGAGCCATTGACGCAGTCTGGCGCATCGAGTCGCCGAGGCTCATCGCCGGGCTAATGCGCATAGTGCGCGACCTTGGGTTAGCCGAGGACCTCGCCCAGGATGCGCTGGTGGCAGCGCTGGAGCAATGGCCGCAGTCAGGCATCCCGGATAACCCGGGGGCCTGGCTGATGGCCACGGCAAAACATCGCGCAATCGACCGCTTCCGCCGGAGCACGCGACTGGAGCGCAAACTCGACGAGGTCGGCCGCGAGCTTGCCTTCAAGGAAATGGCAGTGCCCGACCTGGTCAGCGCGCTCGACGACCAAGTCGGAGATGACCTGTTGCGATTGGTGTTCGTATCCTGTCATCCGGTGCTCTCGAAGGAAGCCCAGGTCGCGCTCACGCTGCGCTTGCTGGGAGGGCTGACCACGGGAGAGATCGCGCGCGCGTTCCTCGTCCCGGAACGCACGATCGCGCAGCGGATTGTCCGCGCCAAGCGCACGCTGAGCGAGGCGCGCGTTCCTTTCGAGGTGCCGCGAGGGACCGAACTCTCCGCCCGTCTGACATCAGTTTTGGAGGTTATTTACCTCATCTTCAACGAGGGATACTCGGCGACCTCAGGTGACGACTGGTTAAGGCCCGCGTTGTGCGAGGATGCGCTTCGCCTAGGGCGGATCCTGGTCCAATGCACTCCGCGTGAGCCTGAGGTTCACGGGCTGGTGGCCTTGATGGAGATTCAAGCGTCTCGTTCCAGGGCGCGCGTCGGCCCGACGGGCGAACCGATCCTATTGCTGGAGCAGAATCGCGGACAGTGGGATCAACTGCTCATCCGTCGCGGCCTGGCTGCGCTCGAGCGAGCAGAGAGGCTAGGCGGGGCGTTTGGACCGTATGTGCTTCAAGCCGCGATCGCCGCTTGTCATGCGCGAGCCTTAACCGCGGAAGAAACCGAGTGGCCGCGCATCGTCGCGCTTTACGATGCACTGGCGCAGAGTACGCCCTCCCCCATTGTTGAATTGAATCGTGCAGTGGCGGTCGCGATGGCGTTCGGCCCGCAAGCGGGGCTCGACGTGGTGGACTCACTCACCTCCGAACCATCGCTGAAGACGTATCACCTTTTACCTGGTGTGCGGGGCGATCTGCTTACCAGGCTTGGCCGGTTCGACGAGGCGCGTACGGAGTTCGAGAACGCGGCGGCGCTTACCCGCAATTCGCGCGAACGCACGCTTCTCCTCGAGCGCGCCCGAGTATGCACTAGTCCACCATCAACATGATTTCGGTTGATTTGATGACTGCAGTGACTTCGTCTCCCACTTTGATGCCGAGCTCCTCCACGCTTTGCCGGGTGATGACACTCTCGATGAGATTCTCACCGACACGGACCCCGACCTTCGCTGTGACCACCCCCAAAACAACCGTCTCTACCTTGCCTCGTAATTGGTTGCGCGCTGATATCTTCATGCCTGCGATTGTATGGATAGCGCAGCGCGGGGTGCAATGTTAGCTTGGGAGTGCAAATGGCACCGAGGCTAACCGAATACAAAATTGCCCGCGCGCATTGGCCGGAGGATGTGGAGCAGGCACGGGCTCTGCTGGCCAATTACGGCCGGTTCCTGACCGCCTCGCCGGTGGGCGCCGCTGGTCTGTGCCTGATCGGTTATGACGCGGAGCTGCGTAGTTTGCCGGGCAAGTATGCAGAGAAAGAGGCAGACTTGCTGCTGGCGCGAGTTAAGGGCGAGGGAGCGGGTTGTGTTGCGATCACGGAGAAAACGCTCGAGAACGGCATGCGCGCCGCTGAGATGAAGCGGCTCTGGGTAGAGCCTCTTTTTCGCGGGTACGGCGTGGGACGAGGATTGGTGCGCGCCGCGATTGATTGGACACGATCGCATGGATGCGAGGCGGTGGTGCTGGACACCGTGCATGAGGCCATGCCGGAAGCAAACGAACTCTATCGGTCGCTGGGTTTTCAAGAGACCGGGAGGTTCAACGACAACCCCCTTGCCGGAGTTCGGTTCTATCTATTGAAGCTGGTCGAAAAACCGGAGACACATGAGCATTAACATCCATGTTGTAAAAAGCACCGTCGTGGGCGCACTCGGAGGTCTCCTCTTCGGTTTTGACACCGCGGTGATATCGGGCACCACGAACGCCCTCACGCAGACTTATCATCTGTCCCCCGCCCTGCTTGGAGTTACAGTCTCGAGCGCGCTGTTGGGCACGGTGGTGGGGGCGATCACCGCCGGCATCCCCGGACAAAAATTTGGACGCCGGGACAGCCTTCGCGTAATGGCCATCTTTTATGTCATCTCCGCATTGGGATGCGCCTTTGCGTGGAACTGGACGGCGCTCATCTTCTTTCGATTCATCGGAGGACTGGGCATCGGAGGATCCTCGGTACTGGGGCCAATGTATATCGCCGAGATAGCTCCACCTGCATGGCGTGGACGGCTGGTTGGTTGCTTTCAACTGAACGTTGTGGTGGGCATTCTGCTAGCGTATGTCTCGAACGCATGGATTGATAGCCTGCAGCTTGGCGCCACGGAATGGCGCTGGCAGCTCGGCATCTCCGCAGTACCGGCGTTCCTGTTCTTGTTTGCCCTGTTCGGTATTCCGCGCAGCCCTCGATGGCTGGTGATGCAAGGCAAGCTCGATGAGTCATTGTCTGTGCTTCGGCTTACCGGTATTCCAGAACCAGAAAAGGAACTCGAAGAGATTGTCGCTTCGATTCATCAGGAGCGAGCGGCTGCTGGTGATCCTCTGTTTTCCCGACAGTACCAGTTCCCTATCTTCCTCGCTATCACTGTCGGCATGTTCTGCCAGTTGTCGGGAATCAACGCGATTCTCTATTACCTGAACGATATTTTTACGCTCGCGGGCGCAACGAAGGTGTCCGGAGCGTTGCAGGCTGTAGCTGTGGGGGCAACGAATCTTGTCGCGACGCTGGCGGCGATGTCGGTCATCGATCAGTTTGGACGGAAGAAGCTGCTGCTGATTGGGACCGTTGGACTGGCGATTTGTCTGACCGCAGTGTCGTATGTCTTCATGACGCATCAGCATTTGCATTGGCTGGTGTGGTTGCTGATGGCTTATATCGCGTGCTTCGCGGTTTCTCAGGGGGCTGTGGTTTGGGTGTATATCAGCGAGGTATTTCCTAACCGGGTGCGATCGAAGGGCCAGGCGCTGGGTAGTTCGGCGCATTGGGTGACGAATGCAATCATCTCGTTGGTGTTTCCTATTATGGCGGGGTCTTCCGGGGCTTATCCGTTTATATTTTTTGCGGTGATGATGGTGATCGATTTCTTTTTGATTTTGAAATATTACCCGGAGACGAAAGGCGTATCGCTGGAGCGGATGCAGCATAAGTTGGGAATTAATTAGGGAACCGTAGAGTCGCAGCGCTCCGAAAAACATTTCCAGGACGAGTCCGCTGAACTGCAGATCCCTCCACTCCGCTACCCCGGATTTCCTGTGGAACTTGATGGCGTTGATGCACTTCATGCGCCCTTCTTTACGGAAGGGCGCACACGTGGACTTGTCCAGCGCAGCGTGGCAGGAAATCCGGGTACGCTCCGGTCGGGATGACAATTCTGTTCGGGGTTGGGATGTCATACCTAAACAACCGTTCAGAATTTAGATGTCTTTACCTAGACATCTGTTTTGGATTGAGATACCGGTTTTCAAGCAGAGGGATCTGCAGTTTCTCTTCTGCTCAATTAGCGGCGTTGGAAGTCGGGGGATCCGAATAATAGGCCAGCGGTCAGGGAAGCTTCTCGATCCGCGGTTTGATGGGCTTGCGCGGGCGTGACGGGCGGTGGGGCTGTTGCCACTGGCTTTGCAGCCTGCTGCTGCGTAGTGGCCAGTTGCTGCAGGATCAGGTTTCGCGTGTTCTCCGACACGTGACCGTGCAGTAATAGATCTTCGATCTGGCGCTCCTCCAGCTCCGGCACCAGGGACGGCGCGCCAAGCTTGCTTAACCAGTCCACCGTAACTCCCTTGCTGAGACGATTGCCGGCCAAGGCCAGAGAGAAATTCATTCGCTCCAGCAACGCCGAGCTGTTTACCCAGGGCGTCGATAACATCGAATAACCATCAGGCGTCTGCCGTCCATAGAGCGGCTGCCCCAGGTCGCCGATTGCCTTCACCACTACATTGGCGTCCTGAACATCAATGCCGCCCGCACGCACCGCCGAGATCACGAAATCTTCGGGAGTTTTGATTTTTGCACGGTAGGACGTGACAGACCAGAACTCGGGCGATTGCACGAGAAAGCGCATCACTTCGCCTATGTTGCCATTCGAAGCGAGAAACACGGTGCTCAATCGATCCACCAGGCTTTGCGGCGGGTCATCGCTCACAAAACGTACCGCCAGCTTGCGGCAGATAAAGTGTGCCGTCGCCGGGCTGGTCGCCAGCAGGTGCAACACTTCGAGACCTTCCTTGTAACCATCCTCTTTGATGTTGACCCCGAGCACGCGCTTGATCCCAGGCTCGTGCCGGGTTTGGTCGAACACAAAACGCGGTCCACCCTTGGGCGGCCGCTCGATGGTCCACCCGGTGAAGACCCTGGCCACCTCGGTCACATCGCGCTGAGTGTAACCGCCATTGACACCGAGCGTATGCAGCTCCATCAGCTCACGGGCGTAGTTCTCATTCAAGCCCGGGGGATTGCGACCCTTAGGATGCCCCGGCGCACCGATCGCGCTGAAGGAGTGAGGGCCGGTGCTGGCCGCGTTGTCGAGATAAGCCATCATCGCGGTGCTGGTTGCGGCTTTCAGAAGCAGGACTTCGAAACTGCCCAGTGCGTTGGGACGGATCACATCGCGCTCATACGGCACCAGGCTGTAGATCTCTTCGCCGTTCTTGCCCTGGAAGATATTGAAGTGATTCAACCAGAAGTCGGTCATCACTTCCTGCAACTGACGCTGGGTGTAGACCGCGCGCAGAACCCGGCTCTGCAGTAGCTCACTTTGCACCACCTGCCGGGGATTATCGAGGGCTATCAGCGTTTCGTGCTGCTCCGGAGACAGTCCATCTTCTAAAGCAGTGCGCTGGACGGGGGAGAGCTGACGGCGCAAGGGGCCGACCTCTCCCGCGGGAAGCGAAAGCAACTTGGCCATGCGTGGCCCAGGGGCCAGACTCAGCAGGTTTGCCACTTCGTCGGCAGAGAGAACCGGCGGTACGATCGGAGGTGGTGGGTTGATAGCAGTGGGTGGATTTTTCGCGTTGGCCTTATCCTGCTCCTGTTTCTTCCGATCGATGACCACCTGGTTCTGATAGATGGCACGCTCCGTGGCGTTGAACAGGGGCACGGACATCTTGCCGTTCTCTACCTGGCGAATGATGCTGCCGGGTGGGAACTTGTGAGTTAAATCCTCTTCGGACAAGCGCATGGCGGGAAATTGTTGCAGCCGCTGGTCGAGTGCTGTGTCGTCAATGGTTGCGGGATGAAGTTGCTGGGCAATCCAGGCATCGAGACCGATCGCCTTCACTTCTTCCACTTCACCCGGGCGGGGACCGAAGGTCAGCCGGTCGAGCGCATGCAGAATCCGGTCGTCGCCCTGAACCTGCTTGAGCTTGAGTGGCGCCGGGAGCTTGACCACTACGGTGTGGTCTGCGGGCGGGTTCTTTTTGGCGGCAAGGCACACCTGCGTCAGTAGGAGGACAGGGATCAGCAGCCGACTCGTCGTCCAACCATGCGCCTTATCCACAATCGACCTCGGACACACTTCGACTACAGGAAAGAACCCCCGCCGCTGTGACAAGTTGCCTGGCGGGTTATAAGATTCGCCAGAGGAAAGAACCCCATGATTCGATTGATCGGGCGGATGAGCATTGCTGCGGCTATCCTGCTCATTCCCAACGGCCTTTTCGGCCAACTAACAGCTGCTGAACAACGGCCGCTGGTGGGCGATACACCGGCGGTTGCGCCCCCTTTGGCGACCGATCTGTCGCCGAAGCTGACGCGAAAGAACGTGAGCCATGCGATGCAGAAGGTCGCCGACTGGCAGCTGGCCCGAGCGGAACCGGGGTTCAGCCAGGATTGGACTTTCGCCGCTCTTTACACCGGGTTCATGGCGGTACCCAAAGCGGCTAATGGCGAGAAATATCAGCAGGCTATGCTGCGGATGGCGCGGAAGTTTAACTGGCAGCCGGGTCCGCGGGTGCCGAATGCCGACGATGGAGCCATCGGCCAAACCTACGTCGACCTTTATTTTCGCTATCACGATCCAGCGATGCTGGGGCCCATCCGGGAACGCATGGATGCGGTGATGGCGTTACCAGATAATCCGGAGAAGCCCCTGTGGTGGTGGTGCGATGCGCTGTATATGGCTCCGCCGGTGCTGGCAAAATTGACCCGGGCAACCGGGGATCGCAAGTACCTGGACTTCGTGGACCACGAGTGGTGGATCACGTCCAACTTGCTCTACAGCCCGTCAAACCACCTTTTCTTTCGCGATAAGTCGTTCCTGGGCAAGCACGAGTCCAATGGCAGCCCGATCTTCTGGTCCCGCGGCAATGGATGGGTTTTTGCCGCCCTGGCTCGAGTGCTGGCAGAAATGCCGCGCGACTATCCTTCGCGGCCGAAGTATGTGGCTCAATTCAAAGAGATGGCGGAGGAATTGGCCGGACTACAAGGGGCTGATGGGCTTTGGCGGCCGGGCCTGCTGGATGCGGCTGCCTATAAGCTGCCGGAAAACTCCGGGTCTGCTTTTTATACGTATGGACTTGCTTACGGGATCAATTCCGGCATTCTGGAGCGCGCGAAATACCTGCCGGTGGTGGAGAAAGCCTGGCAGGGGCTGCTCTCGCATATCTATGAGGATGGCCGGCTAGGATGCATTCAACCGGTCGGCGCCGCTCCCGGAGATTTCACGGCGGCGTCCAGCTATGTTTTTGGTACCGGGGCGTTTCTGCTCGCGGGGTCAGAAGTCTATCTCCTGGCACACTAATTTATTGAGCGTCGGACGCGGCTCGCTTATGATCGTGCCGTCCCCAACCAGGAGGTCGACGTGTTTTCATCAGCACGGAGCATCGTTGTCTTTGTTATCGCGCTTTGGACGTTAGCCCTGAGCGGTCAAAATTCGGACCCGCTGCAGAGCTTCGTGGGCAAGGAAGTGGTGGTGAAGATCGACATGCCCGGTACCCAGCAGGGGGTCGACCTGCGCTTCAACAAAGACAACCCGATGAACTGGAAAGAATATTCCAATCGGCTGAAGGCCAACGGGGTCGCGATTCGCAAAGGGGATACGGCCAGGGTGACTGGGGTCGTGGTGAAGGACGATCGCATTGAGTTTCAATTGGATGGAGGTGGTTTTGGCACCTTCTTCGATGACAGCAGTTCTACGGTCACCCCGCGAACTGTCGATAAGAGCGACTACGAGAAACAGCTGGAAAGAGATATTGCAAATAGCACCGACGATGACCAAAGGCGGAGACTACAGCGCGACCTTGATCGGGAACGGGCCCGACGGCAGCGCCAGGAAGACGACAACCGGAACGCGGCCCAGGTGGCCAGCCAGATCAAGGCGCAAAAGGTCGCGGACCAACGGTTGCAAGGAGGGTCGCGGTTTAATTTGCGTTGGAATGGGACGATTCCACCGGACCAGAAAAACCCGGAGGCGGTGATGAAGCTGCTTGCGGATTATGTGAGTTTTGATGGGGCTGGGCAGGCGGGGCCTCCTCAAGGGCCGCCTCCACCCGCGACGCAAAATGCCTCCGGCAATGGGGCAGTCCCGGCTACTGCTCAACTGAAGCGCGGCATGAAGATGGAGGAGGTTACGAACTTGTTTGGGCGAGGTAAGCAGGTGTCGGAATCTGTTTCGGGCGATGGGTTGAAAACGCAGGTGCTTGAGTATGTGACTGGCGATCGGCTTGTGGATGTTACTTATGTTGAGGGGCTGGTGGTTCGTTATTCAATTAGCTCCAATTAGGTCGGGTGAGGTTTGGTTAAAACATTTCCAGGACAGGCCAGTTGACTGCAGATCCCTCCACTGCGCTACCCCGGATTTCCTGTGGAACTTGATGGCGTTGTTGCACTTCATGCGCCCTTCTTTACGGAAGGGCGCACACGTGGCCTTGTCCAGTGCTGCGTAGCAGGAAATCCGGGTACGCTTCGGTCGGGATGACAAAGGGGAGAGTCGCGCTTCCATCAAGCTTGAGATGACTGGGATTAAAGGAGAACAGCAGGTCCCTCCACTTCGCTGCGCTTCGGTCGGGATGACAATTCTGCTTAGGAGCGGAAGGGTTTGGAAGGACAATTCTGTGCATGAGGCTGGCTTGCGTCCCCTTCAGGGCTGTGGTAAAGTCCGCTTCGTGTACAATGCCATTCCTACATTCGCGCGCGTCACTATGAACGGGCTCTCCGCCTGTTGTTGTTGCTAGTTTCTTTCTTCGCTGAAATTCAATCCCCTCATTCCATTCAGCCAGTCTCCATAGGAGTATTCGCATATGTCCAGCCCGCTTCGCCGCGTTTCTCTTGATTCCTGGGCCGTTCTGCTGGCACTCGCCGCGGCACTTCTGATCCGCTTCGGCATTCTGAAAACTGTCCCCTGGTAGCTGCGATCTCGAGAAAGAAGGAAGTTCTATGGCAAGCTCCGCCCTCCGAACACCTGCCCCGGTCACCCAGGCACCTACTGCATCACCGGGTGGCGCCGCCGGCCTCATACCTGGCATTCTGCTGCTCGCCGTCGTGGGCTACGCGGGCAAATTCATTGAGCAATTCATCGCTCACTACGGCAAGGCGCACCACCTGGTGCTGCCGAATATTGAGTATGTGCTGTGGGCGATCCTCATTGGGTTGGCCATCTCCAATACGGTCGGCATTCCCGCGATCTTTCGCTCCGGGGTGGCGACTTACGAATTCTGGCTCAAGGCAGGGATTGTCCTGCTGGGCGCACGCTTTCTCCTGGGCGATGTTCGCCGGCTGGGCGGGCTTTCCCTGGTGCTGATCGCCATTGAACTGGTTCTGGCCCTCACGTTCATGACCTACCTGGGGCGCGCATTCAAACTCAAGCCCAAGTTAGTCAGTCTGCTGGCCATAGGATCGTCTATCTGCGGGGTCTCCGCGATCATCGCCGCCCAGGGTGCGATCGATGCCGATGAGGAAGACTCCTCATATGCCATCGCCGCAATCCTGCTGCTCGGCGCGATCTCATTGTTTCTCTTTCCGCTGGTGGGACACGTGCTGCACCTGAGCGATCATGCGTACGGCCTGTGGGCAGGGCTCGCCGTGGATAATACGGCGGAGGCGACCGCTGCCGGAGCGCTCTACTCCGACGCCGCGGGCAAAGTAGCGGTGCTGGCGAAGACCTGCCGCAACGCCACGATTGGATTTATCGTTCTGGGTTACGCCATCTATTGGGCCTCAAAGGGCCAGGCTGAGGAAGTGAAGAACAAGGGCGCATTTCTGTGGCGGAAATTTCCCAAGTTTGTGCTGGGATTTTTGCTCATTTCTCTGCTGGCCACGGTGGGCTTCTTCAGTAAGACGCAACTGGTGGCGGTGGGGAACCTCTCCCGTTGGGCCTTCCTGCTGACTTTTGCCGGTGTGGGTCTGCGTACTAACCTGCGCGAGCTGAGCAAGCAGGGCGCGCGGCCGTTCATTGTTGGAGCGGTAGGAGAGATCGTGATTGCGCTCATCACGCTGGGCCTTGTCTTTGGGGCTGACCACTGGTATCACCTGTAAGCATGAAGGGAAAACGAGTTCTTTGGATATGCGGCGCGGTGCTTTGCGCGGGATACCTCTGGGGGCAAAAGACGGGCTCGCAGGACTGGCCAGACCTGGCTCGTTATCAAGCGGAAAACGATGCCCTCGCGCCGGCAGCCCCTGGTGTCCAGCGAGTGGTTTTTTTCGGAGATTCGATCACCGACGCGTGGGGACGGTCGGTGTCGCGGGAAGATTTTTTTCCCGGCAAGCCGTACGTGAACCGGGGGATCAGCGGGCAAACCACTCCGCAAATGCTGGTGCGCTTCCAGCAGGATGTGGTCCACCTTCATCCGGCCGCGGTCGTTATCCTGGCGGGCACCAACGATATCGCAGGAAACACCGGCCCCACGACTCAGCAGATGATCGAGGACAACTTCACCTCGATGGCCGACATCGCGAAGCAGAACGGCATCCAGGTCGTGTTTGCTTCCATCACGCCGGCATTCTCGTACCCCTGGAAACCGGGCATTCAACCGGTCGAGCGAATCCGTGAGCTCAACAAGTGGCTACAGGATTTCTGCTCCAGAAACGGATTCGCCTACCTGGATTACTACAGTGCGATGGCGGATGCGAAAGGGGCCATGCTTCCGGGCCTATCTTCGGATGGGGTTCATCCGACCGCAAAAGGGTACGCCGTGATGGCGCCCCTGGCGGAACGTGCGATTGCACAGGCTTTGAGCCACTAAGTCTTAGGGGCAGGCTTTGGAAGGATGAGTTTCTTGAGACTATCGTCGTCGCTGGGAAACTCTGTTTTTCCAGTGGGAAACTTATTGAAGCTGAGGATGTAAGCGAGCAGGTCTGCGGCTTGCGGGCGGGTGAGCGTGCCGGGGGCAGTCGCGGGCATCAACTTCTGGATGATGTCGTAAAGATTGCCGGCCGGCTGCCCCTCATATTTCGAGAGAAATTCATCTCCGCTGAGAGGCGGGTAAGGACCTACGCCATCCAGTGCATCCCCGTGACACGATGTGCACTGCTTTTTATAAGCGGTCTCTCCGCGATGGGCTTGATCGGCGGTATAGAGGCCACTTGCTGCTGCGTCTGCCTGACCGTAGAGCGCCGGGTAGGAGGATCCGCCTAGAATGAGGCCGATGCAAAGTAGGACGTTCTTTTTCGCAAGCACGTGTCGACTCCTGTAAGAGATTACACTACCTTGGTCGTGCTGAATCGTCGATTCGGAGACAGGAAAATGACTTTAAAACGCTGCTCCATAGGATTGTTTATAGCAGCCGTGTGTTGTATGGCGCTGGCCTTGCATGCAGCAACACCACTGGCTTGCGATCCAAACAATGCGGGACTGACGCTGCCCGAGGGGTTCTGTGCGCTGGTGGCAGCGGACGGACTGGGGACGGCGCGGCACGCGGTGGTGGCTCCCAATGGTGATCTGTATGTTGCGCTGCAGAGCGGCAAGGGCAAGACCGGCGGGGTGGTGGGCCTGCGCGACGAGAACGGCGACGGCCGTTTCGAGACCAAGGAATATTTTGGGGACGGAAGCAGCACAGGGATTGCGCTGCGCAATGGTTACCTGTACGTGGCCAAGGTGGAATCGGTTGAGCGCTGGAAGATGACACCGGGGCAACTCAAGCCTACGGGGCCGCCGGAGGTCGTAGTCGAGGACCTGCCTACGGAGCATGAGCATCACGACAAGGGCATCGCGTTCGACGGAAAGGGCTCGCTTTACATCAATATTGGGTCGCCCTCCAATGCGTGCCAGTCGCAGGATCGACAGAAAGGCATTGTGGGCCAAGATCCGTGTCCGCTACTGGAGACGCATGGCGGTATTTGGAAATTTGACGAAAACAAACTACACCAGAAAGAAGCCGACGGCGAAAAGTTTGTGACTGGTCTACGCCAGGAACCGGCGATCACGTGGCACGACGGCGCGCTCTATATCGTGATGAACAGCCGTGACCAGTTGGATGTTTTGTGGCCGGGCAAGTTTACTGCGGAGGAGAATGCGACACTCCCGGCGGAGCCTATGTACCGGGCAACCCAGGGGTTGAATTTCGGATGGCCGTATTGCTTTTTTGATTATGTTCACCAGAAGCTGGTGCTGAATCCTGAGTACGGCGGCGATGGCAAAACGGTGGGACGCTGCAGCACGTTTGCACTGCCTATTGCCAGCTTTCCGGCGCACTGGGCTCCGGTGGATGTGGTGTTCTACTCCGGCAGTCAATTCCCTGCGCGGTATAGGGGGGGAGCCTTCATTGCTTTCCACGGTTCCTGGAACCGTGCTCCTCTGCCGCAGGCGCCTTCGAACGTGACCTTCCAGCCGTTCGCCGGCGGGAAGCCCGCGGGCAAGTCCGAAATCTTCGCTGGTGGATTCGCGGGCAAGGATCCGCTGGTGAGTCCTACGGACGCGCTGGCGCGCGCCGACGGTGTGGCTCAAGCTCCGGATGGGTCTATCTACATTACCGACAGCCAGAATGGAAAAGTGTGGCACGTCTTCTATCGCAGCAGAAAATAAAGGAGCGACGATGAAACAGTTAGCGGTAATTGCGGTATTGATGACAACCATTGGTGCGGTCGCGCAGACTCCGGCTGCTCCACCACCGATGACTAAGCCAGGGTTCACGCTGACGACCACGGCTTTTGACGACGGCGGGATTATTCCGAACAAGTACACCCAGGCGGCCGAGAACGGCGCTGCCGTTTCCCCTAAGCTCACTTGGACCAATGTGCCGGATGGCGTCGTTAGTTTCGCGCTGATTCTGCATGATCCGGATACGTCTCTCAATAAGACCACCGAAGAGGTTCTGCATTGGATGATCTTTAATATTCCTGGCACAGCGCGCGAACTTCCGGAAGGGGTATCGGCGCAGGCGCAGCTGCCTGATGGGTCGATCCAGGCGCTGAATCGCGGAAAGAAGGTGGGGTACATGGGCATGGGCGCGCGTGCTCCCGGACCCTATCATCACTACACGTACGAGCTGTTTGCGCTGGATACCAAGCTGAGCCTGGGTGCCGACGCTACGCAGGCGGATGTGTTGAAGGCGATGGACGGACATATTTTGGCGAAGGCTGTTTTGGAGGGCCGTTTCCATCGGCCTTGAGAGGGGAAGGTCGAAAAACATTTCCACGGGAGGTCCGCGAAACCGCAGATCCCTCGGCTTCGCTCGGGACGACAAAGTGGATGGCAGCGTTTCCATTCAGATTCGATGCTGCGGATGACAAACAGCAGGTCCCTCCACTGCGCTACGCTCCGGTCGGGATGACACCTCTGTCGTGTAGCGGAAATAGTTTTTCCAACAGAAGTGTCATCCCGGCCGGAGCGTAGCGTAGTGGAGGGACCTGCTGTTTCTTCACGTCTTCAGGCGCTCAGCTCCTCCGCTTCATCTATGTCTGACTCTACAAACAAGCCCAGGGCTTGACGCTCGAAGAGGCGCTTGTAGGTGCCTTCGGTTTTGCGGACCAGCGCGTCGTGCGTTCCCTCTTCGACCACACGGCCGTGCTCGAAGACGAGGATGCGATCGAGCATCCGCACCGTCGAGAGGCGATGAGCGATCACGATGGCCGTGCGGCCTATGATCAGCCGCTGCATTGCCTCCTGGATGAGCGCCTCGGACTCTGAGTCGAGGCTGGATGTCGCCTCGTCGAGAATCAGAATCGGCGCATTGGCCAGGAAGGCTCGAGCCAAGGCCACCCGCTGACGTTCGCCGCCAGAGAGCTTGACCCCGCGTTCGCCTACCAACGTGGCGTAGCCCTTCGGCTGACGAATGATAAAGTCGTGCGCGTTGGCTAGCTGCGCCGCGCGCTCGATCTCCGCCATGGTTGCTTCCGGACGGGCGTAGGCAATGTTTTCTGCCAACGACCGATGGAAGAGCAAGGGTTCCTGCGGCACCAGAGCAAGCTGCGACCGCAAGGATACCTGCGCCGCGCGGCCAATCTCCTGCCCGTCGATCAGGATCCTTCCCTCATTCAAGTCATAGAGCCGTTGCAGAAGCTTGACGAAGGTTGTCTTGCCGGAGCCCGAGTGGCCAACCAGGCCCACGCGCTCACCCGGCTCGATGCGCAACGTGAAGTCATCGAAAAGCGGCTGTGTATGCGCACCGTAACAGAAAGTAATGCGGTCGAAGACCACCTCCCCTTTGTCGATGCGGATCGGCTCGGCATCCGGCCGGTCCGCGACCCCCAGCGGCAGGACGTGCATGTCGACCAGATCCTCCATCTCGTTCACACTGCGCTGTAAGTTCGCCACATGCTGGCCAACATCGCGCAGATAACCATGGACGATGAAGTAACTGGTAAGGACGAACGTGACCCCGCCCGGCGTAGCACGGCCTTGCCACCACAACCAGATCGCATAGAGGGTCACGGAGCCGCGAAGGCCCAGCAACACGATCATCTGCGTCGTTCCACTCCAGGTGCCATTGGTCCAGTGGCGATAGGTGCGGCGACTCCACTTGTTGAGGACGCGGCCGAGGCGTGCATCTTCACGCGCTTCGGCTCCGAAGGACTTGACCACCGCGTTGCAAGTCACGGCATCTGCCAAGGAGCCGCCTACCAGTGTGTCTTGTGCGTTGGACAGTCGGGCCGCAGGGGACACGAAGTTCAGTGACAGCGCAATGGAGAGACCGACATATAGGGTCGCGCCGGTGGCCACGATGAGGCCCATCGACAGCCAGTGCCCACCCAGCAGCAGCGCACTGCCGACCAGCACCATCGATGCCGGCAGCAACGCCAACAGGAGGGTGTCGTCCATCAGATCCACCGCCCACATGCCACGCGTGACGCGGCGAACAATGGACCCCGCAAAGTTGTTGGCGTGCCAGTCGGTGGAGAACCGCTGCACTCGGTAGAACGCATCGCCGGCCAGGCGCGCCATCAACCGTATGGTGAGCCGGCTGATGCCCATCAGCGATAGGTGGCGTCCCGCGACCAGAATGGCGCCCAACAGCAGCATCGTGGCCAAGGCTGACAATGCGGCGCGCAAAGCTTCGCGGTGAGTTCCGGTGTGCATGGCAATCGCGTCGACCATGCGGCCGGCGAAGACAGGCATAAACAGGTCGGCAATCGTCGCTACCACCATGGAGCAAGCAACACCGGCGACCAGCCATGCCTCGCGCCGCCAGTGGCGGAGGAGGAACGCAAGCACCACACGCATCACGTTTTGTTTGTTGCGGGAAACACGCATAAATCACTCATCCCAAGAGAACGGTGTGAGAGCCGAATGGCTCAACAAAGGAAGCTGTCCCCAGGGAATGAGAAAAGGCCCTGAGGTTGCGCCTCAGGGCCTTCGTGAATTCACAAACGAAGTGCGCTAGGGGCGCCCTACTTCCTGCGAGCTGACAAAGTCCGATGCGCCGTGAGGCTGGACTTTCTGAGCGAGGGTTTGGTTGTGTGGATTAGCTACCATAGCAATTTCCTGAAGACTGACCTAGTTTACCCCAGGTTTCCCGGGTCGGCTATTAAGTTTGCTGGACAATTTCACTTTGGGAAGTCGACGCGCTGATCAGCAACAACCGCAAGAGTGCCCCTGCCAAGCCGATCGTCCTTCACTGAGGAGGATGGGCACAGCAAGCAGAGCGGCGAGCGAATCAAACCACGGAATATGAAACGCTGCATTCGTGGCCAGGCCGGCCAACGTGATCAGCGCCAGGTAGGCACAGGTGGCTGACTGCACCGCGTCTGCGGCCAGGGCCACATTGTTGGTACGCCGCGCTTCCCTGCGTTTTAGCCATGCCAGACCCGGCATGGCGATCAGAGCACCCGCGGTCACAATCATGCCCAGAGGGCTGGTTTCAGGCCGCAAATGAAAGACCAACGAGAGCAAAGCCGTGGAGGCAACGATCAGGGCGAGAACGAAAAGCAGAACGGCAGCGATGCGCTCCGCGGTGCGTTGGGAGATGGATGCGGGCGACAGGTATTGCAGGAGTACGACGGTGGCGGATAGCAGCTCCACCAGGCTATCGGAGCCGAACGCCAACATTGCGGTGCTGTGGGCGGCCGCTGCTGCCCACAGCGATGCTCCACATTCGATGAGCATCCACGACAGCGTGACCAACTGAAGCCAGAGAACTGTATTGGAACGTCTAACGGGTGCGCACGTCTCTGGCGCTTTTGCGGGCTGAGAACCGAGCTGTACCAGTCCGGACATAGGATTCTTCAAAATATTGTCCCACATACCGGGACTAACAACCGACTCTCAGACCTGCAGACGTTGACATTCTCTTTGTGAAACAAAAAGAATACGCAAGCGATGGGAATTCTTGATCGGTTTCGTCTTGATGGAAAGCTTGCATTGGTCACGGGGTCTGCCACGGGTCTGGGCGCCGCGATCGCGATGGCGCTGGCTGAGGCTGGAGCGTCGGTGGCATGCCACGGAAATCGCCGCCCGGGGAATGAAACGAGCGAGAAAATTCGCGCCGCGGGGCACGACTCGCGAAGTTTCGCCGCCGATCTAGGTAAGCCGGAGGGGGCCGATTCACTTTATGCCGCGGTGCTGGAAGCCATGGGGCCTCCGAATATCGTGGTGAACAACGCGGGCACTATCTATCGGGAGCCGGCTGAAAACCACGACCTGCAGGCGTGGATGACGGTGTTACAGGTGAATTTGAATAGCGTTTTCCGGCTCTCCCAGCTGGCCGGCCAAAAGATGCTTGAGCGGCGGGAGGGAAAGATCATCAATATCGCTTCACTGCTTTCGTTTCAAGGCGGGATTCGTGTACCGGCGTATGCGGCCTCCAAGGGCGGAGTTGCGCAACTGACCAAGGCGCTGGCCAATGAATGGGCGGCCCGTAACGTGCAGGTGAACGCCATTGCTCCGGGGTACTTTCGCACCGAAAATACAACCGCGTTGCGCGAAGACGAGGTTCGCAACAGCCAAATACTGGCGAGGATCCCGGCCGCGCGATGGGGTGAGCCGGAAGATATTGCCGGCGCGGCCGTGTTTCTCGCTTCCGCTGCGAGCGATTACGTTACGGGCGAAGTGCTGGTGGTCGACGGCGGGTGGATGGCTCGGTAGGGTGGTTGGAGTTCAAGAGTTGCAACGGTAGCGCTGTGGTATCCCACATCTCGCGAAATACCAGCGAGATATGGGGCACCTATTCATTTGTTCAGGGGAAGCACTCAAGGGGAAAGGGTTGAGATGATCCGCTACCTGTCGTTGCTGTTTGCGCTTTGCATTTTTCCATCTGCAGTGTTTGGTGCTGACGAGCCTGGGTTGTTGTTTTACCTCTCGGGCGATCATGGATTTCGCGCGGACTACGCCGCAGGGGGCAAGCCAGAGCCGAACTTCCTTAAAGATGTGAAGATACTTCCCGGCGGAGCCAAGGGCTCCTACCTACAATGCGGCAACGATCAGCTGCTCTCCTATTGGGCTCCAGGAAATATTTATTCTCAGCGCGGAACCCTCTCGTTCTACTGGCGATCACGAGAGCCGGTCGATGCCACGGAGTTTCCTGTGTTTCGCGTTGGGTATGGCGACCACTCGAGCTGGGACATGGTGTGGCTGCGCATCGACTACAACGGGCACGGCTTCGACGCGTTCGTAACCGACGTCAACCTCAGACGCACGCGCGTCTCTTACGCCATGCCCAATTTTCCAAAGGGGAACGAATGGGTGCACCTCGCACTGGCGTGGGACGAGACGCGAGGCATTCGCTTCTACGTCAACGGAAAACTGGCCGGCGAAAAGGCTGCGACGGGCATGTTCGATTCCGCGCTTGACCAGTTCGGACCTCACTCCCGCATCATTGGTCCGACCGGCGTCGAGAGTTCCTACAACTACGATCGCGGCGGTGACATCGATGAGCTTCGCATCTACGACCGCATGCTGTCGGACGACAATGTCGCTTCGCTTGCGCGCAACGAGACGCCGCAATCGATTCCGCCGATTCCCGACGCGGCCCCGGACTGGCAAAAGGATTGGTGGTTCCGGTTTGGGTGGAACCGCGCCGGAGATACTCCGGCTCCGCTACCCGACGCACACACGATCGTTCGCAAAGTTGAAATCCACGACGCGTACGACTTAAAACGCTGGTGGTGGAAGGGCACGGACGGAATCCGTGAGACCACGTGGCCAGGCGTTTATAACCGCTCACGCCTGATTGGGCGCAACGATTACTTCCAGCTTCCTGACTGGGATTGCTACTCGCTCTCGGGCAAATCCGTGACGTTCTATATGCCGAAGGAGCCGTGGAATCATCTGGAGATCCAGGGTGGAGCCTGGGGAAACTGGTCGTTGTTGACTCCAGGAGAAGGAGAGCCGGCAGCGATCGCCGACACTGACCAGCACGATACTTCGCCCCTGCTGGCGAAGACACTCTTCGAGAGGCCGCGAGGGCAGGAACGCACGACGCATCAGTTCGATCAACCAATCGTTGGCGAAAAGGTGCGCTTCACCAATGCCGAGCAGGAGTGGCCCATCGGCGAATTCGCCGCTTATTACGTTCACGCGGGGGTTGAGCCCAAGGGCGTTGCGGTCTTGCGCTATACCCTCACTCGTCAGGGTGCGCAAGACAACCCTTCGCTTGCGCCCCTGGTCGACTACATCCACGGCCGCTTTCCCGCCGATCAACGCGCCACCATGGTGGCGATGCCGGGAGCTGCGACGGGTAAAGCGACTGACGAGCAAGCGTCTTTGCCCATCGTGCACATTCTTGTTCCCGCGGATTTCCGCGCGTTGCCTAGCGGCTCCAGTCGCGGCCTGGTTCATGACTGGGAGAACCTGCATGCGGGCCTGGATGGCATTGCCATTGATCTGCCGGCACTGAAGATCAAGCCGACGCACGGTGATTACGTGCCCATGAATATCCAGATCAAAGATCCGATTTGGCCAATGCGTGACATGCTCGACTACAGCTTTTCAGTTAAGCCGGGCGAGCCCCACACCCTCTTTCTCGATACCCGCGATCGCATTCTTCCCAATGGCAAGAGCTTGTATCTCACGCTCGCGTCGGCAAGCCCTGAGTTTGGACCAAAGTCGCTCGAAGGGGCGCATCTTCGCCTCATCTTCAAGCCTTGGAATGATGCCCTCTCCGAGCACACCAGCGATCGGCTGACCCAGGTGCGCGATAACTACGCCAACCTGGTCGAGGAGAATGTCGGCTCGCGCCAGCTGAACATCTTCAACCGTTTCGATGCCGATATCACGGATCTGCTGCGGGTCGATCCGGAGAATGACCTGGGACGAAAATACTGGCACGAGATGAATCCGGGTCAACCCGGGCCACCGTTCACTCTGCCTGCGACGCCTGAGGGGGTGCCCCAGTGGGCCTTTCTGCAGGTGGAAGACCTGGGCCAGCTCAAGCGGCTAATCAACTGGTACGTGGACAACCGGCAGATCTCAAATGGAGAATTTGGAGGAGGTCTCTCCGACGACAGCGATTTTCTCAACTGGTGGCCGGGCCTTGCATTCATGGGCGCGACACCCGACAAACTCAAGGCATCGCTGCTTAAAACCCTGGACACCATGTACGCCCAGAACATGTTCACCAATGGGCTGGCGACGGCGCAGTATGACGAACTGCATAGCTACGAGGACGGTCTCAATGTTCTCGGCCAGGCGATGATGATTGACTTCGGCAGCCCCAAGCAGCTGGAGCGCGCAATGGAAAGCTCCCGCCGCCTGGAATGGCTCACGGGCATCAACTCTGCCGGGCAGCGCCAGGTTCGCTCGTCCTACTACAGCGGCACGAAGATGGCGGAGGGTGGCGTGTGGGGCTGGGGAAAGTCACGCTCCTACATGGTGTTTCATCCCGCGCTCTCGCTGGTGCTCTTCAACGGCACACCGCGCACGCGCACCATGATTGAACAAATCGCCGATGGGTTTCTCGCACACCGCCATGTCGACCCCGACGGCAAGTATCGAATGCACTACACGGTCAACTTCCACAGCAACGAAGATCTTCCTGGGAGCCAGGAGCCGGCTTTTATTCTTTGGGCGGCTTACCGGTGGACCGGGGACAAGAAGTATGTCGTTCCGTTCGGTGACGATCCAGTTGCATCGCTGCGGTCGATCAACTCAGACGCGCTCGACATACTCGACGTGCGCGACACGTGGGGCAAGAAGGTGCTTCAGTCCTCTTCCCCGGATCGTAGAGACGACGCCGGCAATACGCGGGAAACCAATCTTCAGCTGGCCTGGCAGGTCACCGGCAATACCGACTATCTCAACCAGGTTTATGCCTCGCAGATTGAAACTGCGGTCGATCGGGAGTTTATCAATCGGGAAGGCAGCCTGTGGATCGATCGGGTCTACTTCAACAACGGTGAGCTGCAGCGCGGCAGGCTGGGCGGGGTTGCGCTTATGCGCAATTATGACTATCCCGGCAATGTCGTGAGCTGGCGCTTTGATGCTCCAGCGAACGACCAGAGTGTCGCCATCCTGATCCCCGAGGGAACGCCCGATCACATCCGGATTACTGCTTATAACCTGGACCAGAAACCGGTGACTGCCCACATGACGGGTTGGGAAATTGATCCCGGCAAGTGGGAGATCACCCAAGGTGCCGATAAACGGACCGAAGACTTCGAGCGCAGCCGCGACCTGACCTTCACCTTTGCTCCCCGTACGACGACCGAACTTGAACTGAAGCTGGTAAAGCCTGGGGTTCCGTACTGGTCGCGGCCCGATCTGGGCATTGGTCCGGATGACATCAAGGTGAGCGGTGCGCGCATGAACGTCATCGTGCACAGCCTGGGCTCGGTCGACGCGCCGGCAGCGCGCGTTGTGCTTCGCGATCGCGAGGGAAAGGTCCTCGCCACCGGGCGCAGTCCGGCCCTCAAGGCGCCTCTCGACCTATTTCCCAAAACTGCCACCGTCGCGCTTACAGTACCCGCGGGCGCAAGCTGGAAGGGCGGCAGCGTGAGTGTCGAGTCCGGGGGCAGTCTTCCTGAGATCACGCAAATGAATAATCGTGTGCAGCTCAATTGAGGAGAATTTATGTCGCTTAGCGCAGTCGAGATCGTGCCTTCGCAGGACGAAACCATGTCCAACCCTGAGCCGGGTCTTCGGCGGCAAGTGATGTCTTACAGCCCCGGCATGATGCTGGTCCGGCATAGGATGCAGAAGGGTTGGGTGGGCGCCAGGCACAGCCATCCGCACGAGCAGCTGGTGTATATCGTCAGCGGGCATCTCTCGTTTCAGCATCCCGGCGGCGTGTTCGATGCGAAGGCGGGAGACAGCTTCCTGGTTCCGGGCAACGTCGAACATCAGGCTTCGGCAGTGGAGGACTCGGAGGTCCTGGACATCTTCACCCCCTATCGCGAAGACTACGCGACGCCTTCTTAGTGGGCCCACCACGCGAGCCCGTCCGGTTCCCGGCCAGCATCGATCTTTCCTACCATGGTTAGCCGGTGGAGATCGACAATGGCCACATAGTGGTCCCTGGGACAGGCAACGAAGGCACGGGTGCCGTCGGGCTGGATCTGAATCCCAGAGGCTCCGCGCTGCTCAATTGGAATGCGTGTCACGGTTTGGCGGGTATGACTGTCGATCACGACAAGGTCTTTGCCGGTGTGCGTGGTCACCAGCACCAGGCGGCCGTCCGGCGTGAACTTTAATCGATTGGCTCCGGGCACGCCGGCGGGAAGGGCTGCTACGACTTTTTCCGCTGCCAGATCGATGAGGGAGATGGTCCCGTCTTCGTTGCCTACCCAGGCTTCCCGTTCATCCGGAGAAACAGCAAAGCCTTCAGCCGCTTTGCCTACTGGGATCAGAGTGTGTTTCCAACCTGGAGCAGTGTAGGCCGCGGGAGGTGGCGGGGCTCCGGGAACTGTCACCGGCTTCACCTCGGTGCGATCGAAAAAGCTCATGGTGGCTGACCCGGCATTCGAGGCCACGACCTTGCGGCCATCGCGGGAGACCCATACGAGATGGGTCTTGTCCTGCCCGGTGCCGAGGACGGACTCGACTCGACCAGTCGCTGGATTTATGGTTCCCAGCGCCTTTGATCCTTCGGCAGTGAACCATAGCGTACCGTCGTGAAGGAATAGTCCGTGAGGACCGCGCAGGGGAGTCAGATCGATGGGCGGGAGTGGCTTTTGTCCAACCAGGTCTACGACTGCTAGTGTGTGCAGTGTGCCTTCGCCGTAGTTGGAGACATAGGCTGTCTTTCCGTCCGGACCGACGGTCACCTCGTGCGGGTCTTCACCGATTGGCACACGGGCGATTACTTGTAGGGTGATGCCATCGACAATAGCCAGCGCGTGCGATTGTTTGGTGACGACCAGGAGAGCGCCCTGCGCCTGCGCTGCGATTGGGGTCATTGCCAGGAGAACGTGAAGCAACAGCCATTTCAGCATGCTTACTATCCTTGCAAAGAAGCGCATCCCCGTGTACGTGGGGGATGATGATTTTTTCGATTGTGTTCCTCGAAGGGCGCAAACGCTCTGAACATCCGTAGCAAAAAGCAATGGTGGGCTTCGCCCGTCTTTTTCGGCCCACGTACCCTGGGGCGAACGTGGGGCACCCGCTAGGACTCTGTCCGCGGTGATTCAGTCCGCAGCCTTCACGCGGTCGAAATGGTCAACTTCAGGCGGCCAGAGGTCTTCGAGCCTGGAGTTTTTAACTGAATACGGTAAATCTGGTTTCCCCAGTTGCGTTTCAGTTCTGTGTTCTCCAGGGGTATGGTCTCGACGCTCGGGGTCAGGAGGTTGGCGTCGAAAGAAATCAAGGTAGGCGGCGCGCCCTGTGCAGAAATCAATGTCACTTGCCCCTTCCCGCTTTCCTTTACGGTGCAGGCGGTCATAAGGTTCAAGGTGATTTCGGACACTGGCCCGGTCAAGAAGTAACCATCGTTGATCTCGATCAGGTTGCTGGTCCGGTCGAGCTTTACCGTCCGGCGCCAGCTCTTCAACCGAGCTTCGGGCGGATAGGCCTTAGCCAACTCCATGGCAAGCTGCGCCGAGCGATCATTGGAATCATAGGCCACGTCCGTAGCACAGAACATTGGGCCTACCCCCTGCTGTACGCCGCCGATCGTCGGCAGATTGTGATAAGCGGATTGCGTGGAAGGAATTTCATAGCGGTGGGCATCGAAGCTCTTCTTCTGGTAAGTCTCCTGCCCCATATCCATAAGCACGGGCAGTCCCTGGGAGTAGACCCAGAAGCTTCCAGTGTCATTGTGACTGTGACTTTTCCCGTTGTCCGCCGCAATGCACGCCAGATAGAGCCCTTCGGATGATTCGGCCTTTCGCCTGGCCGCCATGATCCGGGAGTCGGGAAGCCAGGTATCACGCAGCAATCTAGCCTGGGCTGCAGGCTGCGCACGCAGCTCGGCCTCGTTGAATATCGCCGGCAGCGTGTCGGGATGATACTGAGCTGTAATGCTGGCCACGGCGAGCGATATCAGATCCTGATTCTTCAGCCTCCTGCCGAAGCGATACATCTTATCCACGTCGAGATGAATAATAGGGCTGGCGTCACCCTGATTGAGATAGTAGTCACCCGCTATATGAACGCGATTCATATAGAGCGCCATCTGGGCGATTAGCGGCTGGCTAAAGATATCTACCGCTCCCGCGGTGGCTGAGTACAAGAGTTCGAGCGCGTCAAACATCGCGCCGGCAGCCACATTCCAATAGCCGGGTCCCTCTTCGCAACCGCCATCGTCGGGGTAAGTATTAATGAACTTATCCAGGCACTGTGTGATCTTCTTCACACTCCGGTAGCGACGATCCTCATCTTTGTCGAGAAATAAGGCAGTCGTCAACCAGTTCCAGCATATCCAGGCATCCCAGTTATTTACCGGCTGCACTTTGCCTTCCGGAACCTCGATCCAGGGAAGATCATGTCGCGGCTTGCCACCGGGCAAGCCCATCCACATGAAGTTTTGGGCCAGAAGCGGTTCCAGGATGCGACGGTCGGTCTCGAAATAGACTCGCTCCCGTATCAGCGAAGAAACCTTATCGAGGGTCGAATCGAGCACGTACACGGTGGAAGCCATTAACGCGGAGGTCTGCGCGGCGAACAGATCGACGATAGGATCCCTCGGATCCGGAAGTCCCAAATCAGCCTGCTGAATGTAGAGGTGGGCCGGCACTCCCCAGAAGCTCTCCTCGCAGGTGGCCCACACACCGTTAGTGATGTCGTCCAAAAAACGTCCCTTGTTTTCAACACACTCGGCAAATACAAGAGCTTGCAGTGCGCGCATTCGAGCGTTGCGAAGATTTTCGTAATCGGTGCGGTTCCCATTCCTGGCGTATTCGAGAAAGACGGTCGCCGGCATCTCAGGCCATTCGTATTGCAGGTATTTTTGCCCCGCTGCGAGCAGGGCGGTCCGGGTGTCCGCGCGCAGACTCTCCCAGGCACCACGATCATGAATCGTTGGGAAGGGCCGGTATTTATTCTGCGGGATAAGCGCTTGCTTAAGCTTCTCAGGACTGCAGGCGCCAGCTAATAGATTGCGGTTTTTTCCTCGCGGGGCCGCTGAATCGGTGTTGTCAGCAAAGGCATCGAGCGGGAAGAAAGTCGTGGAACATGCAAGTGCGGCCGATCCGGCCAGAAAGTGACGCCGGGATAGTAGAGAAACAAAGTTCTGCTCTTGCATGCTCATCCTTTGCTTGGACAGGCTGCTATTGTTCCCATCCAGCTTTCAGCCTGTCAAGATCGTTACCGACTGGGAGAGTGTCCCGCAGGGCGGAACGAAGGGGTCACTATGTTCTTGACACTTATAAGTCACGGCTGGAAGAATCCCGACCGAAGCGAAAAGTACAGAAAACGTTCACCAAACGTTCACCGCAAAGCACTGGAAAGCCAATTTTCGGGGGATCAAATGACGCCAGAAGCAATAAGGTTAATTCCCGCATCCCGTTCGCGGGTATATCTACTTAGTTCTGCAAAAGTTATTTTGTTTCTTTTAGTAGCCGTGGGCACGTTTTTCGTTGCGCACGCGCAGGAAACTACCGGTACCATCGCGGGCAATGTAACCGACACCTCAGGCGCCGCCGTTGTGGGCGCAACGGTGAATGCCACCAACACCCTGACCAACACGGTTCGTTCAACGGTCACCGACGGCGCCGGCCAGTACACGCTCCCATCCCTGCCGGCGGGAACATACGCGCTCGCCGTGGAAATGACTGGCTTTCAAGGGCAACGCACCAACTCCATTGTTCTTGATGCGGGTCAATCAGCGCGACAGGATTTCAAGATAACGATCGGGAAGGTGAACGAAACAGTGACCATCCAGGCAGGCGCCGCTGCTGCCCTGCTGCAGACCGAAAACGCAACCGTCGGCGGAGTTATCGACGGCAAGAAGATCGTCGACCTGCCGCTGAACGGCAGGGACTTTATACAGCTTGCACAGCTTATTCCGGGCGCAAACGCAGGAGCCGCAAACTCCATCACGGATCGCCGTGCGCGTGGCTCCATTGCCACCAGCGATGCTACCTATGGCACGACTGCACTGCAGGTAAATGGCGCGCGGGATACGCAAAACCGTTTCTCCATCGATGGCATTGAGTCTATGGATTACGACGGTTTTACTTTTAACTTCTCCCCTTCGATCGATGCCATCGCCGAGTTCCGGGTTGACACCAGCACCAGCGGCACCGACGTGGGCGCAGCGGCCGGCGCCAACGTGAACCAGATCATTAAATCCGGCACCAATAACCTGCACGGCACCCTGTGGGAGTTCAACCGAAACAACGCATTCACCCAGAGCTGGGACGCTCTCGCGCACATAAGCGCAACCCCGGCGCGTCTCAATCTGAACCAGTTCGGCGGGAATGTGGGCGGTCCCGTGTACATCCCACACCTCTACGATGGCCGCAACAAGACCTTCTTCTTCTTCAACGCAGAGACGGGCTACCTGCTAAACGGCGTTCTTCAAGCCTCCACGACTGTTCCCGATGCCGCGGTGCGCAGTGGAGACATCGACGAGCTCATCAATGCGGCAAATGCGGCGAGCAACGGAGCCAGGCCTCTGGTTAATCCCTACACCGGGCAGCCGTTCGTTCTCGGACAAAAGATTACCGTCGCCCCCCAATCGCTCGTAATGTTGAATCCCGCCATCACCCCGCTTCCGAACATCACGCCCCCTCCCGGTACGACGAACAATTTTGACTACCCCAGCACCAAAACCAACAACTACCAGCATGACTATATCGGCCGCGGAGATCAGACCATTGGCAGTAAGGACACAGTCAGCGGACACTATATCTTCGATGTGACTTACAGCAATGGACCCGCAACCTGGGCCAACAACAACGACAACAATAAGGCGACCTCGAAGCACTTTGTGGTTGCGGAAACCCACGTCTTCTCGCCTTCGCTGGTCAACGAGTTCCGCTATGGATGGAGTAACTTCGTAGAAATTGAGTTGTTTGGGACCTCAAACACCGCGGCTTATAACATTGCCAACGGAATGATGCAGATTCCCTTTTCCTCTTCGAACCCAAGGTACTTTGGGCCACCGAATATAACCATCGGCGGACCAGGCACAGCGTATACCCTGTTTAATCTGCAAAGAACGATCGGTCCCCGCAATCGATCCAACGGCATCAACCAGTTCGTAGACAATTTTTCCCTGCAGAAGGGGAGGCACTTCCTCAAATTTGGCGCGGACGTCGGCAAGCGCGCGGACTATTTCAACCTGGCTCGCGATCCCCGCGGGACCTTCACCTTCGACGGCCGCTTTACTGCTCCGTATTCGAAGGGTGTTCCAGGTTCGGGTTTGTTGGACTTCCTGCTCGGCTACATCGGGACGGGCAGCATCAATCCCACGCAGACCAACGACATTATCTCTTCCTGGATTCAGGGGTATTCCGTTCAGGACAATTGGAACGTGACCCCGACTCTAACACTGAACCTTGGCATACGCTGGGATCATTACGCGCCCTGGGTGGAGGCAAACAACCTCTATTCTGATGTCTTTGTGCAGGGAGACAGCAATGGATTCATCCCAGACAAAATCGTCATTCCGTCGAACTCACCGAACGGGCGCGGCTTGATTGCGCCGGTTTACCATGATTTTGGTCCTCGAGTCGGTTTTGCCTATCAGCCCTACGGGCTGAACAAGGTTGTAGTCCGTGGCGGCTACGGAATCTACTACACTCCCGAGATCGCGAACGTCTTCTACCAGATGGCGGAAGGGGCACAGGAGGCAAACGCGGCCGCCCCCACCGGGAACCTGGGAGACGGCATCGCCGGGCAGACCATACCCAACCTCACCTGGAGCAACCCTTTCCCAGGCACGGTAGCCTCTCCGACACCGAGCTATATTACGACTCCCGAACTCTCTCAACATCTGCAGGACCAGATGAACCAGGAGTACAACCTGACAGTACAGACGGAGTTGCCGGGAAAAGTGAGTGGGCAGATCGGCTTCGTGGGAGCCCGAGGAACGCACACTTTTCAGTACTATAGCGACGTCAATGCCCCGCCGCCGGTCAATCCGGCTACTCCGGGACTGGGCAGCACCAACTCAAGGCGCGCTAACCCGGCTTTCCCATACGCGATCCTGGGAGACCTCTCCACCGGCTCTTCGAGCTATAACTCCCTCCAGGCCAGGCTGGAACGCCGGATCGGCAATGGATTGAATTTCCTCGCGTCCTACACATGGTCCAAATCCATTTCCGGACCGGGTGACATTGGTGGGCTGGTCGGCGGTGGCCTTACCGGCTATCAGGCGTACGATCCATATGATCCGCAAAGAGACCGGTCGCGTTCGGTTTATGACCTTCCCCAGCGCTTCGTGGTCACGGCTCTTTATGATCTTCCCTTCTTCCGCAACACCACGGGCGTAACCAAGCTGTTGCTGGATGGTTTCCAGGTTTCCACCATCGTCACTGCTATATCGGGCGATCTTCTCAGCCCCGGCTATACCGGTCCATCGGTGAACGCCAGCACAATCACTACGCGCGCGGATGTAGTACCCGGGCAGCAGGTGAGCCTCAGTCACAAAACGCCGCTTGAAGTCTTCAACACAGCCGCATTCAAGAATCCAGCGGTGGCAACCTTCGGTAACGCGCCTCGTCTGGATATCCGGGCGCCAGGATACCTCGACTCAGATCTCTCAGCAACCAAGGGATTCAAGTTTGGTGAGTCGCGCAACCTACAGATTCGTGCCGATTTCTTTAATGCCTTTAGACATTTCAACGCCACCGCGTCCTCCATCGACACAGGCCTCAACGACGCCAACTATGGCAGGATCGGCAACGGGATCAACCAGCAATATGCAACGCGCATTATTCAGCTGGCAGGGAAGCTCTACTTTTGAGCAGACAATCGGCCAGGCGAGCGCTGCTTTTGACGGCAGCGATCCTCGCATCATCGGTATTGGCAGCGGCAGGACGTGAAGACGCGGAGGTCTGGTTGTTCAACCAGACCTCCACGATTGGCGGTTTAGCGACGCAGGTCCTCGGACATCCTGTGGTGATCGAAACCCCTCTGGGCAAGGCAGTGCAATTTAATGGAGTCGACGATGCGCTGTTCGTCGCAGAACATCCCCTGGCAGGCGCGGAAACGTGGACATGGGAAGTGATTTTCCGCCCCGACGAGGATGGAGCAGCAGCGCAGCGGTTCTTCCATCTGTCAGTCCTGGACCCGGCAACGGGAAAGGACGTCGACGACCGACTTTTGTTCGAAATTCGAATTGTCAAGGGGCAGTGGTGCCTGGACAGTTTTGCTACGGCGGGTGGGCAATCGAAGACGCTGCTGAACTGCGAAAAACTACATCCGCTGGGAAAGTGGTATCGAGTCACTGCTGTGTACGATGGCACGACGCTCAGGAACTACGTGGGCGATGAACTGCAGGGCGAGGGCAGTGTGCACCTGGTCCCGCAGCGGCCGGGCCATTCGTCCGTGGGCGTGCGCATCAATCTCAAAGACCATTTCAAGGGTGCGATCTATGAGGCGCGGTTTACGCGGCGCGCGCTGACGGCGGACGAGTTTTTGAAAATGCCGACATCTCATTAAAAGCGTAAGGGGGCTCGTGATGCGCCGTTTCTCTCGACTTCTGCTGGCGCAAGCCGCCGCGATCTTCCTCCTCAGCCCGCTTGTGGCGCAAGAGAAAACCCCACCCAAAACCTGGGTGGACAAAGACACCGGTCACCGGGTTTACCGGCTGACGGATGAACCCGGATCCTCTGCGCTGTATTTCAACTTTGACGCCTACACTCCCGACGGCCGGCAGATGGTGTATACGTCTCCAGCCGGCATACATATGCTTGAACTCGCCACGCGGCATACGCGCCTACTGGTGCCCGCGGAGGGCAAGTCGCGGCGCATCGTGGCCGTGGGCCGCGTGACCGGAGCGATTTACTTCAGTGAGATGTCAACCGGCGGACTAAGCACGATCTACTCCGCCAACAGCACGACCGGGGCGGTCCGCAAGCTGATTACCCTTCCTCCGCGCGCCACTGTTGTCACGATCAACGCCGACGAGACCCTCGCCTCAGGCACCTACGTCGAAGGCGACCACGCGGCGCAGGAGTACGGAAATAATCGCCCGGTGTCGGGTGGGCGTATCGGCAACCCTTCCGCATCACTCGTCCAGCCGGACGGCAAAGGACAGATGATGGCTCGCCGGCTTGCGGCTCACCTCCCGATGGTGCTTTTCGTGGTAAGCCTGCAAACAGGCAAGCTAAAGGAATTGCTCCATTCAACGGACTGGATCAACCACATGCTTTTCTCGCCGGTCGATCCCAACCTGCTGATGTACTGTCATGAAGGCCCATGGCAGTTGGTCGACCGCATCTGGATCATTCGCACCGACGGCACCCATAACACTCTCGTTCACAAACGCACGATGTTCATGGAGATCACGGGGCATGAGTTCTGGAGCAACGACGGCCAGTCGATCTGGTACGACTGGCAGTTTCCCAAAGGCCAGGTCTATTTCCTCGCCGGCTACGAGATAGCGACCGGGCACCGCGTCGCTTACAACATGACACCTAACCAATGGTCGATTCATTTCAATGGGTCCAAGGACCGTGGCGTCTTCGCCGGGGATGGTGGGGATTCCGGCCAGGTCACGCAGGCCACGGACGGCACGTGGATTGAGCTCTACCATCTTGAAGCTCTGAGCCGTCACGAGGGCTTCAATGCACCGGAGCTGATCCAACCCGGAGTTCTCCGATCCGAGCACCTGGTTAATATGGCCAACCATAATTACAAGCTCGAACCGAACGAACGGTTTTCTCCCGACGAGAAGGAAATTATTTTCACCAGTAATATGTTTGGGCCGAGTTATGTGTTCGCAGTTGATGTGGCCAAGGCGGTTGATCCGTCGACAGAAGAGGTGCTCTCTACCCCTGAGCTGGCGGAGCGCTTCACTCCCAGGCCGCCCCCCACCCCTTTCAGCGATCAGTGGTGAGTTTGTTAGCTGTGCTCTCGAAATCCCGGGGGGAGCGAAGCCGAGGGATCTGCGGTTTAGCTTTCCCTATACCCAATCTCCGCCTTAGTTGGCGTGACGAAGACGGCTAAGCCTCAGAGGAAATTGGGGATATGGGGGCACTTGAGATTGTTGGTCGCGTGGTTAGCTAAGTCGGCATCTAACCGATTCAGCTATGAAATTTGGGACGACAAGATCGATGGTCTGCTGGATGTTTTTGCTCGCAGGCTGCGGAGGAAGACAGGTTGCGCAGCAGCAGCAGCCGGTTCCCCCACCTCGTCCGGCGCTGAAGACTGCCCCGTCCACGCCTATTGCGGAGAAGAAGCAAGAGCTTGGAGAGGCGTCGTGGGACCCACAGTGGGATACGATCGTGGAACAGGCGTTGTCTCCAGAGATGCTGTCTCCGCGAGTCGCTCGCGGAGTACGAAGCTATTGCCCACGGTTCAACTCCATGAGCGAGGCGGACAAACGCGCCTTCTGGGCATATACGTTCCAGGCGCTGGCGGGTGCGGAGGCGGGCCTAAAGCCGACCTCGGATGTGCGCCATACGGAACCCGAGGTGGCGGTCGAGGATACGGTTTCCAAGCGGACCGTGCGCCAGGAAGGGCTGCTGCAGCTGACGTATATGGACTCGAAACGCTATGGCTGCGACTTCGATTGGCAAAAAGATAAGCCGCTGCCAGAGAAAGATCCGGCAAGGACGATTTTAACGCCACGCAATAATTTGTTGTGCGGGGTGAAAATTCTCGAAAACCAGATGCTTACACAGGGCAGGCCGTTACTTACACAGTCAAGCTATTGGGTGACCCTGCGGCCTTTGCAGCCCAGCTACCTTGTGTTCGCCAAGCAGATGAAGAACGTGCCGGCCGCTTGCCGCCAGGCGACGCCGCCGGTGGAAGAAGCAAAAGTAAGGCACGGAGGCAGCGGATCGGCTGCTGCCATTGCGGCGCCCGCGCACCTTTCCGCGGCGGCTAATTAACGAAGATAATTGTTACATGATCCTGACGCCGCATGACCGGCTCTTCGTGCTCACCGGAGCCGGGGTTTCCGCAGAAAGCGGACTGGCCACCTTCAGGGGTTCGGGAGGGTTGTGGAATGGTTATCGAGTCGACCAAGTGGCAACGCCCGAAGCCTGGCACGCCGATCCCGCATTAGTCTGGCGCTTCTATTCCATGCGCCGCCGCGACGCCTTGGCTGCCGCGCCGAATGCTGCGCACCTGGCACTGGCAAAGATCGAAGAGAAGCTGGGGGACCGTTTTTATCTCTGCACTCAGAACGTTGACGACCTGCATGAGCGCGCCGGTTCTCTTCGCGTGCACCACATGCATGGGAGCTTGTTTGCATCGCGCTGCTACCGATGTGACGTGCCATTTGCTGATCGCGAGTCTTACGAAAGCGAACTGCCTATGTGCCGAGAGTGCGGCGCGGCTGTCCGTCCGCACATTGTCTGGTTCGGTGAAATTCCGCTGGATATGGATGGCATTTATCGGGAGCTTGATCGGGCCACCCGCCTGCTGGTTGTGGGCACCTCGGGCTCGGTCTATCCCGCCGCGGGATTCGTACACGTTGCCAACCAGCGCGGTATCCATACCGTCTACGTGGGCCCCGAGGAACCCCTGAACGCCGAGGCCTTCGATGAGATTGTTCTGGGCGCGGCGACTGTGGTGCTGCCCCCGCTTCTATCGGCCTGAGCGCCTCGTTATTAGGCGGCGGCGCCTGACTGTTGCCCGCGAATCCAGGCTTTATATTCGCGGCTAGCCTCGCCGAGGCAATAGTAGGTATTTCTGGTTTCCGCGACCTGGTTCTGCGCATCGATACCCACGATAGGCGAGGTGAAGATGAACATTCCGGTCTTGATTCTTTGATGGCCGAAGGCTCTGCCTACCAGCAGATTTCCTGGTCCCAACGGCTGATAACTCGCAGTATTCGCACTTTCCACAACCGCCCAATCTTCGAGTTTGACAGATGGCTTTTGCGTTCGCATACTCGGGTCCTCTCCATTGATTTAGATGCCATTTTCCACGCTTGAGCGAAGCGAAAAAGGCTCTTTTTGCCACACAACCTATTCAAGCAGCGGGTTGATGAAAGCCGGCAGTTTTTCCTGCTGCTCCGGCATAGGGGAAAATAAGGGAAAATACGGTGCCTCCGGATGGCGTCAGCCGTCGGCTACGGACGTGGATTCGCCCCTGATGCTTGCGGACGATGTTGGCTGTAACCCACAGGCCGAGACCTGAGCCAGCAGGACCCTTGGTGGTGTAGAACGCTTCGAATATACGCTTGCGAGTTTCAAGACTCATGCCCGACCCCGTATCCGCAATCGTGATCCGAACACCCCGATCCGCTGTTAGCCAATCTGTGCCGGGCCTTAACCTGACGGTTAGCTGGCCGCCATCGGGCATGGACTCCACCGCATTACCGATCAGGTTGACAAATACCTGGCGTATCTCTCCTGCGAAACACGTGAGCTCGGGTGCGTCTTCAGTTTTCAATTCCACCCGTACCCGGCTCATCTTGAATCTGCCCTTGAACAGTGACAAGACGGATTGCAGGATGCTCACCACATTCGTAGAGGTGGGGGAAGATGGCTGACGGTGAAATTGCAACCCCTGCGTGGTGATCTCAGAGGCGCGGCCAAGCTCCTCTTCCGCTTCTCTCAGGTAGGGCGTTGCCTGGTCGAGATCCGCAGAACGCAGAGCGAGGAAAATTAAATTGAGAACAGCTTCCAGGGGATTGTTGATCTCATGAACGATCGAAGAGGTCAACCTTCCGATAGCGGCCATCTGTTCCTGTTGCGCGAGAACCTGCTCGGCGCGCTTGCGCTGGCTGATATCTTCGCAGATGCAGACCAGCCGGCATGATTTGGACTGCTCATCGTTTACCAGGCTGACCGAGTTGCGGACCCACACGGCACTGCCGTCGGGACGTAGATAACGCTTCTCGATGACAAACCCAGGGATCTCAGAGGCCAGCAGCTTCTCGAGCAGGCTGCGGTGCCGCAATTGATCCTCAGGATGAGTCAGCTCGAACAGATTTGCGTCGCCGATTTCGGCTGGAGTTCGATCAACGATCCTGGCCAGCGTTTCGTTCGCATCTATTACGTTGCCATCCACGTCGACAACCGCGAAGCCTGTCGCGGCGTGGGCAAACCAGTCGCCAATTTGTCGGTGCGCTGCCATGGGATCGAAGAACTTCCAACCAAAATTGAGCGCATCACCGAGCGACGGCCATTTGGGTAGATGCACCGAAGTAGGGCGGAGGTC
Source organism: Acidobacteriaceae bacterium (assembly GCA_049522955.1). Taxonomy (GTDB): domain Bacteria; phylum Acidobacteriota; class Terriglobia; order Terriglobales; family Acidobacteriaceae; genus PALSA-350. The sequence goes on from JBEKNJ010000002.1 coordinate 96,564, forward strand.
GCCCGGGGTTTGGAATTTCCGTCCCGCGGGTGCGGGCGGGGTGCGCCGTTCCTCTGGGCATTATTTGAGTTTCAGCTCGTCCACAGGGGTTATGGCTGGATATAATCGTGGCATCATGCCACGTGTCGGAGAGTTCTGTCCTTCCAATATCGCCCGATTGCTGCTTGGCGTAGTCATTGTGGTGACGCTAGTGACGGCGATCGGCGTCTGGTTGTTTCACTCGCCGGGTCGTGGAACCCCGATCGAGCAACCCAGCACCACTGCGCAGCCCGCAAAATAGAGGGGTTCCCCACCCTTACGAGCACGAGCGTCCCGTTTACAAAGCTGCTGAACGTGAACTCCAATTGCCCGACACCGGATAACAGTTTGTTTCTTAGACACGTCTACGACGGCTTCAATGCCCGCGGCATGGAGACCGTACTCGCGTCGCTGCATGAGGATGTTTTGTGGGCAAATGGCATGGAAGGCGGCTATGTGAGGGGGAGGGACGCGGTACGGAGCTATTGGACGCGGCAATGGGCAACGATCGATCCACACGTCGAGCCGGTCGAATTCTCGAAGGGGCCAGATGGGGAAACCGTTGTCCGGGTTCATCAGGTGGTGCACGATCTCAACGGCAGCCTGCTCGCGGATCGCGAGGTGAACCACATCTTTGAGATAGAAGACGGTCTGATAACGCGCTTTGATGTCGGCGTCGAATAGAGCTGGCCCGCGGAAGAAGTCCACGATCGTTCCACGGTAAATTTGATCAGAACGGGTTAAGCAATGAACGACCGTCTTACGGCATCGATCCGCGACAGTTACGATACGCTGGCGGAGGAGTATGCCGCGCATCTATTCGGGGAACTCAAGGGCAAGCCGCTCGACCGGGAGTTCCTGAATCGCTTCGCATCGGAAGTGAGGGGGCGGGGAGAAGTGTGCGACATGGGCTGCGGCCCTGGCCAGGTAACTCGCTACCTGCATGAGGCGGGCGTACCCGCGTTTGGCCTGGATCTTTCTCCGGGAATGTTGGAGCAGGCGCGAAAGCTGAACCGCGACATACGTTTCAGAACAGGAAATATGCTGGCTCTGGAGTTGGAGGACCAAACCCTGGCTGGAATCACAGCTTTCTATGCCATTGTCAATCTTCCCGAAGCATTGCTGCCCCTCGTCTTCCAGGAAATGCATAGAGTTTTGCAACCATCTGGATTGCTATTGCTCGCATTCCACGTAGGGAATCAGGTTATTCAGGTGCAGGAGTTATGGGGGCAGCCAGTTGCTATGGAGTTCTTCTATTTCCAACCTGCGGCGATCCGCCATTACCTAGAAGCGGCAGGCCTGGAAATCGAACAAATCATCGAACGAGAACCTTACGCCCCGGAAGTAGAGCACCAAAGTCAGCGGGCATACATCTTTGCACGCAAGCCGCGGTTTTGAACGCTCGACAACGATGCTATGCCGTCAGTAGGTGGCGACCGAAACCCGGAGCACTTGCGGTTCGGAGGAGAAATTTAGTGCCCAGTCTGTTTGGTCGCCATTGAGGATACGGGTAAACTTGAAAGTTCCGTCTTCGTAGATGCCTTCTTCGACGCGTAAGAACTGGCGATGCTTCTTAGCGTCCGTGGGGCGGAAGTCAACCCGCGAAAAGAACCCGGTTACCAGGAACTGATTATCCTTGAGTTGCGCGATTAGGGCGCGCCCGATGGGCTCGGAATTTCCTTTGGCAGCGACGTTTCGAACCGCACCGTAGGATACCACCGCATCCCACGCTTCGAAATGCAGCGTTTGCGTGACCTCGCCTTCCTGCTCAGCCACTGCCTGGAGCTTGCCTTCGAAATTCAGGCGAGCGATGTCGCGCATCATGGGAGCAATGAGCCGGTAGTTCTGCGCGGTCGGCAGCAGAAAACTATCCTGCGCATCGCCCGCCGGCTCCGCATGCAACCGTGTGTAGTCCAGGCCAAAGGGCGAATAGCCAATGGCCTGCAGACCAAGTGCAGAGAAAAAGAAACGGGCTATCTTTGGCGAACTGCTGGTTTCAGGCACGAACAAGGCATTGTCCGGGCGATGATAGAGCTGTAACACCTTGAGATAGGCTGCGGTATCGGACAGGTAGATGTCAGGCGCGAGAATATCGATCGCGGGCGCCGCAGCCTTCCAAATGCCCAGCACATTGTCGGTCGGTCCGCCGCTCTCGTAGCTGCCGGGTGCGCCTTTGAAAGGATCACGCAAGGCGGCGTTGACGTAGAGGGGTAACCCATAGACTGCCTTGCCCGCAGCGGCAACCTTGCCCACGTACGTGGCCACCGCCCAGGCATGGAAGCAGACGTCGGCTTCGGTGCCGAAGACTTCCTGCCAGCCGGCGGAGGGTGTTGCGGGAACCTTGTTCATCGCAGTGAGGACGTTGACCGGGACCGGCCCGGCAAAGAGCTTTTGCGCTGCTGGAGAATAGTCGCGCACCGCTCCCCACGTCCCGCTTTCGTTCTCCACCTGCACCATCAACACGGTCCGATCGGAGTCGGCGGCCTTGAGATGGCGCATGAACTCGGTGAATGCGTGCGTGTCCGCATCGAGCGATGCGGTAGCAAAGGGGGATGGGGAATCAACTGCTTCTCCATCCTTATTCGCCACGTGAAAGTAGCGCTCGGGCTGTAGCTTCATCCACTCGGGCATATAGTGCTGACTGCCGTTCTTCCAGGTGCCGAACCAGAGCAGCACAAGATGCGCATGATGTTCGCGGGCTTGAGCAAGGATCGTGTCCATCGCCGTGTAGTCGAACTTTCCCGGTTGCGGCTCGAACTGTTCCCAATAGATAGGGATCTCGAGCGTGTTGGCATGGAGAAACTCAATCGCGGACCACACTTTGGGCAGCATGGCCGGCCAGTCGCTGGAGTTGTTTGCCTGCGCTCCAAGGATCAGGTAGGGTGCGCCGTCGACGAGCAGAGCAAAGCGTCCATCCTTCTGGATCAAGCGCGGGATCGGGTGCTGTTCGACCTGGCCCTGCAAGGCGAAGCCTAAACCGGATGCCGCCAGAATGGCCGCGATTATGAGGGTCTTCATGCTTAGCTATCCTTCCTCAAAGGCTGCGCAGCAATTCTGGATGGCGGTCGAGAAACCTGCGCGTCCATAAGAGTGTCTTGCCAGACAGCAAAACTGCGCGATACTCGCCGTGAGACCAGTTTTGCAACTCACGGATGAAATCAATGCGAACCAGACAGGAGCGATTGAGGCGAAGGAATTGCGAGCCATCGAGATTCTTCTCCAGACTCTCAAGCGTTCCTCTCACGGTGTAGGTTTGGTCACCAACATGAAGGTTCAGGTAGTTTCGTTCCGACTCTGCCCAGTCAACCTTGTTCAACGAGAGCAGAAACCCGCGGTCATTCTGCTGCACCAGAAGCTTCGGTTGCGGTTGCGCCCGGCCTTGCAACTGATTCAGCAACTGCTGCAGATTTGCATCCACGGTACTTTTCAGATCCTTCAGGATATGTTGTCTGGCTTCTGTCAGGACCTTGTTGAACCGAAGCTGATCGAAGGGCTTCAAGAGATAACCGAAAGCGTGTACTTCAAACGCCTGAATCGCGTATTCGTCATGCGCCGTAACAAAAACGATGCGGGGAAGCGTATCCATGCGCAGAGCACGGATGACCTCGAAGCCATCCATCTTGGGCATTTGCACGTCGAGGAACAACAGGTCCGGATGGCTCTGTTGGATACCACGCACAGCATCGGGGCCGTTGCTTGCTTCTCCCACAACGCTGACATCTGGATCCTGGGCCAGAAAGCGAACGATTTTCTTGCGCGCCGGGGCCTCGTCATCGGTGACGAACACCCGCAGAGGAACTGCATTCATAGATCGGCCACTGCTGTTCTCAGCGGAAGGCGAATGGTAACCGTGAGGCCCTCTGCATTTTCGAGAAACAATTGCTGTTTCTTTCCGTAAAGTCCGGCAAGTCTTTGTTCTGTGTTGGCAAGGCCGACGCCCTTGTTCCATTGGCGCTGCTCAAGATCCGCGATACCCGGTCCATTGTCACGCACTCGGAGGAGAAGATCGCTCTCCAGGCGCTCGGCAAAGATCTTTATCTCGAGCTTTGCCGGAGATGCGCTCCGGGCATAGCGGATGGAGTTTTCGACCAGAGGCTGGAGGATGAGCTGCGGGACGAGAACCTCGAAGAGTGTTTGGTCCACCTCGAACGCTACTTGCAGATCGTCTCCGAAACGTTCCTCCATGATGGCTATATAGAGCTTCAGCAACGATAGTTCCTCTTCCAAAGGGATCTCCTGAGAATGAGAGAGGCGCAGCGTGCGGCGCAAAAGATCGCTGAGCTGGGCCAACATGGTATCTGCGCGGTTCAGGTCTTCGTGCATCACCGAGGAGATCGTATTGAGAGCGTTGAAGAGAAAGTGGGGCTGCAGTTGCAATCGTAGATTTTGCAGTTGCGCTTCCGCCAGCCGCGCTTCCAGATCCGCTGCAGCCAATAGACGATTGCGTGACTCCCGATAGGAGTCGACGACGTAGATAATTACGGCGGCAGCCCCGAACAACAACAAGTGCTGGGCGAACTCCATGGGATAGCGGTAAAACATGATGCCGTAGTCGTACGGTCCCAGGCCGAACGCGGGCGCCAGCAGATGCCGGCTGAAACTCATCATGGTTGTATCGCATATAGAGAGAACGACCAGCATGAGCAGGTTCAACGGCAACATTCGCCACCAGTTGTCCCGACGCATGCGAAGGCGCCGCACCACCCACAGAAAGAATGGGAACAGCAGCAGGCCGGCGTAGGCGCCCGTCAGCTCTTCAAACATGCGGATCGCAAAGGTGTTTGGGTGTTGGCGTGCAAGATCATCAAGATAGCGGTAGCCGAAATTTAGGAGACCCAGGGCGGTAAAGCCGAGAAAGGTCCACGCTACCTTGCGGCTCATTCCATTGCGGTCTGGTTCGGGTTGGGGTTTCAGCTGCATGGATGAATACACATTATCGCAGTCGCGGAGTTTATGGTTTGATTCGGTCGGGATGACGGTGGGGGAAGCTTCAGTTGAATAAGCGAATAAGCCGCGGATGTCAAGGTTCAGCGGACTCGTCTTGGAAATGTTTTTCGACAGAGCGGACCCGGATGTCCCTGGTTCGGGCCCGGTCGTCCCAGGTTGCTTGTCTAGGCGACATGCTCCCAGATATTTATTGCTGTATGAAGACTGCTCATCCGGTTCGCTTGCGCTGCCTGATTGCGTTGTTTCTCGCTGGTTTATCCGCTGGCCGGGCTCAGACGGCGAAGGATACCGATTGGCCAAATTACGGTAATGACGAAGGCGGCATGCGCTATTCGAAATTGACCCAGATCAACCGGGACAATGTCTCGCGACTCAAGCAGGCGTGGACGCTGCACACGGGTGATATCTCCGATGGGAGCGGGCACAGAGAGCGAAGCGGACTGGAGACGACGCCGATCATGGCCGATGGGACGCTCTATGTGACCTCGGCCTTCAATCGGGTGATCGCAGTCGATCCCGCAACCGGTGCGCAACGGTGGGCCTATGATCCCCATATCGATCAGAGTTGGGAGTCGGGGGACGGCCTCATTAATCGTGGAGTCGCGACCTGGGTTGATCCTGAACGTCCAGCACAGAAAGCTTGTCATCGACGCATATTCGAGGCAACCATCGATGCGCGTCTCATCTCTCTTGATGCGGTCAAGGGCACTCCCTGCTCTGATTTCGGCACAGACGGCCAGATAAGCCTGCGCAATGTTGAGGGATTTCGAAGCGGGTGGTATCACATCACTTCTCCGCCGGCAGTGATCGACGACATCGTTGTGGTGGGGTCTGCCATCGACGACAACGGGCAGGCGGATATGCCCAGCGGCGTGGTGCGTGCCTTCGACGCCCGCACCGGCGGTCTGCGCTGGAGCTGGGATCCAATCCCACCCCGCGGCTCGACGCCAGGCACGCTCACGGGGGCCGCGAACGCATGGTCCATCATGGTGGTCGATCCGCAGCGTGATCTGGTCTTTGTACCCACGGGAAGCGCGAGCCCGGACTACTACGGTGGCTTGCGCCCAGGCGATGACAAGTGGGCAGACTCTGTGGTGGCGCTGCACGCAAAGACAGGGGAGATGGCGTGGGGCTTTCAGCTGGTCCATCACGATCTCTGGGACTATGACACCGCTTCCCCACCACTGCTCACAATAGTGCCGCACGATGGCCAGAGAGTCCCTGTCGTCGTCCAGGGCAATAAGACAGGATTTCTGTACGTGCTCAATCGGGATACGGGAAAGCCTCTGTTTCCCGTGGTGGAGACTCCGGTACCGCAAAGTGATGTGCCCGGTGAAGTAACCTCGCCGACCCAACCTATCCCTTCGGTGCCTCCTCCGCTTGCGCCACAGCATGTTTCTGAAAAGGATGCATGGGGACTTACGACTGCGGAGCGCGAGACGTGCCGTACGGAGCTCCATGAACTGCGGAATGAGGGAATCTTTACGCCGCCCACCCTGAAAGGAACGCTCGCTATCCCCGGCAATATTGGCGGTATGACCTGGAGCGGCTACGCCTTTGATCCGGAACGAAACCTGCTGATTTCCAACACTAATAATTTCCCTTACAAGATAAAGGTGATTCCTCAAGCGGAATTTGCCCAAGCGCGAAGAGGGGAAGAGGGCGAATACACAGAGCAGAGGGGTACCCCTTACGGAATGTTTCGGAGTCCATTTCGCTCACCGCAGAGTCACCTGCCGTGCGTTCCACCACCGTGGGGAATGCTCACCGCAGTAGACATGGTAACCGGCACGATTCGCTGGCAGATTCCATTCGGTAGCTTCGACTCGGCGGCACCGCGCGGCGCGGTCAGCCTGGGAGGTCCCATCGTGACCGCCGGCGGAATCGTCCTGATCGCCGGCACCTTCGACCCATTCATGAGAGCTTTCGATATTGAAACCGCAAAGCTACTATGGCAGACGAAACTGCCCAGCAGCGGTCACGCCACGCCGATGACCTATCAGTACAAGGGAAAACAGTACGTGGTGATCGCCGCAGGGGGCCATGCCCATATTGACGAAGAGCCTCAGTCCGATGCCATTGTGGCGTTCACACTGCCTTGACTAGAAAGTGAAAACGGCCTGGACAAATACGGAGCGGTTCGCGGGTGTGGGCGATCCGAATGGGCCGCCGGCTAGAGATTGCGTTCTGCCGAAAAGCGGTGAGTTGATGGTGCCGTTGGGCGTGCCGAGATTCACAATGTTAAAGATGTTTATGGCCCCGCCGATCAGGGTCAGACTGTACTTGCGCGAGACCGAGGCATCCAGCTTCGGTTGCGCTTGCGCGCCACTCAGTCCGCGACCGTTCACGCTTCCATTCCCGCCTTGGGGACCACCCGCGCCTTTGGATCCTTCAATCCTGGGGCCAATCCCGATCACTTTGCTGACTCGAATGTGCATCACAAAATTAGCGGGGCCAATGCCGGCGCCATACGGAATGATTTTTTCTCCTTTGCCCACTGGATCGGTATCCAAACAGCCGTAGGGGGTGGAAACCACGTTGGCAGCCCCGCAGGTGCCATACGTAGGCCGCGCGTTGAACTGATTGTTGGCAGTGAGGTCGTTGCCTATCACCAGGTTATAGGGTGTGCCGGACTGGGCCGCCAACAGCGGCGCAACGATGATTCCATGAGGCGCGGAGTAGGTTCCAATCAGGAAGAGGCGGTTCGTGATCCCGAAGCCTGCGCGGCCGTAGTCGAGACCGGGGTCCTGAGCCACGGAGGGAACGTAGTTGGCGCCCTGCGTATCGCTCCTGGCCTGGTTGAAGGTGTAGGAACCGTGCAGGGACAAATGACGGAACTGAGCATTGGTGGTCACGATGATTTGATTCTGCTTATAAATGCCGCCGGACTGAAACTGATAGTTGTATTCAGCGGGAAGAGGGCCCACCACGGTGTACGTGGATGGATCGAATTCAGGCGCGGTTACATTGTTGGTGAGGTACTGGTGAACGCCGCGCGTGAACAGATAGGTTGCGTTAAACATGACTTTCTTGCTGATTTGCTTATCGATCCCAACGCCGCCTTGCATGCTGAGAGCTGCGTGAAAATGATGATCGATATCGTAGAAAGACGGAATGGATGCGGCGGCGCCTGCCACCGTGCTAGGCGACGCAGCGGCATTCGGATCAAAGAAATCCGGATTGTTAATCACGTAGCTCTGCTGATTGATTCCGTTTTGATGGATGGCCTGCACCAGGTAGGGTGTCCCGGTGGATGAAGCAAAGGAGTTGGGCACGGTAAAGCGATCGTAGAACCAACCGTAGCCCGCACGCACCACCGTTTTGGGCGGAGTCTTGCCGAGATGGCCGGGCGCCCAGGCAAACGAAAAACGTGGACCCCAGTCGGCGTGATCGCGAATACGGTTTTGGCTCTCAAAGCGCAATCCATAGCTCAGCGTCAGATTGGGTTTCGCACGCCAATCATCCTGATAAAAGAGCGCTCCATCAAATAAAATCGCCCGCGCCAGAGGATTCTGGATCACAGTGGCCTGATATTGAGCCGGCGTTTGCGCCAGATACTGGTCAATGGATGTGAATAGATAGTTCCCATTCGAGCCGGCGGTGGAATAGTTGGCATCGCGATAGGTCCGCAGACGGGCGCCAAAGCGAATGGTGTGGCCGCCCGCGGTCGCGGTGGAATAATTCTGCAATTCAAAGATGTCCTGGTGGTCTCGCGCCACCCCAGAGTTGCTCCCTCCCGTGGTAAACGCTCCCTGCACCGTAACTGTAGGGGTGAAATAAGAGGTGACCTGGCTGTTGCGGACACGCCGCCATTGAAAGTGGGTCTCGTTAATTATCCGCGGGTTGACCACGATCGTGTCGCTGACCTGGACGGCATTCTCCTGATTGTTTACGTTGAACGCCTGTTCAGGAAGATTGAGTTGACCAGGACCATTTGCGGTTGCCACGGAACGGACATAGGAGTCACGCACGGACAAGGTGTTGTTTTTGCCCAACTGGAAATCTACGCGAGGGTTCGCCACCAGCAGAGACGATGGGTTGGGCAAAGCTTGATTAAAGCTCGTACTCGGATCGTCGGGATTGACGGCATCGATAATCGTTTGGTTTTGCCGGTCAAAGTGGAACAGGCTAAAGAAATACGAGGCATTCTTGGTCAGCGGCCCATTGACATCGGCCTGAATGAAATACAAATAGTAACTCGGCTGCTCCTTGACGAGCGGATTCGCGGTGTTCCACGCCGAATCGTTCCCCAACGATGTTACGTGGCCGGAGAATTTATCTGAGCCAGGTTTCGTTAGAATTTCGATTCTGCCGTAACCGATTTTGTCGAACTCTGCGGAAAACGGATTCTGATTGACACGAATCTCCCGGATCGATGACTTGGGAGGAATCTGTCCTCCGGTGAAACCGTCAATGTAAATTTGCCCTCCGCTTGGCCCAGCCGCGGGGCCGGCCAAAGCCTGGAGTTCGTTTTGTAGCTCGTCGGGGTCGTCTGAGAGAGCATCGAGATCACTTCCCTTCACCACCAGCGCGCTTGAATTCTCATCAGGATTCACGCTCACACCGGATTTTTGATCAGTGACTGTAATGTCCTGCTGCTGCACAGCAATCGCGAGCGATACATTCTGCTGCCGCGTCTGCCCGGGAGCGACCACGATGCCGGTTTTGGAGAGGTCCGCGAATCCATTCGCCTGGACGGTAAGGGTGTATGAACCTGGAGGAATGCTCTTGAAAGTGTAGACGCCATCGTTGCCGGATTGGACGTTGAGTACGGCAGGCCCCTCGGTCAGCGTGACGGCGGCTCCCGGAACAACGGCACCGCTCGGGTCCAGCACCTGGCCGCGAAGGCTGCCGGTTGCCTGCGCAAGCAAGGGTGATGGAAAAGCAAGGGCCAGAGAGAACAGCAGCAGCAGAGCTCTCTTCATCAGAAAGCCGCGAATCTGTGGGAAGAGATTCATCATGGCAGCGTCCTTCCACAATTCATGAGGAGGTGGCGCACCTACCCCAGCATGATGGTTGCAGTTGAGGGTCCAACTCTCGATGTCGCGCGGACCCAGCCGGCTCAGCTCTTTCCTAATTCTTGTGTACGCAATTCCGAAAGATTTTGTTCACTCCTGGGCTCGACTGTCCGGGATCGAACACTGAATGGTTCCGATGAAACGAAAGGACGCAGGCAGCCCGACCGGCGCTCCAGGATTCTTCGACAAATTAGTAGCGAAGGCCGAGTCTTTGCGGAAATTCCTCCTCATCGTCATCAAGGTCAATCAGATTCGCATAGTAGTCGGCATTTTTTCTGCGAATCCTCCGCATCACCAGGTGCGCTGCACCTATGCAGCCAACCGCGCCTGCCACATGCCACATGCTGGCTTCTAACCAGGGTTCGAGCGCAACCGTGAGCAACACCAGGGGCGGGAAAAAACCGAAATATTGCAGCAGGATGAATGCCAGATTCGTCGCCGGCGCTCTTCTTTCTCCGGTGAAGGGTATGCTCGTGACTTTAAGAAATAGGGCATCCGTCAGGAGGAGGCACAGACCAATGGCCACGAACGTCTGGCTCATGGCGGACCGCCAGTCATGAAGTTCGGGAGGTGCCACCAGGCTTATCAACGCCACCATTCCCAGCGTCAGCAGCAGGACACACGGGAGTATCCAGAGCGTGGTCGCGGCGAGCTGCTCCACTCCAGGCTTACCCATGATCACGCGAAAGACCCAACCGCCTCGCTTATCCATTGGGGAGAGAAATGCGGTCCGCAAGCCAGCGATGGCCCAGAAAGCTGCGATTGGGACCGCAGCCCGCAATCCATCAGGAGATAGTGCCAAGCCGAAATGGCCGTGGATGAGTTTCAAGAGCACTACGCAGGCAATCAGGAGGGCCAGGCCGAGGCCACCATACATCGCCAGATACACACGATGCCGCTGCGTTCGCAGCAATCCACAACTGATGAAGTGATAAATGCCGCGCTGGACCGGATTTCGCAATAAGGTTGCATGCAGCATTCGATTGATCGGCGCGGCTGCCACATTTTGTGTATCGGATGCCCCGGATCCCTCAACGATATAGCGCATTCTGCGCCGATAGGCGAGTGGATAAGAGACAATCGTCAGCGCGACCGCAACCGCTGTCGCCAGGTAGCCTGTCTTCGCGAGCATGGTGAACACTGGCAGCCCGGAGGACCCGGCGACGAGGCGCTCGTATATTCCCAAAAACCAGAAGGGCGGAAAATATTGGCCTGCTGATGAATGAGTAAGCACTTCAAGGAACTGCGACGAAACCGGGAACAGCAAAAGGATGGTCAACAGCACCATGGTCGCAACGCACTGAAGCAAAGGCGATACGGCACGGAAGAGGCGCTCGCCGAGAATGGCCACCGTCATTCCCTGCAAGCTGAGAAAGAACGCTGCAGCAAATGCGCCGCTTCCCAGGACTGCCACCACATGGGCAAAGATGTGTCGCGCAAGCCCTAGGGGCTCCGATAGAAGGGGATAGAAGATGGCTCCGAGGGCGTTGATACCGAACAGAAACAATCCAAGAAAGAGGCAGGCAGCCACGATCCTGGCCACGAACAACCTCTGATTGACGATGGGAAGAGAAGAGAGGATGAAGAGATCGAGCAGGTCCGGGAATAGCAGGTCCCAGGCAAAGATGCTCACTGCTCCGACCGCGACAAAGGAATACATCACATAGAAATAATGGTCGCTCACCTGCGACCAGAATGGGCGGTCGAGGGGTGCATGGTATAGAGGAAACAAAAACAAGGCCACGACCATCCCAGGCAGGGCAATCGTGTAAGCAATCTGAAGGAGCCGCGCCTTCGTCTCACCATCTGCGGAAACCATTTCGTTGGTGAAGAATCGTTCCAGGAAGTGACGAACCAGAAGATGAAATTGGCTTCGCTCCTGCGCAGCCACTGCCGGCATATGCGCTTGCACATCGAGTGACAGCACGGGGAATTCCGGCGGGGTGAAGATACGGAGGCCGCTAAACATTCCGCCCCTTGATCGCTTCTACCAGTTCGCGAGCGACGGATTCGGTGTCCTCTTGCTGGACCAGTTGAGCAAACGCGCGCTCCAGGTTGGCCAGCTTCATCAGGCTGGTCAGTTCAGAAGGGCTGGCATCCGCCAGAATCTTCCCCTTCGCGATGACAACTACACGGTCGCAAATCTGCTCCACGACTTCGAGGACATGCGAGATATAGAGAATGGCCTTCCCCGCCTCTGTAAGTTCCAGTAGAAGGTCTTTGAACAGGCGGGAGGATAGAACATCCAGGCCCGAAAGCGGCTCGTCGAAGATCAATAGTTTGGGATCATGGATCAGCGCCGCCGCAATCAGCACACGCTGCTTCATCCCCTTGGAATACATGGAAATGGGCGAATGCCGCCACGATTCCAGACCAAGCAATTGGAGTAGCCTGTGGGCCTTGATCTGAATCTGCCGCTCGCGCATCCCCCGCAGCCTGCCTACTAACTGCAGGTATTCCATTCCAGACAGGTAGTTATAAAGATGCGCTTCCTCAGGCACATAGCCCAGCGCCGCCCGAAAACTCACCAGGTCGTCGCGTATATTCCCGCCCTGGAACAGGACGCGGCCCTCATTCGGCTGCAGCAACCCGGTAATGATCTTGACCGTGGTAGATTTTCCCGAACCGTTGGCTCCCAGATAGCCGACAACTTCTCCCGCATTGACCTTGAAATTGACGTTCGAGATCGCTGGTATACCACGGTAGCTTTTCGACAGGTTCTCGAGCTCAAGCACTGGATGGGTCCTCGGCTGCTATACCCTATGTAGCATACTATCTTGCGCTGGTCAACCAGTATGCTACATAGGTAGAATGGCGGTCATGGCCAACGAGCCCAGGCTCTCCCATACCGCCGCCATGATTCTGCAAACGATTCATGCCGGCCAGATCTACGGTTTCAGCGTGATGGAAGCCACAGGCTTACCGAGCGGAACCGTGTATCCGGCCATGCGGCGTCTGGAACGCGACGGTCTTATCGTCTCGAAGTGGGAACAGCAATCCATCGCCGACGCGGAGCAGCGGCCTTTGCGGAAGTACTACAAGTTGACGCGCGCCGGCGTGACCACGTTACAGGCCATGCACAAACGCTACCCGCTGCTGCAGAAGATGATCTCCGATCCAGAGGTCAAAAAGGTATGAACCTGCTCCGCTCTCTCCGGGCATCTCTTTTTATTCTGCAGTGCGCCGCGTGGCTAGTGCCCGGACAAGAACGCGCGGAGTGGTTGGCGGAGTGGCAGGCGGAACTTTGGCACGTATGGCAATCGTACGAACGCAAAGCGCACGGTTGCTTTCGCGGCGGGCAAGAAGTGACCGGCTTTTGTCTTGGTGCTTTCCAGGACGCTTTCTGGCTTAGATGGAACAATCCAGGCTCGATACCGCGGCGGGTCTTGCGCTCCGGCTCTGCGTCGCGTTGTTCCCTTTCGCTGGGTATGTGGACCGCAATCAGCCTCTTGATCTGCTTGTCTCTCCCCGGCGCCTATAAGGCAATACGATCAACGCCCTATCGGAATGCCGACGGCCTGGTGACAATTTCAAGCGGCGGCTATTCCGGAGCGCAGTCAGCAACCATCCATCTCCGCGATTATGAATCGTGGAAAACCGGCACCCGCCGGCTGTTTACCGGCATCGCTTTTTATCAACCAATATTCAAACGAGTACATATTGCGAGACATCGAGGTGCTGAGCTTTCGATAGCGCGGGCGAGCGACAACTTTTTCAAAGTGCTGAACCTGCCAATCCCTGGGGATTTAGCGAATTCGTCGAGCGGCTCATACACGGCAAAACTCTATTTGAGCCAGGAGGTTTGGCGTGAGCGTTTTGACGGCGATCCTCGCCTGATCGGAAGTGTCACCGAGATTGCCGGGCAACGCGCCCTGGTGGCGGGCGTTGTCGCGCAAGACTCCTGGCACCTGCCGGGCCAAGTGGATGGGTGGCTGCTCGAAGACGACCGGCATCTGGCTATGCTGCCTTCGAACTCCAAGGGTTTCGTGCTCGCTCATATGCGGACAGCCGGGGCTTTACCTCGGCTAAACGAATGGCGATACATGACGGTGTACAACGAGGATGGAACCAATGATCGCTTCGATTGCATCTCGCTCGAGCAACGAGCCCAACTACCGTTCTCCATCTTTTTGTTCACGCTGATCGTTGCAGTCATTGCTCTGCCGGCGACGACAGCGTTGCCTCTGGGGGAATACCCAAGCCACAGCGGACCCCATCCCTGGGCGGCACGGACAAGACGATGGATCTTTCTGTGGAGCAAGCTTCTCTTGTTCGTGCCGCTGGTCTATTTGAGCTCGGTGGATGTTGCCTATGGCTTTTACTCCGTCGGCTCCACAACTGCGCAATATATCCAGCTCGCGCTTTCGTTCTTCGGATTTCTCTTCGGGTTTCGATGGATACTGCAGGATCAGCGAAAGCGCTGTCCGGTATGCCTGCGAGTGCTCACCCATCCCGCGCGGGTTGGCCAGGCTTCACGAAACTTTCTAGCCTGGAACGGCACCGAGCTGATTTGCGCCGGGGGCCACGGCCTGCTGCACATCCCCGAGCTCCCAACCAGCTGGTTCAGCACCCAGCGCTGGCTTTACCTCGATGCTTCCTGGGGTAGCCTGTTCTCTGACGCGTGTGTTCCGTCAACGGGCCTGATCTAAGCGAGTGGCTTAGCTGGCGATCTTCCAGGCCGGTCGAACGAAGTGACACGTGTAACCGTTTGGATAGTGCTCCAGGTAGTCCTGGTGTTCAGGCTCCGCCTCCCAGAACGGACCGGCCGGAGCGATCTCCGTGACTATCTTGCCCGGCCAGACTCCAGACGCGTCGATCTCTGAGATCGTTTTCTCGGCGATCTGCCTCTGCTGATCGTTCGTATAAAAGATAGCCGAGCGATAGCTTGTGCCCCGATCGTTGCCCTGGCGGTTGAGGGTTGTGGGATCGTGAATCTGAAAGAAGAATTCGAGCAGCTTGCGATAGCTCAACCGTTCGGGGTCAAACACGATCTCTATGGCCTCTGCGTGCGTCCCATGATTCCGATACGTAGCATTCGGTACGTCGCCTCCGCTATAGCCCACGCGGGTGGACACGACGCCTGGATAGCGGCGAATGAGGTCTTGCATGCCCCAAAAACAACCGCCGGCAAGAATTGCTGTCTCAGTAGATTGGCTCATTGTTTCCTCGCTCCGTTCCAATAGTTTATGGCATCGCGGTCTTGTTGAGCGTATCAAACTTCGGTAGCGCGCCCGAAGGTGTCCAACCAGGTCCGGCCGAAAGAGATCCAGGCCAGGCTAATCGCAACCCGCCTGCTGAGAAGCAGCGCGATGCGCCTGTCACCAGAATTGCCGCGATCAGCGCCAGCGTCTTTGAGTAGTTGATGGTTTATGTCGCAGCTATTGTGCTCGAATCGTCGACTCTATAGGAATCCTGGCTCGCGCCGAAGGATTTGTGATCCCTCAGCGGCTAAAAGCCGCAGTTGTTGAAAGTAGTTGCGTACGGCCTAAAGAGTCTGCGTGAGAACTCCAGAATTTGGGAAGCCCTGGATTTTTCGAGGCCGGCGCCGAAGCGCATGATCAAGGTCGAATTCTTTTCCGCAACGCTGAGCGTTGCTTCTCTCTGCTGAACCACAAGGCTCCCACCAACGTCGGGCTCCTTTTAGGTTCTCACAATTGAGTCCGGTAGGGACGGGCTGAGACTAGCCCAGATTACTGTTCGATGGCGCTGAACGATGCGCCTCGACCTGCATCCGGATCAATGCAGCGTGAAAGCCGTATCCGGCAGGCAAGGAGAACGACCTGGCAATGCTACTGGGTTCCATTTGCCGTATTTCATTGAGCACGATGTCATTGCCGGCCATAGTGACTTAGACGCTCATTTGCCCATTCATCTAAATTCTTAGACAGTCGCCTAATAAGTATTACTTAACAAGTAAGTTCTGATTGATGTCTCTTGAATGAAATTATTTACTTTGACGTAAAGTCTATCGTAGGCTGTTCTTAGTAGTCGCCTTGAGTCAACGAGAAACGCAGCAACCTGAATTTATCCGCCGGAGTATCCCCCCTAAAATCTCAAAGGCGTGGCCTTCCATTTCCAGGCCACGTCGAAGCAGGTGATATTGAGCTTTGGTCGCACAGGCGTAGTTATTGTTGGCGGAGGGCCCGCGGGAATGGCCCCTTTGCTCGCGGCACATAGACGTGGCCGTCTCGCCGACCTACTGAAAGAAGGCGTCACGGTAGTGGAGCAGTCGGGTGTGATCGGAGAGGGGAGCATCGGACGCTGGGTCATCAATTCCGACAGTACTGGCTTCACCTTTGCGGACTGTCTTGCAGGACCACCCGGCAGCGAGCTTGCGGCCTTACGAAGCCATCCGCTTACGAAGGAGTTCGTGGAAGCGGGAGACGGCACCGTGCCGCTGCGTCGGGCAGGCGAGTTTCTGGCTCTGGTTGGAGAAGCGATACACGAACTCATTGCGGCCTCGCCTAACGGCCGTGTTCTTAACAGACACAAGGCAGTTTCGACACAGCGTACGAGTACCGGTTGGCTCACGCTCATCGAAGATGTTGAGAGCGGACGGGAGCTAACGATCCAATCGCGCAATGTCGTGCTCGCCACGGGCGCCTCGCAGCCAGCAGAACGCCTTCGGGATGAAACCGTGGCGGGTTTGAACCTCGTCGAACGATGTGGCCAGAGGCTGTTGCAATCCAGCGACGTTCTGAGTGCCTCAGGCTTCGCAGCAGTTGCTGCCCGTCTCGGCGAGCTAGGCCGTGCTCCAAGGGTTGCGATCATTGGCGGCTCCACCAGCGCGGCGGCGATCGCCGATGCCCTGCTTCACCGGCTGCCTGGCGTCACGTTTGGCCCGGGCGGGGTCACCATCCTGCACCGGCGTCCTTTGCGCATTTTTTATCCCAAGGTGCAGTCGGCCCTTGCAGACGGATACACGGAATTTGGGCCGGAGGACATCTGTCCAGTCAGCGGGCGTGTGTTTCGTTTGAGCGGGTTCCGGCTGGACTCGCGAGAGCTCATCATGCAAGCGCGCGGCATCGGAGGACGCCCGCCTGAGCCGCGCCTGCAATTGCATCGTCTCGGCGTGAATGACGAGTCTTCGCTCGCGTTGTTGGATCATGCGGATCTTGTGATCGCTGCGCTGGGTTACCGGCCGCGGGCGCTGCCCGTCTTCGATGAATCAGGAAGGCGAGTACTCCTTCAGGCCGAAACAGGTCCACAGGCGCGGCTTGTGGACGATCACTGCCGGGTGTTAGACGCCGGCGGCAATCCGCTCACTCACTTATTTGCGATTGGCCTGGCCGCGGGCTTTGTTCCGCATGGAAAGCTCGGCGGTGAGCCAAGCTTCAGGGGTCAGGCAAATGGTCTCTGGCTGTGGCAGAGCGACGTTGGCGGGTTGATTGTCGATGCCATTCTGGCTCCGTGCTCCGGCGAGGGCTACTTACTTGAACCATCCGCGCTTGCCGGGTTGGGAGAGATCAAGGCTACTCAGGAGCTCGAGGCATGAAGATCCCACTTTTTCGTCCCGACCCGGCACATTTATCGCTTGCGATCGCGGAACTACAGTCGCTCGAAGAAAGCGGAGTTTTCAGCAATTTTGGTCCCATCAATACGCGCTTTGAACAGGAGATGCTGGCTCGCTTTTTCGGCGGAGAAGGCGCCTGCATGACCGTTTGCAACGCGACCATCGGTCTTATGCTGGCGATCAAGGAAGCGGTGGGCGAGGTGCCAGCGGGACAATTTGCGCTGATGCCGGGTTTCACATTCGCAGCCGCGGCTCACGCGGCGCTTTGGTGCGGCCTGACGCCGTTGCTCTGCGACATTCATCCAAACCACTGGGCGGCCGATCCTGCAGCAGAATCGGCTATGCTGACGCGTTTTGCGGGCCGGATTGCTCTGGTGATGCCCTACGCGACATTCGGCTACCCGATTAATCTGGAGCGCTACAAGAAGCTTGCGGCCCGGGCCGGCGTGCCTGTCGTGGTGGATGCTGCAGCCTCGCTGGGGACGTTTGACGCGCGTGGGCGAGGATTCGGGACCGGCTTTTCGGGAAGCGTGGTGTTTTCCATGCACGCAACCAAGTCTTTTGCTGTGGGAGAGGCAGGGTTGATCTATAGTGCAGATCCGGAGAGAATTGCAAGGCTCCGAACCATGAGCAACTTTGGCTTTGGTGAGCCGCGCACAGCGACCATGGCCGGCTTGAACGGCAAACTCAGCGAAGTGGGCGCATTACTCGGCAGCTTACGCCTCACCGATTACGACCACATTATCAAACATCGGGCCGCACTGCTTCATCACTATCGCGCTGCACTGCCGGAATTGGATTTTCAACTGCGAGCGCCGGGCATCCAGGCACACCAATTCGTGCCCGCCTTATTGCCCTCTGCACTAAGTGGGCGCAGGGCTGCTATCCGTGCTGAGTTAGCGGAGCGGGGCATCGCTACCGGAACTTATTTCAGTCCACACCTACTTGAGCAGCCGTACTTCCAGAAAGTTTGTGCAGGAGGTCCGTTGCCGGTTTGCGACGATGTTTCGGCGAGAATGATCAGTCTACCTCTCTTCAATACGATGACTCATGATGAGGTTGACCACGTCGTTGAATCCCTTCAAACCTTGATAGGTGTTACGGAACCGGTGAGAAGATGGCGGAAGCCGGCGCGCGCCGTGCAGCAGGCGCCGCTGGTTTATGCAAGCAACAGCCTCACGAGTGGGGAAATCATCGTTGAGTGAGAGCGGGCGCCGCATGGCGCGCACCAGCCGTGACTCGGGCTTCACACCAGAGCAGGATTTTGAGCAAAGCCGAGCATGAGCAGCTGCGCTGTTGTGTTCAAGGCTTACGCCTGGGACGAGTTCGTTGAACGTCAGGCGCGGCGGCTTGCTGACGCTGCCGGCAGCCTGGATTTTTACGTCCAGATCGATGAGACCGGTGGGCCAGTAGGGCCCATACCCTTCGAGCGTGTGATTCGCTTCACCTGTGGCGATCTTGAGGCCGCTGGTCTGGCGATGCGCTTTGCGGTCGGCGGGGTACTGTGGTGGAATCCGGATTACGCGCACTACCAGTTTCTGGAGCAATATCCAAACTACGACTACTACCTGTTCGTCGAGTATGACTGTGTCGTGCAATGCCCGTTGGAGCGGTTCGTCGACCGGGCCGTGTCGCAAGGCGCAGACCTTGTTGCTCTGCCAATTTCACGCCCTTTCCACCTTTGGCATTGGATGCCGTATCAGCGGGACATTTATCCTCCTGGTGAAATCAAGATCGCTTTGCTCAACGTCTGCTTTCTTTCTTCTGGAGCTTTAAAGCTGTTGCGGCAGCGGCGGCTCGATATGAAATCTGATCCGTCACTCCGCGGTTGGCCGAACAGTGAGGTCTTTCTACCGACCGAAATCGTGCGAGCGGGCATGAGATGGGTATCGCTTGCCGAGTTTGGTGACGTTTCTCAGTACGATTGGTTCCCACCAACGATGGAAGAAGATTTGGCGCCCAGCCATGGCGACACCTTCCTTCACCCAGTGCTCGACCGGCGACGTTACCTCATGTCTGTGCTGAATAACCGTGGCTCCCTCCCGCCGGGCGGCCTGAAGCTTAGGCTCTCGCGTTTTCGGCGCGAGGAATATGTGAAGCTCGTATGGCCGGTGGCACGCGTCGGGGCGGTGAAGCGAATACGCCACAAACTGTTGCGATGGCGACAGCAACTGGGGTGGTGAGGACATGCCCCGGAGTTCAACCGGTGCTATTTCGACGATGTGGGGGCTCAAAAAAGGGGCGCAATTCTGCCTGGTTGATTGGGCTCATATATCTAAGTCATTGCAACAGTGTGGTGGACGCGGGTGGAATCGAACCACCAACCTGTCGATTAAGAGTCGAATGCTCTGCCAGTTGAGCTACGCGTCCGTGAGGGTAATCAGGCTGAATGTTGAGCAACATTCAGTAGATCGAGCGCGGTCATTTGGCGCACGCCCAAGCAAAATATAGCATAGTCAGCCCGCTCTTTCAGGGCTGTGCCCGATGGTTAAAACGAGAAGGAAAGACCACCCTGAATGGAGCGCTCGGACTGGGCGAAATAAAGGGTGCTGCCATCGCGAGTGAGGAAGGGACGATAACCCTCCGCCAGCAAGTTCCGAACATCCACCAGCGCCTCGGTACCGTTGGGCAGTAGATGGCCACAGTGGATCGGCTGGCGAATCAGAATGTTCAGGTATGCGCCTTGCCCGAAACTGTCGTAGAGCGCCACGGGCGTCACCGTATTCGCAGGCTGCCAGCGATACGAAGCATGCCAACCTGTTCCCGTGTGGATTACCCTGCCATCGAGCGAGGCCGTGATGGCTTCCGTTCTGCGCTGCGTGAGATTTTGCACCGCCTCATCCACGGTGACCGCGGAATCGGGAACATCAAAGGCCAGGGCCTTGCCGTTAGCGTAGGAAAGCGTAGCCCAGGTCGTTTTTGTGACCTTCTGCGCGACGACCGCGCTGATTCCACCCGTCGTGTACCCGGGGCCAGTCACGCGGAAGCCTTGCGAAACCGGATCGTAGAGCATGTCTCCACCGGCAAGATCCTGCTGCGATACGGATCCTCCTCCACCGATGACCGGGCTCCGCACTTCATCCTGATAGAACGCCACCATCGCTCGACGGGATGCGGTGTTGTCCTCAAACCGGAGTTCCTGGTGGAGACCGTGCTGGATGTGCACCTTGCCCCCCTCCTCAGAGAACATGGGAGCAAGGGTGTTGCTGTCGGCGACTTGTCCGGCATTCTGCATCTCGGGCGAGGTTGCCGCGCGATAGGCAACGCTGATCCCGTCCTCGTGCCAGACGGCGTTAAGGAACGGCAAACTGGAAGTGGTCTGGGATGCCCCATGCACCGACTGGACCTCGTTGCCCAGTTCCATCGACGCGTCTGGACCCAAATTCACTGCCTCGGCGCTGCGCAGCCGTAAAGCGTAGAAACCCTGGCTACCCCCGCCTTCGATGGCAGTCATCTGCTGCACCGTGGCCACGTTGCGGATCTGGCGTTCTGGACCAAGGGCCAGCTGGTACCCCGCCATGTACTCCGAACCTTCCGTGGGCTGCGGGCTCAGGTTCGCACGCAGAATCAGATGGCCCCCGACAGCGCTGGAGCGCTCGATAGCAAAGGCATTATGAGGGCCGCCCTGTCCGAATTCGCGCGAGGGGCCTGTCACGCTGACGCGGGCCGCCAATTGAGGACCTGACCCATGGTCATCGCCGGAAAGGACCACCAGCGGACCATCCTGGAGGAGCCGCAGCAGCGGACGATTGGTGGAGGAGCGCAAGGTCCATTTCCAATCATCGGTCGGCTCATCCGGCGACCGGGGCTGAGCAGGGAGCCACTGGATGGCCTCAAACAGGGTGCTCAGGGTGATATTGACGACGACTTTGCTACGGGCGCGAAGTTGAAGGTCTTCCCGCAGGGTGGGGAGAAAGGAGTCTCCGGTCGCCTTGACCTGGTAGGTTCCAGGAAAAACATGATCAAAGGTGAAGGCGCCGCGGACATTGGTGTAAACCCTGGCCACCACGCTGGAATTGGCTGCCAGCAGCTCAACCATGGCACCCATTTGGGGGGTGCCCCGCGCATCGCGCACAACTCCGCTGACAGTTGCCGGGAAAGGCGCGGCCGAGGCAGGCAAATATCCCACCATGGCCATCACCATCAGAGCTGCGATTTGGCAGTACCTTTTACGCACTCAATACGCTACTCACTCAAACACATTGCAAGTAACCCAGTTCTGCGATTGCCAAGCTACCCGGTCTACTCCAGTCACTTATGTTACTCTTTGCAGCTTATCAGAGGGGCTAATCAACCGTAAACGGGGCTGATTGTGCCACCTGCTGTTTGGACACGTGATCATTAACCGTGATGGTGACCTGGTACTTGCCCGGCTGCAGGCTGGACAGGGGTACAGATCTCCTCACCGTCAACTGGTCGGAGTTAGCGCTGTTGTCTCCCAACGCAGCGCTCGTCTCGGACGTATCCAGAATCGCTTTGTTAGACGCCATATCCATGATTTGGTACTGAATTGTGGCGGCGTTTTGTTTGCTCTTGTCGTCGATTGCCAAATTGTAGACCTGCATCCAGAAATTGAGCTTCTGGCTGCGATGGAAGCTGACGGCAACCAAAGGCCCAGAGCTAACCCGTGGCCGGACATAGGTATTGCCGAGAATGAACTGTCCGGTACCAATTTGCTTGGTCGGCACCTGCTCCATTTTGTCGGCCAGAATCAGGGAAGACGCGGAGAGCTTCTCATCGTCATACTTGGGCACCACAATCCCTTCCGCCCAGGTGCCAACGTGGTCGGGGTTGTTTACGTCTTTGATGGCTATATCCACCCGGTAGCGGCCTGGTTTCAAGGGCAAAGCCCACCAGTGAACCGAGGCCTGATCAAGCGCCTTGCCCAGGAGTTCGCTCGGCTCTTCCACTTCCAGAGTCTGCTCAAAGGTCTGCACCACGTGGTCGGTAATGGTTGCGACCCGGCCCAGGACGTTCACTTCACCCTTCGCTACCCCGTCCTTGGTATTGAAGGTGATGTCCCGGTTCTTGATCTGCAGGGTCAAAGGAACCAACACTGTATCCTCGGTGACCTTCACGTAATCGGTCCGGACTTCGAAGGGAAAGAAGGGACCGCTTAACACCTTGTGGTTAACGAGGAACGATTCTAGATCCTTGAATTTGACCGCGGGCGGAGCCTGCAATTTGGAAAACTGCTCCAGTCGGTCGAACTCCTTAGCCTGGTTTGAAGATGCCATCGGACCGCCGCCCAGGTTTTCCAGGCCGCCATTAAAGCGGTCGGTTCGCTTCGAAGTTCCCATTTGTTCGCCCAGGGTCGCACCCGCTCCGGGTACGTGCAGCAGTGCATCCTTTTCCGAGCGATCGAGGGTCATGTGGTAGTCACCGCACATGCAGCTATCGACGAACTCGATGTCGATGTTTTCGCCGATGCCTTCGATATAGCGATAGTGCCAGGTCTCAAAGGGGAAGGTCGACGTTTCGCCGCCGCCTTCTTCCATGGGGCGTTCGTAGGAGCCGCCGCTGGGATGAGATTCGATGCTGTCGGGCTTGCCGTAGGCAATGTACATGTGCCCGCGATCTGTTTTCCAGCCCGGCTTGCCGGCAGCAAAATGCTCATTGGCATAAGCGATTCGGCGGTAGTTCTCTTCGCGGAATTCGTTCTCGGGAGAGTCGGGGTCAGGGTTGCGCCGGCGCCAGAAATTTTCGATGAAGTTGTCCCGCTCTTCGTCGTTGGACAGACTCTTGAACGATTTGAGTTCCTGGTCGGTAATGATCCAGCGCACATCCTCATCAACCCATTTTTTGTACGGCCCCTTGAGCTCGTTCCTCAGCTCCTTTTGCTGTTTGAACTTTTCTTTATCGCTCAAAGGACGTTTAAGCGGGTCCTGGGTCTGGGTATCCGGCGATGTGTTGGAACTTGCAGCCGGAGTACCGGCCTGCGACGGCGCCGCAGATTGCGCGATGACTACGGACGGCAGGCCCAACGACAAGAGCAGAAAAAGGGTGGAATTAACCCTGAGCATAGGTTGCGCGATACTCCCCGTACGGCACACCAAGTTTAAGGTTCGGTAACGACGAATTCAAGCGGGGAATGTCATTTCAGCCTTTATCTTCCGGCCGATAGGGCGCGCCGGTAACCGGTAATTGCGGTACTCCTGCGAAAAGGCGGGAACCCTGCCTGGCCGCGCCACGTATGATGTAGGCAAGAGCGGCGGGTACCGTTCTACCCATGAAACTGAAGAAAATATTGATCATCTCAGGCGCGGTCCTGGTGGCAGCGGGCATCGCCGGTTTCACCATCGTGCGCGCCCAATCGGGCTATACGAAGGTACTTACGGCTAAGGTCGTCAGGCAGAATCTGGTCTCGATCGTCAGCGGGACAGGGCAAATCAAACCCAAGACTTACGTCAATATCGGGGCCACTTCTTTCGGCCGGATCACGCACCTGTATGTGAAAGAAGGCGACCATGTCAAAAAGGGTCAGGTGCTGGCGACGGTGGAGAGCGTGCAGGCCAAGGCCGGCGTCGATGCCCAGCAAGCCAGTATTCGATCCGCCGACACGGACATAGCCTCCTACCTGGCAGCGGAAAAGACGGCCGAAGCCACGGTTGCCCACTCCGAGGCCGATCTGAATCAAAAGCTTCTGGACTGGCAGCGGGCGCAGGCTCTGTACAAGGCGGAGCTGATTGCGAAGTCGGAGTATGACTCCAAGAAGGCGGCCTATGACACCGACGTCGCCACCCTGGCACAAAGCAAGGCGGCCCTGGTGCAAGCGCGCGCGCAGACGGCGTCGGCGCGAGGCAAACTGGGCACCGCCCAGGCCACACTGACCAGCGATGTCGACGCATTGAACAAAACCGTCAGCATCGCGCCTTTCGATGGCATCGTAACCAATATGCCGGTACGCGAAGGCGAAACAGTGGTGGTGGGCATCCAGAACGCCCAGGGCAGCACGCTGATGACGCTGGCTGACCCCTCCGTGATCACCGCGGAAGTCAAGGTGGACGAGACCGATATCGTGAATGTTGCCATGGGGCAGCCAGTCGAGGTCACGGTGGACGCCCTGCCCGGCAAGGTCTTCCAGGGCAAGGTGACCGAGGTCGGGGATCAGGCGATTCTGCGCTCCACCGGCATCGCCACCAGTCAGAGCACGACCGGCACCGAGGAGGCGAAGGACTTCAAGGTGGTGGTCACACTCTCCAATCCACCCGAGGAACTACGGCCAGGGCTCTCGGCCACGGCCAAAATAACCACGGCGCGGCGGCAAAATGTATTGACGATTCCGATCCAGGCCCTGGCCATGCGCACCCCGGCGTCGCTGAAGGTGGGCGCCTCGATGCAGACGGTGAACGCCGCATCGGACGGGGATAGCCCACCGGCCAGCGCGCAGGATCCCGGCACCCAGGGGGTCTTTGTGCTGCGCTCTCATGGCAGCAAGCTGCAATCGCAGTTTGTTCCGGTCACGACGGGAATTACCGGCGCCACCGACATTGAAGTGACCGCTGGACTCAAACAAGGTGATGAAATTGTCATCGGGCCTTATAAAGTGCTGCGTACGCTCAAGAACGACGTCAAGCTGAAGCGAGATAATGGAGCCGCAACGCAGAGCACGGAATCGTCGTAAACGTTCGAACCCGCAGGACAGGAGCGAAAGATGGCACTCGAAGCCGGCAGCACAGAGCAAGCCTACATGGCCCAGGATGGCGCCCAGGGAGAGGTCATCGTGGTTGAGGATCTGTGGAAGATCTACACCATGGGCCTCGATCAGGTAGTGAACGCGCTGCGCGGCATAAACCTGCGCATCCGGCATAACGAGTACGTCGCCATCATGGGGCCTTCGGGTTCGGGCAAGTCGACGCTCATGAACCTGATTGGCTGCCTGGACACGCCCAGTAAAGGGAAATACTGGCTGAACGGGCACCTGGTCAGCGAATTGAACGATGACGAACTGGCGCGCATCCGCAATCGGGAAATCGGCTTTGTTTTTCAGACGTTCAACCTTTTGGCGCGCGCCACGGCTCTGCATAATGTTGAATTGCCGCTTATTTACAACGGAACCCCGGCCGAGGAGCGAATCGAGCGGGCCAAGGCGGCGCTGCGCTCGGTCAATCTTGAAGAGCGCATGAACCATAAGCCCAACGAGTTGTCCGGCGGCCAAAGGCAGCGGGTGGCGATCGCGCGCGCGCTTGTGAATCGTCCCTCGATCATCCTGGCCGATGAACCCACCGGGAATTTGGACTCGAAGACGGGCGATGAAATCATGGCGCTCTTTGACGACCTGCACGCCAAGGGCAACACGATCATTCTGGTCACCCACGAGCCGGATATCGCGGAGTACGCTCACCGCGTGGTCTATATCCGCGACGGCGTGATCGCTTCCGACGCGGTGTCTTCCCGGGTGCGCACGGTCAAAGCTTAGCCATCCCACAGGCAAACTCGTCAAAAGTAGGCTTCGCAACAAAACCCGCAGTTTTGTTACGAAGCCTACTTTTGAACGAGTTATCGTTCAACTCTTTTCTTGTCCCGCCGATAAATCGCTAAGAGCGTTTTCGCGGATGCCTTTGAGCGAAGCGGAGGGGTGGGGAATGATCAATCAACCGTTGCAACCGAACCGGGACCAAGGCCGTTGGGCGCCACCGCGCCGGCCGCCGGGCGGCCCGTTGCCTGAGTTGGTTTCGCGATCGCTGGCCATGCGCCGGGTTTGTGAGCAACTGCAGCAGATAGGCCCGCGGGTGCGGCTCGCCCTGATCGAGGGTGAGGCCGGCACTGGGAAGCACCTGCTTGCCAGGCACATTCAGGCGCGGCATGCATCCCCGGGTTTGCTGGTAGTGGAAGAGGCGGCGAGCCTGTTCTTGCCCGAGAGCGGCAACGGCGAGCTCCGCTCCGAACCCCTCCGCGCAGCGGTTCGCAAGGCGGCCGAGGGGGTCCTGCTGATCCGCAACATCGACGAACTGGCGGCCGAGCCTCAGGCGCAGTTATTGCGCTACATTCGTTCCTTCGAAACGTCTCTTTCTGCTGACAAGCAGGGCGCCTCCGGGTCCCCCTCCCAGTTGATCTGCACGGCTCGCAAGCCGCTGCGGACGCAGGTGCTCGCGACCGCGTTTTTGCCGGAAATTTACTACCGTTTGAGTGCCGTCTCTTTCGCGCTGCCCGCGCTGCGCGATCGCAAAGAAGACATCCCGGCGCTGGTGCAAATGTTCATCGATGCGGTTTCCCGGGAGCAGCAAAGACCGCTGCAGGGACTTGGTCCGGGTTCACTCCCGATTCTGTTGCGCCACCTGTGGCCGGGAAACGTGCGCGAACTGGAATCCGTCGTTCGCGCTGCCTGCCTGTCTACAGAAGCCCAGTGGCTGCGGCCGATTGATCTGGTCATCCTGCCGCTCGAACCGGCCGGCAGCAAGGAGGGGGAGCCTGCGCTGCCGGAGAACTTCACGCTCGACGGTGTGATCCGGCGACACATTCTCCAGGTGTTGAAGGTATGCGAAGGCAATAAAGCGCGCGCGGCCTCCAAGCTTGGGATTAGCCGGTCCACCCTTTACCGCATGCTGGAAGCCGATCTTGCGTTGCCTATGCAGCCGGCAGAAGCAAAACACGAGGAGCTGGTAGCAGCGCCCAGTATTTCTCAACACGACTGAAGCGCTAAACCCGCCGGATTTCGGCTCTGAAGGAACGATTGTGGGTGCTCCTGCTATGGG
Organism: Acidobacteriaceae bacterium; assembly: GCA_049522955.1. Lineage (GTDB taxonomy): Bacteria > Acidobacteriota > Terriglobia > Terriglobales > Acidobacteriaceae > PALSA-350. The sequence goes on from JBEKNJ010000002.1 coordinate 123,755, forward strand.
TGACGCCCTGTTCGCCTGTGCGAATTGTCGATACACTGCGCTTAGCCTCTAGCTAGCTCAGGAATCCGTTTGCCACGAACACCAAACCTCATCGTCACTGCTCTTGTCTTCATCGCGCTTGAAACCAGCTTTGGTGCAGCGCAGAGCCTTCCCCTCGCCAGCCGCATAAAAACCCTGAACACCATCTTCTCCGACTACTGGCAAGATCGCCTCCGGCACGAACCCGAGTTTGCCTCCTCCATCGGTGATGCCCGTTACAACGATCAGCTCTCGGATTACTCCGTCCAGGCTTATAACGATTCCCTGGCTCGCGGTCGAGCTTTTCTCACGCAACTGACCGAAGTGGATACGACGGGCATGTCCATGGACGAGCAGTTGAGCAAAGACTTGTTGGTCCGGCAATTGATCCAGAATCAGCAGGCGGCAAGGTTCAGGCCATGGGAGATGCCGGTCACTCAGTTCGACGGCCTGCAGGTCGACCTTCCCCAGCTCGTTCCTCAGCTGACCTTCAACACGGTCAAAGATTACGACGACTACATCGCTCGCCTGAAGAAGGTGCCGCTCGCCTTTCAACAGATCACCGACGATATGTCCATCGGCATGGACGACCATCGCGAGCCGCCCGCATACCTGATGGAAAAGGTGCTGGAGCAGGTAAATACCCTCGCCAATCAAAAGCCGCAGGATGGACCGTTCGGGCTACCGGTTAAAAAGTTTCCAGCTGCCGTTTCCGCGACCCAACAGGCGCGAATCAAGGAGGAATTGTTCGCGGTTATTGCCTCCCAGGTGACGCCTGCCTACGTTCGCTTCGGCAAGTTTCTGAAGTCGCAGTACATTCCCAATGGCCGCAGTGATCCAGGAATATGGTCTCTGTCTGACGGCGATGCGTATTACCGTTTTCTGGTCAAGCAAAGCACCACCACCGATCTGACCCCTGACCAGATCCACCAGATCGGCCTCGACGAGGTAAAGCGGGATGAGGAGCAAATACTGGCGATTGCCCACAAGCTGGGATTTGCCGACATCAAAGCACTGCAGAGTGCCGCGGCCAACAATCCCAAGCTGTTCCCCACCAGCAAAGACCAACTGCTCGACACCTACCGCGGTTACCTCGACCGGATGCGCCCCAAACTTCCTCAACTGTTTGGGCGCTTGCCGAAAGCCCCGCTGGTAGTGGAGCCCGTGCCGGATTATGAAGAGAAAGATCAGGCACCGGCCTACTACGACCACGGCACACCGGACGGTTCCCGCCCCGGCACGGTATTCGTCAACACTTACAAAATTGAAACGCGCTCCCTCGCGTACGCTGAATCCATTGCTTACCACGAAGGCTTGCCCGGTCATCATTTGCAGATATCGATCGCGCAGGAGCTCACTGGCGTCCCCGAGTTTCGCAAATACCTCGATTACACCGCTTACACCGAGGGGTGGGGGCTTTACGCGGAGCAGCTGGGCAAGGATGTCGGCTTCTACCAGGATCCGTATAGCGACTTTGGCCGGCTGGAAGATGACATCTGGCGCGCAGTTCGACTGGTGGTCGATACCGGCGTCCATGCAAAGCACTGGACACGCGAGCAAATGGTCGATTACTTCCATCAGCACTCGGCCGTCGGCGAGACCGATGTTCAAGCCGAAGTCGATCGCTACATTGCCTGGCCGTCGCAGGCACTTGGATACAAGATAGGGCAACTCAAGCTTCTGGATCTGCGTGCCAAGTCCCAGCAGGCACTGGGTGATCGATTCACGCTCAGCGCCTTCCACGACCAGGTCATTGATTCTGGCGCCCTGCCCCTCGATACCCTCGAGGAGCGCATCGACAGCTGGATCGCGCAACAAAAAACCCAAAAGTAAGAAGAGGGAGACATTCATGGGCGGATACACAACCAGGCAATCGCTTGCCGGCCTTCGGGTAGCCATTCTCGGAGCTGGGAAAATGGGTGGAATTCTGCTGCAGGCGTTCCTCAAATCCAAGGTCCTTGAGCCGGAACAGATTGTGGCCACAGTGGAACATGAGGATCGTGCCGGACAGCTTTCGGCCCAGTGGGGGGTCGATGTGTCTACTGACAATCTGGCCGCCGCGCAGGCATCGGATCTCATCCTTTTGGGCCTCAAGCCGGTCACTGTTCCTGAGGTCGTGCGGCAGATTCGCCCTGCGCTTACACCACGAAAGTTACTGATCTCGATTGCCGCCTCGGTGCGAACGACAGCCATCGAGCATGCCGCGGATTTGGAAATCGGTGTGGTCCGGGCCATGCCGAATACTCCATCCATGCTGGGAGCAGGCATTGCAGCGCTCAGCCGCGGGCGCTTTGCCACCCAGGAGCAGCTGGATCTCGCCGCCTTTCTTTTCGCAACGGTCGGCCGGACGGTGGTGGTGGAAGAGAAGCATCTCGATGCGGTGACCGGTCTTTCCGGCTGCGGGCCGGCCTTCATCTACATCATCCTCGAATCGTTGGCGGAAGCTGGCGTCAAGGTTGGCCTGCCGCGCGACATTGCGACTCTGTTAGCGGCCCAAACCACTTTTGGTGCGGCCAAGATGGTGCTTGAAACCGGCTACCATCCGGCGCTGCTCAAGGATGCGGTCACCACGCCGGCAGGCTGCACCATCGATGGCATCCTGGAGTTGGAAGAGGGCGGATTGCGGGTGACCCTGATCAAAGCCGTGATGCGCGCCACGCAGCGCGCCAAGGAACTGGCCGGGTAAGATTAAGAGGGGGTATTGATGAGTTCTGCCCACGCTCTTCCGGCTTCACCTGGCGCGACCCTCAGGCCCTCGGGAGGTTTGGGGTTCCTGCCGCGTTTTGCCTGGCTCGTCCTGGGCTACAACGTGGCGGCGGTCTTGTGGGGCGCTGTGGTCCGCGCAACCAGCTCCGGCGCCGGTTGCGGAGATCACTGGCCGCTCTGCAACGGCGTTGTGGTGCAGACCCATCCCCGCCTGGCTACTCTGATCGAACTGGCTCACCGCATGAGCGCTGGCGTGACTGTGATTGCTGTCCTGATCCTGCTGGTTTGGACGTTCCGCAGCACGGCAGCAGGACATCTGTCTCGCATAACTGTCATCGCGGCCACGGTGGTGATCTTCAATGAATCGCTGCTGGGGGCGCTTCTGGTCCTGCTCCGGCTCACCGCAGACAACCACTCGCCGGCCCGGGCCGTTTATCTAACGTTGCATCTGGCCAATACGCTGCTATTACTGGGGACACTCGCCCTCTCCGCGGACTTCCTCTCTGCCGGTGAAGCAAGCAATCGGCGCACCGTGCGTTTTACGCAGCTGCCGCTGACGATCACCGGACTGGTCTCCATCCTGTTGGTGGGAATGACCGGAACGATGGCCGCTCTCAGCGATACGCTCTTCCCTGCGAGCTCGTTCGCCTCCGCGCTGGCCCAGGATTTCTCCAGCACTGCCAACTGGCTGGAGCGGCTGCGCCTTCTTCACCCCATCACCGCGGTAGTCGCCGGTTTGTTCATTTGCTGGCTGCTGCTGCGCGGCATCCGGCGCCCCGCGGATCGACGGTTGACCATGGGAGTGCTCTTGCTCCTGGCCCTGCAGTGTGCGCTTGGGGTCGCTGATGTGGTGCTGTTGGCTCCTCTCTGGCTGCAGATTACTCATCTGCTGGGAGCGGACCTTCTGTGGATCGCTCTGGTTGTGCTTGCGGCTAGAATTTGCGTGGTTGGGAATCCGGGTTCGCTGCGGTCGGGATGACAAAGGGGACGGCGACGCTTCGATCAAGAACGGTGGCGTGACAAAAGGCAAATAACAATTCCGTCTGAGAGCAGAAGAGCGGAGAAACTGTTCGTTGAGATCGCACGGATTGCTAGGGCTTTCCCTGGGCGTAGTCAGGGACTTTGGGCGTTAGTTTGCGGAACACGAACTCACGCCCCAGGTTATCCAGGGCGTGCATTGCTACGTTGAGAAAGCCGTTGCCAATCGTTAAGCCGGCTCCGCGATCACTTGCCGGATGATAGAGGTTTGAAATCCCACCGGCGGCAAAGCTGCCCAGTACGTAGGAGTAGTTCGGCTGCATCCTTCCGTTGTCTCCCCGGCAGATAATCGCAGCCGAGATGGCGTAAAGTGCGCGCGATTTCTTACTTCCATTGCCGCGATAAAAATACCGCGGATCCTGATGCAGAAGCGAGGGCAGGATGGCGCTGCCAATCATCCTGCTGAGCGCCTCGTCCGCGTAGGCTGCGCCGTATCGCTTGGCGTAGCCCTGCACACCTTTGCCATATCCCGGGAAAGTATTGTGCCATTGCTCGATCCCGGCAAAGGCGCCTGTCCCTACGAACACAACTGGGTCTGCGATCCAACGCAAGGCAAGCTGATACTTTTGCCCAGAAGACAAGGGGGCCGCGTCCCACAAATAGCTGCTGTAAAAATTAGGGAAAACACCCAGGACGCGCTGCTGCTCCTGAGTCTTCAACTGCTCCGTTGCCAACTCTATCTGCGTGACCGAGACCTGGACATTCGTGGTAATGGCAGCAGGGGACAACCGGAACTCCGGCACGATCAGTTTCTCGTCCGGGAGCAAGACGATCTCGGACGAGGAATAGATCTCGAGCCCCGGCGAAGTGACCGTGAACCGAAACCTTCCCGGCGCCAGCCCAGGGAAGGCGAACCCTCCGGCATCATCCGATAAGACCATCCTGCTGGACGAGTGGTCGAGCGCGAGCAAGGTTATCTGTGCGCCCGGAACCACTCCACCATTGATGTCGAGAACAGTCCCACTCATGCTGCCTGCATTGGAGACCTGCGCACAGGCCCTAAGCGGAAGATGGCAAAGCAGTGCCAATAGCAACAGGCTTCTCGCGGCGAAATTGATCATGACTGTGGCATCGCGCGTCGCCCCAGATTGAGTACATTGATGGCGAAGATAGGTATGATGACCCTCTTCCATATTAGTCTTAATCAGTTAAGACTTTCAGGTCGAGTTTCATAGGGAAATAGGGAGAGATTTGTGGTTTGGCTTTCAGTCCAGGAGCGAGGGTTTTTTCCAGGAAAAGTGCCGGCCCAGTATACCTTTGATGATCCAGTGATCGGTACTTGCCGTCGGGCCTACACCCACACCGATATTGATTTCCCATTTGGGAGAAACATTCAGGTCGGTCACCAGGAAGATTTGTTGCTGCTGATTGTGCAGAGAATCGAATGCTCCCAAGCGTCCGTAGTCGGCGTAGTATTCGACACCGCCACTGATCGTCCGGTTGAAGTCGTAACTGAGCTTCACCCCTGGCGAAAAACCCACTCCCTGTTTGACATCCGGACCGTGCCAGGTGCGTTCCAGGGCCGGGTTCACAGCCCAGTACCACCGCCCCATGTACTTGTCGACAATCGGCCTTATCTCCCAGGTCCAGGTATCGGGGGAATAGACCGCTCGCTGATAGCCAATCTCGGTTGACACACTCACACCGACCGGCCAATGCCACGAATCCGGCACGCGCACCCGCGGCCGAATGTGATCCCCTACCCACTGCACCCCGTGCCCGTTCTGCCAGCTGGTAAAGACGTAGAAACCGACTTCCGACCAGCTGGTCAAACCTTGCGTAATCTCCAGCGTCTCATGTTGCTGATGGTTGGTGGGATACACGCCATCGATCTGGTGCTTCTGGCCGTCCGGAGTGTAATTCGAATGGAGCTCAACCATAGTGCTCTTTGGTTCTATGGTGTCCGCGCCGTAGACCTGGATTTCGTAGTTGCCCTGGGCACGAAGCGGCTTCGCGCTCGAGAGCGCGGCCAGCAGCGCGAGCATGCACACCCACTTACGCATAGCGAAAGAGCATCATGAAACCTGCATCCATATGGTTTTGCTGGTGGCAGTGAAAGAGTGTCGGGCCGGGATCGTCCGCGGTGAACTCCACTTCCACCTGCGTGCCCGCATCCAACAGAATGACGTCTTTTAAGATGCCGTGAATCTCTGGATGGCCCGGAAATTTTCGCAGTTCAAAGCTGTGCCGATGCAGGTGAACAGGATGATCGTTGGTGCTGCGATTGTGGAACGCCAGCCGATAGCGCCGGCCGGAGGTCAGGACCGGGCTGGCGGTTTCAGGGTACGACTTTCCGTTGATGGTCCAATGATCCATGGCGCCGTGCCCGGCAAATTTGGATTCGAAGACCAATGGAATTGTCACGGTATCCGGCTGCGGAGGGGGCGCCGGACCGGCTGCGGCAAATAGCAGATAATCCCAGGTAAGTTGGCTGGGCTGATCCCATTGCGGTTTGCCGTTACTCCCGGCGTACTCCACCACAATGCCCATGCCGGCGGCCATGATGTGCTTGCGCACTTCTCCCATCACCCAGGTGCCGGGATGATTCATTTCGACCAGGGCGCTGACCCGCTCAGCGGGCGCCAGACGGAGCATAGGCACCACCTGCGGCTGAGGAACCTGATTGCCATCCAGCGCTACGACTTTGAACTGATGCCCGGCAAGAGCGATCCAGTGTACTTCGCTGGGGCTGGAATTAAGGATGTGCAACAGAATCTGCTCGCCGGACTTGACGCGCAGCGGCTCGCCGAAACCCAACACGCGCCCGTTAATCGTCGATACCTCGTAAACCGGATCCATGGCACCGTCGCCGCTCGCGAACAGCTGGCCATCCCAATCATGCAAAGCGAGGAAGATTTCCTGGTCATAGCGCGCTGGATTGTCACGGGGTTCGATGAGCAGAAATCCGTGCTCGCCAGTGTATTGGCCCTTGTGCAGATCTTTGCCGGCAAAGACGTGGGTGTGATACCAGCGAAAGCCCGAAGGACGCGGGGTAAAGGTGTAGCGGGCGCGGCCGCCGGCCGGGATCATAGGCGTACCCTCTTCCATCGCACCATCGACTGCGGGCGGAAGGAAAAGTCCATGCCAGTGCACCACTTCGCTGTTGCCGGTTTGGTTGGTTACATCGATGGTGACGGGCCGGCCTTCTCTGAACCGGAGCAGCGGGCCGGGCACCTGGCGGTTATACGCAATGGTCTTGATGGTTCGGTGAGCAGCGATCTCAAGCTCATAGGGTGCGATGTCGATGGTGTAATCGGCGGGAGCGAGTTGCTGGGCAGGCACGTCCAGAGCCGCGGCTGCGACGGTCAGGCCGGAGAGCTTGAGTACTTGTCGCCGTGTAACCAAGCCTTAGCTTAACAAATTAAGAGAGGAAAACAGCAGAGGCAATAACGGGTCATCCACCCACCCGCTTATGGCCGAATGGCGGATACTGGAAATTATGCTGTCAATTGCAAAACGAAGCCCCTGGAAAAATATTTTCACCAGACGCAAGCAACCTTTGCTCTTGTTGGCGATGACCCTGCTAGTTGGGATGAGCGCGTTAGTGGCGCAAACGCCAGACGGGCTGCGCAGCGATGCCATCCTGGATCATCTGAACGCAGTGATTGACTGGTATCGGAATACGTTGACCCGGGTTCCAACTGTCGGTGTGCCCAGCGATGCGGTGTATCAGTTCAATGCCCAGAACATGGCCACCGAAGTCGTCCAACTTGCGTTCCAGTCTGCCCAAGCTGAGGCGCCCCTGCTACCCGCCACCAGTCCGGCCAGCGTCCCTGGTGCGGGCACGACCACCTCGCAGCAGAGCCTGGCGAAGATGCAGAGCGATGTCAAGACGCGCATCAGCGCGCTCGAGGCCCAGATCAGCGACCTAAACCTGCAAATAGCGAAAGCGCCCAAATCCACGCGCCAGCAACTCACGGTGCAGCGGGAGAGCGCGCAGGGAGAGTTGGACCTGCGCAAAGCTACAAGCGAGGCATTCGACCAGATGGCGCAGTTCGTCAGCAACAACGGCGAAGGGGGCAAGGGAGGCCTGGAGGGCAGCATCAACGAATTACGACGATCGGTTCCGGAACTCTCGAATACCGGGGCGAAGAGTGCGGCCAAGCCGCCGGCCGCGGGCGTGTCGATGCCTTCCAACGGCGGCCTGATCGGCGAAGTTATTGGGCTCTATGACCAGCTCCAGGCAATGCATCAGCTAACCCAGATGATGCAGCAGACCGCGGCGGTACGGGACGCGGCCAACAAGCTACGCAGCCCGCTAGTGGCCACGCTGAGGGCCACCATTCAACAGGGAGAGCAACTCGCCAACCAAACCAACAGTGCGTCCACACCGGCGGCGCAACCGGACCAGCAACGGAAACAATTCGATGTGCTGACAGCGCGATTCAAACAAATTGCCGGCGCTTCGGTTCCTTTAAGAGAAGAGACCATCCTGCTCGACCAGAGCGGCTCCAATTTCCAGGAATGGCGGCAGTCCGTCGTCCACGAATCAAACCGCATCCTGCGCTCCATTGTCCTGCGCGTCCTGGGCATTGCCTTGGCCATGGGATTGATCCTGCTGCTTTCCGAATTGTGGCGCAGGATCACCTTCCGCTATATCTCGGACGTCCGGCGGCGGCGGCAATTTCTGGTTCTGCGCCGCATCGTGATTGGCTTTTGCATGGGCCTGGTACTGATTCTCGGGTTTGTCAGCGAGTTCAGTTCGCTGGCCACATTTGCCGGCTTCATCACTGCTGGGCTGGCGGTTGGCTTGCAAACGATTCTTCTTTCGGTCGCTGCCTATTTCTTTCTGGTAGGCAGATGGGGCATCCGTGTGGGGGATCGCATCAGCGTCGCCGGAGTGACCGGCGACGTGGTCGATGTGGGACTGGTCCGTCTTTACCTGATGGAACTAGCAGGAACGGGTATCGATTTATATCAAACCGGGCGGATCGTGGTCTTTTCCAACTCGGTTCTTTTTCAGCCCACCACTCCGCTCTTCAAGCAGCTGCCGGGAGCTGACTATGCCTGGCACGAGGTAGTTGTGCCGTTGAATCCGGCAGGCAAGTTCAACCTGGTAGAGACGCAATTGCTTGAGGCTGTAAATTCGGCGATTTCCGGCTACAGCACTGAACTGCAGCGACTACTGGGAACCACCGAACGCCGCATCGATATTCCTTTGAAGATGCCGGAACCACACGGTCAGCTGCGGTACGGGGATAGTGGCCTCGAGTATGTCGTGCGCTACCCAGTGGGATTGCACCAGGTTTCTGAGGTGGACGAGAAGGTCACACGCAAGCTGCTGGAACTGCTGCAGCAGCAACCCGAGTTGCAAAGCAGCATCTCGGGTTACCCCAAAATTCGCGCTGCCATAAAGGGGTAGACGCGCAGGGAGGGGCTGCGCAGGAAGGTCTGCTACGGTCTGTCAAAAACATTTCCACGAGAGGTCCGCTGAACTGCAGATCCCTCCACTTCGCTACCCCGGATTTCCTGTGGAACTTGATGGCGTTGATGGAACTCATGCGCCTTTCTCTTACGGAAAGGCGCACACGTGGACCTGTCAAGTGCAGCGTGGCAGGAAATCCGGGTACGCTTCGGTCGGGATGACACTTCTGTTAGGAACGGACAAAGAAACAGCCGAGGGATCTGCGGTTTCTTTTCGGCCCCGCTCATGGAGCGATCGATGCTTCCAGCAGGGTGACGGCATCCTGCACGGTGGTATTCGATGGCATGGGCTTAAAATCGGTGCGTTCCTCGTGCTGATCTTTGCTAATGGCTTTGAAGAAGACAATGCGCCCCGAGACGTGGACATCCAGGAGGTTGGTCTTCCAGCGGTTCTCGCTGACCTGCTCGCGGCCAATCTGAAAGGTTCCCCCCTTCTCGATTTTGCCCAACAGGCCGAAGCCGAAATCAATCTCGTTGACAATATGTCCATCCAGTTTCACCAACCGCTTGAGCCGCGGGTCAATCCAGATTTCTCCCGCCAGGGCGTGATACACGCGGGTCTCGTAGCTGGGCGGATTGTAGGCCGGGTTAGGACGAAACGATAGGCGCAGGCTGCCGTCGGCGGTGCCGTCATATGCGTAAAGGAAGGCATCAGGCATCGCGGCAATCAGCCGCTGCAAGCGCTGCTCTTCCGCCTGGTGCTCCTGCTTCATGCGAGCCTGTTCGGAGGAGTTGCGCAACAGGTTGTTGAGGCGCTCGATTTCTCTTTTTTGCGCCGCCTGATCGAGTGGTTTGCCCTGGCGCTCGAACACCCGATCTATCGGGCCGGAGACGGTCTCCACCTCGCGCCCGACCGTGGTTTGAGATACGACGCGTTTTTCCACATGGTATTGCCACAAGCTTATCTGACGGCGTTCCTGGAGTTCGTTGTAGACCACGTCCTTGACCAGGTCGTGCGCGGATTCCGCGGGGTTTTGCGCCCGGAGCGTTGGCACAGCACACAACAACAGCGCCCCGGCAAGGGGGAGGATGGCTCTCATCATGTGGCTTGTTACACTCAACTCATGCTAGACGAGACCACGTTCCGCCGCTACTGCGACACTGCGATCGAAGCCCTCAAGCAGAGCCTCATCAAACGTGAGGAAGAGGGCGGGTTCGAAGTGGAAGAGCAGAACGGGGTGCTCAATATCCTGTTTGAGGAACCACCGGCAAAGTTTGTGATTACTCCGAACACGCCCGTGCGCCAAATATGGATCTCCGCGCTTTCGACCAGCTTTAAGCTCGATTGGTCCGAGACCGCTAAGAGCTTTGTGCTCCCCAAAACCGGCGAAACTTTGCCCGTGGTGGTTGACCGGGTGATCGAGGAGCATCTGCACTAAAGCACAGTAATGCGTAAAACGCTCTCCCTCGCCATCATCACTCGCAATGAAGAAGCCAACCTCGCGCGCACCCTGGGCAGCGTTGCCTGGGCGGACGAGATCGTGGTCGTGGATTCCGGGTCGGACGACCGCACGGAAGAGATTGCGCGCAGCTTTCGGTCCCGCTTCTTTCTGGAAGAGTGGAAAGGTTTCGCGGCGCAGAAGAACTCCGCGCTCGAGAAATGTTCCTGTGACTGGATACTTTCGCTGGACGCGGACGAGTCGCTGAGCGACCCGTTGGCCAAGGAGATCTGGGAACTGCTGGAAGGCGATCCGCCGTTTGATGGCTACGCGTTACCACGCAGGAATCTGTTTCTTGGCCGGTGGATCCGCTTCGGCGGGTTTTATCCCGACCGCAAGCTCAGATTGTTTCGCCGGGGTGCGGCTGAGTTTGAAGCCCGTCCGGTGCATGAAACGCTGCACTTCGTAGGTAAGGCCGGGCGCCTCCGTGGGGACATGGTGCACGACGCCTATCCGAGTCTGGAAGCGTATATCGCGCACATGGACCGCTACAGCACACTGGGCGCCGAGCAGGCGGCGCGCGAGGGCAGGGACGTCCGCTCGCCGTGGGGGTTTGCGGTCAACGTGGTGGTCAATCCGGTGGCCACGTTTGTCTACAACTATTTTTTTCGTCTGGGATTTTTGGACGGGCGCGAAGGTTTGTTGCTCCACCTTTATCACTCGGTGTACGTGAGCTGGAAATATGCCAAGGCCTGGACGCAGGTGCGTAAGCGCTAGCCGGTGAACTGCTTTGTATCAGGGCTTTAGCCCCTGCCACCGTAGAATCGGCACGAAATCCGAATGAAAGAACGCGCAGGGGCAAAGAGTCTGCGTGAGAACCCTGCCGGTCGAAGAATCTCATGGGGCACCCTTTCATTCGTGGTCAGGACAGACATTGGACCGGCAGGTTCTCACTCAGGGACTAAAAGTCCTAGTCCTTTTACGCCCTTGACTTTCAGACGTCCCTGTCTTGGCTTGCCCGGGGCTTGGGCGTGCGCCTATGCTGAACAGTTCGAGGAGCGGCCATGACCCAGGATGACAGTAGGGAAGACGAGGAGAAGGCCTGGGCCGCAACCACTCTCGCCGCAGCCCTCAAAAAGAATCCTGAACAACCCATCGGCACACCCGGGGGCATTAACCAGGACGAGTTCGGCCAGGCTCGATTTACCAGTGTTTCCGGCGTTCCGGTGCGCCGTCTTTACACACGGGCCGACCTGCCCCAGGAATGGACGCCGGCCACGCAGCTTGGGCTTCCGGGCGAGCCTCCTTATACCCGCGGGATTCATAGCACCGGTTACCGCGGCAAACTCTGGACGATGCGCCAGTTCTCCGGCTTTGCCACGCCAGAAGAGACCAACGCGCGCTACCGCTACCTGCTGGCCAATGGTGGCGGAGGGCTCTCCGTAGCCTTCGACCTGCCGACCTTGATGGGCTATGACTCCGACGCGGTCGAGAGCGAAGGCGAAGTGGGCAAATGCGGAGTGGCCATCGATTCGCTCGAAGACATGGAAACTCTCTTCGCCAACATCGACCTGGAAAAGACCAGTGTTTCCATGACCATCAACTCGCCCGCGAATGTGCTCTGGGCCATGTACCTGGTGACGGTCGAGAAGCAGGGGGGCGATTGGAACAAGGTCGCGGGCACGCTGCAAAATGACATCCTGAAGGAATACATTGCGCAAAAGGAATTTATCTTTCCGCCCGCGCCGTCGATGCGGCTGGTGGTGGACACGATTGAGTTCGGATCGCTCTTCATTCCCCGCTTCAACCCCGTGTCCATCAGCGGCTACCACATACGCGAGGCCGGGTCGACGGCGCTGCAGGAGCTGGCGTTCACTCTGTACGACGGCGTGGAGTATGTGGAGTGGGCGCTCCGGCGCGGCCTCGAAATCGATGATTTCGCTCCCCGGCTGAGCTTCTTCTTCAATGCGCATAACGATTTTTTTGAGGAGATAGGCAAATTCCGGGCTGCGCGCAAGGTCTGGTATCGACTGATGACCGAGCGCTTTGGCGCGCGGGATGTTCGTTCGCACTGGATGCGGTTTCATACCCAGACGGCCGGCGTCTCATTGACCGCACAGCAGCCGAAAAACAATATCGCGCGGGTCGCGATCCAGGCCTTGGCGGCGGTGCTGGGGGGCACGCAAAGTCTCCATACCGACGGATTTGATGAAGCCCTCGCGTTGCCGACCGAAGACGCCGCTCGCATCGCCCTTCGCACGCAACAGATTCTGGCCTACGAGTCTGGTGTAGCCAACACCGTCGACCCATTGGGCGGGTCGTATTTTGTGGAACGGCTGACCCTCGATATGGAACAGGGCGCGTTCGACTACTTTGGCAAACTGGACGCGATGGGCGGCATGGTCCGAGCCATTGAACGCGGCTTTCCCCAAAAGGAAATTGCTGATGCCAGTTACGCCTACCAACGGGCGGTGGAAAGCCGGGAGAAGACCATTGTCGGGGTCAACGAATATTTGGTGGACGAGGAGCCGCCGGAAATCCTCCGCATTGACGAGTCGGTACGCGACTGGCAGACCGGCAAACTGGAGCGGCTGCGCGCCCGACGCTCCAATCAAGCCGTGGCTCACAGCCTCGACGCCCTTCGCCGTGCTCTCGAGCTTGAGCCTCAAGCCAGCCGGGGCAGTCTTACGACCGCAAATACCATGCCTTACCTGCTGGATTGCGTGCGTGCCTATGCCACCCTGGGCGAAATCTGCGACGCCATGCGCGCGGTATTAGGCATCTACCAGGAAGTCAGCATCTCCTGAACCGCGAAAGGCCCCGTTACCAGCAGACGTAACCAAAGCCGACCCCTGTGCCACTAAAGGGTCATTCCCCTGCAACTTCTTGTTTCGCTCAGGCACCCGACCGTGTTTAGCTAGATCAGACAAGAAATTCACCTTTTCTCCCGCAGGCGTCCAATGAACAAGCATGAAGCCCCGTTCTATTCGTTGCAGTTGCGGCTGGTAAAAGGTCTGCCGGATGATCCGGCCGGACACAAAGTTGAATTAATTGCCTTGCCCGAGGGACCAGGCGAAACACGCCGGGCTCACTTTGAGCATTGGGAGCCGCTGTCGCACCGCTTGACCGCGGTGGCCAGTAGCACCCCCTTTCATCTCAAAGCCATGTACCGTACTCTGCTTGCCGGCTTAACTGCGTCTCTAATCGACCGGGCCACCGGTGATCGGCTAATCTTTTCTGTCCATCAATTGAAAGACCTGGGACTGGCCAACTAAAGCTGTTTCACGATGACTGTGGCTAGACGGCATCTGCCGCTCCGCCGGAGTGAGCGTGAAACTGTTTTAATAGGGGCAGGTCCTGCTGCGGGCGGCCAAAAGCTGCTTTACGCCGGGTCCAGGACAGATTATGGTGGCACAGTTACGTGCGCGGCCTCTTAGGGAAGAGCAGATGCCAGACAAGCAGCAGAAAGTGCTGGAATACGAGGCAGCCGGTGCGTCCGACCAGGGACGGACGCGGAAAAGCAACGAAGACGCCTATGGGCTGGACCTCCGCAATGACCAGGGAGTCTGCAATTTTGTAGTGTGCGACGGCATGGGCGGCGCCGCGGCAGGGGAAATTGCCAGCCGGATGGCGGTCGAGGCTATGCTGCACGCCATGAGCGACGGCGTGCTGACGCGGGAGACGTTTCAGCAGGCGGTGGACGCGGCCAACCACAGTGTGCATCACAGCGCGGAACAGAATCCGTCCCGCGCGGGCATGGGGACCACCCTGGTGGCCATGGCGACCCGCGGCAATCGCGCCTGGGTAGCGCACGTGGGAGACAGCCGCTGCTATCGTATGCGCGGCGGCGGGCTGGAACGCCTGACCCATGACCATTCCCTGGTGGACGAGCAGGTGCGTCTGGGGCAGTTGACCCCGGCACAGGCAGAAACCTCCCCCATGCGCAATGTCATCACCCGGGCGGTTGGCACCCAGGATGAAGTCGACGCGGACGTGATCGAATTTGAGGTTTCGCCGGGTGACTTGTACCTGCTGGCCTCCGATGGCCTGATGCGGGAAGTGGATGACGAGCGTATTGCGGGGATTCTGCGCGGGTCCGGAGAGTTGGAACAGACGTGCGCGCAGCTGATCAGGGCCGCCAATGAGGCGGGGGGACGGGATAACATCACCTGCGTGCTGACCCGGGCACGGTAAAGCCTAGAAAAGAAATGAAAACAATCAAGGTAGTAGGTGTGGTGGGCGCCGGAACCATGGGCAATGGGATTGCGCATGTCTTTGCCCGGGGCGGTTTTCAGGTGGTGCTGTGCGAGGTGGAACAGCGCTTCCTCGATCGCGGGCTGGAGGCTATCCGCAAGAATTTGCAGCGCGAGGCTGCCAAGGGCAAACTGACCCCGGTAGAGGCGGAGGCCGCCCTGGGGCTGATTCGTGGCACGCTGCAGGCACAAGACCTGATGGCGTGCGACTTTGTGATCGAGGCGGCGCCGGAACGATTTGCGCTCAAACAGGAAGTGTTCATGCAGTTGGACTTGCTGCTCAAGCCGGAGGTCATTTTGGCTTCCAACACCTCCTCCATTTCCATCACCAGGCTGGCGGCACAAACCCAGCGGCCGGCCCAGGTCATCGGGATGCACTTCTTCAATCCTGTGCCGGTGATGAAGCTGGTGGAGGTGATCCGGGGCCTGGAGACCACGGATGAAACCTTCGCCCAGGTGAAGGCCCTGGCGGAAGGGCTGGGCAAGACGCCTGTCGAGGTCAATGATGCCCCCGGCTTTGTCTCCAATCGGGTGCTGATGCCTCTGCTCAATGAGGCGATGTACGCGGTCATGGAAGGGGTCGCCACCGCCGCCGCGGTGGACCAGGTCTTCCAGTTGGGCATGGCCCACCCCATGGGTCCGCTGGCGCTGGCCGACTTCATCGGTTTGGATGTTTGCCTGGACATCATGCGGGTGATGCAAGAGGGCCTGGGCGATCCCAAATACCGGCCCTGCCCACTGCTGATTCGCATGGTGGACGCGGGCTGGCTCGGACGCAAGTCAGGTCGCGGGTTTTACCAATATTGAGTGCACGGGGGTGCCGCGGCTGGCACATCTGAAGCAACCTGCCCTTTATCGACCGCCGAACAAGGTATGCTTTTTGAATGATGCGGATGACGGTGCTGGCCTCAGGTTCCAAGGGGAACAGCACGCTTGTGAGCAGCAGCCGAACGCGCATTCTTGTGGATGCGGGCCTATCCTGTCGGGAACTGCTGAAACGCATGCAGATGGCTAACGAGGATCCGGCGGCTATCGATGCCCTGCTGATTACCCACGAACATCAGGACCATGTACAGGGTGTTGCGGTGCTGGCGCGCAAGTTGGGAGTGCCGGTCTACTTTACCCAGGCGACCCATCGTGCGTGGATGCGCTGGATGATGCCGCACAAGCGGATGACCTACGCGGCCTGGCTGGCCCAGCGGCAGCAGGACCTGGCGCAGCGGCAGGCGGCGGAAGCGGGAGTGGTAGCGGAAGAAGAGGAAGCCGCGTGTGCCGACGAGTCTCCTAAGCAGGAAGACCCGTGCAGCCTGCCCGGAGTGGAGTATTTTGCCGCGGGTAGCGGATTCTCGATCGGCGACATTGCCGTCACCCCATTCACGATTCCGCACGATGCGGCTGACCCGGTCGGTTTCGTTTTTGAAGCGGACGGCGTGCGCATGGCCATCGCCACCGACCTGGGATACATACCACCGAATGTCAAGATGGCGATCCGAAACTGTGACGTTCTTATGCTCGAAAGTAACCACGATCTTGAAATGCTGCGCGATGGACCCTATCCCTGGTCGGTCAAACAGCGGGTCATGAGTCGCGTGGGACATTTATCCAATGACGCGACCTCGGACTTTCTGCAGAAGAATTACGACGGAAACGCGTCCTATGTCGTTCTGGCGCATCTATCAGAGAGTAACAATTTGCCCGAGCTGGCCCGAGTTACAGCAGAACGGGCGTTACGAGACCGTATGAGTTTGCTGGCCAACAAGTTGCTTTTGGCTCAACAGAATGCGCCTCTCGAGCCCATTTGCTTATAATTGAGTAAGTCGGATTGTTCGTCCAGGCTGGGTTGAGCCGAATTGAATGGCCGGGCGATGGTAAAATTGTTACTATGGTGTTACGCGGCTAAATATAACAATGCAAACGACAGCATGCACAGATCGAGTGGTAGGCGACATACTCTCCAGCTGGAGATATGACATCTCAGGGATTACCCCGGAGATGCGCCGCGATTACGAACAGCACCTGGTGGAGTGTGCGCATTGCTGCTCGCGTCAGCGGCTGCATCGCACCATCGATGTGGCGCTGATCGCCTTGAGCACCGTTTCCATCGGCGCTTTTTTGCTGGGCCTTGCGGTCATCCACAAGGTGCAGCCGCTGCAGCACTGGGCTCTGGTCAATCTTCACCTGTGGCAAATGTCGATTGTGCTCAGCCTGCAGGCAGCGGCGATTGCGGGTTTGCTTGTCTCGCTCCTGACCTGGGTTATGGTAGCGGTGGCTACGCCGGCGCCAGTTTATCTTGCCGAAGTAGCTTTGGCTCAGGCTCGGGTGTTGCAGGATCGTATCCCGGAGGAATTGCGGGAAAGATTGATGAGGAACGTAGCCTGACAGATAGGTTTGGTCGTTAAGAAAAAGCCCCTGGCAACAGGGGCTTTTTCTTTTGCCAATGGGTGCCCCAAACCGCACATCTCTCCACTCCGCTACGGTCGAAAAACATTTCCAAGACGGGTCCGTTGAACTGCAGATCCCTCCACTGCGCTACGCTCCGGTCGGATGACACTTCTGTTAAGAACGGACAAAGGACCGAGTTCCTAGTTCGGCTGGACCGCCCCTATCAAGTCTTTGACCTTGGCGACGCGATGGCGGACGCACCAACGCTCCAGCGATTCTGCGATGCGCTGCACCGCCCGCGGGTCTGCGTAGCTGGCAGTGCCGATCTGGACGGCGGTTGCTCCCGCCAGCAGAAATTCAACCGCATCTTCGGCGGTGGTGATGCCGCCCAAACCGCAAATCGGAATTTTGACCGCTTGCGCGGCTTCGTAGACCATGCGCACCGCAATGGGCTTGATCGCTGGACCTGAAAGGCCGCCGGTGTTGTTGGCGATGCGGGGGCGGCGGCTCTCGACGTCGATCGATAGCGACAAGAAGGTGTTGACCAGGGAAAGTGCGTCGGCTCCGGCGTTTTCTGCGCAGCGAGCCATCTGGGCAATGGACGTGACGTTGGGCGAAAGCTTTACGATCAACGGCCGGCGGGACACTGCCTTGGCGCGCGTGACCAGCTGGTCGAGAATTCCGGTGTCGGTACCAAAAACCATTCCCCCGTGCTGGGTGTTGGGGCAAGAGGCGTTCAACTCGTAGGCAGCAATCCCGGGCGCAGAGTTGAGTAATTCAATCACTCCGACGTAGTCTCGGATCTCATAACCAAAGACGTTGGCTATGCAGGCAGTGCCGGAGTGAGGGCGGAGCGCGGGCAGCTTTTTCTCGATGAAGGCCTTGACCCCGATGTTCTGCAGCCCAATGGCATTGATCATGCCGCCAGGAGTCTCGATCAGCCGCGGGGCCTGGTTGCCGGCCATCGGCTCGAGCGACAGTCCCTTGGTGATGAAACCACCGATTCGGTCGAGGGAAACAACGTCTTCAAACTCGACCCCGTAGCCGAAAGTTCCACTGGCAGCAATCACCGGATTGCGCAGCAGAAGGCCGGCGAAGCGAACGCTCATCTCGGGCTTCACGGGCTGGGCGGGCCCTCCTGGTGGACCCCTTTACTCCCACGCGCACCAGGGGGAGGCGGGACGGTGTGAATTGCCTGGGTGAGCACGTTGCCCACGGACGCTGAGGGTTGCGTGACCCCCAATACCGAGGCGAGGGTGGCGGCGAGGTCCACCGGTTGCACTCGGCCGTGGTAGATACCAGGGGTGAAGGGCGCGCCAAAAAAACCCAGCGGGACGTGGCGGTCATAGGACCAGGGACTGAAGTGCGTGGTGCCGCCGCCTGACAGAGTCTGCATCTGGTAGGCGGCCGGGATCACCATCACATACCAGCCCCCGTTAGGACTGTAGCTGTGGGCCAGCAGCAGGCCCCACTCCGAAGGAGGCAGCTCACCCAAGGCAAGCTGCTGGCGGGTATAGGTGTGCACCACGATGGGGATAGCGGGCTGACGGGTCACCGTCGCCGGCGGGCCGACTGTTTTCACCGTGTTGGTGGCGGTCACCGTGGATCGCCCCCGGGAGCGCTGCCTGGAGCCGGCGGGCGGAAGGGTGCGAGACAGCGGAGGCGGGGTAGGTGGCGGGACAGCGGCGGGTGGATTGACGGGCGGCTCCGGTACCTTGACCGGCGGGGTGCCCGGGGCTGGTGCCAGCGTAGCGACGGCGGCTGGGACCGCCTGCTGAATCGCCTGCTCGGCCTCCAGTTCATTGATGCCTGCGACCTCGAAAGAAGGGCGGTTGAGCGATAAGTAGGGCAACTCCTGCTGCGGCAGCAGGTATTCGACTTTTTCCCCAGGAGAGAATTTGGCGTTCATGGTGTCGTTGAGGTTGGCGACGAATTTGTTCATGTCGATGGTGGCCGCGGGCATGCCCAACGCGAGGGCGTGGGCGGGAACGGGGGCGACCCCATGATCGGCGGAGAGGGCGATCCATGTGTTTGCCAGTCCGCCGGGAATATTCTTGTCGAGCCAGGAGAAGAAACCGTCGAGCTGCTGGTCGAGAGTGTCGACCATCTGCCGCGCCTGAGGGGAGTCGGGTCCATCACGGTGCCCGACCAGATCGTTGGCGGAAAGACTGATGACCAGCATGTCGGTGACCGGATGATTGCCGAGCTGCTCGCCGGTGATGAGCGCGCGGGCGAAATCTAGCTCGTAGGCGTTGCCCGCCGGCGTCGACCCTACCGCCTCGTAAAATTGCCGGGTACCTGGGTCGCCGGCTTCCTGCTCGGCCTGAGTGGCGCGGTCCCCGGAGTTAAAGGCAGTCACCCAATCGGGAAGCGCGTCCATGTAGTAGCTGGACGTGATGAAGGCGCCGGAGGCCGGCTCAATCCAATAGGCGCCATTGGCCGAATAACCGGCGGGAAGAATGGCGGCTCGATCCTTGAGCGAGATGCCGAAGACTTTCGCCTGTCCCACGGTCGCCAGGCGCAAGGAATCGCCAACGGTCGAGGCACGCAGATTGAGTGGGGAGGCTCCAGGCTCCTTGCCGGGGTGAATGGCACCCAGGATCCGATAGCGATCGTCTTCGACCGAGGTGACGGGGCGAGTCTTGTTGCGGTTCAGATCCCACCAAGAGTTGGCGGCGATGCCATGGCCGTCGGTGTAGGCCCCCGTCCCCAGGGTGGCGTGCCCGGGAGCGGTCTTGGTGTTGGCGTAATCGTAGTAGCAATCTTCGAAGTAGGCGCCCTTGTCGAGGAAAAGGCGGAAGCCGCGGCCCTTGAAGTCAGCCCGGTAGCGGTCGAGGTAGTCACCGCGAAGCTGATCGACCACCAGGATGATCACCAGCCGCGGATGCGCGTCGTAGGCACTGGCGCGGGCTGGCGGGGTCCATGGAATAACCAGTAAGGCGACGAACAACTTGCAGATACTGCGCTTGGGGGAGCTCATGTGGCTCCGACTAGTATCGCAAAACATCTCCGAATTTGTGTTTTTGCTTAGTGTCAGGGCGGCTTCAGTCGTTTGGTGGGAGCCCCTGCTTCAGCTGAGGGAGATGGACCTCAGTCCAGCGGATAAGCGGTTCACTCTGAGGGACGGGCTAAAGAGTCTGCGTAGAACTCCAGAATTTGGGAAGCCCGAGGGGCGCACCGCAGATCCCTCCGCTTCGCTACGCTCCGGTCGGGATGACAATTTTGTTGGGAACGCTAGGCATAGTTTCCAAGATGAATTGTCATCCCGACCGGAGCGTAGCGAAGCGGAGGGATCTGCGGTGCGCCCCTCGGGCTTCCCAAATTCTGGAGTTCTCACGCAGACTCTTTAGCCCTGAATTTATCGCGGCCGGCGCTAAAGCGCATCATCAAGGCAGAAACTCTTTTCCCGCAACGCTTTCAGGAAACAAAGGACTTAGCGGTGGACCCGCTCGTATACTTTCCCCTATGCTTCGGTACCTCCTCTTGCTGCTGGCTGTTACCTCTCCTCTCGCGGCGCAAATCACGGTCAGCTTTCCCGCCAGCGCATCAGTCAAACCGCTCGATGGCCGAGTGTTGCTGCTGCTCTCGACTGATCCTTCCGCCGAACCGCGCATGCAGATCGACGACAGCCCCCGCTCGCAGATCGTCTTCGGGACCACGGTCGATGGACTGGCCCCCGGCCAACCGGTGACGATCACTGCGGAGGCATCCGGCTATCCCATTCGGTCGCTGAGGGACGTTCCCCCAGGCGATTACTTCGTGCAAGCAGTGTTGAACGTCTACCAGACCTTTCACCGGGCCGACGGCACTACGGTCAAGCTGGCGCCCGACCGCGGCGAGGGCCAGCACTGGAACCTGGCGCCCGGCAATCTCTACTCCAAGCCCGTGAAGGTACATATCGATAGCCACACCCGGCTTGCGGTGCAGCTTACAGAAAAAATTCCGCCGATCCCTCCCCAACCTGACACCAAGTACATTCGCCACATCCGGATCCAAAGCCCGCTGCTAACAAAGTTCTGGGGCACACCGATGTATCTCTCAGCCATTGTCCTGGTGCCCGAAGGGTTCGATGAGCACCCCAACGCTCACTTCCCCATCGCCATTTTTCACGACCACTTCGTTGATGGCATAGACGACTTTCGTACGACTCCACCCGACCCTGACCTCAAGCCTGACTACTCGGAGCGTTTTCACCTGGCAGGCTATAACCGGATTCAACAGCAGGAAGCTTACAAGGAGTACCAACAGTGGATCAGTCCCGGGTTTCCCCGCATCCTGGTGGTCATGATCCAGCATGCCAACCCTTTTTATGACGATTCGTACGCGGTCAACTCCGCCAACCTCGGACCCTACGGCGATGCCATCGAGACTGAGTTGCTACCCGCCATCGAGAAGCAGTTTCGCGGGCTGACGGGCGGTTGGGCACATTTTGTCTATGGCGGGTCGACGGGGGGCTGGGAATCCCTGGCAGTGCAGATGTTTTATCCCACCGACTACAACGGCGCCTTTGTCGCCTGCCCCGACCCGGTGGACTTTCATGCATACATGACGGCCGACCTTTACCACCAGCCCAACCTGTTCTACCTGGAAGGCGCGCACAAGGAGGTAGAGCAGCCGGGCATGCGCAACTACCTGGGCCAGACCCTGATCTCGATGCGCGATAACGTTGCCTATGAAGCCGCCCTGGGCGACCATGGGCGATCTGGAGAACAGTTCGATATCTGGCAAGCGGTCTACGGCCCGGTAGGCCCAGATGGTTACCCCGCGCAGATCTTTGACAAGCAGACGGGAGTGATCGATCACAAGGTGGCCGCCTACTGGCGATCATTACGACCTGAACGCCATCCTGCAACGCGACTGGGATAAGCTAGGGCCCTTGCTCCAGGGCAAGCTTCATCTCTACGTCGGCTCCGCGGACACCTACTTCCTCAACGACGCGGTCTACCTGATGCAGGACTTTCTCGACCAGACCGGCACACCCGGGCACGGCGTGCCGTACGAGGGCGAGGTGAAGTATGGCGATCGCGCGGAGCATTGCTGGAACGGCGACCCTAACCTGCCCAATGCCCTCTCCCGGCTGCACTACAACACCATGTATCTGCCCAAGATTATGGACCGCATCCAGAAAACCGCTCCTGCCGACGCTGACATGAGCTGGAAGTACTGAGGTCCGGTAAAGTAGTTACTTATGCTGGATTTGAGTTTTGTGCGGGAGAACCTTGCGCTCGTCGAAGAGAAGCTGCGCGCCCGGGGCATGGACCCGACCGCGGTACTGGGAAATTTTCGCGAATTCGACGTAGAACGCCGTTCCCGCATAACTCAGGTAGAAACCCTTCAAGCGCAGCGCAATAAGCTCAGCCAAGAGGTCGCGCGCAGCCGCAAGGCGGGCGCGGATGCTGCCCAGGTGGCGGCGGTGATGGATCAGACGCGAGAGCTCAAGCAGGAGACGGAAGAGCTGGAGCGAAAGGCTGCACGGGCGGAAGAGTCAATGCGGCAGCTTCTGGCCGCTATCCCCAACCTGACCCAGGACAGTGTGCCCCCGGGAAAGAGCGAAGCAGAAAACGCAGAGGTGCTGCGCTGGGGTCAGCAGCCGGCGTTTGATTATGCCCCTAAGGCGCACTGGGAACTGGGCGAGAACCTGGGCATCCTCGACCTGCAACGGGCAGCGAAAATCTCCGGCGCGCGGTTTGCCGTCTACTGGGGTCAGGGCGCTCGTCTGGAGCGGGCGCTGGCCAGCTTCATGGTAGACATTCATACCCGGGAGCACGGCTACCTGGAAGTGCTGCCTCCCTTCCTGGTCAATAGGGACTCGTTGTTTGGCACCGGACAGCTGCCCAAGTTTGCCGAGGACCTATTCAAGTGCGAGGGAAGCGACCATTGGCTGATCCCGACCGCTGAGGTGCCGGTCACCAACCTGTATCGCGACGAGCTGTTGGAAGAAACCGAGCTGCCAAAGAGCCTGGTCGCCTACACGCCCTGCTTTCGTTCGGAGGCAGGCTCCTATGGCAAGGATGTTCGAGGGATCATCCGCCAGCACCAGTTTCAAAAGGTGGAGCTGGTGAAGTTTGCGCGGCCGGATCAGTCGAACGAAGAGCATGAGAAGCTTACCGGCCACGCGGAGGCAATCCTGCAACGGCTCCAGCTGCCCTATCGCAAGGTGCTGCTCTGCGCCGGCGATACCGGCGCGGCTTCATCGAAGACCTATGATCTCGAGGTCTGGCTTCCCGGACAGGGGCTATACCGGGAGATTTCTTCCTGCTCCAACTTCGAGGCGTACCAGGCGCGGCGGGCGAACATCCGTTTCAAGCCGCAGGGCAAAAACAAGAGTGAATTTGTGCACACGCTCAACGGCAGCGGACTGGCAATCGGGCGCACGTGGCTGGCGATCCTGGAGAATTACCAACAGGCCGACGGCTCGGTCCGGATCCCAAAAGCGCTGCAGCCGTATATGGGCGGCGAAGAACTGATCGAGCGGCGATAGAATGGCGGCGGCATGCAGCGCATCCTAAAGAACTATCTGTTCTGGACTTACCCACGCGGCAGTTTGCACTACGACGTGATGGTGACTCTTATTTTGATTTTCCTGTTTGTTTCGCCGCGGCTGATCAACTACCACGATCGGCCGCAGGAAACCCTCACTTCCACCAAGGACATCCTGGTGCGGCCAACCGGGCCGAACGCATGGACCTACCAGATTGGCGCCGACCAACTCGCCGATACGGGCAGCGATGACAAGCTCAGGGCAGAGTTGCTGCAGCGCATCCAAGCCATTTCCGGCAGCGTCCAGATCGATCGCTATCGGGAGGAGAAGGATGCCAGCGGACGGGTGACCCAGTATCGCGTGTGGGCGCATCGCTAAACGGCAGCCGATAAGGAGCTTCATGTTTGATGCAGCAAAGAGGATCGCTCTGCTCTGCCTCGGGTTGGTGGTCTCACTTCCCGCGGGAGCCCAAACCCCAGCCCCCGCCAGCAGCGCGGATTTGGAGAAGGTTCTCTCCCAATTGAATGCCGCGGCTGCGAAGTTTGAGAGCGCGCAGGCGGATTTCACCTGGGACCAGTTCCAAGCGGTGGTGCAGGACCACGATCTGCAGACGGGCACTATTTATTACGAGCGCAAGAAAGGTGGCAGCAGTACGCGGGTGGCGGCCTACCTCAAGCAAGACAATGGACAACCCGCACCCAAGACAGTGGTCTTCGACGGCGGCGACGCAAATTTTTATGAACCGGGGATCAAGCAGTTGACGGTGATTCGGGCGGGAGCCAACAAGAGCCAGTGGGAAAGTTTTCTGACCCTGGGTTTCGGCGGCAGCGGCACCGACCTGAAGGTCAATTGGAAAGTGAGTCTGCTGGGCACGGAGAACATGGATGGGGTTCCGGTGGCCAAGCTTGACCTGGTACCTGTGCAACAGAGCGTGGCCAACATGTTCACCCACGTGACAATCTGGATCGATCCCGCCAAGGGCCTCAGCCACAAGCAGGTCTTCTACCAGCCTTCGGGCGACTTACGCACAGCCACCTACACGAACATTCGCTACAACTTACCGATTGCCGCCGATGTCTTCCAATTGAAGCTGCCACCCGGGACCACGCGAGTAGTGAAATAGCAGGCAGCGAAGACGAACAGGAGCGGAAAACATTCCAGGGTATAGCGCGATTCAGGGGCCTCGAGGGTAGCGAGTAGCAGGCTGCGCAGGAGGATCAGCGCTACCATGGCGCCCGCCATTCTCGGCCAGCGAAGGATCCCCAGAAAACCAGCCACCAGGTAGGCGAGGTTGAGCACTCCGTAGAAGATGGCCAGGGCGGTCTCCCTGGGGTGCTGCGCGTATTGCCACCAGCGAAGTTGAGTATTGAGTGTCTCCACCCGGGGGCGCAACCACATGTCGGCCAGGCGGAGCAGGGGCAGCGTGACGTAATAGCGGAAGGGATGTTCCCGGACGCGCTGCTGGGCCAACTGGGCGAAGCGGGCATCGAGTTCCGGGGTCAGGGTGGTGGTGGCGTTGTAGTCCTGCAGAAGCCGTTGGGTCTCCTGGTACTGGCTCGCATTGTCGATGGCGCGCGCGGGCAGATTTCCGGGATCGATACGGTCGCTGTTGCCGTTCCAATAGATTTCGCTGGTAGAGGTGAAGTCGGCGGTCAGGGTTTTGACCCAGTGCACAAAGCCGGGAGCGGCGAATTCGCCGGGATCGTTGGCGTAGCGGGGGGCGAGCGGCTGAAAGACATGGAAGCTGTGCCAGTTGCGTACGGTCCATGCCACGAAGGGCAGTAGCGCGAGCACGGCGGCAACCACGGCCAGGCGGATGGAGTAAACAAGCCCGAACGAGTGGCGGCCGTAGGCGATCAGCGCCACCCACAGGACGACTGCCAGCAGAGCGCCATCAGGACGAAGCAGAGTGGCATAGCTCCAGGAGAAGAGGAGCAAGGCTGTCCACGGCCATCGCGGGACTTCCAGGATCGCTGCCAGGGACCGAAAGCCGAGCGCGACGCAGAAGATGGAGAGCGTTTCGGTGAGCGGGAAGGCGACATACGCGGCGGTAAAGGGACAGAGCGCTGAGAGCAGCAATGCGATCCGGCCAGCGCGTTGCCCGCAGAGCTTCCCCGCCAGACTGGCAATCAGCAGGCAGGTGCCAAGATCGATGAGTGCCTGAAGGTACACCACAGCGCGATAGTTGGCCACACCGAAGCCGGCAAAGCATAGTGCCAGAAAGGCCGGGTAGCCGGGCAGGCGCACCAGTGTTGGTTCAATGGTGGTGAGCCCCGAGTCGTGGCCCACGGAATGGCCGTAGATGCGGTGGGTGAGCCAGTTGGTTGCAATGTCACCGTAGAGGAGCGAATCGCCCTGGACTTGCGAGCGTGCGTGAATAAACCAGAGGCGGAGAGCCGCTCCGGCTGCCAGCACAATTAGGGTGAATAGCCATTGGTCACGGCTGCCTCGAGAAACCCGCATGCAACAGCATCCCATAAGCGGATCAATCGGCTTTGCTTCGACGCATCCAGTGGAAACAGATTGCGCATGATTCAGCTGTCCCCGCGGGACTGTTTCGACTTGCCCCAATGACCCAGGACCGGCGTCCCGGATTGAGGCTGTGAGTTGATGGAGTGAAAGCGATCGTTGGGCTTCGCCCATCTTTTTCGTCCCAGGTATCCGGATTTCCTGCACGGGGCTCCATCGACACCCGCGTTTGCGGCTTTCATTAAGGAAAGCCGCATGAAGTTCGCCAACGCCAGCAAGCTCAACAGGAAATCCGGAGTACGCTGGGGCGAACCTGGGGCACCCGTCGATTGCCTAGGACGTAGCTAGACTCCTCGGTGGGAACAGTTACTACAGGGATGGCTGGCGTGATAGGGCCGGGGGAGTTCCTGTAAGCTTTCTGCAGGCATGAATCGCCAGATTTTCTTCGATCCACAACGAAAACGCTGGAAACGCCTTCGGCGCATCCTGGACGCGGTAGCGGTGTTCTCCACCGTGATTCTGGTGCTGTTTACGCTCAACGTGGTGAGAAATCAGCACCTGCCGGAGCTTTTGCTCCCGACTCCCAGGCGGAACTATCGGGCCATTCAGGAACAAGCCGCCGCCATGAAGGCCAGATACCTGAAGCCGGCGCGGCGCAAGACGAGCCGAAAGCCTTCGGAAATACCGTTCAACTCTGGTGAAGGATTGCGCGCTGCCTACTACGTGGATGATGACGCCGGCAGCTACGCCTCGCTGAAGAATCACATCCACCAGATCGACATCCTTTTCCCGGTGTGGCTCTACGTCACCAAACAGGACGGCACGCTGCAGGGCGCCTCGATCGCGCAGGCGCCGCTGCGAATCTACAACGTGGTGGATGCACACGGAGTGCACAGCGTCGACCCACAGAACAAGATTCATGACCTGATCTCCGCGGCGCACGAGGACACGGAGATCTTTCCTCTGATCAAGAACTACGATGTGCTGACCCAGCAATGGGAACCGGGCGTTTCCGCCATGCTCAAGGATCCCGCGGCGCGGAAAAATCTGGAGCGCCAATTGGGTATTTTTCTCGCCGCCAATCCCAGCTACCGCGGCATCAGCCTCGACCTCGAGGATCTTCCCGACGATGCGCAGGCCAACTACAACTCCCTGATCGAGGAGTTATATAGCCAGATGCACCCTAAGAATCTGCGCCTCTTCGTCAACCAGAGCGTAGGCGCGGATGACAGTGAGTTTGCAGAGCTGGCAAAGAACACTGACGGCATCCTGTTGATGAACTATGACCAGCACGAGGAGACCGGCTCTCCCGGGCCGATCGCGGCGCAGGACTGGTTCGAAGCCAACCTCAAGCGGGTGCTCAAGATCGTGCCCAAAGAGAAGGTGATCTGCGCCATCGGCAACTATGGGTACAACTGGACGATGTCACTGGCCGGCAGGCACCACCCGGCGAAGGTACTGGATACCGAAGACATCTCAGTGCAGGACGGGTGGCAGGCGGCCTCGGATGCCAATGCGGACCTACGCCTGGCCGGCGATGAACTGAACCCACATTTTACTTATGACGATGAAGATGCCCACGTGCGTCACCAGGTCTGGATGCTGGATGCGGTGACAGCGTTGAACGAACTCCGCGCCGGACGGCAAATGGGTTTGCAGACCTTCGCCTTGTGGTGCCTGGGCGAGGAGGACCCATCGATATGGTCGATCTGGGATCACCCCAGCAACATGTCTGCACCTTTGTCGCTGAAGCAGATACCGCCGGGCAACGATGTGGTTACCGACGGCGAGGGCGACATCCTGCATATCACTGGAGAGCCGCATCCGGGCTCGCGGACCATCGACATGGATTCCTACAACTGGACCGTGACCGATGAGCACATGCTCACCTATCCCTCGCCCTACGCCATCGAGTATTACGGGTATAAACCAGGAGCGGTGGCCATTAGTTTCGATGACGGGCCCGATCCGACCTGGACACCCAAGATCCTGGACGTCCTCAAGGAAAAGGGGGTGCAGGCCACCTTCATGATGATCGGCGAACAGGCGCAGGACAACGTGAGCCTGATGAAGCGGGTGATGGCCGAGGGACATGAGATCGGCAATCACACCTGGACCCATCCCGACATCAGCGAAATATCACCGGAACAAGTGCGATTGCAGCTCAACCTTACGGAACGTTTGTTTGGCAGCAAGCTGGGGGTCAAGCCGCTCTATTTCCGGCCTCCTTATGATATCGACGAGGAACCGGATACGAACGACCAGGCGGCGCCCGCTTATCTGATCCAGAAGATGGGCTACACCATCATCGGCAATAAGATCGATACCGGTGACTGGGACGAACGAGCGCGGAAGACGCCGCAAAGCATCCTGCAGGATGTGCTGGATCAATTGCAGCTGATGAAGAGCAAGCCGCAGTTTCGGGGCAGCATCATCCTGATGCACGATGGAGGCGGCAATCGCAGCTTGACGCTCGCCGCACTGCCGATGCTGATCGATGGGCTGCGGGCGCACGGCTATGTGATTGAGCAGGTCTCCGACCTGATGGGAAAAACGCGAGCGGAAGTGATGCCGCCGCTGAATTACAAAGAACGATGGCAGGCGCGGGTCGATTCTGTTGCCTTCTTCGCCTGGGCGTTCTTCAACCACTTTGTCGTCAGCCTGTTTTTTCTCGGCGATATTCTGATGAGCGCGCGGCTGATCCTGGTGGGGATCTTCGCGTTGATCGACCGGCTGCGCAAACGCCCCATTCCGGAAGTGGCGGGCGGATTTCTGCCCCGGGTAGCAGTGCTGATTCCCGCCTATAACGAAGAGAAAGTGATTGTACGCACCATACGCTCGGTGCTGAACTCGGACTATCCCCATCTACGCATCATCGTCATCGACGATGGATCTCCGGATCGCACATCTGAGGTGGCGCGTGCGGCCTATCCGGATGAGATCGCTGCCGGCATGTTAACCGTGCTGCGCAAGCCGAATGGGGGCAAGGCGGAGGCGCTCAATTTCGCCGTCGCCGACCTGGAAGAAGAGTTTTATGTGGGCATCGACGCCGACACCGTGATCGCGGCCGATGCGGTGTCGAAGTTGGTCTGCCACTTCGCTGACCCGGAGATCGGCGCCGTGGCGGGCAACGCCAAGGTGGGCAATCGGGTCAACTTGTGGACCCGTTGGCAGGCCCTGGAGTACATCACCAGCCAGAACTTCGAGCGCCGGGCCCTAGATCTGTTCAATGTAGTCACGGTCGTTCCCGGGGCAATTGGCGCGTGGCGAACGGAGGCCGTACGGCATGGCGGATCTTACCCCGTCAACACGGTAGCCGAGGATGCCGACCTTACCATGAACCTGCTGGAACAGGGCTACAAGGTGATCTACGAAGACCGCGCGCTGGCGTTCACCGAGGCTCCGGCTACGGCTGGCGGATTGATGCGGCAGCGCTTCCGGTGGTCTTTCGGTACGCTGCAGGCTGTCTACAAGCACCAGGGCGCGTTCCTCAAAAATAAGGCGATGGGGCTGTTCGCTCTGCCCAATATCCTGGTGTTTCAGATCCTGCTTCCGCTGGTCTCTCCGTTTATCGATTTGATGTTTGTGGCCGGCGTCTTTCACTACCTGCTCGACCGTCATTTCCACCCGGAAGCGGCCAACGCGGCAAACTTCGAGAAATTACTGACTTTCTTCCTCGCCTTCTTGATCATCGACTTTGTCACGTCGGCGCTGGCCTTCAGCCTGGAGCGGAAGCACGCAGCGAACAAGGGCGATGGGTGGTTGCTGTTCCACATCTGGCTGCAACGTTTTGCGTATCGCCAGCTGTTTTCGCTGGTGCTCTTCAAAACGGTAAAGCGGGCCATCGATGGACGGCCCTTCAATTGGGACAAGCTGGAACGCACGGCCAAGATGTCAGCGCAGACGGAGCGTCTCACGGCCACGCGATAGAGAGTAAAATTGGGTTGTTATGCCTACTGCCCAGATCAGCACTGTCATCCAGCCTGTTGCGCCTCGCGGACCCTTCCACAACGAACCCTTTATCGATTTCAAAGACCCGCAGAACGTGCATGCCATGCAGGCGGCGCTGACCAGGGTGGGCGATATGCTCGGCCACGAATATGAACTGGTGATTGGTTCCGAGCGCAGCAAGACAGCGGAGAAGATTGAGTCGTTGAATCCTGCCCGGCCGGCACAGGTTGTCGGGATCCATCAGAAGGCTGGTCTGGAACACGCCGAGAGAGCGATGCAGGCAGCGCTGGAGGCGTTCTCGCACTGGAAGTATGTGACCTTTGAAGAACGCGCGGCGTTGTTGTTGCATGCGGCAGAGCTGATTCGCAAACGCAAATTCGAATTCTGTGCGTGGCTGACTTATGAGGTGGGCAAGAATTGGGTGGAGGCCGATGCGGATGTCGCCGAGACCATCGACTTCCTGGAGTTCTATGCGCGTGAGGCGCTGCGGCTTGGAGGGACGACTACGCCTATCCCGTATCCCGGCGAGCGCAATCAACTGTGGTACATCCCGCTGGGCGTTTGCGCGGTGATTCCGCCGTGGAATTTTCCCTTTGCCATTATGGCCGGCATGACCGCGGCCGCGATTGTGACTGGCAATACGGTGATTCTGAAACCTTCGAGCGACTCCCCGACCATCGCGGCTCGGTTTCTCGATGTGCTTGAAGAGGCGGGGATGCCGCCGGGTGTGGTGAACTTCTGTCCCGGTTCCGGCGGCACGTTCGGCAACGCCATTGTGGAACATCCCAAGACGCGTCTGATCGCCTTTACCGGATCGAAGGAAGTCGGGCTGGATATCCACGCGCGCGCAGCTCAAACCAAGCCAGGACAGATCTGGATCAAGCGGACCATTCTCGAGATGGGGGGCAAGGACTCCATCATCGTGAGCACGGATTGCGATCTTGACGCCGCGGTGCAAGGCGTCGTGGCCTCGGCCTTCGGCTTCAACGGACAGAAGTGCTCGGCGTGTTCGCGGGCGATTGTCGAAGACCCTATCTATGATGTTTTTGTCGAACGGGTCCGCGAACGCGTGCAGGAGCTGCAGGTAGGCGATCCGGCTACCAACGCCAGCATGGGCCCCGTGGTCAACCGCTCAGCCATGGATACGATTCTTTCTTATATCGAGATCGGCAAGGGCGAGGGGCGGCTTTTGACGGGCGGTCACGCGATTACGAATGCCGACGGCGGGTATTACGTGGAGCCAACGGTGATTGTGGATGTTTCGCCGAAGGCGCGCATCGCACAGGAAGAGATTTTTGGGCCGGTGCTGGCAGTGATCCGGGCGCGGGATTACGATCACGCGCTGGAGATTGCCAACAATACGGAGTATGGGCTGACTGGGGCGGTGTATTCGAGTTCGCATGAAAAGCTGGAGCACGCGCGGCGGGCGTTCCACGTGGGGAATTTGTATTTGAACCGGAAATGCACAGGCGCGATGGTGGGAGCGCACCCGTTCGGGGGATTCAATATGTCCGGCACTGATTCCAAGGCTGGGGGGCCGGATTATTTGTTGTTGTTTAGTCAGGCGAAGTCGATTGCGGAAAAGGTTTAGAGGAGAACGTCGAGCGCAAAACATTTCCATGCGAGATCCGCTGAACCGCAGATACCTCGGCCACGCTTCGGGATGACAAAGGGGAGGGTAGCGCTTCCCTTCAGATTCGATGCTGGGGATGATGAACAGCAGGTCCCTCCACTCCGCTTCGCTTCGGTCGGGATGACACATCTGTTAGGAACGGACAAGTCGGCTCAACAGCCGACACTCAATTGGAACGCCGCACTACCCTTTGTCATCCCGAGCGTAGCCGATGGATCCGCGGTCACGTCTTGGAAATGTTTTTCTTTTGTATCTTACTTTACCGGGACATCGGACGGTGGCGGCAGTTTGCGGTTTTTCAGCCATTGGGCGCTGATGCTCTGTGGAGTGTGCTGCGGGGGAAGCTGGCTTAGATCGGGCATGAAGATTTCCAGGCCGGCTTGTGGGGTCATGCGCGTGTACCCATTTACCAGCTGCGCCTGATAGTTCACCAGATCCAGATCAAACCAGGCATCTTTGGATGCGTCGATCATGATGAGGTCGACGTGGTTCATGGTGAGCTTGCCGAAATCGACAGTTCCCCCTTTCAGCGCTAGAAAGTTGTGCCATTCTTCAGTACGGGCGACGTCGTTCTGCGCATCGCCGTACATCACCGCAATATCCGGGTTCACGACCCGCACCTTGGTGAGCTGCCCATGGATGTGCGGAGCCGGCAGCAGCTTTTGTGTATCAAAGTAAAGATCATTCTGCGAGGCTTCGACGCCGGCAACGCTGGTTTTTCCCATCAGGTCGGCAATGCTGACGTGAACGTCACCCAACAGACCCTTGACCGGAAGTTTCAACACCGAAAGGTGTTCCACATGCAAGTGGATCCGGCCATCCGATGAAGGGGAAATCGTCCCATCCAAGCCGATCGGAAGCGGAATATGCATCTTGTGAATCGTGCCGTGCACAGATATCTGATTTCCGTCCCCGGTGATCGAGATGTTTTGAAGTGGAGAACCCGGAACCACGCCGACATTGAGGAAGTGACTGATGTCGCCGATATTCGCGTGGATGATGCCCTGCTGCACCTCAAGGAAGAAGGACTCCGGATCGTCGAAAGATGGGTTAGTGCCCTGCCTGGTGCGCCTCATCTCTCCCTTGAGCCAGCGAACGTAGATACGGAAGTCCGGGCCCTTTCTCAACATGAGGTTGTGGGCATAGATTCGCGTGGGGGAAGCATCGTCCGCTCCGCCGGGTGATTGAACATCCTGACTATTGCCGGCAGTTGCCGTTTGCGGGGCTGCCTTACTACGTTTCACTCCGGCGTACCAGGCGACGCCGGTCACGAGAATCAAGGCGGCCATGGAACCGCCGAGAATCAGATGGAGACGCTTCATGCCGGGGTGGGATTGCGCCGGGGACGGCGATTCGCCTGGAGAATTTTCTTGCGCAAACGCAAGGACTTGGGCGTCACTTCCACCACTTCGTCCTCGGCAATGAATTCGATGGCCTGCTCCAGGTTCATTGGCTTGAAGGGCACCAGGCGGATGGCGTCGTCAGCGCTCGAGGCACGCATGTTGGTTAGCTTCTTTTCGCGCACCACATTCACGTCCAGATCGTTGTCCCGGGAATGCTCGCCGATGACCATGCCCTCATAGACTTCAACGCCGGCGGTTATGAAGAGCACTCCGCGGTCCTGAAGCCCATTGAGCGCGTAAGCGGTGGTGGCGCCATTGCGATCGGAGATGAGCGCGCCGCTGGGCCGCTGCGGGATCTCACCCTGGTAAGGCATGTAGCCGTCAAAGAGCGCATTCATCACGATGGTGCCGCGCGTCTCCGTCAGCATCTCGCTGCGTAGGCCAATGAGGCCGCGGCTGGGCACACGGAACTCCAGACGCTGGCGGCCGTAGCCGTGATTGTGCATCTTCAGCATCTCCCCACGCCTGGGCCCCAGACGCTCGATCACGGTGCCGACAAAATTGTCGGGAACGTCAATGGTGAGATGCTCGACCGGCTCCAGCACTTTGCCATCGACCGTCTTGGTAACAATCTCGGGCCGGCCCACCATCAGCTCAAAGCCTTCGCGACGCATCATCTCGATCAGGATGGCCAGCTGCAATTCTCCGCGTCCGAGAACCTTGAAACTGTCGGGACTTCCGGTCTCCTCCACGCGAATGGAGACGTTGGTGAGCAGTTCCTTATCCAGGCGCTCGCGCAGATTGCGGGAGGTGACAAACTGTCCTTCGCGGCCCGCCATGGGCGAGTTGTTGACGGAAAACTGCATGGCGATGGTGGGCTCGTCGATGACAATCAGAGGCAACGGTGAGGGATTCTCGATGCCGGTGATGGTCTCGCCAATGGTGATGCCGGTGACTCCGGCGATGGCGACGATGTCCCCGACCTGGGTCGCTTCGGTGTCGGTACGCTTCAATCCGTTAAACGTGAATAGTTTGGTAATTTTGGTTTTGAGCAGCGATCCGTCGCGCTTGGAGATGTTCACCTCTTGCCCGTTGTTCAGGGTGCCGTTAAACACGCGGGCAATGGCCAGGCGGCCCAGGTAGTCGGAGTAATCGAGGTTGGTGACCAGAATTTGCAGCGGTCCATCCGGGTCGCCGCTGGCGGGCGGAATGGTGGAAATAATCGTTTCAAAAAGCGGTTGCAGGTTCTCTCCGGGGGTGTCCAGAGAGGTGCTGGCAGTGCCCAACTTGGCGTTGGTGTAGAGCACGGGAAAGTCCAACTGGTCTTCGGCGGCGTCCAGATCGATGAACAGGTCGTATACCTCGTCGAGCACCTCTTTCGGGCGGGCGTCGGGACGATCGATCTTGTTGATGACCAGGATAGGCAGCAGCTTGGCTTCGAGGGCCTTGGAGAGTACGTACCGGGTTTGCGGCAGGGGGCCTTCTGAGGCGTCCACCAGGAGCATGACCCCGTCCACCATCTTGAGAGCACGCTCGACCTCGCCTCCAAAGTCAGCGTGGCCGGGGGTGTCGACGATGTTGATCTTGGTGTCACGGAACTGGATGGCCGTGTTTTTGGCGAGAATGGTGATGCCGCGCTCCTTTTCCAGTTCATTGGAGTCCATGACCCGCTCGGTCAGTGCTTCATTGGCACGGAAGGTGCCAGCCTGGCGCAACATTGCATCCACGAGAGTTGTTTTGCCATGGTCTACGTGGGCGATGATGGCGATATTTCGAATGGGCGTGCTCACGGGCGAGGAATTCCTATTCTTCCGGGTCGCGGAAAGGCGTTGGGTTGAGATTGACTAGCCTTGCTTTGACGAGCTGGCTGGAAATGACAGGCAGGACAACCGGGCAATGCCTTCCCTATAGTCTAACAGCCCGGGGTTGGGGTGGGCTGAAACAGCAGGTCCGTCGGCTCCGGTCGGCAGAGTTGGGACCCGAGAAAGAAACCGCAGATCTCTCCACTCCGCTACGCTCCGGTCGAGATGACAATTCATCTTGAAAACGACACTTAGCGTTCCCAAGATGAATTGTCATCTCGACCGGAGCGTACCCGTATTTCCTGCCACGCTGCACTGGACGAGGCCGCGTGTGCGCCCTTCCATAAAGAAGGGCGCATGAAGTGCACCAACGCCACCAAGGTCAACAGGAAATCCGGGGTAGCGGAGTGGAGAGATCTGCGGTTTCTTCCCCTACTGGGGGGCTGGACCTCGGACCACCTGGACGAAATCGTCCAGCCGGAGTTGGCGGGCGAAGGCGGCCTTTACCTGATCGGCGTTGAGCTCAAAGTACTTCTTTGCCGCCACGATTGGCTCATCCAGGGGCAGACCGATTACCGCCCGGCGCAATAGGCCCTGCGCTACCCCTTCTTCACTCGACTCGCCCAGCGGAAGTGCGCGCAGAAGCATGGCCTTCGCCAGATGCAGTTCGTCGGGGGTTACGTCGGACGTACGCATCTGCTCCAGGTCGCGCTGGACCAAAGCCCTTGCCTTGGAAACCTTGTCCGGATCGCAACCGTAGGTGACGGTGTAGCTGGCCCGGGTCTTGGACGCTTCCATGCTGACGTCCACGTTGTAAACGTAGCCGGCCACCTGGCGAAGATCATGGTAGAGCCGGGTGGCATAGAAGCCGCCGCCGAGGACGTGATTGCCCAGTTGCAGAGGATAGTAGTCGGGATCGAAACGGTTGAGGTTCAACTGCTGGGCCAACACCACGGAGTCCTGCACCGCCTGCGGGTCGGGTACGTTCGCGGCCGATGCCTTGTTTACGGGAATCGCAGGGAGCGTGGTCTCCGGTTTCGGTCCCTCTGCCTTCCACTCGCCAAACCACTTGGTGATCACTGCCTTGGCTTCGTCCGAGGTGACGTCGCCGATGACCACGATAGTGGTCAGGTCGGGACGCACCGTGGTGGCATGGAATTTCTTGACATCTTCCAGGGTGACGGTACCCAGAGTGGCTGGAGTCACCTCACGCAGCACCGGGTCGCCAGCCGGCAACAATGCCAGATCAAGAGCGCGCGAGGTGCGATATCCCGGACTCTTCAGGTTGCCGGCAACGAACTGGGTCGTCTGGTCCTTGACCACGCTAAAGGCTTCCGCCGGCAACGCAGGATGGAGTTCGTTGTCGGCCAGCAACTGGACTCCGCGGGAAAAGTTGTCCTTCAACACCTGCACAGAAAAGTCATAACCCGCAGTCTCGTTGGCGGCAATGTCGTCCAGCGCTTTCTGGAAGGCCAGGCGGTCGAGGGTCGTGGTGCCGTACGAGTAGAGTCCGTCGAGCACGTCGGACACACCCTCTTGCCCCTTGGGCGTCTGCAAATCGGCGTTGTTCTTAACCGTGCCCACTACGGTTACGGTAGGGCTGGTGTGGTCCGTCTTAACGATCAAACGAAGACCGTTGGGGAGCGTCGTGTCCGAGGCTACGACGTAGTCGTTAGGGACTTTCAGCTGCGAAAGCGACGCGGCAGCCCAGGCAGGCAAGACCACCGGCTTGGTGGGAGCCGAGGTCATTTTCTCGCCCCCTCCAAAACCCTTGGCGGCGACCGCTTCGCCGGAGGGCGACGGTTTCAAAGTGGCAGTGATGGAGTTGGAGGTAACCAGGTATTGCTTGGCCACGCGGTTCACATCCGCCAGCGTGACTGCCCTGATTGCCTGAAGGTCGTCTTCCGGAGAGTTGCGGCCCTCCGCGGTGAGAGCCTCCGACCAGACCGAGGCCAAGCCGGGGATGGAATTGCGCTGAAACTCAGCGGAGGCAATCTCGCTGCGCTTGGCAGCGTCGAACAAGTCCTGGGGCAAACCCTTCTGGGCATAGCTCTCGACGATCTGACGCATCTCGTTGATGGGCCCGGTGGCATCGACGCCGGCGGGTAGTGCAATCTCGCCATAACCAACGCTGGCCTTGGGATAGGTCTCGGCAATGCCGAAGCCGGCATAAAGGGCTTTGCCTGCGGGCACCATGCCGTACAGGTCGCCGCGCTGGCTGGCCAGTACGTCCGCAAGTATTTGCGCCGCGGCGTAGTCGGGTGAGTCAGTGCCGGGCATGCGATAGGCAATGAAGCCCAACACATAGGGCAGATTGCTGTCGAGGGTGAAGGTCTCCGGCTTGACCGGGGTCAGGTTGACGGCTGGATGCTCGGGGATGGGATGGTTCGTAATGTCGCCGTAGAGCTGCTTTACCTTGGCGATGGTGGCGGCAGGATCCACGTCGCCCACGATCACCAGGATGGCGTTGCCGGGGGTGTACCACTTCTTGTAAAAGTCGCTGAGCATGGCGCCGGTGGTGGCATCGAAGGATGGCCTGGTACCCAGAGGATCATGGGCATACGGGGTACCGGCAAACATGTCGCCATTCAAGCGATCGATAAATTTGTAGGTGGGGTTGGAGAGGTCGCGCGACACCTCCTGTTCAATGGCGCCTCGCTCGTGGGCCCACTCCTCTTCGGAGTTATCCACACCGCGCAAGCAGGAGGCCTGCGCCTGCAGCGCGACATCCAGGTCGGCGGCAGGCACGGTGGTAAAAAATTGCGTGATATTTTGCTGCGTGTCGGCATTGTCTCGGCCGCCGAGTTGGGCGTAGATCGCCGCTGTTTGATCCGCAGTCATGCCGGTGCAGCCGCGAAAAGCCATGTGTTCTTCCGCGTGAGCCGACCCGGGAAAACCAGGCGGCGTTTCATCCCCGCCGACCTTGAAGTTCAGCTCGACCGTGACCACCGGGGCCAGCGCGTTGCGCACGATGACCACTTGCAAGCCGTTGGAAAGCGTGGCGCGGGTCACATTTGCAGGATCCGCCGCGTTCAGACGCGAGGTATAGGCGGTCAACAGGAACAGCAAAGGCAGCAGAGCTTTTAACTTCACTTCGATTTCTCCAAGGGGAATTCTTGCAGGGCCGGCCTGTCACTCCAGTTTGGCACGGCGCAGCCGTGCGCGACTACCGCGGCTCACTCCAGCGGCATCACATCCACCCCAACTTTCAGGCTGTGT
The DNA here is from genome assembly GCA_049522955.1 of Acidobacteriaceae bacterium. GTDB lineage: Bacteria > Acidobacteriota > Terriglobia > Terriglobales > Acidobacteriaceae > PALSA-350. Next base: position 161,853 of record JBEKNJ010000002.1, read on the forward strand.
TTGGCGCCGCCGAGCAGAACCCCGCGAATGGGGCTGACGTCGCTGTAGTCCCTACCCCACGCCAACGTGATGTGGCCATCGGAAGGGACGCAGTTGTTAGTGGGGTCGAAATCCACCCATCCAAAGCCGGGGCACCAGGCCGCACACCAGGCATGGGAGGCATCGGCCCCCACCAGGCGTGTACCACCGGCCGGAGGAAGAGTGCGCAAATATCCGCTGACATAACGCGCCGGCAGTCCCAGCGAGCGCATGCAGGCGATTTGTAGATGGGAGAAGTCCTGGCAAACTCCGCGACGCTTTTCAAAGAAGGTTTCGACCGGTGTGGTCACTTCGGTTGCCTTGGGATCAAAACGGAAATCCTGGTGGATGCGCGTGGTGAGGTCGAAGACCGCCTCGAGCAGCGGACGTCCAGGGGAAAACGACTCGCGGGCGTAGAGAGCGAGCTCCGGCTTGGCAGAGACACGGATGGAGTCGAAGACGAACTGATAAGCGTCCGTTCCCTCCGGGCTATGGTCGGAGGCCACTGCGTCTCGCACCGTTTCCCAGGCGGGAGACTGGGAGAAGACAGGGTGCGCGAGCGTATGGACTTCGAGCTCGCTGGTAGCCTCGACAGTCATCCGGGTGTGCGATTCGGGCAAAGTGAATGAGGTGACGGTGTTTCCGAAGTAGTCGATATGAGTGGTGGCCTGGTAAGGCGGGACAGGCCAAATGGAGAGCTCGATGAGCCGGCGTCTCTGGCCGCGCAGGTCGCGGGGGGTCAGGCGGACGACGTGATGGGATACCGAAACCGGTTGTACGTAGTCATAGATGGTTTGGTGCCGTACCCGGTAGAGCATTTCTTTCCTTTTCCTTTGACTTGGCGCTGGGGTGAAGGTGAGAACTTCCCTTCGGCTTAACCGCGATGGTTGGGGCTTCGCCCCATCCGTTTCGTCCCAAGTACGCTAGGGCGAACGTGGGGCACCCGTCTTGCTCCTACGGGTCCCTCATGACTGTTGTGCATCAGGTGGCGCGCTCCATTTCGGCGTGGCTGAAGTAGGTGTTGGCTATGGCTTCGGAGAAGGCGGGCAATGCTGCATCGAGATCTTCGAGAAGGCTGTCCAACTCGATTCGGTTGGTGTTGGTTCGGCTCTCGCAAAGCAATTCCACATCCGCGTGGAGCAGCCGGGCGGCGGCAGCCTCCATCTGCCTCTGCTTCAAAACCGGCCAGCCGGAGCCCGAGGGCATACTGGAAAGCTCACCGCAGTGCCGGCTTAGATCGTCCAGTTGGAAGGCGAGAGAGCGGGGGTTGGCTTCGTCATTCATCAACAAATCGACCACCGGCGCAGCCTGTAAAACGGTGAAATAGCGCGAACGATACGTGATGGAACTGTCGGCTACCTCCAACAGCATTTCCAGCGACGGCCAGTTCTCGGGATCGATCGGAACCACAATCGAGCGCAGCAACTCGAGCAACTGAAGCGACCGCTCAATCCGCCTGCCAATGTTGAGAAAGTGCCAGCCGGGGCCGCGGGTGATGTTGCCGGCTTCGATTCCGCGCAGGGCGGCGAGAGTCAGGATACAGCTGTTCAGCACCGCCAGCGCGTCCGCTGCCGATACGTAGCCCCAGGCGACGCGGTCCGACGCTCGGGCAAGACTGCCTAGCTGGCTCACAATGCGCAGTAGGTCGGTCGAAAGGCGATCGCGCACCTGGGCCACGGCGCGGGTGGCGCGGCTCAAATTGGCGTTGAGACTATCACTGCGCTGTTCTTCAAAGATCAGCGAGAGAATTTCCTTTTCCAGATCTCCCTGCTGATCGAGGTGCCCCTGCGGGTCGTCTTTTGCAAGACGGGAATAAGGGGACTCCAGGCACTCGTATAGCTTCATCAGCGATTGCCACCCCACGGTCTCGGGGCCCCAGGACTCGCCCGTCATGCGGACCAGGATGCAACGCAGCACCCGGGCCAGATGCTCACATCGCTCGGCATAACGGCCCAACCAGAAGAGATGTTCTGCCGCGCGGCTGGGCAGGTCGCTACTGACCCCGCGATGCAGCTCAACCGGCAGATCGCGCGGCCGGCGCAAGGTGAAGTTGTCGACCGGTTCGGAGGAGAGAACCCAGGTGTCCTTGCTGCCGCCACCATGTTGCATGGAGACGACAGGGGTATCGGGCGAGGGGGAAACGCGAGTCAATCCCCCCGGCATCACGATCCAGCTATCGCCCGCGGCCGCGATGTAGACGCGCAATACCACCCGCCGGGGCATGAGGTTGCCATCGGACCACACGGGCACACTAGACAAGTTGAGGAGCTCCTGGCCGACAAACTCATTGGGCCGGTTTTCCAGCTCCGCCAGCAGACGCGAACGTTCGCCCGGCCCAAGTCTGCCGCCGAAGACCGGCTCCATGCCTTTCGACGGGTAAGCCGGTTTGATCACCAGAAAATCCAGGTTCTGGCGCACGTAGGAGAGAGCCCGTGGCTGGCCGCACCACCAGGTCGCGACCGAGGGGAGCGCCAGACGCTCGCCCAGCAAATTGCGGCTGAGGCCGGGGAGGAAAGGGATGAAGGCCGAGGTTTCGAGCAGCCCGCTGCCCAGCGCGTTGGCTACTGCCACATTGCCCGAACGGACGGCCTCGACCAAGCCAGGTACTCCCAGATAGGAGTCGGAACGCAGCTCGAGGGGATCGCAGAAACTATCGTCCATGCGCCGCAAAACCACGTCCACCGGCCTGAGCCCCTCGAGAGACTTGAGAAAGACGCGATTTTCCCGCACCGTCAGATCGCTTCCCTGCACCAGTGTGAAACCGAGATAACGGGCCAGGTAGGAGTGCTCGAAGTAGGTCTCGTTCAGCGGTCCGGGGGTGAGGAGCACAACCCGGGGATGGGTGCGTGCTGAGGGTGAAAGGTGCAGCATGGTCTCGCGGAAATCGCGAAAGAAGCCAGCCAACCGGTGCACCTGGGCCTCACGAAAAAGGTCGGGGAATGTCTCCGCCATGACGATGCGGTTTTCGAGAGCATAGCCGGCACCGGAAGGCGCCTGGGTGCGGTCGGAGATCACCCACCATTGCCCGTCGGGCGAGCGGGCCAGGTCGACAGCCAGGAGGTGCAGGTAGTTCGATCCGGGAACGGGAACATCGTGACAGGCACGCCAGAAAGACGGGTTGCCGAACACCAGGGCGGCGGGCAAATCCCCATTCAGAAGCAACTTCTGCGGGCCGTAAAGATCTGCAAGGATGGTGTTGAGCAGGCGCGCACGTTGGATCAGGCCGGCTTCCAGATAGCTCCACTCCGCGGGCGGGATAAGAAGCGGAATCGCATCCAGGCTCCATGGGCGATCAGTTCCCAGGGGGTCGCCATAGACGTTGTAGGTGACGCCGTTCTCGCGGATTCGCTGCCGCGCTGTCTGCCAGCGGTGGGCCAGCTCCTTGCTGCCCAGCGAGGATAGCGAAGCGACATACCGGTCCCAGTGGGGACGAAGAATGCCCGGCTCAACGCACATCTCGTCGTAAACGCCAGGGGCCTGGCGATAGTCGGCGGTTAGTAGCGGGTCATCCAGTATTTCGGGCATACACCTGTCACGGGCTGCGGCGTAAATCGAGGGTCAAGGGAAACTCTACATTGGGCCTTTCGCTGGGTACGTCAATGGGGCCGGGTGTGTGGCCAAAGCTGGTGAACCTGGCCAGGCGCCGGCTTTCGGCTTCGTAGGCATTGACCGGGAATTGCTCGTTAGCCCGCCCGCCCGGATGTACAACGTGATAGGTGCAGCCCCCGATCGCGTGGCCCGACCAGGTATCGACAATGTCGAAGACCAGGGGGCTATGAATGGGAATATCAGGATGAAGGCATGAAGCCGGCTGCCAAGCGCGGTAGCGGACGCCGGCAACGAACTCCCCCGCTTCCCCAGTGGGATGCAGGGGCACAGGCCGGCCATTGCAAAGCACGGCGAAGCGGTGGTCCACCATCCCCGTCACCTTAACCTGCAACCGCTCTACCGAGGAGTCCACGCTGCGGGCGGTGCCACCACTGGAAGCTTCTTCGCCGAGGACGTTCCAGGGTTCGAGGGCGTGACGCAGTTCCAGCTGGATGCCGCGCGCAGTGACGGAGCCAATGAGAGGAAAGCGAAACTCGAAGTGGGGCGCGAACCATTCGCTGCGGAAGCCATAACCGGCCCGGTTGAGATCGCCCACCACGTCTTCCCAATCAAGCTGCACAAAATGGGGCAGCATAAAGCGATCGTGCAGGCTGGTTCCCCAGGCGACCAGTTTTTGCCGATACGGCTTTCGCCAGAATTGCGCGATCAGGGCTCGCACCAGCAATTGCTGAGTCAAGCTCATGCGGGCGTGGGGCGGCATTTCAAAGGCGCGCAGCTCGAGCAGGCCGAGGCGCGTCCCAGCACCTTCCGGCGGATCGAGTTTGTCGATACAGAATTCGGCGCGATGGGTGCTTCCTGTGACGTCGGTAAGCAGATGGCGGAAGAGGCGGTCCGTCATGCGCGAGGACACCGGGGTCGAACCCCGGTCAGGAATCTGATCGAAGGCAATTTCCAACTCATAAAGAGACTCAACCCGGCCTTCGTCGACCCTTGGATGTTGGCTGGTGGGACCAATGAACAGCCCGGAAAGCAGATAGGACAGTGCGGGATGGTTCTGCCAGTAATTGACCATGCTGCGTAGCAGGTCAGGGCGGCGCAGAAACGCGCTGTCATCCGCGGTGGGCCCGCCGATCACCAGGTGATTGCCGCCGCCGGTGCCGGTGTGCTGGCCATCGAGCAGGAACTTCTCTGTTCCCAGACGGGTCTGGCGAGCGAGTTCGTAGACCGCCGTAGTGTTTTCGACCAATGCATCCCAACTGGCTGCGGGGTGGATGTTGACTTCGATCACCCCTGGATCGGGAGTGACTTTGAAGACGGAAATCCGAGTGTCGTTGGGCGGGGTATAGCCCTCGATCAACACCGGCATGGAGAGATAGGCCGCGGTATCTTCGATGGCGGCAACCAGGTCGAGATAGTCGGTGAGGTAGTCGACCGGCGGCATAAAGATACAGAGTTTGCCGGCGCGCGCCTGGACGCAGAGCGCAGGCCGGGTCAGGGTGAGGGCCTGCTCGTCCTCGGGTTTTGGCTTGCCTCGATCCGCAGCAGGCAGCGGGTCATCCGACATGGGAGCCATGGCGAAGGAGTTCATGCGACGCTCCGGCCGAGGAGGCAGCTTGTCCCGCCGCCGAAAAGGATCGATATCGAAGGAGTAAGTGACATCTTCCGGTTTCGTCCAGGGGACTGCTTCGAGCGGGAGACGGTACCCCATGGGCGAATCGCCGGGAGTGAGAAACATCCGTTCTACCGCCGGGAACCAGGGCTGACTGGTCCATCGCGGCGTACCGGAGCGGGTGGGGATGCGGCGCAAAGGGAGGACAAAGCCGATCGGCTCCTGCGCGGCCTTTTCAAACAGTTGCGCCAGCCGCGCTCGCTCGCCAAACTCCTTCAGCTTGGGGTCAAGCGGATCGACGATCTCGGGCAGACGCCGTTCCTTCCACAAGTGAAAGAAGATGTCTTCGTAGGCGGCGATGGCGAAGGAGAAACTTACCTGCAGCCGGCGGGTCAGCGCTTCGAGAAATTTGCGGGAATCGACCGCGCCGTAGCCGTAGTTTTTACCGTCTTCAGCGAAAAGGCTTTGGTTCTCCCAAATAGACACACCGTCTTTGCGCCAGTAGCAGCCGAGGGCCCAACGGGGAAGCTCCTCTCCGGGATACCACTTGCCTTGACCAAAATGCAGCAGCGCGCCGGTGGAGAAGCGGTCGCGCATTCTTAGCAGCAACTCCACCGCCAACCGGCGCTTCGAGGGGCTCATCGCGGTGGTCGCCCATTCGCTCCCATTGCGGTCGTCAAGCGAGATGAAGGTCGGCTCGCCGCCCATGGTGAGGCGCACATCCCCCACTTGCAGATCGACGTCGACCTGGTGGCCGAGGGCTTCGATCTGCTCCCATTGCGGGTCGGAGTAGGGTTTGGTGACTCGAGGGGATTCGTAGATCCGCTGGACGGTCATCGAGTAGCTGAAATCTGTTTTGCAGAATTCCAACGGGCCGGAGATGGGTGCCGCGCTGCCTACATCGGGTGTGCAGGCGAGTGGGATGTGTCCTTCTCCGGCCAGCAGCCCTGAAGTAGGGTCGAAACCGACCCAGCCGGCGCCGGGAAGATAGACCTCGGTCCAGGCGTGCAGGTCGGTGAAGTCGCTCGAGGCGCCGGAGGGACCCTCGAGCGGTTTTACGTCGGCGGTGAGTTGGATCAGGTAGCCAGATACGAAGCGGGCGGCGAGCCCGAGGTTGCGCAGGATCTGCACCAAAAGCCAGGCGGAGTCACGACAGGAACCAGTGCCCAGGGAAAGAGTCTGTTCGCAGGTTTGTACCCCCTGCTCCAGCCGGATGACATAACCGATATCGTGTTGCACCCGTTGGTTGAGGCTGACCAGAAAATTCAGGGTCGGGGTGGCGATCCGAGGTACCTGGGCGAGAAAACCAGCGAGCCTGGGACCGGGCACCTCGGCTTCAAGGAAGGGGCGTAGTTCCCGGGCGAGAGAGGTCTCGTAGGCGAATGGGATTTGCTCCGCGTACGGCTCGAGGAAGAAGTCGAAGGGATTGAAGATTGCCATTTCGGCAACCAGGTCGACCTCGACTACGAACTCCGTGGTCTTTTCCGGAAACACCAGGCGAGCGAGGTAGTTGGCCTGCGGGTCCTGTTGCCAATTGATGAAGTGGTTCTTGGGAAGGACTTTCAGTGAGTAGGCAAGGATCGGGGTGCGGCAATGAGGCGCGGGGCGCAGGCGAATGGTTTGCGGCCCGAGCATCACCGGACGGTCGTAACGGTAGTGCGTCTTGTGATTCAGCGCAACGTGAATTGCCATAGGTCAGGGTTCCTATAGATTACATGCGTGGTTTGGAGCTACCGAGTAGACCGGGTTCTGTCGATACCTGAAAGGTCCACAGGAGGGTGAAGGTTGCACAGTATGATGTCTGCATGGCGACGATTTCTCCTGAGGTTCTTGAGCGCGCGCGGAAGATCAAGTTGTTCCTTATGGACGTCGATGGCACGCTCACTGACGGCGGCGTCAACCTGCTTTCGCTGCCTGGGGATGGCGGCATCGCGGAGATGAAGGTCTTCAACTCGCAGGATGGCGCGGGGCTGAAACTTGCGCACATCATGGGGATCCGCACCGGCTTCATTACCGGCAGGAAGTCGCCTGCGGTTTCCCAGCGTGCCCACGAGCTAAGTGTGGAGTTCGTCTACCTGGGTCAAGCCACCAAGATGGCCGCATTTGACGAATGCCTGCAAAAGGCTGGAGTTCAGGCGGACGAAGTGGCCTATATGGGGGACGATCTGCCAGATATGCCGGTGGCCAAGCGCGCCGGGCTCGCAGTCGCTGTCGGAAACGCGGCTCCCGAACTTAAGGCAATCTGTCACTTTGTCACCAATGCCCGGGGCGGCGAGGGCAGTGCGCGGGAGATTGTGGAACTTATCCTTAAGTCTCAGGGTCGATGGGAAGAGGCGATTCCCAAGGCCATAGCCTAGTGACTTTCTGTAAGGTTTTTTGATCCCACGCAGGTGACGTTGCCAACTCTGCAGTGCCCGCTAAGCTATAGTTGTAGTAATGCGCAATAAGCAAGCCAGAGATCACGTGCGGCATCCGTGGCGGCTAGCCCTTGTTCTTAGTTGCGCTCTCCTGCTGATTTTCGGCGCCACCCTTCAGGTCGCACACTTTCACACCCCTGCCGATGTGTCTCACTCGGGATGCGCTCTTTGTGCAACCGCTCATGTTGTCATCTCTCCCGCTGCACCTCTGGCAGTTCTCCTAGCCGCGAGACGAACGGCGACGCCGATCGTCGATCAACAAACCGCCTTCGCGCACCGATTCCTCGTTTTTTCCTTATATACCAGACCCCCGCCAGTTGCGATTGCTTTTTCCTAAGCAGTTTCAACAACCCAATCGCAAAGATATCCGGGGGTCCGTGTATGTGCTCGTTTCCGAGACGTTTCGTCTTCGTCCTTTGGCCATTTCTGTTGTCGTCCGTGGCCACTAGTCTCCATGCCCAATCTGCTACCGGCACGATTACAGGCACGGTGACGGATGCCTCAGGCGCGGTGGTGCCCGCGGCCACAGTCACGATCGAAAACCCGGTCAGTGGGCTCTCCCGGACGGCCAAGACAGACGGGGCGGGCCATTATCAATTCACTAACCTGCCCTTCAATCCCTACCACCTGTCGGTAAACGCGCCCGGCTTTTCGTCGTTCTCGCTAGATGTGCCGGTGCGCTCGACTGTCCCTGTTACGCCCACCATCGCGCTGCGAGTGGGTGGCGCTTCGACCACGGTCACGGTGACCGCCGACGATCTGGTGGAGAATGACTCCTCACTCCATACCGACCTGGACCGGAATATGATCGAGAAGCTGCCGCTCGAAAGCTCATCCTCCTCGGTAAGCTCGCTGGTGACGCTCTCCTCTCCCGGCGTTTCTGCTGATTCCAACGGGCTTTTCCATGGACTGGGCGATCACGCCTCCAACTCGTTTTCCGTGGATGGCCAGCCGATCACTGACCAGCAAAGCAAGGTCTTCTCGAATCAGATTCCTTCCAACTCGATTCAGTCGATTGAGGTCATTGCCGGCGCGCCGCCGGCCGAGTTTGGGGGGAAGACCAGCCTGGTGATCCAGGTAACGACACGTTCCGGCCAAGGGCTTACCAAGCCCACGGGCAGCCTTACCAGTTCCTATGGGACATTCGGAACGGCCTCGGGAGGTTTTGATATTGGCTATGGCTCCGCCACCTGGGGAAATTTCTTCGAACTGGACGGTCTCGATACCGGGCGTTTTCTGGATCCACCGGAATTCCAGGTCTTCCACGACAAAGGGAACCAGCAGAACGTGTTTGACCGCGCGGACTACCAGTTCACGCCAGCCGATGCGTTTCACTTAAATCTGAACTACAGCCGCAGCTGGTTTCAGACCCCCAACAGCTACGACAACCTGAATGTGCTCGATCAGTTTGGCAACGACGTCGGCAATGCCGACCAGCACTCCAAGATTGAGACGTTTGATATTGCGCCTACCTATACCCGGACGATTGGAAAGAGCTCAGTATTCAACTTCGGTCCCTATATTCGAAAAGATGTGTATCAATACTTTCCCAGCGAAAATCCGCTGGCGGACCTTGGACCGCCCAATCTGCAGAGTCAAACAATCGGGCAATACCGGACGCTCACCAACGCCGGCGTCCATTCCGATATCTCCTATACCCAGGGAAACCAGACCATCAAGGCGGGGGTGATCTACTCCAACACTTTTCTCCGGGAACGCGACAGCCTGGGTATTGTCGCTCCCACCTTCAACTCGCCTTGCCTGAACGGAAGCGGAAACCCGGTGGACGGGTTTACCAGCCCCACAGAATGCGCCACAGAGGGACTGGAACCCAACACCGCAGGGTTCAATCCGGTTCTGTTGCCTTATGACCTCACGCGCGGAGGAAGTAACTACAGCTACTTCGGTCATGCCGATATCAAGGAACTGGCTCTTTATGTCGAGGATTCGATCAAGGCGGGCAATTGGGTAGTCAATGTCGGCATTCGTGGTGACCTGTACAACGGGCTGGCAAGCGCCACCCAGGCAGAACCGCGGGTGGGGCTCTCCTACAACGTAAAGCGGACCGGCACCGTGCTGCGTGTTTCCTATGCGCGCACGCTGGAGTCGCCGTTTAACGAAAATCTTGTTCTGTCGAGCCAGGGTTGTTTGAATGCAGTCCTGTCGCCGTTGCTTCATTGCACCGCCGGGGTGGCAGGCACTCTCCAACCTGGCTTTCGCAACGAAATCCATGCGGGCCTGCAGCAGGCCTTTGGGAAAAACGTGGTGTTCAGCGGCGACTACATCTGGAAGTACACCCATAATGCTTTCGACTTCAGTGTTCTGGGCAATACTCCGATTACGTTTCCGATCGACTGGCATAATTCGAAGGTTCCGGGCCTAGCGCTGCGAGTCGATGTGCCCAACTATCACAACCTGTCAGCGTTTGTGGTGATGTCGTCTGTGGCGGCTCGGTTCTTTCCGCCGCAGGTTGCAGGAGCCGGCGCCACGGTCGGCGGGACTGGATTGCCTTTCCGCATCGATCACGACGAACGGTTCAACCAGACGACCCACGTGCAATATCAATTGCCCTTTCATCGCAGCCCGTGGATCGGCTTCAACTGGCGGTTTGATAGCGGAATGGTTGCCGGCTCGGCACCGTGCTACAACCCGCTCTCCAACGATCCAAACAGCGCGTGCGGACCTACGTCGACTTTGCTGAATGGACAGCCGGCGGTGGACCTTAGCAGCCTGACCGCCGATCAGGAGTTCGAAGCGGGGCTGACGTGCGGGAATATTAAGGCAAGTTTGACTACGCCACTGCCTACACCTTGCCCGGCTTCCGAGTATGGGTCGACTTTGCTCAGCATCCCGGCCCCGGGCACCGGGGATAATGACCACAATCCCCCCCGGATTGCGCCGCGGAATCTTTTTGACGCTTCGATTGGGGACGATAATTTGTTCGCCGGGGACCGGTACAAATGGAGCCTGCACGTTACCGGAGTCAATATGAGCAATAAATATGCGTTGTATAACTTTCTGTCGACGTTTAGCGGGACACACTATGTCACGCCGCGAACACTTTCGGCGGAGCTTGGATTCCATTTCTAGAAGGGAAGAGGGCGTTCCCAGTACAGATGGACTAGTGGGTGAGTGGAACTGCAGATCCCTCCACCACGCTCCCCCGGATTTCCTGTGGAACTTAATCGCGTTGGTGCACTTCATGCGCCTTTCCCTTACAGAAAGGCGCACACGCGGACGTGTCCATTGCAGCGTGGCAGGAAATCCGGGTTCGCTCCGGTCGGGACGACAATTCTGTTGCTGGTTCTGTTGGGAAAAATTGGCAGCCCGATCCCGTCACCTTTGCAGCCCGATTGGGACATTGGTTATTGCGGTGTGTTTTGCAGGACTTTGAATTCTGCCGGGGGGAGCACGCCGTTGTGCTCTACATCGGCTTTGTCGAAACGCGCCAGCATGAAGTCTTCAAATTCTGTTAGAGACATGCGGAAGTGCGGATCGATGGGCTGGCCCTGCCTGACCGCGGGAAAGGCCTTGCGTATTTCCTTGTCGGTGACATAACCATGATGGCGCCGATCCATCTTTTCGAAGAAACGCACAATCACGTTGCGATACTCTTCACGGCTGATCTGGCCGTCTCCGTTGGCGTCAAAGAAGCGGAAAAATTCGCTCTGCTCTTCGCTTAACCCGGGGATTGGGGCGTCCGGTTTTGCCGCCGTGTCCTGGGCGGTTCCCGGGGTTTGGCATATTCCATGAGCGACGCTGAGCAGCAGCAGGAAAAGACAAAACTTTGCCATTGTCGATTTCATCCTCAGCGCACCCAGAAGTCCGCGCGGCAACCGCGGTCTACCCAAATAAAATTCCGTTGATAGCCCCAGGTCTGGCCATAGATGCAAGGCGAACCACTGTATTGACGGGCTATCTCGGCGTAACGAACGCGTCCTACATTACATTGGTGCGGACCCATATCGTCGGAATTGCAACGGACCCGGCGCTGATAGTGGTCAAAATCATCCCCGCGGTCCCAGTCGTTGTTGTTGTTATTGTTGTTATTGTTACTGGTCACCGCAGCCGTGATGGCTGCCCCGGCCAAGGCGCCGATCAAAAGCCCGGCAATCGCGTCTCCATTCTTGTCGTCGTTGCCGCTCTGCGGTTTGGGGGGAGGAGGAGCGCCCACCGTAAAATCTGCCCGGCAACCATTGGCGACCCAAATGCCTTTGGCGTCGAATCCCCAGGTGTCGTTCTGCCAGCAGCCCTCGGAGCTGTACTGGTAGCGAAGCGAAACCCCACCGCGCGTATCCGCCGGGCAGACCTTCCTGGGCCCATGGGAATCGCAGCGCACAACCGTCTCGGCGCCTACGGACACATTCATCAGGGAGCCGGCGATAAGCAGTGCGACGATGCGCACCGGGACAGCACTTAGGGAAAACACGATCCACTCTCCTTGCAGGTTGCGATACGAGGCCAATGCACGACCGATCATAGCGCCATTTCATGTATGGTTGAGAAAAAAGCTTTCTATCCTCAGCGCCACAAACGAGGAATAATCCGATGACTTTGAAGACAGAAGAAGTTTCCCTGAACGGGGCGGCTCTCGCAGTCAGGCATCCGCTCGACCCTCTCACCGCGGCCGAGATCACCGAGGTCACACGCATCCTTGAGGACCACTTCCAGTGGGGCGGGGACTTGCGGGTGGAGACCATCGATATCGAAGAGCCGGCCAAGGATGTAGTACGCCACTACGTCCCCGAAGCCGCGGCGGCGCGGGTGGCACGCTTCCATGTGTATCGGCGGGGAGTGATGGGCGTGTGGGAAGGCCTGGTGGATCTGGGTAGTGCCAAGGTTGTCTCGGCCGTTTTCAAGGAAAAAGCGCGCCCGATGATTGCGATCAAAGAGATCCTGCTGATTGAAGAGACGGTGAAGGCCGATACCCGCTTTCAGGAAGCGCTGCGCCGCCGTGGCCTGCTCGCTGAGCTGGAAAAAATGTGCATCGATCCGTGGACCGTGGGGGACTTCAACATCCCTATCGAGCAAGGCCGGCGGGTGGTCTACTGCTTTATCTGGATGAGGATGTTTCCCCTGGACAATTTCTACGCGCACCCGGTGGAGGGGCTGCACGCGCTGATCGACGTGAGCACACTGGAAGTGCTGGAGATCGTCGATCATTTCGAGGCTACCGGAGATTACATTCCGGTTCCGCGTACGCCCTTGAATTACGACCATGAGCTTTTGCATACGTTTCGCGAGCCGTCCTCACGGCTCGATATCGTGCAGCCTGATGGCGCCGGGTTCGTGGTGCGGGGCAACCATGTGGTGTGGGAAAACTGGGACTTTCGCGTAGGCTTCAACGGCCGCGAGGGATTGGTGCTTTACACCATCGGCTACACGCAAAACGGAAAACGGCGCCCGATCGTCTATCGCGCGTCGATTGCGGAAATGGTGGTCCCTTACGGTACCCCGGAGCGGAGCCATTATCGGAAGAACGTCTTCGACAGCGGCGAACTAGGCTTCGGGCGCATGGCGAATTCGCTGACGCTCGGTTGCGATTGCCTGGGCGTCATCCATTATTTTGATGCTGTCGTGGCGGATCTTTTTGGCCAGCCGCACACCATAGAAAGATGCATCTGTCTGCACGAAGAAGACGCAGGGCTGTCGTGGAAACATTTCGACATGCGCACGGACCGTACGGAGGTGCGGCGGGCCAGAAAGCTGGTGATCTCGTCTATTTCAACCATTGGTAATTACGAATATGCGTCGTACTGGTATCTGCACCATGATGGCCGCATTGAATATGAGATGAAGGCTACGGGGATTATCAACACGGCGGGCTGCCGGCCGGGCGAACCGGGGAAATTCGGCACCGAGGTAGCGCCGGGAATCGTCGGCCACATCCATCAGCATGTGTTTTCTGCCCGGCTCGATATGGAGGTCGACGGCCCAAATAACACAGTCACGGAGTGCGATACGATGGCGCTGCCGATGGGGCCGGAGAATCCTTACGGCAATGCCTACTTCGTCCAGGAGACGGCGCTGAAGACGGAACTGCAGGCGCAGCGTGACTTCGACTTTTCCAGGATGCGCTACTGGAGAATTACCAATCCAAACGCCACTAATTGGGTGGGTAAGCCAACTGCCTACAAGTTAGAGGCCCGTTCCCCTGTGCAACCTTTTACGCATCCGGATAGCCCATCGGGCAAGCGAGGACGGTTCCAACAGCATCAGCTTTGGGTCACGCCCTATCAGGCGAGTGAGCGCTACCCCGCGGGCGAGTTCGTAAACCAATCGACCGGCGATGATGGATTGCCCGCGTGGACGGCTCACGATCGGCCGATCGAGAACACCGATGTCGTCCTATGGCATAGCTTCGGTGTGCATCATTTGCCGCGGCCGGAAGATCATCCAGTGCAAACGTGCGTGATGTGCGGGTTTACGCTGGCGCCCTCGGGATTTTTCGATCAGAATCCGGTGATTGATCTTCCTTCTTTGAAAAATGCCGCTAGTTGTTGCACGCATTCGGGGGAGTGAAGGTAAGGGTCGGGGCTGCAGCTCTTGATAAGTTTAGAACAGCAGGTCCCTCCACTACGCTTCGCTCCGGTCGGGATGACACCTCTGTTTGGGATTCGGATGCCGATACCTAAACATCTGTTGGGGATTGGAATTTCTACCGCTAACCAGCTGTTTGAGTACCGGCATCTACCTAAACATCTTTTGGGGGATTGGAATGTCTACCCCCAACCAGATGTTTGAGTATCGGCATCCGAACCCCAAACAGAGGTGTCATCCCGACCGAAGCGTAGCGTAGTGGAGGGACCTGCTGTTTCTTTTCAGGCGAGGGCTTCTTGCGCGCGCAGGGCCAGGCCTCGGGCTACCGAGATGAATTCGTTACCGGTTCGGATGCGATCCTCGCCAAAGCGCTGCTCGAAGATGCGACGGACCGCGGGGACCAGGGAAGTGCCACCAGTAAGGAAAACCCGATCGACCTGGCGCCGGGTTACCCCCGAGGTTTCGAGGAGCGAATCAATGCACTGCTCAATGGCATGGAGTTCTTCGGCGATCCAACCCTCAAAGGCTTCGCGGGTGACGGCCATGCTTATGTCCATGCTGCCGTCGCGGAAATGGAATTCCGCCTGATTGGCATGGGACAGTTCGAACTTCACTCGCTGAACGGCCTGGTGAAGATGGTAGCCGAGGTCCTCGTCGATCAGCGTAATCAGGGCTTCGATCTTCTCCGGCTCCAACGCGCGGAGGCGAGCGGTCTTCAAAATTTCCATTACGTTCGCCGTCCGTAAAAACGAGAGATAATGCCAGCGCTCGAGGTTGGCATAGATCCATGCGGGCACGGCGGGCAGAACTTTGTGGAGCGAACGCGCAAACGACTCCGATCCCAGTGCGGGGGAGACCAACTTACGCACGATTCTGGCATCGAAGGCATCGCCGGCCAGACCGATGCCGCTGTTGCCGAGCAGATCCTGCGGTTTACGACCTCTTTTACGTACGCCAGGGCCAACGTGAAGCAGGGAAAAGTCGCTGGTGCCGCCGCCAAAGTCGCCGATAAGGATGAGCTCGTCGTGATCCAGAGTGGATTCGTAGGCGTAAGCCGCTGCAATCGGTTCCAGTTCAAAATCGACCCGGTCAAAGCCCGCTTCGGCAAAGGCCTGACGCAGGCGGGAAAGGGCGAATGTCTCATCCTCTTCGGTCTCAGCGCCAACAAAACGAACAGGCCGGCCCACCATGGCATAACCGATGGGGGTACCGAACTGAGTTTCGGCCTGGCGGCGCAGATCGGCGAGGAGGCGGGAAATCAGATCCTCGAGAGTGCAATGGCGGCCGAACACCGCCGTTCCCGTAAGCGTGCGATCGGATAAGTAAGATTTGAGCGACTGAATCAGCCGGCCCTTGTTCTCAGCCGCAAGATAGTGCTCGATGGCAGCCGGGCCGGTCCAGGTATGCGTTTTCGCCCGGCCGGCCTGTTTGACCTGCTGCAGATAGAGGACGGAGCGAAAGGAAAAAGTCTCCCCCGAACGGGTTGGGAACGCTACAAGTTCCACCTGCGATTTGCCGGAGGCGCGGGCAACCGTGCTGTTGGTGGTGCCGAAGTCAATACCGATGGCCGAGACCCGATCTTGCGCTTGCCCCATTCTCTCTATTATTTCAGCAGCGCGGTGCTTGACATAGGGCAGCGGCGCGCTCGATCCTGCTTACATGAGAAAAGCGGTATCGTTCCTCCTGGCCGCCAGTTGCCTTGCGCCGCCGATCTGCGGTCGCGGCCAAGGGGTGTCAGGAGTGGATGACAACCGGAAAGCGATCGTCGTCGGGTTTGTTGGAGGCTTCGTCAGGCACGACGATGCGAGACACGCCGAGGTGCAGTTTGCCGATCATCTGCGCGACCGTTATCGGTCTGCAATCGATGTGGAGGTGTTTGGCAATCACTCCGGGAATCAGGCTCTTCGCTACGTGCTGCGCCGCGCAGCCGCGGAGAGGGAGCCGAAAATCATCCTCTTCGGCCATAGCTGGGGTGCAACCGAGACCATTTCCCTGGCCCGCGAATTGGAGCACAGGGGCATCCCGGTGCGGCTCACCATCCAGGTGGATAGTATAGGCAAACCAGGTCAGAATAACGTCACCATTCCTGCAAATGTTGCCAATGCGATTAATTTTTATCAATCCACTGGCCTGCTTCACGGGCGGTCAACCATTGTCGCCAAGGATCCATCGCGTACGAACATTCTGGGCAATTTCGAGATGAGCTATAAGGACCACCCAGTCGATTGTGAAGATTTTCCCTGGTATGCGCGTGTATTCACAAAGCCGCATATCGAAATCGAGAATGATCCGCGGGTCTGGGCCGAGGCTGCATCGTTGATCGATTCGGAGTTGTCGGATGGGATATCGACCGCCCCGAGCATCATTGCCTCCAGGTAACCGCTCGACAATGCGAAAATAGCAGCATGCAAAGATCATGTCGAACGGCCCAAAATATTTTGGCTGCCGGTCTTTTTCTCCTGGGGAGCGCCGCGGCCCAGCAAACGCCGGCGCCAAGTACTACACCAGCAAAACCGCGACAGAGCACGGCCACCGCGACCCACCACACCGCAGCAACGAAACCTAAACCTCTGGTGCTAGCGACAGAGAAAGACAAGCAAAGCTATGCCATCGGTTTGAGCGTAGGAAAAGGTCTCCACCGCGACGCCATCGATGTCGAACCGAAGTTTATGCTCCAGGGTATCGAAGATGCGCTGGCCGGCGGGAAGGTGCTGTTGACCGATGATCAGATCAAGACCGTGATGACCGACCTGCAAACACAAGTGCGACAAAAGCAGGAAGAGAAGAGGCTAGCCGCCGCTGAGAGCAACAAGAAGGACGGCGCAGCATTCCTGGCCGCAAATGCCAGCAAAGAGGGTGTGGTCACGCTGCCGAGTGGGTTGCAATATAAGGTGCTGGTGGCAGGGACAGGCCCAAAGCCCACCGCTGCCGATTCCGTGGTTTGCAACTACCGCGGGACGCTGCTGGACGGCACCGAGTTTGACAGCTCCTATAAGCGCGGCCAGACGGCTACATTTCCCGTCACCGGAGTGATCAAAGGATGGACCGAGGCTCTCCAGCTGATGCCTACGGGGTCAAAGTGGCAACTGTTTATTCCGTCGGATCTTGCCTACGGTGAACGGGGCCGAGAGCCCATTGAACCCAATGCCACCCTGCTTTTCGAATTGGAGTTGGTCTCGATCCAACCCAAGGCGGAATCACCAGGTAAATAGCAGGTCCCGCTGGAGACCGTACACTGGCTCTGTCGCCAGGAGGAGATCCATGCGCAGAGAAAACCTGACCATCGTCTTGCTGTTGATCATTGCCGTTGCATTGGTTGCCATTGCGGTGCAACCCATCTTTTCGCCTCGGACCGCCGAGGCGCAATCGACTGTCTATCCCTTCTACATCGAGCCCGGATCGGAATTGCTGCGGGCGCCGGATGGCACCAGCCAGGTGTACGGAAAGGTAGTGGTGGACATGCGCAACGGAAAGATCTGGGGGTTTCCGACGCTTGCACCGCAGTCCTATCCGAGCAACAATTTGCAGAACAAGCCGCCAACCTCCCGTCCCTTCGAGCTGGGACGGTTTGCCTTTGAAGACGTTAAATAATGCTAGGGCGCGGGCAAGGGCAACTTGAGCAGCAATACAGGGTCAACGTACTCGCCTTGCCAACGGGCTGCCAGGTGCAGGTGGGGGCCGGTCACCCGGCCGGTAGCGCCACTGAGACCGAGGCGTTGGCCCTTTTTTACCCGCTCTCCTACCTTGACCTCGATCCTCGATAGATGCATGTACAGGGTTGAGAACTGAGCGCCGTGATCGATCACGACTAGATTTCCTTCGTAGAACATCCCCCGGGCGATCATGACCTCCCCATCATTTGCAGCCAACACCGGCGTTCCCGAAGGCGCGTGAAAATCGGTTCCACGATGGATGCTGGCGAGTTCCCCATTGAACATGCGCCGGGTGCCAAAGGAATCGGTGGCCGTAAAGGGCACCGGAGAGCGAAAGCTGCCGCTCCACAGAGGCTGGCTGATCTGATGAGCGAAGGCCGCATCCTTCACTGCTTTGTCCGCGGCAATCTGCTGCAGGGTTGCGGCATCGGGCTGCACGTATTTTTCCTGGACATGCAGGGTGGTGGTTTTGTATTTCGCCGGCAGCACCGCAATTTCCTGGCTGCCATGCAGCTGCCGGCCGTCCGATTCTGTTACGGTCAACTCTAGCGGGTAGGTTCCCGGCGCCTGCTCAACGTCGATGCCGGCGAGCGCGTACCAGGTGTTCCCCTTCGGGGACTTGTCGAACACGATTGCGTGCTTGAGCCATGTGCCCTGAACCGTGCCGGCGGGCTGTTCCAGTTCGATGGTGAAGAGCACAGGCGATCCGCTCTGCAAACGGAGCGGGGACCAGCTTATGGCGTGAAAGCCCGCGATCTTCTGTGCATGGGCCGGCGGGGCGCACAAAAGCACCACGAAAGCTACCCAGTAAATGATTCTCACCCTCCGAGCATAGAGCCTGTTCCGCTTCCCCGCGATGGTATGAACGCCGCGATGCACCTTGAAGGGCACCGGCCCGGGGAGCATACTGGAGCCCGAGGTTCGACTATGCGGCGCAGAACTTTTCTTTCCACTTCCGCAATTGCCGGGTTGGGTGCTTTTACCTGGGGCACCGACAGCCTCCAGGCAAAAGCGGGGGACATACCGAAGCGGACCTTCGGAAAAACCGGTGAGCAGCTGACCATCGTTGGCCAGGCCGGCGGACGGTTTCCGCTGTGCACTTTCGAAGAAGCCAAGGCGGTTACCCTGCGCGCGTACGAGCTGGGCATCAACTATTTTGATACGGCGCGTATTTACTGGGACGGCAAAGCGGAAGAGGTCTACGGCGCGGTGCTGCCGCCATTCCGCAAGAACATTTTCTTGACTACGAAATCTCCGCAACGCAGCCGTCAAGGAGCCGAAGCGGATTTGGCCGCTTCGTTGCGAGCGCTGAAGACAGACCATGTTGATTTATGGCAGATGCACCAGGTAAGCACGATGGACGAAGTAGAGCAGATTTTCGCGCCCGGCGGCGCGATCGAGGCTTTTGAAGCAGCCAAGAAAGCGGGCAAGTGCCGATTCATCGGATTCACTGGCCATCATGATCCCAAGGTGCACCTGGCAATGCTGAAGAAATACGACCACTACGACACCATCCTGATGCCGCTTCATGCGGCGGACCCCGGTTATGAGAGCTTCGAGAAAAACGTGCTGCCGGTCGCCGTGGCGCGCGGCATGGGCATCCAGGGAATGAAAAGCACTGCCAATGCCAAGTTGCTGCAGGCTCTTGCTTTAAAGGATTGTCTCTCCTACGTACTGAGTTTGCCGGTTCACTGCGTCGCGCTCGGCTGCACAACCATCGGACAGGTGGAAGACGATGTTCGCATCGCACAGGAATTCAAGCCGTTAGACGAAGCCGGGCTGGACCTGATCCGCGAACGGGCGGCAAAGCTTAAGGGACCGCAACTGGAAGATTGGAAGATCAACACCGAAACCGCCGCGTTGAGCACATACCGCGATGGTGGGTACGCCTGAGAGTCTTGTCTCTCTACAACTATGGTGGTATAACTGTCGCGCTTCAACGCGATTTCGCAACTTTCACTGGACTGTTAGGGTCTACTCGGTCGGTTGCGGACATGCCGCGGCCGAACCTGAGGTCACGAACTCCCCTAACCAGAAAGAAGGTACGAAATCGTGCGCATAAAGATGGCAGCTTTCACCATGTTTCTCGCGCTGCTTGGCATCACGGTCGTAAGCCCCAAAGCAGCTTCAGCCCAACAGGTCCCAGGGCCACACCCCGCGTATCTCCATGCGCTGTCTGACTTGCGTCTGGCTCGCGCTTATCTGGACCAGATCGCATGGCCGCCCGTTCAGCGAGATGAAGAACACGCAATTCGCGAAATCGATGCAGCGATCAATGAGATCAAGCGCGCCTCGATCGATGATGGCAAAGATCTAGCCGATCACCCTCCCATCGATGCTCGCATGCGTCCCGATGGTCGATTCCGCAAAGCACTGGAATTGCTGGATAAGGCGCATAATGATACCGCCCGAGCAGAAGACGTGCCCCAGGCGAGGGGGATGCGCGATCGCGCTATAGGCCACATTGACCAGGCACACGGCACGGTGGACGATGCCATCCGCAGGGTCCATTGGGAACAGTGGAACGGCATGTAAGAAGTTTTTCCGCGGGATGACAAACCTCAGCCGGGTTTGTCATCCCACATTTGCCACAATCGCTATTTCACTTTCCCATCGTGAGAACCGCCCGGAATCTCGCCTTGCCCTGCGTCATCCGCTCATAAGCCTCGTTCACCCTCTCCAGCGGATAACTTTCGTTCATCGATCGCACCCCGGAAAGCGCGCTAAAAGCAAGGGTTTCCTGCGAATCGAGGGACGTCCCGGAATACCATCCTTTAACTTGCTGTGACTTAAGCAGAAGCTGCAGCGCAGGGACTTCGAGTGAAGGCACGGCGCCGACGATCATGAACGTCCCGGTTGGTGTAAGGCCGCCGATCACAGCCTTCATCGCGTCCGCGCTGGTCACCGTTGCAAGAATCACCTTAGCTCCACCGAGCTTGAGCAATTCCGCCGCCGGATCCTGGGTCGCGTTATCGATATAGAGCGAGGCCCCCAACTTTTTCGCGAGCGCTTCTTTGTCGTTTCCACGCCCGATGGCCACGGTTTTGAATCCGCTCCTGGCTGCGAACTGAATGCCGAGGTGGCCCAGGCCGCCTAAACCGATTACGGCCACCACGTCGCCCGGCCGTGCACCGCTGTTGCGCAGGCAATTAAATGTGGTGACGCCGGCACACATGAGAGGGGCCGCCTCTTCGGCCGACAGCTCTTCCGGCACCATGGCAAGGGCGGAAAAAGGAGCAAGCATATATTCGGCATAACCACCGTCCCGAGTGACACCGGTGACCTCGGTGCTGGTCTCGCAGGCGAAGAAATTCCCGCGACGGCAACTGTCGCAGTAGCCGCAGTAGCCCCCGTTCCAGCCCACCCCCACTCGCTCGCCAGGCGTCCAGCGCGGTGCGACGTTAGGTCCAATCGCATCAATCAGCCCGATGACTTCATGGCCGGGAACGCGCGGATACTGGATCCCGGGGAACAGTCCCTGCTTGGTGACCTCGTCACTGTGACAAACGCCACAGGCTTGCACTTTGATGCGTACCATACCCGGCCCGGGCTCGGGAATTTCACGCTCCACGATTTCAAAAGCTCCTCCCGCGTGAGGGACTTGGACTGCGCGCATGCTGGGCATAAATCCTCCAAATGTTGATTGCTACTATAAGGGCCGCCCGTTAGAGCGTTTTTAAGTAGATGTTGCCCGAGGCTAAAGAGTTCCGCGGCTTTGCGGCATGGCGATAGAAGTTGCGGTGGTCTTTCCCCGCGTTCGGTTACCAAAGAAGCGGCAACTGTCTTTACGAAGGGGGTGTCTAGATGAGCGAGCGGCAAGGATCTGAAGCCGGCCGCCAGAAAAAAGGAGAGTCCCATGAAAGTCTTCACGGCTGTTCTTGCATCCGCTCTATTCCTTGCGCCCGCGGCGATGTTTGCCCAAACCCCCACCCCCGGCGCACACGACTACGATATTAACCAGCGCAAGGTTGCACAACAGGATCGCATTGCCAACGGCGTCAAGGATGGCCAGCTTAAGCCGGGCCAGACAGCACGCCTGGAACACCAGGAAGCCGGTATCAACCGCGAAGAGCGCGGTATGCGCGCCCAGGATAACGGCCACCTGACGAAACAGGACCGCCAGACCATACACGCGCAGCAGAACCAGGAATCACGTCGTATTTATCGCGATAAACACTAAAGAGTGGTTCGTTAAGACGGTGGCCGTTCCGCCAGGAACGGCCACTTTTTTTACGGATTTGCGAGAAGGAAAGGCGCACAGCAGGTCCCTCCACTACGCTGCGCTCCGGTCGGGATAACAAAGGGAGAGCTGCGCTTCCAGGGGAGATTGGTTAGTGGGTGGACGGAACAGCAGGTCCCTCCACTGCGCTACGCTCCGGTCGGGATGACACTTCTGTTTAGGATTAAGAGATCGGTACCCAAGCAGAAGTGTCATCCCGACCGGAGCGTACCCGGATTTCCTGCCACGCTACACTAGACAAGGCCGCGTATGCGCCCTTCCGTAAAGAAGAGCGCATGAATTGCGACAACGCCACCAACCCCAACAGGAAATCCGGGGTAGCGCAGTGGAGGGACCTGCTGTTCCGTCCATGCAAAAAGCCCTGTGGTTCTGATCCTACAGATGACAGGGATGGGGCTTTGGCGTAGACTCAATCGACTGCACCCCCAACCGTCACCCGAGTTTTGTGAACGCACCGGGGATCGCGGTGCGTGCAGGTTGTGCCACGGGCCCACGATGAAGAGAAAGGGGCGTATGGCCTCAGTGCAAGATCCACGACTTAACGTACTGCCTGCCACACCGCCATCGATGGCGTCCCTTCCGGTACTCGTGCCCACGGTTGAAGCTACGCCCGATACTTCCCTGCCGGCCCTCGGTTCGAATGTCAAAGTTTTAATGGTTTGGCCGAGTTTTCCGCCGTCGTTCTGGGGATTCGAAGGCGTGCTGGAGATGATTCCCGAGCGCGCGATGACGCCGCCCCTGGGCCTGATCACCGTCGCCGCGCTTTGTCCGGCAAGCTGGGAGATCCGCCTGATCGACCATGCCTTCGAGGAATTGCGAGACGAGGATCTCAAGTGGGCCAACCTGGTCATGGTGAGCGCCATGCACGCCCAGCGCGCCGATGCATTGCATATCCTGAGCCGTGCCCGCGCCCTCGGCAAACGGACCTTCATCGGTGGACCCTGGTCGAGCACAGACCCCGAGGCCGCGCTTCGGGTAGCTGATCACGTCATGGTCGGCGAGGCGGAAGAGGCTTTCCCAGGAATTGCCGCTGCGCTCGAAAGCGGGACAGCAAAGGCTTTGTACCACATTGTCGATAAACCGGACATGACGCGCAGCCCGGTGCCCCGTTTCGACCTGCTGCATCGGGACAAATACACCTCGATGCCGATTCAGTTCTCCCGCGGATGCCCCTTCCAGTGCGAATTTTGCGACATTATTACCATCTACGGCCGCCGGCCCCGGGCGAAAACGCCTACCCAGGTCATCCGCGAACTCGATGTGCTGCGCAAGTTGGGTTGGCGCAACGAAGTATTCATTGTCGATGACAACTTCATCGGCAATCATGGGCAGGCCTTGCAGCTTACGCTCGAGCTGATCGAATGGCAAAAGCTGCACAAGCAACCATTCTCGTTTTATACCGAAGCTTCGATCGACCTGGCGTCGCGTCCCGAACTGATGGATGCAATGGTCGCGGCCAACTTCATGTATGTGTTCATTGGCATCGAGACCCCGTCGTCCGAAGCGCTTAAGGAATCTCGCAAATTTCAAAACCTGCGCAAGAACAATGTGGATCAGGTGCGCATCATTCAGGAAAAAGGGCTTTGGGTGCTGGCCGGGTTCATTGTCGGCTTTGACTCCGACGATGAGACCATTTTTGCCCGGCAGTTGGAGTTTATCGACCTGACGGCGATCGCCTGGGCGATGGCCGGAATTCTGATGGCTCCACCGACCACGGCGTTGTTCGATCGCATGAAGCGGGAAGGACGATTGATTGAGGACAGTCAGTCAATCATGCAATTCGGGTTGCCGAATTTTCGCACGATCCTACCCTTGCCGATCTTACTGCGTGGCCTTGCCACCCTGCTCAAAGGGTTATACGAACCGGATGCGTTTTTTGAACGCGCTTATAACTCGCTGAAGGTTTGGCAGCCCAAGGCGACGCAGAAGCCGCCTAACCTGGGCATGTACTACAACCTGCGTGTGCTCTGGGCCACGATTTGGCGCCAAGGAATTCGCTCGGGCTACCGCCTCAGCTACTGGCGATTCTTCTTCAGGATGATTTCCTCCTGCTGGCGCTCGCCGGCAAAGATCTGGCTCGGCTTTACCGTGATGCTCTCCGCACATCACTTCGTTCTCTACTCCAAGGTTGTGATCAAGCACCTGGAGGAGGAGGCCGAACTGGCCGAACAGAGTGCTCGCCGGCCCATGACGAGCGCGGCGAGCGACTTGGTTGAGGCGGTCAGCTAAGCCTTGACTTCACATGCCGCCAGCTCTTCCAGAACACGGATAGAGCCGCAGATGTCTTCTTCGCCGTAACCCTTGGCCATCGCGGATTGAAAGAGTTGCTGCGTCAGGCCGGTTAGAAGCAGCGGCACTCCGATCTCAGAACCCAGGTCCAGGGCGAGACCGATATCCTTTTCCAGCCACTTGACGGAGAAGTTGGTGGAGAAATCGCGCTTGAAGACCATGGGCGCCTTGATGGATATCAGACCGGAGCGCGCCGCACTGTTGTTCAGGATGTCGAGCATGAGCTCGGGGGCTACGCCCGCCTTGGTGCTCAACACCAGGCCCTCGTTGAAAGCCTGCAACAGGTTGCCCAATATCAGATTTTGCGTAAGCTTGGCGCGCAAACCCATGCCCGACTTGCCGCAGTAGTAGAGAAGCTTGCCCATCGCCTCGAAAAATGGCTTGACGTGCTCAAAAACCTCTTTCTTGCCGCCAACCATGAAGGTGAGGGTTCCGCCTTCCGCGCCGGCCTTGGACCCAGTACAGGGCGCATCGAGAAACTCGATGCCCAGGCCCTGCAGCTCCTCCGCGATTTGTGTGCTTTCCAACGGAGAGACGGTACTGCAATCAACGATCACGAATCCTTTTTTTGCGCCTTTCACCAGGCCTTTTTCGCCCAGGATGACCCCGCGAGACATGGCGGTATCTCCCACGCAGAGAAAAGCACATTCGCTGTTCTGCGCAACCTCCGCGGGCGTCGCGCAAAACAATGCGCCTGCAGAATCGGCGAGTTCCTTGGCCTTCTTCTGGTTATGCGACCACACGGCCACGGTGTGGCCACCCATAACTAAATGACGAGCCATCGGACCGCCCATGATGCCGAGTCCTAAAAATCCTAGCTTTGCCACGAGATGTCGCTCCTGATTGAGTTGGCTAACGAACGTGGAAGACGTAGGCATACAGCATCACTTCGATGCCGATGGCGGTTGCCATCACGATGCTGTGCCGCAGAGTAAAGCGAAAGAGTTTTGCCTGGTCGGATACGGTCATCGCCGTGGCGGCGGCCGCGACCGCGATGTTCTGCACACTGATCATCTTGCCAACCACACCACCGGCGGAGTTGGCAGCAGCCATGAGCGTTGGTTCAAATCCCAACCGGCCCGCGGTCACCACCTGCAAGTTGCCGAAGAGCGCGTTCGCGGAAGTATCTGAGCCCGTCAGGAAGACTCCGAGCCATCCGAGCAAGGGACTGAAGAACGGAAAGAGCTTGCCGGACGCAGCAAACGCGAGCCCCATCGTGGCGGTCGCGCCGCAATAGTTCATGATGAAGGCCATGGCAAGAACGGCGGTGACGGTCAAGATGGGCAAGAAAAGTTGACGGAACACCGAGACCAGAAGGCGGCCAAAGGCCAACGGGGACATGCGCAGAAACAGGGCGGCCAGCAAGGTCGCGAACATGCAGGCTGTTCCGGCAGCGGAGAGAAAATTCAGCTGATAAAGCGCCTTATACAGGGTGGGCTTGGCGACCACTGGCGGCATCGTCAGGACGTGATTGTGCAACAAGGGCCAGCCGACGCTGACGGCGCCGTAATTCAGCACAGCTGGCTTGTAGCCCCAGATCAGCACCAGGAGCACTAGCAGGCCGTAGGGCATCCAGGCGCCGAAGATTTGTCCGGCCGTGTGTTTCCGATCAGAACCCGCGGCGAGAGCGGAGAATTTTTTCTCTTTTCCGGCTGGGACCACAGGCTCCAGTTCCCTATCCCACAGCTTGGCCGGCCGCCAAAACCGCAGCAACAACAGCATCCCACAGAGGGCAGAAAGCGAAGCCGCAATATCGGTAAGCTGGGGCCCGACGAAATTCGACATGGTGAACTGCACCGAAGCAAAGACTGCACCCACCACCACCACCGCCGGCCACACCTCCAACATGCCGCGCCAGCCCACCATGATGCAGACCAGGTAACAGGGAACAAACAAGGAAAGGGGTGCACAAAGCCGTCCAACCGCACCGCTGAGCTTATCCAACGGCAAGCCGGTGATCCCGGCCAGGGTGATCACGGGAATCCCAATCGAGCCGAATGCTACTGGAGCGGTATTCGCCACCAGGCAAAGCGCGGATGCGTAAAAAGGAGAGAAACCCAGGCCGACCAGCATCGCGGCTGCGACAGCAACGGGGGTTCCGAAGCCTGCTGCGCCTTCGACAAATGCCCCGAAGGCAAAGGCGATCAAGAGCGCCTGCAGGCGGGCATCGCTGGTCAAGTTGCCCATCGACGACTTGATAATTTCGAATTTCCCTGTCTCCACCGTGACCTGATAGAGGGCGATCGCCCAGAACACAATCCAGCAGATGGGGAATAAGCCAAACGCGGCACCGTAGGCCCCGGAGCTGAAGGTAAGAGCGGGCGGCAGCCTATAGGCAAAGAGCGCAAGGACCAGAGCTACCAGCAGGGCGAAAAGGGACGCGATCCACGCCGGCTTGCGTAGGATGCCCAGTAGAAAAAGCAGGACAAGGATCGGTAAGGACGCAATCACCGCGGATAAGGCGAGGCCACTCCCGAAGAGGGTGTAGCTCTGGGACCAAACTTGGCTCATTCGGGGTGGCTCTCTCTTGGATTTAGCAGTAAGAATTCTACGACGGCAGCAAATGCCAGTCTATTACGCCGGGACGAACCGCCGTTGGGGTGAATTAGGATAGTAGCAACATGCTCTCTGCCGCCGTTCTCGCCGAATTACGAGATGCCGTGGATGCCGACGGCCTGATTATCGAGCGTAACCAGTTGCAGACCTATGAGTGTGATGGCCTCGCAGTGTTACGAAGCTTGCCGGCCGCGGTTGTGTTGCCTCGGTCGACGGGCCAACTGGAAGCGGTTGTACGGATATGCGCCCGGCACCGGATCCCGTTCGTGGGACGTGGCGCCGGAACCGGCCTCTCAGGCGGAGCGCTGCCCGATGACCGCGGGATCGTGATCAGCTTTGCCCGCATGACCCGTATTCTGGACGTGGACGTACCCAACCAGCGCGTTACCGTGGAACCTGGAGTTATCAATGCTCACGTTACCCAACGGGTGACGCCGGCAGGGCACTTTTATGCGCCGGATCCTTCCTCCCAGTCCGTGTGCACGATCGGTGGCAATGTAGCGGAGAACTCGGGCGGGGCACACTGCCTCAAGTATGGTTTTACTACCAACCACGTGCTGGCGATCGAAGTGGTTTTGCCTACCGGTGAGTTGGTCCACCTGGGATCGCCAACACTGGATGCTCCCGGCTACGATCTGGCCGGTGTCTTCGTAGGCTCTGAAGGGACACTGGGCGTCGCCAGTTCCATGACGCTGCGCATTGTGCGCCGTCCCGAGACGGTTCAGGTTTTGCTCGCCGCCTTCGATTCCATCTCCGCGGCGGGACAGACGGTCTCGGACATCATTGCCGCCTCCATTCTGCCTGCAGCCATGGAGATTATGGACCGGCTTTCCATTCAAGCCGCCGAAGCGGCCGTGCACCCGCACTACCCTGAATGTGAAGCCCTGCTTCTGGTCGAAGTAGATGGGCCTGCCGCTGAGGTCGATTTGCATATGAAGCAGGTGCGCGATCTGTGTAAGGCAAATGGCGCCTGGGAGGATCGGCTGGCACAAAGCGAGCAGGAACGGATGCTGGTGTGGAAGGGGCGCAAGGCAGCGTTTGCTGCGGCGGGGCGCCTTTCGCCTGACTATATCGTGCAGGACGGAGTGATCCCCCGCACCAAGCTCCCCGTGGTGCTGGAACGGGTTGCGGAAATGGCGGCGGAGGTTGGGCTGCGGGTCTCGAACGTGTTCCATGCCGGCGACGGTAACCTGCACCCCCTGGTGCTGTATGACCGCTCAATTCCTGGCCAGGAGGAGATCGCCATCGATCTTTCCATGCGCATCCTCTACCTCTGCGTCGACCATGGTGGGTCGATTACGGGGGAACACGGAGTGGGCAGGGAAAAGCAGCAGGCTATGGGGTACATGTACTCCGAGCCGGACCTGGATACCATGCAACGGGTACGCTGCGCCTTCGACCCGGAAAATATCTCAAACCCCGATAAGCTTTTCCCTCGCCCCCGGCTGTGCGGGGAAAAAACCGGCAGGTATACGCCTCACCCACTGGAGACAGCAGGCGTCGCAGAGTTTTTCTGATCTGTCTCCGACACAGTTCTCTATGACCCAAGACATGACCGCTTCTCTGGCGGCGATTACCGGTTCGGAACACCTGCGGTTGGAGGGCGGTCTCCTCACTGTTGCCCCAGCCAACAGCGAGGAGACCGCGGCGGTTCTTCGCCTGGCACAAGAGAACCGTCTACCCGTGGTGTGCCGGGGCGGCGGTACAAAAGAGGGGTGGGGGTATGCGGTGGACCCGGCGATGGTGTTGGATATGGGTCGCCTGAACACGCTCCGGGAACATACCTGGCAGGATATGACCTGCACCGTCGAAGCCGGCTGTAGCTGGTCAGCCATGCAGGCGGGCCTGGCGCAGCATGGTCAGCACGTCGCGCTCGATCCGCTTTGGCCCGATCGTGCCACGGTTGGCGGCATCGTCGCGACCAATGACTCGGGAGCGCTGCGGCTGCGCTATGGAGGCCTGCGCGACCTGATCATCGGGATGACGATTGTGCTGGCCGATGGGACCATCGCTCAAACCGGTGGTAAGGTGGTGAAAAACGTCGCCGGGTATGACTTGCACAAACTGATGATCGGGGCATTCGGCACGCTTGGCGTCGTTACCTCGGTTAACTTTCGCTTGCACTCAATGCCGCAATGCACACAGAGCTTCAGCGTGACCTCGCCTAATGCCGAGCCGCTGGGCAAGTTAATGCTCAAGCTGCTGCACGCGCAGGTCAGCACGGTGGCAATACAGCTCCGAAGTGCAGTGGGGAGCTTCGATCTCGACATTCAACTCGCATCGCTGGCCGAGGTGCTGCATACCCAGGCGGCTGCAGTGGAGGAGATGGCGCAGAGTGAGGGGCTTAGTTCTAAGGTCGCCGGGGATGAGGTTTGGGATGCCCGGCAGGCGCGGCTGGCGGGCGATATCGTCTGCAAGGGTACTATGCTGCCGGCTGAGGTCGCACGTTTTGTAGAGCGGGTTCGTGGGCTTGGTGGTGAGTCGGTGACCCAGGGGACCGGCATCATGATTGCTAGCTTCCCCGCCGGCGCTGCGGAAGGTTTGTTGCAGTTGCGGCGCGAGATGGAGGAGGCCCGCGGATCACTGATGGTCCTCAAACAACCCGCGGAGACAAAGATTGATTGCTGGGGGACGTTGCCGGATAGCTTCCCGCTGATGCGCGAAATCAAGCGACGCTTCGATCCCGAAGGGATTCTCAATCCAGGACGGTTCATCGGACATATTTGAGAGGGCGTCGGGGCGCACTGCAGATCCCTCCGCTCCGCTTCGCTACGGTCGGGATGACAAAGGGGAGGGCGGCGCCTTCATTGGAAAGTGGTTAGTGGTTGACTGAGCCGCAGATCCCTCGGGGGTCTGGGCACCATAATTTCGTAACCTGTAATCTACAAGGGAATGACAGAACTTACGCAGGTCGCGCCAGCAAAGCCGTCTAACTTCGATGCCCACAAGCCACCCGAACAGGCCCTGATCGAGGACTGCGTGCATTGCGGTTTTTGCCTGCCCGCGTGCCCCACTTATGTGCTCTGGGGCGAGGAGATGGATTCACCCCGCGGCCGCATTTACATGATGAAGAAGTCTGCCCAGGGCGAGGCTCCACTCGACCAACGCTTCCAGCTCCATATGGACAACTGCCTGGGCTGCATGGCTTGCATGACCGCCTGTCCCTCGGGAGTGCAATATAACAAGCTCATCGAAGACACGCGCGCCCAGGTGGAACGCAATATCCCACGCTCTACGAGCGACAGTTTTTTCCGCAAGCTCCTGTTCGCTACGTTCCCTTTTGTGAAACGGTTGCGCCTGCTTGCTCTCCCCATGATGATCTACCAGCGGTCAGGCCTGCAAAAGCTGCTGCGCGCTACCGGCCTGCTGCGGCTGCTCCCTGCGCGGTTGGCACAGATGGAGGCCCTGTTACCTCGCGTACCCACAGGCTTTTTACGAGGCCTGCCCGCACAGGTCCAGCCCACCACAGAGCGCCGGCGCCGGGTGGGAATGCTCTCCGGCTGCGTACAACAGGTCTTCTTTCAGCATGTAAACCAGGCGACTGCCCGGGTGCTCGCCGCAGAGGGCTGCGAAGTCATCATTCCTCAGTCACAACAGTGTTGCGGTGCGCTCATGCTGCACTCCGGCCTGGATGAACAGGCGGCCGGGCTCGCGCGAACAATGATCGCGGCCTTCGAGGCGGCCAGCGTGGACACCATCGTCATCAATGCCGCCGGCTGCGGTTCCACCATGAAGGAATACGGTCATCTGTTGCGCGACGATCCGGCGTGGGCTGCGCGCGCCGCTGCCCTCAGTGCCAAATGCAAAGACATCTCAGAGATCTTGTGCGAATTGCCGGCGCGCGCGACACGCCATCCTCTCCCTATGCGCGTTGCCTACCATGACGCTTGCCATTTGCGCCACGCGCAAGGCATCCATGCCGAGCCGCGGACCCTGCTGGCCACCATTCCCGGGCTTGACGTTGCGGAAATCGATGAGGCCACGCTGTGTTGCGGTTCGGCAGGAGTCTATAACCTGCTCCACCCGGAGCCGGCCAATCAGCTGGGCGACCGTAAGGTGACCAATCTGCTGGCAACCAAGGCAGACGCTGTCATCTCAGCCAATCCAGGCTGCCTGCTGCAATTGATGAGCGGACTACGCCGCCGCGGGCTTGATGCCATGCCCGCCTTCCACATGGTTCAACTGCTGGATGCGTCTATCCGCAACGTTCCCCTGTCTAACGAGTAAAATACGGTCAGCGGAGATATCATGACCAACCCTACAGCTACAGTTCCCAACGTCACCATCGAAGGACCCCAGGGAGCAGCGGAAGCAGAGATCCTTACCCCGAAGGCGATCGAATTTCTTGCTGCGCTCTCCACCAACTTCGAGGCCGAACGCCAGCGATTGCTGGCAGCGCGCGTGACCCGGGGCGAAGCGTTACGCAAGGGACAGATTTACGATTTTCTGCCCGAAACGGCATCCGTTCGTCAGAGCGAGTGGCGCGTCGCGCCGATCCCGGCCGATCTCGAAGACCGGCGAGCGGAGATCACCGGGCCGGTCGACCGCAAAATGGTCATCAACGCGCTCAACTCCGGCGCAAATGTCTACATGGCTGATTTCGAAGATTCAACCGCGCCTACCTGGCGCAACTTAATCGAGGGCCAAGTGAACCTACGCGATGCCGTGCGTCGCGAGATCAGCTTCGCCAGCCCGGAAGGCAAGCAGTATCGGCTCAATGAGAAGACGGCGACGCTTTTTGTGCGCCCGCGCGGCTGGCACCTGCCGGAAAAACATTTTCTTGTTCAGGGCCAACCAATTTCCGGGTCGCTGTTTGATTTTGGCTTGTACTTCTTTCACAACGCTGCGGCCTTGAAAGCACGTGGTACAGGACCTTACTTCTATCTGCCCAAGCTGGAAAGCCATCGCGAAGCGCGCCTGTGGAACAACGTCTTCAACTTCGCCCAGGATTCGCTGGGCATTCCTCGCGGCACCATTCGCGCCACGGTCCTGATCGAAACGCTGCCCGCAGCCTTTGAGATGGATGAGATTCTCTTTGAGCTGAAGGATCACTCTGCCGGCTTGAACTGCGGCCGATGGGATTACATTTTCAGCTTCATAAAGAAGTTCAGTTACCGCGAAGATCTGGCGCTTCCTGACCGCTCCACCATCACCATGGACCGGCACTTTCTCAAGTCTTATGTCGAGTTGCTGATCGACACCTGTCATCGCCGTGGCATCCACGCGATGGGTGGGATGGCGGCGCAGATTCCCATTAAGCGCGACGCCGCGGCCAATGACGCTGCCATGGAACGCGTGCGTCAGGACAAGCTGCGCGAGGTAAAGGCCGGGCACGATGGTACATGGGTAGCCCATCCCGGATTGGTGCCGCTGGCCAAGGCCGTTTTCGACGAGTACATGCCGTCCGCCAACCAGATCGGTGTCCGCAAGCCCGGGATCCATATACAAGCCTCTGACCTGCTCGCCGTACCCGAGGGTGACATTACGCGCAAGGGTTTGGAAATGAACATAGACATCGGCTTGCGTTACCTGGCGGCGTGGCTCGATGGTCTGGGATGCGTTCCCATCTACGATCTGATGGAAGATGCAGCGACCGCAGAGATATCGCGCGCCCAACTCTGGCAATGGGCACACCACGCAGGCCGCACAACCGATGGGGTTACGCTGGACGTTCCCGTGGTGCGCGCGACCATTCCCGTGGTGCTGGAGCGGATTGAGAAGGAACTGGGCCCGGAGCGGTTTGCCGCGAGCAAGTTCACTGCTGCCGGCAAACTCTTCGAAGAGATGACCGCGGCCAAGGAACTTCCTGACTTTTTGACGTCGATTGCTTACGCTTCGATCGATTGAAGTCATGCTCGACGCTTTCAAGATGCTTGCCCAGTACAACAGAATCGCGAATGCGCGACTCTACGAGCAATGCGGCAAGCTGGATCTTGCTGAATATCGAAGGGACCGCAAAGGTTCCTTCGGCAGCATCCACGGGCTTCTCAACCATATCCTGCTCGGCGATCGAATCTGGATGTCACGGTTTGCCGGGGGAGGCAAGACGACACCACCACTGAATTCCGTACTGTTCGAGACATTCGCCGGCCTCAGCGCAGCGCGGATCGAACAGGACGCGAGCATCGAAGCCTTCTTCAACAACGTCGACGGCGATTTTCTCAACCGGGCGATTCGTTACACAAACAGCCAGGGCAAGGATTACGTGGAAGCAACGCCGGCGGCGGTGCTCCATTTCTTTAATCACCAGACCCATCATCGCGGCCAAGTGCATATCATGCTCAGCCAAACAGACGTGAAGCCACCTTCACTCGATATGCACCGAATTCTTAACCCCTAAGCAAGCCAAGGAATCTATTCGAGCACAACAACCTCGTGGTCGAGGATAGATTTGACTTCAAATTCAGCCCATCCATTTTGGCGGCGCACTGGAGGCGCCGCCACCCCTGAGACCGCCAGCAACAGGCGTTTGCCGGAAACTCCTTCGGGCAGCTTCACTCTTACGGTGAACGGGCCTACCGCAATCAGCTCCTCAACTGGTATCCGCCAGGTGCCGGCACTGGTGAGATTCACCAGGTGCAGGACAACTCGATTCTGCTGACGATAAAAATGGCAGTCAATCAGCCCGGGACCCCGAACCTCAAGCGGAAGGCTGTCTTTGGCCGCCCAGCGCACCAGGTTTGCGAGCAGGTCCCCATGGTCCGGGATGTTGCCCTGTTCATACCGCCGGTCGATGTCGGCCGGCAAGTACGCGATCCGGGCGCCATTTTGCTCCCTGATCACCAGCCCCGGAATCTCCGTTCGGGGCACGCGCATCCAGGAGTCTTCCGGCGGAAGGACGGGAAACTCAGGGACCAGCGTCAGCAGCACGGTGGTTCCCGGCGCCGGCTTCACTTCCGGAAGGATTCCGCCAAACGTCACAATGTTGGTTGCTTCAAAGCCGCGCAGGATCGGGTGCCGAGGCGCCGATTTGGCCGGCTCGTCTCCATGACGCGGACCGTTTACATCCTGTCCCACATCCGGAGTGAGGCGCAGGTAACTGTGCTGCAAGGTGGCTGGGTTTTTCGCACCGTAGCGCTTGCCCGTGTAGCTAACGCCAAACACATCGGCCAGAGCAAAGTCAGGCTTCGGGTCGCCGTAGTCGTCGTACAAGCTGGTTTCATCGGTAGCGATGAGCGACCCGCCGTTGCTCACGAAATGGCGGACCGCTTCCACTTGCGAAGCGGACATGGCTGCGAGATTAGGGAGAACCAGCACGGAAAATTGTCCTGCATCGCGCTCAATGTAGTCAGCGTGCACTGGCAAATAGGGAATGCGCGCCCGTATCAGGGCCTGGATCATGCCGTCGTAGGGAGCCAGGGCAAGTGCGCTTGCATTGTCCCGGCCATACCACTCAAAGTTGCGCTGGGAATAAACCACGCCGACCGTAGCCACCGGCTGACGGTTGACGAGATATTGCTGATGTTCGGCATACCAGCGAAAAAATGGTTCGACTACCTGGAACTGGCGACGATCCTCCTGGTACCCACCCACGTGGTGCCACCAGGGCTGGATGGTTCCAGCAACGCCTTCCACCATCCACATCCGGACTTCCGGAATCGGGCGGGCCGCCTTTCGCGGCCCGTAGGTCGCCATACTTTCAGGCGCCAGTTTATCCCAACCGCCCAATCCGTGAACTCTTTTTCCGGTATCGCCATTCTCCTGGAATCCTTCGCTCTGGCCTGTTCCGGGATGTCCAAGCCCGTTATTCGCGCGGCCCTGGTGGTCCAACATGATTACATCAGCACGCAGACAGAGTTCTTTCATGTCGCGAAAGCTGCTGGCGGCCTGAACGAAATTGCCGCTGAGCATCCCGCTCCAGATGCAATCGGGGCCGCCCGCAGCCTTGGTGGTACTGGTGAAAAGATCCCAGATTTCCAGGCGGCGCTTGTAGCTCCATTCAATCCACTGCCGATAAGTTGGATCGTCCCAGTTCTTTTTCGCGGGCAAATCCTTTCCGCTGAACTGACGGAACTTGCTTTTGCAATAGACGCAGTAACACATGCTTTCCCGGCCCAATCCGGCCCAGTGATTATCGGTAAATCCTTCCGGCTTTTCGTGGGCGATGACTTCACGCAGGATGCTAGGAATGTACTGGTCGTAATAGGGGCCGTTGATGCAGGTGGTGTAGAGGACGTCGCCATCCTCTTCCGTGCCGGTGCGATAGGGCTCTCCCGCGGCATTGACCGCAAACCAATCCGGATGTGCTTTATAGAACGGCTCGAATGCGCTGCCGCAGTCCATCCTTGCAAAGACGATGAGTCCGTCCGCATGAGCCGCCCGCGTCAGATCGCCATAGAGATCACGACCATTCAGAAACCTGGCCTGATGCTGCAGGGGCTCTTTGCTGGGATAGTAAGCCACAATGCCGCCCGCGTTGATCACCATGCCCTGGGTTTCGCTGCGCTTCCAGTAGCCCCGCCACCAATCAAGGTCAAAATGCTGCGGATCCAGTTCGTTCAGGTTGATCTGTCCCCATCGGCAGGTGCGGCGGTACCAGGGAATGGCGGCCTTCGATCCGGCGGCGTTCTGCATCGCCTGGGCAATGGCCACGCTGTTGCGAAAAGCGCCCAGGCTCAGGGCCAAGGGGAACGCAGCTGTCATCCTGAGAAAATCCCTGCGTGACTCCACCTCGTCCTTCTTCTCTATCGGGTCCAAGATCGACTCCTTATTTTGGGGGTCATCGGGCGTGCTGATGAGTCTGCTCCATCACGTCCAATCGGGCACGCAATGGATCGGGCTGAACAACGACGCCCTCCTCCGTAAAGTCTGCAAGCAGATCCCGTCCCGGATTATAGGCGGGCCAGTTGGGTCTGCCTTCTCCGTTGGGGTCTCCGGTCTTGGCGAATGCGACCCAATAGGCATTGATGGTCCTGGCGACTGCTTCATCGGCCGGCGCCAGATCTTTCCCGTAGCGGGCGGATACCGTGTCGAAAACGTAGGGAACCTCGGATGCGTGCGGGGCACCCTGCCATTGCTTCCGCATCGACTCGGCGACGTAGGAAAACCGGTACTCGTAAACATGATGCCCTTGCGCGGTGAGAGCACGCGCCAAATACCTTGCCGGTTCGGTCATTCCCCTGTCTCTGGCGATCAAAAGGCCAACTTCATGCACATTATTCGAGTTATCCGGGTCGTACAGTTTTCGTGCCCGGTCACTCTCTCCAGCAAAGGGCGCGAACAATTCAGCCATCGTCTTTTCCTGTGGATAGGCTAAATCGCTGCTGTTGGTGCCGATCATGAGGGGAATATTTGCCTGCGTGCCGGATACATGCCGTTCGGAAGATTCCAGCACAATCTGTCCATCGACCATGGGACCTGGAAACGTGGCGCCTATCGACGGATCGGCCCTTCTGGCCGATACATTCATGCCGTTGACAATTTTCTCCGCTGGTAGCGCCCGCAGGGCACGCAGGGCGTCGCTTCCCTGCCCGGTAATGCCCTGGCTGGCGGCAAACTCGATACCGAGCGTCTCACCGGATGGCACTCCGTTGGGCCCTGTTCCATCTCCATGGACACGCCGTGGATTGGCGCTGTCTCGACCTCCGCCTGACTCGATGATACTTTTGCTAAAGAGACCCTGTACCAGCGGAGAATTCATGAGCATGTGGACGGAGCCTCCGCCCGCCGACTCACCTATCACAGTGACATTGTCTGGATCTCCACCGAAAGCAGCGATATTACGCTTGACCCACTTCAGTGCGGCGATCTGATCCATATAGGTGTAATTTCCCAGCGGACCGGCCGGATCCTCCTGGGTCAACCCCGGATGAGCAAAGAAGCCAAAGCGGCCGAGACGGAAATTGAAGCTCACAAAAACAACCCCCTGCCTTGCCATCGCGCTCCCGTTGTAAATGGGTGCGGAGCTTCCACCATTCAAAAATCCGCCGCCATGAATCCACACCATCACGGCTGCTTTTTCATTCGAATGGCGCGCCGGGGCCCAGACATTCAGTACCAGGCAATCTTCACTCGGCTTGGTGGTGCCCAGGGGCGCGGCCTCACTCGGATCAGGCAACTGCATGCAGTCATCGCCGTACTGGGTGGCGCTGCGTACCCCGCGCCAGGCGGCTACGGGCTGTGGCGGCCGCCAGCGAAGATCCCTTACCGGCGGGGCCGCGTAAGGAATTCCCTTGAAGGAAACCACACCGTCTTTCGCAGCCCCACTCAAGGCACCCGTGTCTACTGTAACGGTTACGCTTTCTTTATCTTCAGACGCGAACGCTCCAGCCCCGCTACAAAACAACCCCACCCACAAAACGAGCGCAGTGACTTTAGACATCCGATTGATCCATTCTTTGAGCCTCATTCAGGCAATGCGAAAGCTATGTAAATACCGCCGGAAGGAGTGACAGGATCACGCATGCCACCCGCAGCGATCACGACATATTGACGCCCGTTGACCTCATAGATAGCGGGGGTGGCAGTTGCACCCAAGGGGAGCGTGGTCTCCCACAACAGCTTGCCCGTAGCTTTGTCATAGGCCCGGAATTTCTTATCCGCTACTGTTGCCCCGATGAAGATCAATCCACCCGCAGTCACCACCGGGCCACCGTAGTTTTCTGAACCCGTATTCTTCAAGCCCTTGGCGACGAGTTCGGGATACTCGCCAAAGGGAATCTTCCAAACGTATTCGCCGGTATTGAGATTGATTGCGTTCAGCGTGCCCCACGGTGGCACGACTGCAGGATATCCATCGGGATCGAGAAACTTCTTGTACCCGGTAAAGTCATACTTTGGTGCCTCAGCGCTGCTGGAGGACTGAGCGCTGTCCCTGGTCTTATCCTCTCCAGTTGCGAGAAATCTCATCAGCGCTTTGTACTCTACGCCGTCGTTGGCCAACTCCGGAAAAGCGGGCATTCTTCCTCTGCCGACCTGAATCGTGTTGGTCAACTGCAAGGCGGTGAGACGAGTCTCAACCCCGATGAGCGAGGGAATTTCAGGCGGTGATCCGGCCCGGTTGGCCCCATGGCAACCACTGCAGTGGCTCATGTAAACGGTACTGCCGACCGACGAGTTAGGATCATGCTTGACCAACGATTCGGTCAGCCCAACATCATTGGCGTTGATATAGAGGATATAGGTTTGCGGATCGAAGGCGGTCCCTCCCCACTCCCCGCCGCCGTCGAATCCAGGCCACATCAGAGTATCTTTTCCCACGCTCATGGGAACGAATTGTCCGTCGCTTCGTATTTCTGCAAAGCGTTTGACCGCCCATGCGTGAGCCTCGGGAGTCCGGTTGGTGAGCATGTCTTCCGTGATCCGCTGCCGCGAAAAGGGCGCAGGTTTCATGGGGAAGGGCTGTTCCTTCGCGGCCACCTCACCCGGAACGCCGCTGGGCAGCGACGGGTGGTTCTCGATCGGGAACAGCGGCGTTCCATCCACCCGGTTGAAGAGAAACAGATAACCCTGCTTGGAGGTTTGCGCAACAGCGGGCACTTCCTTGCCGTCGCGTACCACGGTCACCAGATTGGGGGGAGCTGGAAAATCCCGATCCCAGATATCGTGGTGCACACCCTGAAAATGCCAGATCCTTTCACCTGTTTTCGCGTTGAGCGCGATCAACGAGTCGGCGAAAAGATCGTCGCCCACTCGATTGGCACCATACTCGTCGTTATGAGCCGAAGCCGTGGGTACATAGACAATTCCACGCGCTGAATCGACTGCCATGCCGGCCCAGTTGCCCGCGGCGGCGACGCGTGTCCAGGCATCCTTCGGCCATGTGTCATAGCCAAACTCGCCCGGGTGCGGCACCACGTGAAAGGTCCACCGCAGCTTGCCGGAATGTACATCGTAGGCTCGGATATCACTCGAGGAAGGTTCCATGGAGCCCCCGACAATCAGCAGGTCCTGGTAAATGACGCCGGCGCTGGTCACGCCCACCGACTGCAACTTGGGATCACCGCGCAGATTTTCGCGTAGATCGATGCGGCCATTTTCTCCGAACGTTGAAATCGCCTTCCCGGTGGTTGCATCGATGGCATACACGTAAGGGGAGACGTTCGCCAGGATGCGCTTGTCTCTCCCATCCGTCCAATACGTCAATCCCCGCACTTTTCTCGGGGTCAACCGTCCCGGTGGGACGAATTCCCAGGCAAGCTTCCCGGTGGCCGCATCAAGAGCAAAGACTTTAAGCAGCGGTGTAAATCCATAAAGAACCCCGTCAACGATGACTGGGGTCGTCTCCAGGCCACCGCCCTCTGTGGTGTCGAATTGCCACACTTCCTGTAGTTTGGATACGTTGCCAATGTTGATTTGGCTCAATGCTGAATAGTGGGTATTGGCAGCAGATCCGCCGGAAACCGGCCACTCCGTATCAACCTTCTTGTTCACGCCGGTTGCGTTCATATTGCCGACCGCACAGGCCACAAGCAAGATGCCGAATGCCCATTTTCCAGGGCTAAGGCCGACAAGTTGGGAGTTCATGCGCAGCATGCCCTTCCTATCCGTCACGTTTCCACCTCTCCTGATTGTCGCAGGTTGCGGAATTAGAATATCCCTTGAGAGAAAGCTCCACCTCGATGTCCACCGAAATCCAAAGTCCGTAAGTGGTGAGAATGAAAACTCTGCTGACTCTTCTCCTTGCTTTTGGCGTCGTGATGACTTCCCTCGCCCAGGAAAATCCCCTCGCCGGGGTGATCGATATCCACGCCCATTGCGCGCCCGACAGCACGCCGCGCTCGATTGATGCCATCGACCTTGCGCGCCTGGCAAAAAGCCGGGGCATGCGCGGCCTGGTACTCAAGAACCACTACCAGCCAACCGCGTCGCTCGCCTATGTGGTACGCAAAGAGGTGCCCGGTATCGAAGTATTTGGCGGCGTGGATCTTAATCTCTCGGTGGGCGGCATGAATCCCTTCGCGGTCGAACATATGGCGGCTACGACAGGCGGCTATGGCCGTTTCGTCTGGATGAGCACATTCGATTCCGAGGCCCAGGTGCGCTACTCCAAACAGGACCGGCCTTTTGTGCGAGTGTCTCAGAATGGTCAGTTGCTTCCCGAAACCAGGCAGGTGATTGCAGTGATCGCCAAACACAACCTGGTGATGGCCACCGGTCACGTTTCGGCGGAAGAAGGCCTGATGCTGATCCGCGAAGCACGTGCCGAGGGTGTGCAGCACATGGTTGTGACCCATGCGATGCTTGCGCCCATTCATATGTCGGATGCGCAGATGTTGGAAGCGGCGAAGATGGGCGCGTATATCGAGTTCGTCTACAACGGTCTCCTCGGCTCTTATAAGGAGTTCACCTTCAAAGACTATGCCCGGGCCATTCGCTACGTGGGTGTAGACCACTGCATTCTCGCAAGCGATATGGGGCAGCCGGCAAACCCCTTGCACCCGGATGGCCTGGTGGCCCTATTCAATGGGCTCAGGAAAGAAGGCATGACGCAAGCCGAGATCAACCGCATGGCAAAGGAAAATCCCGCGCGCCTGCTTGGTCTTGGACTACTCCGCCCGTAGGGCCTCGGTTGGGTTGACGGATGCGGCTCGACGCGCGGGAAGATAACTGGCCAAGAGAGTAGCAGCGGCCAGCACGCAGACCACGGCAAGCATAGTCCCCTGGTCCCAGGGGCTGACGCCAAAAAGCATGCTGCGGAGAAGGCTTGCCGTAGCTGCCGAGCCGAGAATGCCGCCTCCAATACCTAACACCGTAAGCCAGCAGGTCTCTTTCAAAATCAGCTGATAGACTGCGGGGCGTTGTGCACCGAGGGCCATGCGCACTCCAATCTCTCGGGTGCGCTGGCCTACGGAGTAAGAAATAACCCCGTAGAGTCCGAGGGTGCCTAGTAGAAGCGCGAGGGCGGCAAAGGCGCCCACAATCCAGGCGGCAGAGCGATGGAGATAGGCGGATTGAGAATTGTTGATCCTGCCGGTCATGGTGTCCTCGCCGTCCGCGATGAGGCCGGAGTCGATCTGATGAATTACTTCGACCATGGAATGAAGGACCGTCTCCGGGGGTTGGGAGGTGCGCACGGTCACATAAAAGTCGTTCGTGGGGTTCTGGTTAATGGGCATGTAGACGGCCGGTGTCGACTCTGTATCTAACGGGCCGTCCTTGATGTCGTCGACCACCCCGACGATCTTTAGGGGATGATCCTTTTCGAACTCGTTCACGATGGTTTTGCCTAAAGGATCTTCGCCGGGAAATATCTTACGTGCCATGGTGCGATTGATCAGGGCGACCCTGGGCTTCGAGGCGTCATCGTCTTCAGAGAAGTATCTCCCTTGAAGTAGCCTTGCGCGGAGTGTTTCAAAATACCCGACACTCACCCCGTGGTCATTGGCCTCGTCGCCTTCTCCCAGGTAGGTTCTGCCGATTACGCGAAAATGGGCGAACGTATGGGTATATCCTTCTCCGCTCTCCAAGACGGGCTGTTCAGAATCGCCGGCCGAAGTTACACCTGGCAGGACTGCCATGGCGGACCGGACTTGTTTTTCCACCGCGATGGAACGCGGATCCGCCCAATTATCCTTGCCTACGATGTGTAGGACCGCAAGATGGTCGGCCGAGATACCGATTTCCTCGTGCAACAAGCGATAGACGCTCTTTGTCAGAAGTCCGGCGCTCACCAGCAACATAGTTGTTATCGCAAGTTCGACTACCACCAGGCTTGCGCCGGCTCTGCGCCAGCTCCGGCCGGCTGCTGTACGCCCTCCTTCCATGAGTCCTTTCTGAATATCCGACATGAATAGCTGCATCGCTGGTCCCAGGGTGAAGAGAACGCCTCCTGCTATGGACACCATGAGCGCGAAGAACAAGAGGTGCGGATTGAAATGAAGGCCCTGAAGATAGGGCATCTTATCGAGCAAGCTGTGTGGTACTTGGCGGATGAGAATATTGATCGAGCAAAAGGTCAAAGCGAGACCAATGAGGCAGCCTGCTCCGGCAAGCAAAAAGCCCTCAACGCCAAATTGACGGACGAGCCTGATGCGGGTAGCTCCGAGCGCACCGCGTAGTGCGATCTCTCTCCTTCGGCTCTCGGCCCTTACCAACAAGAGGCTGGAGACATCGACGAACCCGATGAGTGAGAGGAGGAAGGCCCCCGACAATAGAGCAACCAGCGTCGGCCGCACATCGCCGACTACTGCATCGGTAAGGGGAATGACGGTGGCCGTGCGATCACGATTTGAGTGCGGATAGTCAATGGCGATTTGGCGCGCAATCGATGATATGTCTGCGTAGGCTGTCGCTATCGATACGCCTTCCTTCAGCCGGGCAACTCCATAGTAGGGGGCACCGTCGCGAGGATTTGGATCTTGCCAGTGAAGTGTGGTCCAGAATCCTGCGGCGGCGACTGGCGCAAAATGGAACCCCGAGGGCAAAACGCCAATGATGAGTGAGGGGACACCATCGAGTGTGATCGACTGGCCCATTACCCCTCTATTTGCCGCAAACCGTTTTTGCCACGTTTCGTAACTTAGGATGACCGTCTGTGGTGCGTTAAATAAATCCTCACCGGACCTGAAGTCCCGACCGAGAACCGGTGTGACGCCGAGAGTGCGAAAGAAACCGTCGCTTACTCTGGCCACGGAGACTTCTTCCGGGCTGGTAGCTGTTTTTAAAGTCAAGCGTTCTGGCCTATAGGCATCCAGCGAGGAGAAGACGTGATTGAGCCGCTTCCAATCGAGATAGTCGCCATAGGAAAGATGAAAGCAGTCGCCCACGGGAATGCGCTCAAACAGGGCAACCAGTTGCGACGGATCACGATAAGGTAATGGCTTGACTAAGGCGGCGTCGACGAATGCGTAGATTGCCGTGCTGCCGGCGATGACCAGCGCAAATACCACGATGGCAGTGAGTGTGAAGCTTGGGCTCTTGCGTAATTGACGGACCGCGAAGTGGAGATCCTGGCGCATGGTTGGGAAATGCTCAGCCATGATTGAAGGTACGCCAAGGCGGCGTGGCAGTTAATGTCAAAGTGGCTTCCGGTTGTCACGAAAGGCATCGGGCGCGGCCACGAGGACTTTAGAGTCTGCGTGACAACCGACAACGAAACAGCAGGTCCCTCCACTACGCTACGCTCCGGTCGGGATGACAATTTTGTTTGAGTACAAACAATCCCAAACAGATGTTTAGGTACCGACATCCCAATCCCAAACAGAATTGTCATCCCGACCGGAGCGTAGCGCAGTGGAGGGACCTGCTGTTTCTTCTCCAACTTCACCCGCATCGACGGGAGCGGAGAGCCTTACAACGTCTTTTCCGCATTCCTATTTCGCGGTCAGCGAATTGTCTGCACGGTCGTCATCGGGCAGAACATGATCCGGATCCACTTTCACTGAGGCGACAGGTTTTTCGCCCTGCCACACAGTCTCCCCCTTGGCTTCCCAGGTCTCCACGGGCAGGCGGAAGCGCGTCGTCGTATCGTCGGTGTACCGCACTTCCACCGTTGCCGGCAGCACCAGTTGTCCCTTGTTGACCAGTGTGACCTGGTCGCCATCAATCTTGGTGACCGCGAGGTTAAAGCGCCAGTTGTTCATATACCAGCCACGCCAGAACCAATCCAAATCCTCGCCACCCTCGCTCGCCATCTCACGGAAGAAATCCGACGGCGCCGGATGCTTGAATGCCCAGTCCTTGATGTATTTGCGAAATGCCCAGTCAAAACGCTCCTTGCCCAGGATCTGCTCGCGCAGCAATACCATTCCGTAGGCTCCTTTGAAATAGCTCACCGGATGAGTAATCGGCCACGTATAGGCATCCGCCGGCATGAGCAGTACCGGTGCAGCCGGGTCGTCGAGCACTTTCAGGATGGTGTCGGGCGGCTCTCCTCCAGCAGAGTATTCCGAGTCGCGCTTCGGCCCATACACGCCACCCTGAAACTCGGCCGACTCATCGATGTCGATGAAGGTATTAAATCCCTCGTCCATGAAAGCATTGCGGCGCTCGTTCGATCCCACGATCATGGGGAACCAGCTATGGCCAATCTCGTGCGCCGAAATCCAGAACAGCGTCTTGCCCTTGTCATCGATTCCGTCAAAGACGATGCCGGGATACTCCATGCCGGTGGAGAAACCGGCCACATTGATGGCAGCGGGGTAGGGGTAGGGGAACCAATCCCTGGAAAACCGCTCCACCGTATCCTTGACATACTCGGTCGAACGACCCCATGCCCCGTCGCCCACGCTCTCCGGCGGATAGACGCTTTCCGCCAGGCTTTTCCGGTTGTCCGGCAAGTTGATCCGCGCTGCATCCCACACAAAGACCGGGCTTGCACTCCAGACCACATCGCGCGATTGGTCCATGTGGAAGTGCCAGGTCAACGTGCCGCCCACCTTGGGTCTGCCGGCAGGGTCGTTCACCTCGTCCGCAGTGCGGATCATGACCGTCTTGTCGCTTTTGCGTGCCTCCTCCAACCGCGACATCTGCGTCTTCGTCAGCACATCTTTAGGATTGACGAGTTCGCCCGATCCGGCCACGATCATCTCGCTGGGCACCGTCACGTAGTAGTCAAAGTGTCCATACTCGAGGTAGAACTCGCTGCCCAGGTAGGGAAGCGTATCCCAGCCGCGGAGATCGTCATAGACACACATGCGGGGATACCACTGCGCGATGTCGTAGATGTCTCCTGTCTTTGCAGTTCCCCAGGAGGTGCGGCCTCCCCATACGCCGGGTATCTGGTAGTGATATTTGATGTGGATCTTGACGCTGCTCTTGGGCGCCAAGGGCTGAGGCAGCCGGATCTGCATCCGGGTATCCGCCATAAGGTAGTCGGCCTTCTGGGTGTCCTTTCCGCGCTCGATCTCGACCGACTCCA
Organism: Acidobacteriaceae bacterium; assembly: GCA_049522955.1. Taxonomy (GTDB): domain Bacteria; phylum Acidobacteriota; class Terriglobia; order Terriglobales; family Acidobacteriaceae; genus PALSA-350. Next base: position 206,524 of record JBEKNJ010000002.1, read on the forward strand.
GCAGAAAGCCCTCACTCGTGCGCCCGTTGGGGTTATCCTCGCTGTCTGGCACCGGGGTCTTGCGCCGCAGTCCTCCAGTAACCACCTGCGCACGCGCATCTTTGCGATAGATATTCTGCTCCAGGTGAATCCAAAGGCTGGTAAGCGTGTCGGGACTGTTGTTGATGTAGGTGATTACCTCGTCGTTGCGCAATACTTTCGCAGCAGTGTCGAGCGTCGCGTGCATCTCGTAATCCGCTTCGTTCTGCCAGTAGGCGGGGCCCGGAGCCCCATTGCTCGAGCGATATGCGTTCACCGGATCGGGTAGCGTGAGGGGGGCGAAAGTGAGCCGCGGGTCATAAGGAGAAGCAGACGTTTGCGGGGAGGCAACCGGGGCCAGCAAAAGAGCGGAAACGGCCATCACCAGACGAGCAAAGCGCATTGATTGATAACTCCTGGCCAAGCAGAGTGGGCCTCTCAACATACTCACACATTTCCGGCCGGGTATACTCTTCCGGTTAGCAGTTCTGGCCTGAGACGGTTGGTTCAATGAATCCGGGGAAGGTATCGCGCCGCGATTGGATGATCGGCACTGCTTCCGCTTTCGCGGTAAGCCTGTTGCCGCCGGTGGGTGGGGCACAAAACTCACAGCAGCCCTACTACTCGAGGCGCGCCGCCTGGATGCAGGATCCACGTTACTGCTGGGGCGTGATGACGCACTACCTGGCCGACTGGCAAGCCCGCCTGCACAACCTGGAGATGACCGTCGATGTCTGGAACAAACTTATCGACGGCTTCGATGTGGAGGGCATGGCCAGACGCCTGGAATCCGTCGGGGCCGGACATTATCAGCTCAGCATCGGCCAGAACTCCGGTTACTATCTTTCTCCGAACCCGGTGTACGACAAAATCACCGGCATTCACCCGAGCAAGTGTTCTCATCGGGACCTGATCGAAGATTTCTATGAGCCATTGCGCTCACGAGATATCAAGCTGATGGCTTATCTTCCCTCTGGAGCACCGAGCGGCGATAAAACCGCGGTCGACGAGCTGGAATGGCTAAATGGCCCGTACCGCAACAAGGATTTTCAGCTTAAGTGGGAACAGATCATCGCGGAGTGGTCCCGGCGCTGGGGAACTAAGGTAGCAGGCTGGTGGTTTGATGGTTGCTACTTTCCTAACTCGATGTACCGCTCCGTGGATCGGCCCAACTTTGAGAGCTTCGCGGCAGCCGCACGCGCCGGCAATCCCGACGCAAGTCTGGGATTCAATCCGGGGGTCATCTATCGCATTCTCTCCATGACGCCGTGCGATGATTACACCGCTGGAGAAATTGACAAGCCAGACCTGGCGACCGTGCGCCGCGCCGTCGAGGGCCGCATGGACGGCACCCAGATCCACATGCTCAGCCTTCTGGGCGAGACCTGGGGCTCGGGCGCGCCGCGCTTCAGTGCGGATCAAGTCGTCGCCTACACAAAGAAAATCAGAGATCTCGGCGGGTCGGTCACGTGGGATGTGCCGGTCGAGATCGATGGCACGATCACCCACCCGTTCCTCGATCAACTGGCCGCCCTGGGCAAGGCGTTTCCGAAAAAGACTTAGTGGAACGACGTTACCAGCTAAAGCCTCCCGAGGGCGGCGGCCATGCCTGACGGAGTTGGCGAAGCAGCACGATACGCCCGAAGTGATACGCATTGTGAGCTGCCAGGCTCTCCAGTTGTTCGCGAACAGTCATGATGCGCACAGGGTTGCCGGGCCGGGAGGGACAGCGAACCTCCTGGTTATGTCTGCTCTCATCGTTCGCCGCGGCAGCGACCTGCTGCAGGCCGGCAAAGAAACGTTGGCGCAACTGATCCCAGGACTCGAGGTCCGCATCGGCTTTATTGGGAAAGCCGGCTGAGGGTTGAACTGGAAAAGGCGTCTCGATGCCCTGGACCCAATCCAGGGTGACCTGCTGCCAGAACGCGATGTGCCATAGCTCCTCATAGATGGTGTGAGGAGCGAACTGCAAAGTTTGATGCGCGAGGTCATCTGAGACCCCCTCAAGGATGTGGGCCGGAGGTGCGGCGGCGCTGTCGCCAATGAGGGCCTGCGTTAATTCGTTCATGGATCTATTCTCTCGTATTTTTCGCGCATGAACAGAATGCCCGGAAGCTTACACGCGCGCTGTTTAGACTTCATATGCTCCGGGAGAATCTACCTTGGCTCCGCTGTAAGGCTCCACGTATACTCCCCGCGTCCCTCAGGGCCAGATCGAAAAATTCTTGGTTTTAATTCACTCTAAGGAGTCGTCCATGGCTTTACGCCGCTCTCCCCAGCACGTGCCGCTTCTCGGCTTGCTGACGATCCTGGCCCTCAGTGGTTTTGCGGGCTCAGCTGTCGCCGCCAGCCGAGCCGGATCGCCTACCGCCGATCCACGCATCGTAGATGCAGTCGATGAGACGAAATTGGTCACACTCGCCGGCCGCACCCACCCGCTCGCTGCTCCGAAATACGATCAGGGGGCCGTATCGGACAGTTTCCCCATGGAGCATATGTTCCTGCAACTGCGGCGCAGCCCAGAGCAGGAAGACGCATTACAGCAGACGATTCGAGAACTTCAGGATCCGCGCTCCGGCAAGTATCATCAATGGCTTAGGGCTGAAGAAATGGGCACGAAGTTCGGCCCTGCGCAGCAGGATATAGAAACGGTTACGCAATGGCTAAGTTCCCATGGGCTGCAGGTGAATACCGTTTTCAAGAATGGGATGACGATCGACGTTTCGGGCACGGCCGGCCAGGTGCGCGATACATTTCATACCGATATCCATAAATACCTGGTGAATGGCAAGCAACATATTGCCAATGCCAGCGACCCTCAGATTCCGGCCGCTGTGGCGCCGGTGGTCGTAGGTGTCGTTTCTCTGAATGACTTCATGCCCAAGTCGGCGTTGATCAAACCCATCAAGAACTTCTCTATTCCCTGTAACGGATGTCCAGACGGTTTCAACGGCGTCCCCCTATATCTGGAAGGGCCGGCCGACCTGGCCACAATCTATAACGTTGCCCCGCTCTACAAAGCAAAGAAGCCGATCACCGGCAAGGGACAAACCGTCGTAGTACTCGAAGACACGGATATTAATTCTGCAGACGTCGCCACGTTTCGGAAGGCGTTCGCCCTGACATCGTATTCCGGCACATTCGCGCAGATTCATCCTGGGACGGGTTGCAGCGATCCCGGAACGAACTCCGCGGAAGGAGAAGCGGCTCTCGATGCCGAGTGGGCGGGGGCGGTCGCGCCTGATGCGACAGTAGAACTAGCCTCGTGCGCCGATACCGCCACCAACTTCGGAGCTTTCATTGCGGCCCAGAATCTGCTGGACCTGACAACACCTCCGCCGATCATGAGTTTGAGCTACCTAAATTGCGAGGCCGACAACGGACCGGGAACGGCACCACAAGCCAACGGCTACATCAACAATCTTTGGCAACAAGCCGCGGGCGAGGGAGTTTCCGTGTTCGTTGCTGCGGGAGACGGCGCCGCCGCGGGTTGTGACGCTTTCGATACTGCAACCTATGCAGTAGGCGGCATCGCTGCTAACGGCCTGGCTTCCACCCCCTACAACGTTGCTACCGGCGGTACCGATTTTCTGGATGCCTCTGAAGGTACCATCAGCACTTATTGGAGCAACACCAACACGGCGAGTGGAAAGTCCGCAAAGTCGTATATCCCAGAGATGCCCTGGAACGATTCCTGCGCCAGCAGCATCCTGTTCACCTACTATGGATACACAGACGGTCTGACGTTCTGCAACAGCACGCCCGGTTCGGGTTTTCTTAACATCGTCGGTGGCAGCGGCGCCCCCAGCTTCGTTTACTCCAAGCCTTACTGGCAAAAGGGAGTCGCTGGGATTCCGGACGATGGCCAGCGTGATTTACCAGATGTTTCCTTGTTTGCCTCGAACGGCTTCTGGCAGCATGCGATTCTGTACTGCATGTCCGACGCGGCCCAATTTGGGGCTCCCTGCGATTACACCAATCCCACAGACACGTTCTATAACAGTGCCGGCGGCACTTCCTTTACGGCTCCCCAATTTGCCAGTATCCAGGCTTTGATCAATCAAAAGGCGGGCGCGGCGCAGGGGAACCCCGATCCTATCTTTTACAACCTGGCGAGATCAGAGTACGGCAGCAACGCCGACCCCGATACCGCGAACCTGGCGGCATGCAATTCTTCCAAAGGGGCGGGCGTGTCCTCTTCTTGTGTCTTCTATGATGTCACCGCCGGAAATAACACCGTTCCGTGCTATGGCACCAATAACTGTTACGATCCTGGCGGGGGATACGGGTTACTTTCCACTTCAGATAAAACCCTGGAGCAAGCGTATCCTTCGGCAACCGGGTGGGACTTTACTACCGGCCTGGGCACTGTGAACGTCACCAACCTGGTGAACAGTTGGCCTTAGGGCAACGTTGAAATTCGCTTGGGGCGCCGGGGCGCCCCAAGCAGGCCCGCCAGGGACGCCTGAAAGTCAACGTTGTCCAGGGTAAGTTCCGCAGCAAGTTTTTTGCTTTGTATCAGGGCACGACTTCAGTCGTGACACTCCCGACCAAAATGGTCAGGGCTTTAGCCCTTGCTACGGTAAAATCTGCGCGAAATTTCAATGGAAGAGAGTGCAGTGGCTAAAGCCCCACTCTTCTTGCGCCGTTACGGCACGACTAAAGTCGTGCCCTGATAACAAAGCAAAAAGCTTGTCGCCGCGCCTAATTTGCGGCAAGTCTGATTTTAGATGTCCCTACGTGATTTAGAAGCTCAGCCGGAGAGCTCCCTGCACTTGCCGGGATGGATAGAGATTCGACGCAGTATAGGTTCCAAAGCTCGCGCCATCGGTGACTGCGGTATCCGGATACTGGAAGTTGGTCGAATTCAAGACGTTGAAGGCCTCGATACGGAACTCGAGGTTGCTGTCTTCCCATCCCAGCGGCACAGACTTGTGCAACGCGAGAGTCAGTGCCGCGAATGCCGGCCCATGCAGATCGTTGCGTCCCGCGGTGCCAAAGTACTGGCTAGGTGTGGGAATACTCAGCGCGCTCGCGAGCAGGGTGCCGCTGAGAGCACTCTTGGTCTTCACGTAGTTTGACTTGGGCGCATAGACTGCGCTCGCAGTACTGAGCAGATTGGGGCGCACCGAGTAAGCCGCGCTGGTACTCGAGACCACATATTGCGCTGACGGCGCGTAGGTCAGGTTGATGGGCAAGCCGCTGGTGACCGAATTAATCGCTGTAAGCTGCCAGCCGCCCAGGATTGCTTGCTGCCAACCTGGAGCATTCTGACCGAACATTCTGTCCTTGCCGAAGGGCAGATCCGCGATCACCGACAGCGTGTCGTTGAATGGCTGGTTGTAACTCGACAGGCCGCGGTCTCCCTCTGAGTTGTAGAAGTTGACCAGCGCCGAGTCGCCACCATACGTCTCCAGATCGGCCGAGGCGTTGTTGATCGCCTTCGACCAGGTGAATGAGTTGATCAGGAAAATCCCGTTACTGTATCGCCGCTCCACCTTGGTCTGCAGGGAGTTGTAAATGAGGAAGCCCTTGGGAAATACGGTCAGAATATTGGTGAAAGTGTTGATCGGCCGCCGCTGTTGCTGCGTAAGACATCCAACGCCCGTGTTGCAACTTACCGGCTCGGTTGCGGCCTGGTTGAAGTCAGTGAGAACGGGAATGCGTACCCCGTGGTTGCCGACATAAGAGACCTCAAGCGTGGTGTTCTTCATCAACTCGCGCTGCACCGTCAAGTGAAAAGCTTGCACATACGCTGCGGGGAAGTTGCGCGGGATATACCGGGTCTGCGCAGCCAGAGTGGAGAAATTCTGCGCTGTGGCAAAGTTTGTCTGGTACCCCGATTGAGTGGTGCGGAAGCAAGTTGCAGGGTTTTCGGTCAGCGAGGTGCAGGGTTGCTGGGTGGCACCACTTACCTGATAGGGCGGGGTCTGGTTGATTGTCGCGTCGACGATATAGGGGCCGTTGTAGCCAAGTGTGCTCTCTCCGCCGAAGCGGAAGTAGTGCATGTAGCCGATTCCATAACCACCGCGAACCACCGTCCTCGGATCTAACTGGAAAGCAAAGCCCAGGCGCGGCGCCAGGTCCTTTTTATCCAGGTTGACCAGAGATCGATTGTAGAGGGACCCACCGGACGCCTGCATGAGCGTATTGTTCGTGGGATCGAAGTTTGCCAGGTGGTTGTTCTGCTCCCAGTTTGGCGTCACCAACTCGTAGCGCACTCCGAGGTTGAAGGTGAGTTTGTCGTTGAACTTGTAGTCATCCTGAAAGTAGCCCATGTACCAACGGCGCTCGTACTGAATCGTAGCCAGATTATTCAGCTGGTAGCTGTTGCGCGCGCCGAACAGAAAATCAGCAAGGTTATACGCCTGTATGCGTACGGCGTCGGTCGCCTGGGTCTTGGTGGTACGGCTAAACTGTCCACCATAAAAGTCCTCACCGAACTGAGGGTGGAAGTCGGAAATGGCCATGTTGAAGTAGCCGTATTCTCCTCCCATCTTGAAACTGTTGCGACCTTTGATAATGCCGTAGTTGACCTTGGGATTTGCGTCATAGGGATTAGTGAATTGCGGATTCGTCGTCTGCCGTCCAAACTGCGAAAACCCGGTGACCGCCTGGCTATTCAACCCCCCGGTGATAGTCGGATTGGTGGGGATGTTGGGAATGTTGTACTCGGCGAGTAGGTTTGTCGCGCCAATGTTGACCGGCGCCTTGCCGCTCCTGGTCCATGTCAGCCCCAGGCGAAGCTGCAGAATTTGATTGGACCTGGGGGTGAAGTTGTAGCCGACGGCGACCTGCTTCGTGTACGCGTACAGCGTACCGTTGCTATTTCCTCCAGCCAACCCGGGAATGTTCGGCGCCAGGAAGTAGACCCACGAGGCCTGGCTGTAGCGTCCAAACGCCGTCGACCGCGGGCTGAGGTACGCATCCATGCGGCCGTCGCCCTTGTTCACAGTCACGGTATTGGCCGGGGTAGAGACGAAGTTGCTGCCTCCTGCCGCGACGGTGGTGTTGGGTTTGGCATCCGCCTGCAGGATGCTCAACACATTGGCCGCAAACGGACTCTGGTCAGAAGCGGGGATTACTCCGTTCGGATACTGCGCGCCGGTGATCGGGTTCTCGAGGGGAATCGCCTTCCCTTGCGCATCGGTGAAGATCCCTTGTGCCTGGGCGGCAGTCGGGACCACCGCAGTCTGAATGGAGCGATCGACGTGACGCAGGCCTTCGAAGTCGCCGAAGAAGAAGAGTTTGTCCCGCTGGACCGGCCCACCGAACGCACCGCCAAACTGGTTCTGCACCAACGTCGGCTTCACGCCGGTGCCGATGAACGGGCCATAGGCGTTGAGCACCGTGTTGCGCAAATAGTCGTAGGCGACCCCGTGAAATGCGTTGGTCCCGCTGCGGATGGTCGCGTTGATGATCGCGCCACCGGCCCGGCCATACTCGGCGCTGTAGTTGTCGGTCTCGACCTTGAACTCCTGTATGGCATCGGGTGAAGGAATGATGGCCTCATTCGAATATCCCTGGTTGGCGCTCTGGTAAGCGTTGTTGTCGATTCCGTCGAGCTGGAAATTGTTGACCATTGAATTCAGGCCGTTGATGTTGTAGGAGGCGTCCCGGCTGGGAAGAGAGAGCACTTCCAGCAACGACTCACGCACACCCGGAACGAGGGTCGAAAGATCCGCGTACGCGCGGCCGTTCAGGGGCAGGTTGACTGCCTCCCGGGTCTGCACCGTCTCGCCCCGGTCGCTGGTATCGGTTTCGAGCTGGCTGGCAACTCCGGAGACTTCCACGCTTTGGGCTTCTGCACCGACATTGAGCACGAGAGCCACTCGTTGCCTGGCCCCGACCGTGACCGTAAACCGGTCTGTCTGCGCCTTTTGAAAGCCCGGCGCGGTCACCGTGATGGAGTAGTCGCCTGGCTGGACATTGGGGAACTCATAATCACCGTTACCATCCGTCTGGCGAGTCACGGTGATGCCCTTCGCGATGTTCAATAGTTGAACGGAAGCGGTAGGGATTGCGGCACCGCTTGGGTCTTTCACCGTCCCCAGCACACTTGCGGAGTCAAACTGCCCCCACGCAGGCAGAAGGGCAAAGATCGCGAGAAGCGGAAGAAGGAAGAGGTGGAGTACTCGCCGGCGGGGAAACGTGGCGTCGCTGGTCATGGCTCTGGCTCCTATAGTTGTGGCGTTTGCTTTTTTGTTGAGCGGGCTGGATTAACTGACCTCAGAACTAACACCATGCTTCAGGGGCACCAAGGCAATTCACCGACACGCAACCGATACATGCCCTAACCCATGCCGGATGAGCGATTTATCGAGTCGTGACATTCACCGATACAGTGAAAGGAGTGTTTCAATTTGATTTACGTCAGGTTCACATCGGTCTGATCAACTGAAACTCCTGACATGATCTCCGCGGACAAAGAGGCGGCGCCTTCAAGTTCTTCTGCAAGCGACCGGCGTCGCGCGTTGGTGGATCGCATCATTCTGTCGTCCACCTTCGCGAAGTGCGAGCGTCTCTCGAGTCTGCTGTCCTACGTTTGCGACCTCACGCTGAATGGGCGAGCGAAAGAGATCAACGAACAAAATATTGGGGAAGCTGTTTTTGGACGGTCGCAGAACTACGATTCCTCGATTGACGGGATCGTTCGCACACAGGCGAGCCGGCTTCGACAGCGGCTTGAGCTGTACTTCAATGAGGAGGGGCTGCATGAGCCAATCCGCATTGTCATCCCGCGCGGCGGCTATGTTCCTTTTTTCGAACCGCGATCGGCCCCGAAAGGGGGATCGCTCGTCGTCACACCATCGGCGGTGCGGGAGGAAACGTCGAGTCAGGTTGCGATACCAGCCTCGAGGGCGCGGGGTTTTGGAAGTGCGGCCGTTGCCTGGTGCCTGGTCGCTCTCCTCGCAGCGGCGCTGACAATGTTGCTCGCAAACCGGGGATCCTTCAGCCGGGGGCAACCGGCGAGCACGCCCGTTCATCCCCTGTGGAGCCAGGTATTCGTTCCCGAACAGCGAACCCTGGTTGTCCCTGGAGACAGCGGTATGGTGATTTGGCAGGGACTCGTGGGCCGAAATCTGGATCTCACCGAGTACCTCAGCGGCGGCTATCGCACAGAACTTCCTGCAGCCGCTACGTCTTTGCAAAACGCGGCGATCGATCTGGGCAACCGGCGATATACCTCAATTGTCGACCTTGAAGTGGCCAAATCCCTCACTCAGATCTCGGACTCTGCTCATAGCAGGCTCGAGGTCCGCTACGCTCGCGACGTAAGGCCCAACGACCTAAAGCAAGGCAACGTAATTTTTGTGGGCGCCGCCGAGGCTAATCCCTGGGTTGAACTGTTTGAACACAACATGAATTTTGTCTTCTTCAATGACCGGGTGCGCCAGACCTTTTCTGTGCTCAACCGCGAACCCCACGGGGTTGAGCCCCGGCAGTGGGATTCCGGTTACAGCGATGCACAGCATCGAGTCTACGCAGTGGTGGCGTATCTGCCCAATCTCAGTGGAAATGGAAACGCCCTCATTCTCGAGGGTACCTCGATGGCCGGCACTGAAAGTGCCTGGGATTTTGTCTCTGACGATTCGCAACTGCTACCATTTCTTAAACAAATACGGCGCGAAGATAACACTCTTCCTCACTTCGAAGTGGTTTTAGGAACGAACAATCTAAGCGGAAGCGCGGTTAAGAACACGGTTCTCGCGTGGCGCACCAGCAACTAGCCTTCCTTAAAGCAGCCAGACGATCGTCCTCGTTACATCCTCAGAACCAGACTTGTCCGAACTAGGCTCAGCAACAAGATTTTTGCTTTGTATCAGGGCAAAACAAACTTGTTGTTGAACCTAGTTTGGACAAGTCTGATCGGCCTTCGTTCCCTACTCGTAGCGCAATGCACTCTGGGGATCGATCCTGGTCGCTCGCCGCGCTGGAACCCAGCATGCTACGAGCGCAACCACTGCTAAAAATATCGGCACCAGGGTGAAGGTCATCGTGTCGTGGGGTCGAATGCCGTAAAGGAAGCTGCTTAATATTCCCGCTAACGCGAAGGCCGCGGGCAGGCCAAGCGCCATCGCAATGACGGTGAGCACCATGCCTTGGCGAAGAATCAACCGATGCACGGCACTAAGCTGCGCCCCTAAAGCGATACGGATACCAATCTCGCGCGTGCGGCGACTGACAGAATAGCTCATGACACCATAGAGGCCGATGGCGGCCAGCGCCAAGCCAATAAAGCCGAAGATGCCAAAGAGCGTGCCCGCCAGCCGGGGGAGAAAGAGGGCCTGCCGGAGATGTTCCTCCATGGTTTCGGCGTTGTATACAGCCATGGCCGCGTCGAGATCGTGGATCTGGGCGCGTACTGCGCCCGCGATGTTTGCTGAGTTGCCCTGGATGTGGACTACCAACTGGTATCCCAGAAAGGCCGGATCGCTTGCCGTGCTTTGTGCAAGTGACCGGAAGAGAACGTATCGAGTGTTTTCGCCGAGGGTGCGCGACTTGATATTTTCGGTGACGCCAATAATTTCGTAGGTCACTCCTCCGCCTACAACGCGCTGGCCGATGGGGTTTTCGCGGGGGAAAAAATGCTCGGCAAACGCGCGGTTGACGACGGCTACTTTGGTGCCGTTGGGTGCTTCATGGGCGAAGTCGCGGCCCGCCAACCGCGGGATCCCCATGGTTTCGAAGTACCCCGGTGTCGCCATATACAGCTCCACGTTCTGGTAGGAACCGGTGGATTTCGATTGGAATCCGTCGCTGCGGTTTCCTCCGGAGAGTGGAGCACTATCGGTCGCGGCCACCGAAACAACGCCCGGAATGGCGGCGACACGCTCGCGTAATTGTTCGAGGAATCGCGTGGTGCGCTCGGGGGTGTATCCGTGGACTCGCGGATCGACTGACAGCATCAGGACGTCATGCGAGCGGAAGCCGATGTCGATGTTAACCGCCTGCTTGAGGCTGCGCAGAAACAGGCCGGTGGCGCAGAGCAGAATCAGCGACATGACAATCTGCGCCACCACGAGAACGTTGCGCAGGGTCAAGCGGCGGCCTGGGCGGACCAATCCGTCCTCGCCTTTCAGAGCGCTGGCCAGGATAGGACGCGACGCGATCCACGCAGGCCCGAAGCCAAACAGCAGGCCGGTTCCCACGCTGAGAGCGAAGGTGTACAGGAGCACGCGCCAATCGACGCTGATGGCCGTATCCAGCGGCACAGGCGCTGGAATACGGAATGCGGAAAGCGCGGATGTCGCCCACAGGGTCAGCAGTGTGCCGAATAGGCCGCCCCCAAGCGCGAGCAGCAGGCTTTCCACCAGCATTTGTCGCAATAACTGTCCCCGTGTTGCCCCGAGGGCAATGCGGACCGCCATTTCACGCTGGCGAGAGGCCGATTGGGCAAGGAGAAGATTGGCCACATTGGCACATGCGATACCAAGGACGAGCAACACGACAACCGATAATGCCGCAATAAACAGGAGCACGGTCGATCTGTCTCTGGGCGGAAGCGAACCAGCCTGTTCCATACGAAAGCCCCCACCTTTGTCGGTGTCCGGATAGGTCTTGGCAAAACGTTGGGCGAGGGTCGCGAGTTCGGCGCTGGCCTGGGACTGCGTGACTCCGGGTTTGAGGCGTCCGACAGCGACTATCCAGTGGAAGCCTCGCGCGGTCCGGTTAGGAACGCTGGGCGCGAGTTGCTCTACGTTGCCCAGCGGTACCCAGAATTCCGGGTCGAGTATAAGGTCGAGTCCGCGAAAACCTGCAGGCGCCACGCCGACAACTGTATAAGTGTGGCCGGAGAGCGAAGTAGATTTGCCCAAAATGAAAGGATCGGATGCGAAGCGCCGCTGCCAGAGACGGTGGCTGAGCACAATTACGGGGATGTGTTCTTCGCTGGGCAGGAAGCCACGGCCAAGGTACATACGGATCTGGGATACATCGAAAAAGTTGGAGGTGGCCGATTGGCCCCAGACGCGCTCCGGCTCGCCGGAACCGCCAATCGATGCGGGCACAAGCTCGTAGTAGGCCGCGACACCGGAGAAAGAGTGGTTTTGGTCGCGCACGTCCGTGTAGAGCGGCCAGGAAAAGCTATTGCAACAACGATCGCCGTCGTGGGTGGTGTGGAGTGCCATCAGCGTGGCGGGATCACCGACGGGCGCCGGGCGAAGCACGAATCGGCTCACCAGGGAAAAGATAGTGGAGTTGGCAGCAATGCCCAGCCCTATCGAGAAGATGACGGCAAACACAAATCCGGGTGCTCGGGAGAGACGCCGGAAGCTGTAGGTAAAATTTTGCCGGAGTGCAGACATAGTGATGCCTCGCATCGCTACATACGGTGAGGCGGCGGCCGTGGTTCCCGGCTCAGAGGTGAAATTTTTCTTTTCGGTCAAGGTGGACCTGCAATTCTTCAACCCAATGCTCAGTCTACGGTCGACATTCTTCAGTGCCCTTTCAGTTGTGACCTGAGAGAATGACGGGCTTAAGTGTCTGCGTGAGAACCGCAGAATTTGGGAAGTCCGAGAGGCGCACTGCAGATCCCTCCACTGCGCTACCCCGGATTTCCTGTGAAACTTGGTGGCGTTGTTGCACTTCATGCGTCCTTCCTTTACGGAAGGACGCACACGCGGCCTTCTCTAGTGCTGCGTGGCAGGAAATCCGGGTACGCTCCGGTCGGGATGACAAAAGGGGAGGATACTTAATACCAAGTAACAAGCCCGCCCCTTTGTCATCCCGACCGGAGCGTCGCGTAGTGGAGGGATCTGCAGTGCGCCCCTCGGACTTCCCAAATTCTCACCCAGACTCTCAAGCTTGTCGCACTAATTCAGAGATACGGCGGCGGAGGTAGCGCAGTTCCACAGCGTTCGTCGTAAGGGCAAGCCCACGATGATAACTCTCCAGCGCTTCCCGATTGCGCCCCATGCGGCGGAGAATATCAGCGCGGGCAGCGTGATAGAGATGGTAAGAATCGAGTTCGCCGCAAGCACTCAGGTCTTCGATCATAGCCAAGCCCTGTTCCAGGCTCTCACTCATCGCAACCGCCACCGCGTGGTTGAGGAAAACGATGGGCGAGGCCTGGCTCGCGGTGAGGATGCCATAGAGAGCGGCGATCTGTTTCCAGTCGGTTTCCCCGGCAGTCCTGGCCTCGGCGTGGACCGCGGCAATAGCCGCCTGTAATTGATAGGGACCCACATTACGGCGGCCCAACGCACGTTCCACTAGCCGTATACCCTCGACGATCTGATCCTGATACCAAAGTGAGCGATCCTGCTCTTCCAAGGGAATCAGCTGTCCATCCTCCGTAGAACGCGCGTCGCGGCGAGAATCATGCAGCAGCATGAGCGCCAGGAGCGCCATGTTTTCTGGATTTTGGGGCATGAGTTCGACCAGAGTACGCGCCAGCCGAATGGCCTCGGCACAGAGTTCCCGGCGCACGAGACTGTCGCCAGAGCTGGCCGAGTAGCCTTCGTTAAAGATCAGGTAAAGAACAGCTTGAACCGCTGCAAGGCGTTCGGGCAGAGAGTCGGGAGTGGGGACTTGATAGGGGATGCGTGCCTGCTGGATCTTGCGCTGGGCACGCACCAGTCGCTGCGCAAGAGTCGCCTCGGGAACCAGAAAAGCGCGGGCAATTTCGGTGGTGGTGAGGCCGCCGAGGGTTCGAAGGGTGAGCGCTATCTGCGCCTGCATGTTGATCGCGGGGTGGCAACAGGTGAAGATGAGACTCAGGCGGTCGTCTTCAAAGGGTCGGTCCATTTCCTGATTGATCGTGTTGCTGCGCGATTCGTACTCATACAGCAGTTGGTCTTCGTTGTTGCGCCGCGTCTGCTCACGGCGCGCATAGTCGATGAGCTTGCGGCGAGCCGTGGCCGTGATCCAGGCGCCGGGGTTCTCTGGTATGCCCTCGGTTTGCCAGCTTACGACGGCGGCGGCAAAGGCATCCTGCATGGCTTCTTCGGCCAGGTCGAAAGAGTGGGAGATACGTATGAGGCCGGCAACAATGCGCCCTGACTCACTTCGAAAAACTGCCTCGACGGTGGCGCGGTGGTCATGCATTCACGGGTGGACGCTGGGAAAATTCGCGGACGGGCCGAATCTCGATGCATCCGGCCCCACCCGCGCAGCCAGTAGGAATTTTAGCGGCCCAGGCCAGAGCTTCGTCCAGATCGTGACACTCGAGAATGTAGTATCCGGCCAACTGCTCTTTGGTTTCCACAAAGGGCCCGTCGGTGACCAAAGCCTGTCCATCCTTTACGCGAACGGTGGTGGCCGTGGCGCTGGCTTGGAGCGGATCGGCAGCACGGAAGATGCCGCGCTGTCGAGTCTCATCCATGACAGCCTTGTGAGCGGCGGCGACCGCGCGCATGTCCTCGGGGGTCGCTGACTCATCTTCATTGGAGTAGATCAACATCATGTAACGCATGGCGGCCTCAGTGTTGCGTTTGAGGATAATTCGGATCCGCTTTCACTTCGCGGATCTGTCCGGTATGCCGGGCGCCATGAGAGGCCGCCGCCAGCAACCATTGGTAGCCATCCCATGGGCCAAAAAGCGGATGGGGCACAGCATGTTCGCGAAGCCGGCGGGTGAGCAGCAATTGAGTGCTCAGTTCCCTGCAGTGGACGAAACGCTGTAAGGCCTCCGGGCCGTTCCAGCGGCCAGTCGGGTGCAGGTCCGCGGCAGCCTGGCCTTTTCTGGATCGCTTGGGGATATCGTTCAGGATGAATTCATCCATTTGGCTTCTGTTATTCCCCGGTACGGCCTCGGGGGCTTGGCTCAGGCTCCCGATGATTGCATGAATGCGGCTTTCGATCAGCACGATATGCTCCATGTTCTCGGCGATCGACCAGATGTCATTGGCGGGTTTGAAATCCCACTCTGCCGCGGAGAGACCGCTCACAGATTCAAGCAGAAAACCGCGCGTGACCGCAAAGTGGCGCGATGCCGTGGTGATCTCTTCTGCGGTCAATCCTGTGTCAGAAATGATGGTAGACGCAGTGTTGTTCACGATGCCTCCTTGGCAAGGGGGCAACGCCGGAGGTCAATCCGGCGCCGCTCAAGGGCTATGAGAAGACCATGATAGGCCGGACTTCGATGCTGCCGTAACGGGCGGCAGGGATGCCGGAAGCCATCGAGGCTGCTTCTTCGATGGTTGGTGCTTCGACCAGGTAATAGCCGCCAAGCTGCTCTTTCGTTTCCGCGAAAGGGCCATCGGTGGTGAGCACCTTGGCATCGCGTACGCGAACCGTCTTGGCAGTTGGTGTGGGCTGCAACGCATTGCCACCCTTGATGGCGCTTGCGTGCTTCTTGCCAAAAGCGCCGTACTCGGCAAACTCCGCTTCGGGATACCCATTGGCAAAGCGAGACTCGGCTTCGTAGATCAGGACCAGATATTGCATTTTCTTCTCCTCCTGCGAGTACGACGTTTGGGTTGTGGGGAATCGACAGTTGGTGAAAATAAAATTTCGCTCGGTTCCGGTCGAAAAACATTTCCAAGACGGGTCCGCTGAACGCAGATCCCTCGGCTTCGCTCGGGATGACAAAGGGGAGGGCGCCCCTTCCATTCAGACTCGACGCTGCGGATGATGAACCTTTATTTCGCCTGGAGCTTCTGCATGAGGGCCCCAAGATCCATCTGGTTCCACCCTTCCATGACCTGGTTACCTTTCACGATCAAAAAGGATGAGCCGTCCAGGGTCTCCTTCTTGCCGGTGGCGGGAAAGCCGAGGTGATCGCCGTTATGGGTCATGGAGACTCGCCAGCGGACCGCCACGCGGTCACCCTCGGTCAGGATGTCCTCAATTTCAACGTGAAGGTCAGGGAACGCTCCGCAGAAAGCACGGTGGACAGACTTGAAGGCTTCGGGCCCAACCAGAACCGAGTCCGCATCAGGAAAGCCGTGGGACTTGCCGTTCTTGTTAAACATTTCGTCGATGGCCGCTTCGCTCTTCTGGTTCCATACCTGCTCAAACCAGCGCTTCAGGAGAAGTTTGTTCGCCTCGGACATGTGTACCCTCCCATGTGCGGGAGAAGCTTAGTGTATTTCTCCTGCAGATGTATAGGGGAGCTTGATGCAGTAGCAGGCCAGGGTTTTATAGGGAAAGGTCACCTGGGCTTTACCAGCCAGCTCCGGATAGGTCGCAATGACTTCCTTTAACTGAGAGATCACATGCTCTTGCTGGTCTCGCGGGAGCGCCGCCATGAAGCTGACCGATAAAATGCGGTCGATAATCACTTTCTCGGGCGGACCAGTGTGCGTGTTCGAAAAGCGCCGTTCGCGAAGCGGACCAAACCCTTCGGCGGGAAAAACGTTTCGCCACTTTTGGGAGCTGTAGCGGGGAGCATCCCCCTCAAACGTCTTCATGATGCGGCTCAACGCGGCAACCCACGGCACGCTATCGTCACGGACGTTCCAGACCAAACCAAAGGCACCGCCCGGCTTTAACACGCGATGAATTTCATGAAGGGCCTCAGACGTCGAAAACCAATGAAAGGCTTGCGCGCACACGACCGCGTCCACCGATGCATCGGCGAGCGGGATATGTTGAGCAGAACCGCTCCTGGCGTCGATCTGAGGGTACTGCCGGATCAGTTGGTCCAACATGGCCGGCACCGGCTCCACGGCGATCACCGTCGCTCCGGTGGCCAGTAGACGAGGGGAAAACTTGCCCGTACCCGCAGCAAGATCCAGCGCCGTCTTCCCGCTACCTAATCCAAGATCGTGAGCCAGCCATGCTTCTATTTCAGGTGGATACTCGGGGCGTCCCTCAACGTAGGTAGCTGCCCCCGCGGTAAAGCCTTCGGCCGCCGTGCGGTGAATATTGGTCATCATTTACCAGTGTAAAAGCTGTAGTTTGCTGTGTACGGAACTCGCGCTTCGCCGCTGGTACAAGGTTTGCTGTCTGCGGCTCCCCCATGGGTATCCGTTCGTCCGATGTAGGTGACATCGGCCAGCTTGCCCGTCCCGCTCCCGGGAACGGCCTGCAGGAGCAACGAGGGCACGGAGGAACCATCGGAGGCGGGCCGGCTCGCAACCATTTTGCCTTTTACTTCGCTCCCATCGTTCAAGCGCCAGGTCGGTCCCGCAAAATGTGTGCCGATAACCTCGCCGTGTTCGTCCAGCAGTTTGGCGTCGGGAGCCTTGAGCGTCCAATGCCCGTCGCTGCAGGTGTAGACCTGCGAACCATCTCCTTTGGCCGCAAGCAGCAAGGCTACGCCAGGGGGTGGCTCAACCGAAGCGGTTACAGGTTGGCTCAAATAGAAGGCGATGTCTTTGGCAGCCTTGGTCTCCACGCCAGGCGGCTCCAGGAAGCCGAGATCGCGAAACCAATCGACGAAGCGGAATTGCCAGGTGCCGAACGGTATTCCCTTGCGATCGGTGAGGCCGCCTGTCATATGGCTGCCGTCGCGCAGTGCGTCGCCGGGGTGGCGCCCATTGGCGTAAATGTGCATCTCGAGGTTAGGCACGCGAAGCGCCAGCATGGCCGCGAAATACTCGTCGGCCCAGATGGCGTGGATCTGGTCATCCGAGCCGGCAGAAGCGATGAACGATGGCGGAACGTTCCGCGGGATCGGCGGCGCAACACGGTTGCGGGCAAAAGGCGTGGGGCCAGGATAAATGACCCCCACAAAGTCCGGGCGCGAAGAGACGCCCGCCAGAGGATCACCCGAAGCGCTGTTCTTCTTGTCGAAGTCGTCATATAGCACAGCCGCCGCTGTTGCTAATTCAGCGCCCGCGGAAAAGCCCATGATGCCGATCTTGTTGGGATCGATATTCCACTCTTTCGCATGAGCGCGCACCAGGCGGATCGCCTGCTGTGCGTCATACACTTCATCGGTCCGGGGATTGTATCCGTCACGGCGCAGACGGCTGCGCAGGATGATGGTATTGACGCCGTAGTTGTAGAAAAAAGGGACGAAATCCGCGCCTTCGGAACCGACATTAAGCGTGTTGTGGCCGCCCCCTGGCACCAGGATCACAGCAGCCCCGGTATTGAGCCCGCGATCAACCGTGTGCACCTCGATCGACGGATTGTGTATGTTGACGATGCTGTTGATTCGCCCGGGCACTGCCTGGCTCATGTTGTACTGCTCAGCCTGCCGGACCTTCTCCATATTGAGGAAAGGCGAGCCCGGCTGATAAAGAGTCATGACTACGCCGCCAGGCAGGATCGGCTGGGGAGCATACGGGGCATCATTCGATGGCCCCGGCGCGGGCACTCCCAGCGGAGCAGGGACTGGAGGGAGCGTGCTTTGTGCAACGCACACAGCAAGCGCCAGGATGGCCACAAAGACGGGCAGGAATATGAGTTTTCGCGTCATCCTTCTCACTGAGGCAACACATGGATAGTGTGCAGCCACACTTCCACCGTTTGAGGCCAGGTCGTCACGGGAAGCTCAGTTCTGCGCAAGCCGTACCCGTGTCCTCCCTGGGCGTAAATGTGTAGCTCAGCGGGTACTTTGGCATTCTTAAGCGCAAGAAAATAGACGACAGCATTTTCTACGTGGACCGGATCGTCTTCAGCCTGCACAAGGAAGGTCGGCGGGGTCTGGGCGGTGGGATGAATATCGGCATTGGGTGCGAAGTTCTGGTCTGCCAGCGCGAGATAACCCGGGTAGACGATAACGGCAAAGTCGGGACGGCAACTGATTTTGTCCGACGCGTCGATCGGATCGTAAAGTCTCTGATCGAAATGGGTGCTGAGGGCAGCGGCGAGATGGGCTCCAGCGGAGAAGCCCAGGACTCCGATGCGGTCTGGATCGATGTGCCACTCGGCAGCGTGGGCACGTACCATGCCGACGGCGCGTTGGGCATCCTGCAAGGGCGCGGAAGACTTGGGATAGGGGCCGGGCTCGGGCACGCGGTACTTAACCAGAATGCAGGTGATGCCTGCGGAGTTCAGCCAGTCGCATACTTCGGTGCCTTCCAGGTCAATGGCCAGGATGCGGTAACCGCCCCCGGGAAAAACCACCACGGCGGCCCCGGTGTTTTTTCCCTTAGGCGTGTAGAGGGTGAGCGTGGGGTTCGAAACGTTACCGATGCGGATCACCAGCTTGCCGCCGGGCCGGTTGTCTTTATCTGTCGTCATGTTGGCCTCAGGCCCGGGAGCTGGTTGTGCGCCGGGCGCTCCGCTGGGCCATAGGGGCAGGGTCAAATGATCAGGACTGGGCGGCCAAGGTGGGGCTTGTGCGAACAGACCAGTGGAAACCGCCAACAGGGCAAAGGAAAGCAACAGGCGCATGGATGAGTGACCTTTCGAACCGCAGTCATGATCGCAGCCGCAAGGGCCATGGCGCAAGATCCGCTGCGTGGCCGCACATGAATCTTGCCTAGACAAGCAGGTCTTCAATGCGGACCGGCAGTTCGCGAACACGAATCCCCGTTGCGTGATAGACGGCCGAGGTGATAGCCGCCGCAATGCCGGCAAGACCGATCTCTCCGACACCACGCGCGCCCAGAGGATTGATTACCGTGTCGGGGTAATCGAGGAAAGTGACATCGATCTCCGGCGCGTCCGCATTGGTGGCAACGATGTAGTCAGCCAGGTTGTTGTTGATGGGTGCCCCGAAGCGAGGGTCGTAGACCGTCTCCTCAAAAAGGGCCATACCCACGCCCATGACCACCGCACCCTCGATCTGGTTGCGGGCGGGTTTGGGATTGATGATGCGGCCGGCATCGATCACCGTGACCACGCGAGAGACGCGGAGGCGAGCAGTTTCGGGTTGCCAGGTAACTTCGGCAAACTGCGCTCCGAAAGAGTGTGTGGAGTGTTTGCGATTCGGATTCCCAAAAGTGCCCTCGGACTTACCACTGCCGGAAACAGCGCGGATGTTAGCTGCGGTGAGGATCTGGTCGAAGCGCACACCTGTATCCGGGGACTTGTCTTTGAGGTGAACGCAGCCGTTTGTAAAGGCCATCGCATCGGCCTTTTGTCCCGCCAATCCTGCGTCTTTGCCTTGACTCGCAATCATGAAAAGGGACTGCTGCGCTTTTTCAATAGCTTCAAGGACAGCAGGGATGGACGACGCAGTGGCCCAGGAACCGCCGGAGATCGCACCTGCAGGGAGATCGGTGTCTCCAAGAACGACTTCGATCTTGTCGTGGGGAATACCGGTTTTTTCAGACACGATTTGCGAAAGCACGGTGTAGGTCCCGGTGCCGATATCCTGTGTGGCGCTGGAGACGCGGGCTGTGCCGTCGTCGCGAAGATCAACACTGGCTTCGCTGCCCATGCGCTCAGCGATCCAGGAGCAGCCGGCGACTCCCCAGCCCAGGGTCAAACCATTTTTCTTCATCGACCCGACTTGCGGCGTTCGCTGGGACCAGCCAAATTTTTCAGCGCCAACGTTGAGGCACTCAACCATATGGCGCGAGGAGAAGGGCAGGTTGAGACCCTCGTCTTTCTGCGGCTCGTTCAGAAGGCGCAACTTGACCGGATCCACGTTGAGCTTGATAGCTAGCTCATCCATCGCCGATTCGAGCGCAAAGAGGCCGGGAACGGCGCCCGGGCCACGCATAGAGGTGGGAGTACCAACATTGCGCCGAACCAGGCCGGAAGTGGCACGGAGATTGGGCGTGCTGTAGCTGTAGGCAGTGGCTTCACTGCAACCCTCAGAGTAGTCATCGAGGATGGAGGTGTGGTTGAGCGAGTCGTGCATCAGCGAGACAAGCTTGCCGTCGGGTGTGGCGCCCAGCCGGACGCGCTGCTGGGTGCGCGGCCGATGGCCCACGCTCTGGAACATCATGTCGCGGGTCAATACCAGCTTGACGGGCCGGTTAAGGTTGCGGGCTGCGGAGGCGGCAATCGCGCAATGCGTCCAGGGCCAAAGTTTGCCGCCGAAGCCGGAGCCGAGAAAGCGGGAGATGACGCGGACATTTTCCTGCGGGACCCCGAGCATCTGCGCCAGCACGTCCTGATGATTCACCACCGCCTGCGAAGTCTCGTAGAGGGTGAAATTCTGCCCATCCCAGACGGCGACGCTGGCGTGAAGCTCAATCGGGTTGTGGGTCTCGGTCGGCGTGACGTAGGTCTCGTCTACCTTGACAGGAGCGGACTGAAAGGCCGGTTCGGGATCGCCACGCTTGCTATCGACCTTAGGCTTTTCATCCGTTTCAAGGTGTTCGCGGACATCAGGCTTCTCCGTGCGGTAGGTTACCTTGACCGCATTGGCGGCGGCGACTGCCTGCTCGAAAGTGCTTGCCACCACGGCGGCGACGTATTGCCCGTAGTAGCGCACATTGTCATCCTCAAAGGGCGGGCGACGTTCATCAAGAATTCCGGTGAAGTCCTGCGCAGGCGCGGTTCTAAAAAGCTTGCCGATGTTCTGGCGGGTATAGACGGCTTTGACTCCTGGCATACCCTGGGCACGATCGCTGTCGATGCTGGCGATGCTGCCGTTGGCGATCGTGGCGCATACCGGTACGGCGTAGAGCATGCCCGGCAAATTGTGGTCCGACGTATAGATGGCGGCACCGCTGACTTTGAGCGGACCATCGACGCGGGGCAGGCCGGCATTTGTTTTGGGCGGAAGGTTCAGTATCGATGCCATAGGTCTGTCTCCTCTGGGGCAGTTACGCGGTGGCGAGCGTGAGCGCGTGAGTAATGCAGCGCTTGGCCAGTGGAATCTTGAAGGCGTTTTCGCTGTGCGGTTGTGCTCCGTGAAGGGCTGCTTCGGCTGCCTGGCGGAAAATCTTCTCATCGGGCGTTTGCCCGTGCAGAACTTTCTCCGCCTCAAGCGAGCGCCACGGCTTGGTGCCTACTCCTCCCAGAGCCACACGGACGAAATCCAGCTTGCCGCCGTGAACCACCGCCACGATGGCGGCCGAAGAGAGGGCAAATTCGTAAGAGGCCCGGTCACGCAGCTTGAGGTAGACCTGCTTGCTGCCGGGCTTCGGCGCGGGGAGAGTCACGAACGTGATGAGTTCGCCTGGCTCGAGAACGGTTTCCCGCTGCGGCGTGCTTCCAGGAACGACAAAAAAGTCACCGATCGGAACCTCGCGCTCACCTCTCGAACCCTGAATGTGGATGGTGGCTTCGAGAGCGGTAAGGGCGACGTTCATGTCGGAGGGGTTGGTGGCAATGCAGTCTTTACTGGTCCCCAGGATGGCGAGGGTACGGTGGTCGCCCTCAATAGCGGAACAGCCGGAGCCGGGGGTGCGCTTGTTGCAAGCCATGGCATCGTTGCGGAAATACATGCAGCGGGTGCGTTGCAGCAGATTGCCGCCGGTCGTGGCCATGTTGCGAAGTTGCGCTGATGCTCCTGCAAGCAGAGCCTGGGAGAGGACAGAGTAGTCACTCTCCACCAGGGGATGATGAGCCAGGTCGGAATTGCGGACTGTCGCGCCGATACGCAGGCGGCCGTCGGGAAGCTTTTCTACCTGGTCCAGCGGCAGGCGATTGATGTCGATGAGTTGATTGGGGCGCTCGACGTTGAGTTTCATCAGGTCGAGCAGGGTAGTTCCGCCGGCTATGAATTTGGCCTGCGACTGGGTGGCGGCCTGAATGGCTTGCGGTACGCCGGTAGCCTTGGTGTACGTGAACATCTCCATGTGCAGCTCCCTATGCTTGCTGGCGAACGTCCTGGATGGCAGCGACGATGTTGGGGTACGCTCCGCAGCGGCAGATATTGCCGCTCATGAATTCCTTGACGTCGGCGTCGGACGGGCCGCACTTCTCCTTAAGAAGGGCGACGGCGGACATGATCTGGCCCGATGTGCAGTACCCGCACTGGTAGCCATCGTGCTTGACGAAGGATGCCTGCATCGCATGCAGGTTGCCGGGCTGGCCAAGGCCCTCAATGGTAGTGATCTCGTCGCCTTCATGCATGACGGCCAGCGTCAGGCAGGAGTTGATGCGGCGGCCGTTCACGTGGACTGTGCAGGCTCCGCACTGGCCATGGTCGCAGCCTTTCTTGGTGCCAGTGAGGCTGATGGTCTCGCGCAAGCAGTCGAGGAGAGTGGTGCGGGGATCAACGTGAAGATCGAGCTGCTTGCCGTTGACCTGAAGACTGACGGGGATTGCTCCTTCGATCGTTTCAGCGGCCGTGTCGGCCGTAGGGGTCATTGGAGCCACGCGGGATGCCGGCTGCGCTGCGGCTACCACGGGACCGGCAGTCGCGACGACGCCGGCTGCACCGAGTGAGGAAAGAAAGGAGCGGCGACTCACCGCGCCTGTTGAACCTTTCTCCCTCCCATTGCCTTGTCGTTGTTTCTTATGCTTAACCATGCGGGTCTCCAGTCACTCTTTGTTTTCATGATAACGTTCTCAGACTGAACTTTGTGTCGCTCGAGCGTCTGAGAAGCGCTTGAAGATCGAGGCCGCGAAATGCATACTCTGTTTCTTCGGCGGATATCCGCCTTATGTTATCTGATGCTACTACCGCTGGTTTCGACTGCAGCGAGGGCCGCTGCTCCGTCCCTGGGTATATTCCAGGATCACCAGGACGTAGGCACGGTTTTGCACCCGGGATCGGTTGAGTATAACCCGGCCCAGCAGACCTACACGATCAGCGGCAGCGGGGCCAACATGTGGTTCGGGGAAGACGACTTCCATTATCTCTGGACAAAAGTCTCGGGTGACGTGTCGCTCACGGCGGACATCTCTTTTGCCGGCGAGACCGGAAATAACCATCGCAAAGCCGTTCTGATGATACGGCAAAGCCTGGACGCAAACTCGGCGGCCGTGGATGTGGCCCGTCACGGAGATGGCCTAACTTCGCTGCAATACCGGGATGCGACGGGGACCAATACCCACGAGGTCGAGTCCAATGTCTCCGCGCCGCGGACGGTGCGCATTGAAAAGCGGGGTGACTATTTCTACGCGTTCGTCGCGGGAAAGGATGGAAAGCTGCAGGTTTCCGGGGCGGCAACCAAGCTTGCCCTGACGGGACCGTTCTATATCGGCATCGGTGTTTGTGCGCATGATAAGGACGTAGTGGAGAAGGCGGTCTTTTCCAATGTGAAGCTGACGACCCTGCCGGCGGCCACCGGCAAGGCATTGCTCTACAGCACACTGGAGACGATCACGGTCGCCTCGACCGACCGGCGGGTGGCTTACGTGGCGCCGGTCCATTTTGAAGCCCCGAACTGGTCCCGCGACGGTGCGTTTCTGATCTTTAATAGCGAGGGCAAAATACGGCGCCTGGCGCTGAACGGAACGGAGCCTACGACGATTAACACCGATCCGCAGAACCGCTGCAACAATGACCACGGCATTTCCCCTGACGGTCAGTCGCTAGCCATCAGCGATTCGTCGGGGAGCAGCCAGAAGTCCTCCATTTTCATCGTGCCGATTGCCGGTGGAACTCCGCGGCAGGTAACTCAGTATTCGCCATCCTATTGGCACGGTTGGTCTCCCGACGGCAAGACGCTCGCCTACGCCGGCCAACGCGAGGGCGAGTTTGATATCTATACCATTCCCGTCGGCGGCGGCCAGGAAACCCGGCTAACAACAGCGAAGGGACTGGACGACGGCCCCGAATATTCGCCCGATGGAGATTACATCTACTTCAACTCGGAGCGCACCGGGCAGATGCAGATCTGGCGGATGAAAGCGGACGGAAGCGAACAGGAACAGGTGCTCCCCGATGAGACCAACGACTGGTTCCCGCACATCTCTCCGGATGGTAAATGGATGGTCTTTCTCTCTTACGATAAGAGCGTGAGCGGACATCCGGGAGAGAAAGACGTGGTCCTCAACCTTATGTCGATGGATGATAAGAAGGTCCATGTGCTGGCTAAGCTCTTTGGCGGCCAGGGAACGATCAATGTTCCCTCATGGTCGCCCGACAGTAAGAAACTTGCCTTTGTAAGCTACCTACTGTTGCCGGAAGATAGCGTTAAATAGAACACAAAGCAGCTATCGAGGTTTTATTGCACGTTTAGGAGGCAATGTTCATGGTTTCAAGACGTACCCTGGTCTTCGCCGCGGCAGTCATGCTCGTAGGCGGCGCGGTCGGCTCCCACGCTGCTGACAAGAAGCCCGCCAGGATAGCTGAGGAGCCTGGCTGGAACGATGCGCAAATGCAGCAGCCCGCCACTGAGGCGATCGACCTGAACATGTATAACGCGATTCGCCAGGAGGGTTTGCAGCACTCGCATGTGATGGACTTCGCCGGGGGTCTGATCGATGGAATCGGTCCTAGGCTGACTGGCTCGCCCAACATGGCGAAGGCCAATGCATGGACACGGGACCAGCTCACCAGGATGGGCTGCGTAAATGCTCACCTTGAAGACTGGGGCGAGTTCGGTATGGCTTGGCAGCAGCTCAATACGTGGGTTCGCATGACAGAACCGGATACATCCGTCTTTCTCGCCCAGGCTACTCCGTGGTCACCCTCGACGAACGGTCCTGTCACCGCGCAAGCAATCTCGGCCGTCATTACCGATGAGAAAGATATCGCGAAATACAAGGGCAAACTTGGCGGCAAGATTGTCCTGCTCGGGCCGATGCGCGATGTGCCGGTGCCGGACCAGCCTTTCTTCGAACGCTACACCGATCAGGAACTCAAAGATCTCGAGTCTCTTCCGCTGAATGGCCGTGACCTGGACATGGAGGCGCGCATCGACCGGTATGTCAAACGCATGAAGCTTACCCAAATGGTCATTCCCTTCCTGACCGAAGAGAAAGTCGCTGGGGTTATCGTTCCCAGCCGTGATAGCGAAAATGGCGGCGGCACAGGGATCATCTTTGACGACAACGGGGCCGCGCTCGGCCGCACTCCTTACCACAGGGATACGGCTGTTGCGTTTCCGGTTGCGGTCACGCAGATTGAGAGTTACGGCCGGGTGTATCGATTGCTTGAGAACCACGTTCCGGTCTCAATTGAGATGAACGTCGAAACCAAATTCACTGGAGATCATGAGCACGGGTTCGACACGGTGGCCGAGATTCCGGGGACGGATCCTGTTCTGAAGGACGAGGTGGTGATGGTGGGGGGCCACCTGGATAGCTGGATCGCGGGTACCGGCGCTACGGATAACGGCGCAGGCTCGGTGGTTGCGTTGGAGGTTATGCGTATCCTGAATGCGCTGCAGGTAAAGCCGCGCCGCACCATCCGCATCGCTTTGTGGTCAGGTGAAGAGCAAGGGCTCTTCGGGAGCAAGGGATACGCCAACCAACATTTTGGCAGCTTCCCGCTCTCCACGACTCCGGATCAGATGGAGATGCCCGAATTTCTCAGGAAGGCAGCCGGGCCGCTGACGCTCAAACCCGAGCAGAAGCTGATTTCGGCGTATTTCAATGTGGACAATGGAACCGGAAAAATTCGCGGTATTTATACCCAGGGAAATGCCGCAGTGGATCACATCTTCGAGCAATGGATGGCGCCGCTGAAGGACTTGGGCGTAACCACCATCAGCAACCGCGACACAGGCGGCACTGACCATTTGTCGTTTGATGCCGTCGGCATTCCTGGATTCCAGTTCATCCAGGATCCAATGGACTACGACACCCGTACCCACCACTCCAACATGGATACTCGCGAACGCCTGCAGTCGGCGGATCTGAAGCAGATCGCGGTGGTGGAGGCCATCTTCGTCTATAACGCCGCGATGCGCGATCAGATGATTCCGCGCAAGCCCTTGCCTCATCCCGAACGGTTGGAGGAACAGAGTAAGCCGCTGCCGGATCTTTATCCTACGGCGATAAAGTAACGGCCTGCCGATTCTGTCGAAAAACATTTCCAAGAGAGAACTGCAGATCCCTGGGCTTCCAGTGAGATTAGCTGCTAATAGAGAGCAACAGCAGGTCCTCCACTACGCTACGCTCCGGCCGGGATGACACTTTTGTTGCCGAAACTATCTTTCGTTATCCCAATGAAGTGTCATCCCGACCGGAGCGTAGCGCAGTAGAGGGACCTGCTGTTTTCTTCAGCCCACGCACCAGACGTTTACTGGAAGAGTAGTCCTTCCCTTTGTCATCCCGAGCGCAGCCGAGGGATCTGCGGTTTTCTTTACGGTTGAGGCCAGTTATAGGTGGTAATCAGATTTCCATCGTCGCCGACGAGCAGCAGAGCGGCACGGCCATTTTCTAGCTGACCGGAAAAGTCCTTCCCGCTGCGCACATCATGGAAAGCGATCGCTTTCTGGTTTGATTCCGACGCCAGCACATAAAGAGTGGATTTGGGTAAGCGGGTTGGACAGATAAGCATGCCGGCGTCTGTCAGGTTCGTAGTGTAAGTCGGAGAAACATTCGCCACTTTCATCGCATAGCGATAAATATCTCCAACCGCCTGCAAGTTTTCGTTTAGCTCGAGCGGCAGCGTTGCGAACAGAATTTTCCCATTCCCCAGAGGCTGTTCCAACCAATCATGATCCCCAGGCGTTTGCGCGCGGCTCAGGATGGTGGTTTTGCTCCCGGCAAACGTCAACTCCGCTTCCCCACCAGGCCACTTGATTGCGTTGCTGCGAAGAGTGAGTGCGCGATCGACGTAGGCAAGCCCAACCTGATCCTGCCTGCCCGTCGGATGAAAGTGCGCGTCACCCGCAAACGGCCCCGTCACCAGTAACACAGCACCCGCTTTCACTCTGGCTAAGATCGCCTGCCAGGCGTCTTCCTCCAGCACAATCGACGACGGCAGAATGATGAGCTTCGGCGACCCGAGGGAGGCAATCTGGTACTCACCCACGGCATATGCTTCTCCACGAGCATAGTAGTAAAGCGCCCGAACTGCATTTTGTTGTGCCTCAAGCGACAGCGCATTGAACACCGAGAGTTGAAGGGACTGAGGCAGGATGATCGCGGTATCGGGTTTGATGAATTCCGTCGCATACGGCGCGGCGCGCTGAGCAAACTCGCCCAAGCCACGCAGCATGGGCTCCCATACCTTGGCCGAGCCGTCGCTGCGCTGCATGCCGAAGTCCACTTCGCGCGCCCAATCCCATTGCATCGCCCCAGAGCTGCCGGCGGCGAAACCCAGGGCCCACTTGCGTTCGGTCAGCGGCAGCCCGGTAAACTCATCGTAGCGCCAGGTTCCATCGGGTGCCCAGACCGGTTGATAGCCGGTCTCGCCGGTGATGTTCGGCACACCAGGAAGTTTCGCAGCAATCGAGTCCCAAAGCAGGGCGTCGTCTCCCCAGTAGGTGTGGTTGGTGGTGAAGCTGACGCCCGCGAGCCCATAGAACTGGTTGAGCACCCGGTTGGTGACGCCACCCTCGTCCTGGCCTACATTGATGAGCTGTCTACTGCCGGCCTGGCGGATCACGGTGACCATCGATTGCACCCAACGGCTGAACATCGCCTGCGCGAAGAGGTTATAGTCGAAAGCGCGCACCTGCAGGGAATTTCCATGACGCGCATAGCTCAGGTCGTCCACACTGGGCAGTGGAACATTGTCAAAGGTTCCCAACTGTTCGGGTGTCTGGGCCCACGCATCTGCCAGGGCACTGAGGTTTTTGTATCTGTCTCGGAGCCACTCATGCCACGCAGTGACTTCCGCCGCATCCCCGTTGGGAATATTCCCTTTGAAAATCTTCAGGGGGTTGGAGAAACTCGGCTCGTTGATAAGGTCCCAGCAAAGCCACGGTACAGTTGCAAAACGCTTGACGACAGCGCGGACGTAAGCCTGCTGTGCGCGCACGGCATCCGGGTCGAGATATGGGTTCTTCTGATCCGGTGCATGAGGGGAGAAGGCAAAGAAAGTGAAGTTGATCGCGATGCCGTGGTGATGGGCGCAGATGAGAAAGGCCTCGAGGTTACGCAGGAAGCGCTCATTCGGCTCCCCTGTTCCGGGTTCAATGAACTTTGGATCCTTCATCCAGACGCCGGTGCGCACCAGGGTGACGCCGTGCACGGCCATCTCCGCGAAATCTTTATCCCACACCGACGCGTTGCGTGGACCAGAGAAATCCCACCCATTTTCTTCGGTGGTGAAGTAGTTGGTGCCGACGGGCAGGAAAGGCTTGCCTCCACGCGAGAGGAAATCGCCATTGACCCCGAGCGCCGCGCCGGCGTCGAGCGAACTGCGCTCTGCAACCCAGAAACCATTTTCGTAAAATTCACGAAAATGTCCTTGTTGGCTGAAGGTAGCGCGCACCTTGTAGAAGCCGGCGGAAAGCGGCTTCTGAAAGGTCGGTAGTGGGAGGGAATTCTCTGCGTTCTCTACCGGCAGCGTAGCTTCTTCGAGCACCGTGTCCGCGGCTAATAGCTCAACGCGTATTTTGCCCTTCGCGGGTTTCGATTGCTGGAGATGCACCGTGATCTGAGGGGTCTCGTTTGGCCGGAGGACAGAGAACAGCATCTCGACGTAAAGGTTGGTGGAACCCTGGCTCGCGTAACGGGCAGCCTGGCGTATGAGAGCCACACCGTCCTGACTTTCCCAGTACCCGGCGGTCGGCTGAAAATCGAGGCAGACGATGCGGCCACCAGATGCGCGGTCGATAACAATGACCGGTGCTGCAATCAGTAGTCCGCTGGGATCGATCATGTAGCCAAGCCCGTTGAGATGACCCTCGACGGTGAAGAATTTGTCTGCCTGCACCTTCGGAGTGCTCTCAAAGGCATAGCCCGGCCTCCAGGCAAAGTGCGCATCTCGCGCTACCGGGACCTCATAGGTGTGGAGCAAATCAAGCGCCCGCGAGTAGGTGTCCTGGGGACGGTCCTGGGTAAAAGTTGCTCCCGTCTGAGTGACGGGTACGTGCAATGGTTGGCCGCCGAGAACGAGAAGATTTCCGCCGTGCTGCAGATAAGACTCAATCGCCTTCCAGGCATCAGTGGGCACCGCGGAGCCGTAAGGAAGCACCAGGAGCTCGGTGTTGTCGAGTGCGCCAGAAGAGCGCAAGGCCTCGAGATCGAAGAAGGCCGGATGCAGCGCCGCAGCAAGAGTGGCGCGGTCCACAGGTTGGCTGGCAACCGTGGGGAAACCCGGCTGCCAGAAGACGGCTATCTGGGCCACACCGTGAGGGGAGAGGAGTAGGAGGAATAGGGCGGCGCAAAGAAGTGCTGGCATGGGCCCTCCGGCGGGGACGACCTGCTGCAAGAAAAGTCAATCGACAACATTGGAAGGAATGGAATGGCTCGGGTTCATATGCTCACGGATCGCCAGAGAAATTGATTTAGCCTTGCCCTCCTCGAGGACGTCGAGCAAATGCTTGTGCCGCCCTACGGAGTCGCGCAGCGATTCCTTTGCGGAATGGCGTTGAATGCTGACAAAAGCCAACACCGAAGTGCAAAGCCGCTCAAGGGTATTTTCCAATACCCGATTTCCCGAATAGCTCCAAACCGTTCGGTGAAAGCGGAGATCGGCTTCCGCGGCTCCATAGTAGTTGTTCTGGGTGATCTTGTTTTCGAGGTCCGCCACGCAATCGCGCAGTTCCTTCTTGCCCTTCTCCGTAAGGTGCCGCGCCGCCAGGCGAAAGGCCAGATCTTCTAGATGGGCGCGTACTTCCAGCAACTCCACCATCTCCGCGCGCGAAAGTTTGGTGACCGTCGTACCCTTATCTTGTATGCGCACCACCAACCCTAAGTGCTCCAGCTGCAGCAAAGCCTCACGCACAGGTACCTGGCTTACATGCAACTGACGGGCAAGGTGAGCCTCTTTAAGCGACTCGCCAGGCTGCAATTCCCCGGACAAGATCGCTTCACGCAGAATTTGGAACACCTCCTTGGATTTGGAGAGAGTTCGAATCGGCTTGAAGGGCTTTCGCACGGTTTAATACTAAACGAATGCTTACTGCTTATCGATACTCGGCTATCGTTTCGCAGAATTGGAAAGTACAACGCTACGGCGTCTAGCGGAATAAGCGTGACAGAGCAGACCCAACGGAACCGTGGCAAGCATGCCTATCGGCCCATACCAGAGGAACGACCAGCTGGTGAATTCCGCCACCGCGAGCACACAAACATTGCCCAGGAAGAAAGCGGTCATCATTGCCCATCCTTCTGTCCGCCAGGGACTCAGCGCCAGGATGAACAAGCCGAGTAAAGGTCCCCCAGCAATCCCGATGATGGCCGCGGTACCCTGAACCAGGGTTCCGAAGCGTTCCGCCACAAACGACAATCCAAGAATCAACAGACCATACAGGACAGTCAAAATCCGGGCCGCTCTCAACTTTGTAATCAGGCTGGCCGATTGCCAACGTTCCAACGACTCCGGGATATCAGTCAGGGTTACAGTCACCATCGCGTTTAAGCCGCCAGATACGGCCGACATGCTGGCCGAGCTGAGTGCCGCCGCCAACAATCCGGGCATACCTACGGGTAATTCACTGCGGACAAAGTACGGCAGAATCTGGTCTGCACTGCGTACCGCGCCGCTGGTCAGTGGGTTCGTGTGCTGTTGGTAGAAGGCGTAGAGTGCAACGCCGGTAAAGTAAAAAATAGTAACTACGGGAAGGCTGATGCAGAGTTTGACCCATAAGGACTGCCTGGCCTCGGCCGCATCGCGAACGCTCAAATAGCGTTGAACTGCTATCTGATCCGTGGCCATTTGGATGAGAAAGCCAACGCCCCCTCCAATCAGCAATCCCCAAATCGTGATCCGCACGTGCGGATCAAAGGAGGAACTAAGGGCAAACTTCTGTCCGTGGGACGCAATAGCCAATACTGCCGGCAGGCCTCCGGGAACCCTGCGAATGATCGTCAGAAGGATGGTTATCTGCCCCCCGACCAGGACGAGGCATTGCAGAAAATCTGTCCAGATAACCCCACGCATTCCACCTAATGCGGTGTAGACCGTGGCCAACGCCGCGTTCGCAATCAGGGCCACTTGCATGGGAATACCCGCCAGCTGCTCCAGGGCGAGAGCGGGCGCATAAATCGCGATCGCGAGCCAGAGCAGACTGCGAAAGATAAAGGCGAACGACCCCAGCAGGCGAACCGCCTTGGAGGATTTCCGCTCCAGGATTTCATACGCGCTGAAGACACCGGGCATCAGAAACCGGGGAACAAAGACAAACCCGGTTACAGCCGTCGCCCAGATCAAACCAAGAAGGACGAATGCATAAGAGAAGCTGTGAAGATAGACCTCGGCCGGAGCGCCAAGATACGTCGCAGCAGAGAATAAAGCAGCGAAGATCGAGACACCGATCAAGAACCTGTTTGCTTTGCGGTCTGCGAGCAGAAAGTCATCGAGGGTCGTCTTGTCGTTTTTGGCGAAGGAGATACCGACGATGGTTGAAATCGCCATGTAGGTGAGAAGGATGGCGAGGTCAACTCTGCTTACATGCAACGGACGATGCCTGCCTTCAAAGGAATCTCAAATCGCGACTGCGCCCTGCTGCGGCATCACGAGAGCCAGCTCCGACAGGAATTGTTGCTGCTGAGCCGGGCTTTCGAATTGCTCTCCGTTAAGTGTCGGCCCGCACGCAAAACCAGCAGACCCGAGAGCAGCCTTCACCGCGGGAAGGAACGGATACCTCACCAACACCGCAATGAGTTGGTTAAGGCTCCTCTGTAGTTGCCGAGCCTTTTCCCACTCGCCTCTTAATGTATGCCTATAGAGCGCCACGTAGATCTCAGGAACCAGATTATACGTCGACCCTATTCCGCCTTGAGCTCCCATGAGCAAGCCCGCCGCCAGCACCTCATCTCGTCCGTTATAGACCACTTTCCCTGAACCGGCGAGTTGTTCCAGCAGGAAGAGATTGAAATCGGTGAACTTCACCCCTGATACGTTAGGCAGACCGCAAATCTCTCGAAGTTCCTCCGGGTTTTGAAAAGCGTCCGGGCAGACCTCGGGGAAGTAATACAGAATCAGCGGTAGCGGCGAATGTTCGGCCAGACGTTTGTAATAGTCACGCACTTCAGGAAATGCTCCCCGCGTTGGGAGACTGCTGATCGCATGCGCGCCTGCCTTGACCGCGTGCTCTGCCAGGCGGATGGCGTCTTCTACGCGCGGCGTCCCCACGTGCACCAGAAGCTTCTTGCCCTGGGGAAGATTGCTCATCAGGCAATCGACCAAAGCCTCCCGCCCGGCAAGCGACATCCGCATACCTTCGCCAGTGGAGCCGGCAGCATAGACTCCGTTCACACCGGCGGCCATGAGCCGGGCCAGGAGCCGCTCCACTACAGCGGTCGCGAGCTCTCCATCGGCGGTAAGAGGGGTGACAATAGCCGGATAAATACCACTCAGCGAAGCGTCGTTCACAAGCTGCTCTCCGTCGAACATGATCTGTCATGATTACCGATGACCAGATTGGTCATCGGCGCCGTGCTGCGATACTGCTCCATATTGTGCAGAAAGAGATCGATCAACCCATCCACTTCACCGTCAAAGCGGCCACCTGCGTGCGGGCTTACCAACACATTCTCCAGATCCCAAAGGCCACTCGTCTCGGGAAGGGGCTCCTGAGCGAAAACATCAAGACCCGCGCCCGCAAGCCTTCCATCTCGCAACGCCGCCTCGAGCGCGCCCTGGTCCACGAGCGACCCACGAGACATGTTGTAAAAGTAGCTTTCGCTCGACATAGCATGGAACTCGGCAGCGCCGAAAAGAGGCTCCCTTCGAGGCAATGCTGCGATCGTCACAACAACATGGCGAGCGTTCCGCAACGCGATGTGCAGTTCGTCCAACCCATACGATTCAGCGACGTACGGAGCAGCCTCGGAACCCCTTCGCACGGCCACCACACGCATGCCGAGCGCGTGGCATCGTTGAGCAAGGGCGCGCCCGATGGTACCCAGGCCGACAATGGCAACGGTACTGCCGGCTAGTAGGGAATAGTGGTTCGCTCGTCTCCACTGGTGGCGTTCTTGCTGCCGCGTGTGCAGCCCAACCTGGCGCGTAAAGCAAAACATCATCGAGAGGCAGTGCTCGGCTACCGCCACTGCCGCCACACCGCGGGCGTTAGCCAGATGAAAGCCGCGTTTGCCTGTGAGCACTTCTGTCATGTACTGGTCGTAGCCGGAACTGGGGAGTTGAAAAAAGCGAATCTGGCTTTCTTCGAGGGCCAAGGGCGGTGGCCACCCAAAGACGACTTCAGCATCCAAAAGCGAAAGTCTCCAATCAGCGGGTTTTTCGGGGACGAAATCAACAACCGCCCAGCCAGCCAGTTGGCTGACGATCCGTTGGCGCTGGTGCCCGCTGAGTCCGTCGATAGCAACCACTACCCGTTTCAGCATCTTTTGCCGTCGTTCAGGAGCAGGCTACCGTAATCTGATCCACAGACTTTTTACGAGATGCGAAGTGCTTTGTCAAGTATTTGTTATTGATATTATATTGTTCGTGCAATTCGAGGTGGTCAATGATCGCACCCCAAACCAGAACACCGCTCAAGCCCGCCTGCCCCGCGCTCCTGCTTCTGCTGATTTCATCTTTCATGTGTTTCTCTTCGATACGGCTCATGGCTGCACCCGCGGGAGAACAATTCGATAGCACAAATCTGTGGAACGCAAGCATCGGCGGCTATCAAACCTACCGCATACCCGGTATTGTCGTTTCCAAACGCGGCGTCGTTATTGCTTATACCTCGGCCCGCCGCACGCTCGAGCTCGGAGATTGGTCAAACATCGACATCGTATTGCGGCGAAGTGTCGATGGTGGCCGCACCTGGGAACCGTCACGGCGTCTTGCCGGCGACAGTCATGGAACTACGGATAATCCGGTGGCGATTGTGGATCGCCAGACGGGCACGATCCACTTTCTCTTTCAAAAGAATTACGCCCGCTGCTATTACATGCAAAGTAAGGACGACGGTCGCACCTTCTCTGAGCCGGTTGATATCACCGCCGTATTCGAGAAGTTTCGCCCCGAGTACGACTGGCATGTGATTGCGCCTGGCGTCGGCCACGCTATTCAGCTGAGAAGCGGACGATTGCTGGTTCCCGTCTGGCTGGCAATTGGCGCGCCGGAGGGGCCGATCGCGCGTGCTCATCGGCCGTCCGCGGTAGCAACGATCTATAGCGACGACCATGGAAAAACCTGGAACCGTGGGGACATCCTCAGTATCGACTCGCCGGAAACACCCAATCCGAGTGAGTCGATGGCGGTCCAGTTAGCGGACGGAACAGTGATGATGAACATCCGCAATGAGTCCCTACAGCATCGCAGGCTGGTGTCGATCAGCCCGGACGGAATCAGCCACTGGTCCAAACCCAAATTCGACGACCAGCTCTTCGAGCCGGTCTGCGCAGCCAGCATTGTCCGCTACAGCACCCATCCCCCTGATGATCGCAACCGGATTCTCTTCTCCAATCCCGATAGCGAAGGCATCCCGGGAGTGGGGGCGCACCAATTTCATGCCCGTCAGGTTCTGACTGTCCGGATGAGCTACGACGAGGGGCAAACGTGGCCGGTGAAGAAATTGATCGATCCGGGCGTAACCGGATATAGCGACCTGGCAGTTGCACCCGATAAGACCATCTACTGCATCTATGAGGCCGGCGCGAATCGAGGACACGAAACGGACAACAGCCACATTACGGTCGCACGCTTCAACCTCGCGTGGCTGACGAGTCAAGCAGCAACCGGGCCCCAATAAAGGCACTGCTTATGTATCAAATCGGAAACTAGCCTCGATACCATGAAACGTCAGATGAGTCGCCGCGATTTTGTTAAGGCCGGGGTTGCCCCCGCGGCCCTGATGCTGTTGGATCATCGCGCCTTCGCAACTCCGAACGACGAAACAAAGGATCTGATTGCGGACAGAATTGTAGTCAGCGGTATTGAACTCAAGACGGCCAGTTTGCCACCCGGCCTCCTATTGGATCCCAAAACCGGCCTGGTGATGGCCCGGCCTATCACCAGCCAGATTATCTACCGTTCCCCGACGCACGCATGGGAGGTGCGCGGAACCATTACGCCGAAAGGCGATTATCTGGTCATGGCGCCCATCGGGGAACACTACGGACCCCCCTCCAAGGTTAACTACCTCGCGGCATTTCGATCTCGCGATCGCGGGAAGACCTGGACAGGCCCGACAGATCCGATGAAGACCGCCTACTCCATGCATGGCTTCATTCCCCTCATCCCGAAAGGCAGCGCCCGGCTATACGCGTTTGGCACGCAGGCCTTTCCTGCATTGCTGGAAGGGAAGGAGAACGCCCCCATCGGCTTCCGCTTCTCCGACGACGATGGCTACACATGGTCGGAGGTGCATCTGATCAAGCCTGAACACGATCCCAATTTCAAAGGAATGTCGGTGATGCGAATGTGTGAGACTGCGAGCGGCGTATGGCTGCTTGGCTCGCACGAGGCGACCTGGCAGGAGAACAAATTACTGTCAACCCGCCAATACGTTCTGCGTTCCACTGATCAGGGAAAGACCTGGACAGTGCTTCCGCATCCGCGTCCGCAAGGGTGGTACGTTGCGAGCAAAGGGCGGATGGACGAAGGCAGGCCGATCAGCCTGGGAGGCGATCATGTGTTGCTTATGATCCGCACTCCCGAAGGCCATCTGTGGGCGAGTTGGAGCGACGATGCCGGCATGACCTGGTCGACCCCAGAGCCGACATCACTTATCCACCCGGATGCTCCTCCCATGTTGTTCCATATGCCTGATGGAAAGACGTTAGCGTGTTTCCATCACAATTCGTCCGGCGACTGGAAGAAGGGACGCAGTGAGGTCTGGGTTTCATTTTCGACCGACGGCGGCCACCACTGGACGGCGCCACGCTTTGTTCTGGCCATTGCTTCAGTGCCAAACACGAACAGTGGCTTCTACGACTACCAGTGTTCTTACCTGGATGCCTTTTGCGACGGAGGGCAAATGCATTTGTTCTTTCCGCTCCGTTGGAACACAGTTACCCATTTAATCGTCAAGGCCGGCGATTTGCAGACAATGCCCACAAGATCAGAGCTGGAAAAGGGATGACGACCTCGGGGCAAGGAAGTGAAATGAAGGATTCAATTGCTTGCGATTCCCGCTCTGCAGCGGCACGGCGAGGGTCTCTCCTCCGCCTAATTGTAGGAATGATCGCTCTCCTGGGAGGATTCCATATGTGGTCCAACGCGGCTGTTCCTCAGCAAACGTACGAGTGGCATGATCTTCCTCAACTCCCCCAATCGCTTGCCGGGCAATGCGTGGGAACGATTGGAAAGCTTTTGGTGGTGGCGGGTGGATCGAGCTGGACCAAGCCACCGTGGGCTGGAGGAACCAAGCATTGGTCCGATGAAGTGTTGGCTCTGGCACCGGGTGGGCAACAATGGCAGCTCATAGGTCATCTTCCACATCCCTTGGCGTATGGCAGCGCGGTACAGGTAGGCAAAGAAATGCTTTGCATCGGCGGCCAGGATGCGGAGCAAACCTACAACACGGCCTTGCAGTTGGGTCTGGATGGAAAGAAACTGACAATCAGGAACTTGCCCAACCTTCCACAACCACTCACCAATGCCCAAGCCGCACTGGCAGGAGACAAGGTGTTCGTGGTTGGCGGCCAACATACACTCAATGCAAAGGACGTATCGAGTGAGATCTGGAGCTTGAACCTGTCCGATCCACGGCAATCGCAAGAGTGGAAGGGCGAGCCTTCGCCACCCTGGAAACATGCCCGAATCTTGCCCGTAGTGGCTGGATGTGGACACGATCTATACGTGCTGAGTGGGGCAGACCTCAGCGTCGACAATGGCGGCACATCGCACCGAACCTACCTCAGCGACGCCTGGCGGCTCAAAGAAGGGGCTTCGTGGGAGAAGCTTCCTGACCTCCCGTCTCCGGTTACCGGTGCGCCT
This sequence comes from Acidobacteriaceae bacterium, assembly GCA_049522955.1. GTDB lineage: Bacteria > Acidobacteriota > Terriglobia > Terriglobales > Acidobacteriaceae > PALSA-350. The sequence goes on from JBEKNJ010000002.1 coordinate 244,139, forward strand.
TCCCTTTGCGATGAATCAGGTTCCGTCGTCGTCTTCGGCGGGGACAACGGAAGCCTGGCGGAACAAATCACTTCGTTAAAGGATCAGCATCCTGGTTTCAGCCTGAAGACCCTGCGTTTTGGCTTGCCTAACGCAACCTGGACCACTGGTTCGCAACTGCCAGTGAGCCTGGTTACTACGGGTGCAACACTCTGGGACGGGCAATATGTGATCGCCGGCGGGGAGAACAAGCCAGGCCATCGCTCTAGTCGCGTGATCGCTATGAAGCGCGGTGGTTGAGCGATATCACGACCTAATAGTCACAGCCGCGGATCACTTCCAAGGTGTGGTTCTCGATCCAATCCCAGTCCAGTTCCACGCCGAGCCCTGGGCCCGGCGGCAAATGCTGGCAGCCGTCTGCCTGCAATCGAAGAGGATCCCCCTTGAGACCAAAGCGAAACATGGGATGATGTGATTCGAGAAAGCGGGAGAGCCTGGTCGAGCAACCGACATGCAGGTTGGCTACGTCCAGCAATGGCGACGAAGCGGTGTGGATCTCTAACTCAAACCCCATCGTTTCACACATGCCGAGGGCCTTCAGCAGGCCCGTGATCCCGCCTTTATGGTGGACATCCGCGCGAACGATATCGATGGCACCATCGACCATATAGTGAGGCAGCTCGGTGAGGCTGACCGTCTCTGCCGCCAGGACAGGCGTGCGGATGGCCGCGGCCAGCTTCTTCAATTGGATGATGTGGTCATCGGGAAATGGCTCTTCGAACCATTCGAATTTCAATTCATCTAACTCGTAGCCAATTTTCAGCGCATCTTCGAAAGAGAGAACGGCGGAAGAATCGACCATCAGAGGAAACTCGGGGCCCGCTACTTCCCGGGCGCGCCGCAGCCTGGGAATGTCGAGTTTTGAACCTCCAGAGAGTTGAAGTTTGATCCCCGCAAAACCCTCGCCCTGCTTCTTGCGGACTTCGCATTCGATCTCCTCTACCGTACCAATGGTCTGCGGCGGGCAAGTCGAATAGAGCGGCACCCGATCGCGATACTTGCCCAGCAACACGGCGATGGGCAAGCCTGCCACTTTGCCTTTGATATCCCACAACGCGACATCCAGGTTCGACCATATGGTCTCAGTAAAGTTGTAAAGATGGCGCTGCTTCATCCGCAGTTTTTGCCATATGGCTTCGTGATTCAGGGGATCCTGCCCCACCAGGTCGTAATAGAAGATATCGTGCACCGCGTAGGCGGATCCCCTGCCTTGCCCGAGGGGCCCATAGTCCATGGTGTATCCATCGATCCCTGCATCGGTATGCAGGGTTGTAAACGGGAACTCCCAATAGGGCACGTGACCGCTTGGTATGGCGCGAGGGGCGAACCATGGCTCCGCACCCAGCCTGAGCCGGCGAGTCGTGATTTCGGTGATCTTCATTTGAGGTTCTCCTTTAGAGCACTCGATTTTCCAGCGCCTCGCCCTCGCGAAAGCGGCACAAGTTTCTTATGACCAGCGCACAGAAGCGTTCCGGGTAACCTTGCGACAGACCCGCGCTGTGCCCAGTGATTAATACGTTGTCTCCAAGATTCCACAACGGACTATCCTCGGGCAGCGGCTCAACCAGGGTCACATCCAAACCCGCACCGGCGATTCTTCCCTGAGCCAACAGTTCGCAGAGCGCTGACTGATCCACTGTCGTACCGCGTGAGACGTTATAGAAATAAGTTGTCGGCCGGAACGCTTCCAGCACCTCGCGGGTGAAGAGTTTCTGATTTTCACGATTTCCTGAAGCCGTCAGAAAAACGTGATCGGATTGGCTAACCACGTGCTTCAGGTCGCGCACCGGGAAGATCTTTTTCATCAGAGGGCTGGTCTTCGATTCGTCTCGGGCTACAGCAATCACGCGCATGGCCAAGCCGTTGCAACGTGCCGCAAGTTCCATGCCGATACTTCCGGGGCCGACAATGCATGCAGTCGTCCCCGCAATTTCCGCATACGGAGAATGACGACGGAACACCCTCTCCGGCTTATCGTGAATATGGAGCGGCAGCCGCCGTGCCAGCGCGAGCATCATGGCAATGCAGTGTTCGGCAACCCCGATCGAATAGATTCCCCGTCCAGAGCAGATGGCGATGCCGCTGTCTCGCAGTTCGGGGCCTTCGTAAGCATCCCAGCCTGAAGATCCAATTTGCACCAAGCGCACGTTCGTCCCAGGAAGTAATCGCGGATCGGGCCATCCGACAACAATCTGGACGCGCTCAAGTTCCGTTCGATATTGCTCGGACGGTGTGCTCTGGGGAATCCTCCGGACCAAGGCCCATCCTTGCGCGGCATCGCAAATGCGGTCGAACTGATTGTCGGTGAAATCGTCCACCGCAACCAGAATCTGCAGTGGAGCATTCATAGCCTTCATACGGGCACATCTTCAAACAACGATGGGATGCTTTCTCGCGCCACCACTCTTAGTCGTTCAATCTCCGATTCAGCGACACCTGTGTAGGGCCATCGCAGGCGTGTGCCCAAGGGGGCCCAATTGCCCACACAGGCCAGCAACTTATCAAGGGCCATGTTCGAATGACCCTTAACGTCGCGGAAGGGCACAACGTACGTCTTCAAGAACCGCTGTATCTGCTCTTCGATTGCCAGCGCCGCGGGCAGATCCGTTTGCATAAGCCGGTTCCAGCGCTGGGCGCCCATCGGCTGCAGACAGGCGACATTGGAATAACTTCCCGCCGCACCCCTGGCGTAGCCTGTCGCTAGTGCATGTCCGGGAACGAATACCGAAAGCCGGCCCGCTAACGGCCGCATGCGTTCATACCACCGCTCATCCCCGCCGCCCACTTTGATCCCTACGATGGATGGGATTTGCCGGCACAACACAAGGTAGTCCTCCGGTTCCAGCACCCGTTTGGCGTGGGGAGGGTTGTAGAGAACCAGGGGTACCGGCGCAATAGCTTCTGCGACTCGCTCCAGGAATGCAATGGATTCCTGCAAGGTCAGGGGGTACCAATCAGGGAGAATCACCTGGATGGCTCCCGGGGAAAGTTGGGCCGCTCGCCGCGCACGGTCGAGAGAGAGTTGAGGTGTGGGAAAGCACGCTCCAATCTGAAAAGGCATTCCTGAAGCTTCGCACTTCAGAGCCAGCAACTCATTCAGTTCAGTGAACTCACGCTCGCTCAGCGAATAGAATTCTCCAGCGGTCCCGTGGGCGTAGATTCCGTCCACCCCGGAGTGGATCAGATAGTCCAGCTGAACCTTGACCCTGGCAAGGTCGATCCCATCGTCTGCATTGATTGGCAAAAGAAGGGTGGCATAGGTTCCTGTTATGTCCGAGGCCTGGAGCGATTTCATAGCTGCGAAGGGCATCTCCGAGAAGGATTATCAATAATACATGGACAGGGCTGCGGCGGAATGACTCCGCCGTCTAACCACCAGATTCCGTGAACCACAGAAAAGAACATGGACCCTTGACAACCGCGTCATGGCCTGCTTAATCTTCTTATCGATAATTGATACTCGCGTGCAGCGAGGGGTTTGCCCGATCCTCCATCGGCATCCTCAGGAGTTCGCCATGAAGCTAATCGTCGCGCGGTTCTTTCCTGCTCTTTGCTCTTGTTTGTTTGCCCTGCTGCTCACGCTCCCGCTCTCCGCTCAGATCGGCGGAGGGTCCATCGTCGGGTTCATCACCGATCGCTCGAGCGCTGTCGTTCCTGGCGCCCAGGTGAGCGCAACCAACCTCGAGACCAATGTCGTCACGAGCACTGTAACCAACGACCGGGGATACTATGAGTTCCCCTTGCTGCCTGCCGGGACCTACTCCATCGAGGCGACGCACGGCGGGTTTCGGCCTGAAAAAAGTCCAGGATTTGAACTTAGCACCAGCACCAAGCCCAGGGTGGATCTGACCCTGGATGTGGGCAGTACCAACAGCACGGTGGAAGTCACGTCCCAGGCGCCGCTACTCAATACGACGATTCCGGACGTCGGCATCGTTATCGACTCGCAGAAGGTGGAAAGCCTGCCTCTGGACGGACGAAATTGGCAGCAGCTGGTCGGCCTTCAGGCGGGAGGCAATGCTTCGCCTTCGAATGCCGTGGGCAGTCGCGGCGGAATGACCTTCAATGGCTCTCCTGGTTATGGAAACCAACTGTATCTAGATGGGGTCGACATGTCGTTTGGCGAGATTGACTCCGCGGGAACGGATCAGGCGGCCGGCGCCGGAACTTCTTTGATGGGAGGGGTAAGCCTGGGAGCAGTCGACCAGGTGAAAGTGGACAGCAGCTCCTTCGACGCGGAGTACGGCAACGCTACCGGCGGCGTGGTCAACCTGACGTCAAAGTCCGGAACTAACAAATTCCACGGCGGAGTCTGGGAGTACTTCCGCAACGACATTCTTGACGCGAACAACTACTTCTCGAACCTGAATCATCTCGCAAAGCCCCCGCTGCGCTGGAACCAGTTCGGAGGCAACATCGGCGGCCCGATCAAGAGGGACCGGTTGTTCTTCTTCTTCAACTATGAAGGTGCTCGCGTCCTTCAGGCGGAGACGCTCAGCGGATACGTGGCCACGCCGGCTTTGATCTCGCAGCTTACCCCAGCGCTTGCCGCCAATATCATCGGCCTACCCACTACGTATGTGGCGACCACGAATCCACTCCTCGGCTACAGTACCCGCAATGCGGAAACGAATGACACCGAAAACACGACACTGTCGCGCGTGGACTATACCGTCGGCCGGCAACGCCTCGGCGTTCGTTTCAGCTATAACTGGTCCAACTATCTGAACCCAGAGTTTCGCCCGGCTAACATTCAGTCCGCTCCCTACCATTACTACAACGCCGTCGTCGAACACACATATACCTTCTCTTCTAACAAGCTGAACGAATTCCGGCTGGGCTTTAACCGCAACAACCTCAACCGGCACAACAGCACCCTGAACGTGTTGCCGGGATGGTTTGAGGTGGATCCTGTGAGCCTGGTCGGCGATTTTCAGAGCATGATTCACTACATTACAAACACTTATACGCTTACGGATAACTTCACCGTCATTCACGGCCCACACACATTCAAAGTTGGATTCCAGGGCTATAGGTTGAATAGCACGCGGATGCAGAACACAGGAATGACCGAGTATTACAACACCCTCGCCGCTCTCATCGCCGACCAGCCGGCAACGATTCGCATCACGTTCGACACTCCTAAGGACCTGGGTTCCTGGAATTTCGGATTCTATGGGCAAGACTCATGGCGACTGAGCCGGCAGTTACAAGTGAACTTTGGCCTGCGATACGACTACTTTACCCCGCTGAAGGGGGGCTGGAACCTAGCCACGTCTGACCCGTTTGGACCGTTTATCACCAACAAGGGCCAGGGTATGTGGGCATCCAATCCGCATAACTTCGGACCCCGTCTGGGTCTCGTTTGGAGTCCGCAAGATAACCAAAAGCTTGTCGTCCGGGCCGGCGGGGGTATCTCATACATGCAGACTCAGCCCTACTTCATGTACGATTTCGGCTTCATTAACCCCCTGATTCCTTTTTCTCTCACCGTAGCGCCCAGCGATTTTCCCAAGGGATACAACCTGGCATTTCCTTTCCCGCAATCGACATTTACGCAACAAATTATTGCGGATCCCAACTCCATCGAGACTCTGGGCATCGCCCTTTCCCGTACGGTCGCCGACCACCATCTTCCCGACGGGACTTCGGATCAATGGAATCTAAGTCTCCAGCAGTCGCTCGCTCCCAACCTGGCGCTCCAGATTGCCTATGTAGGCAACCATGTCTATCACCTTTACTACAACACATTGCCGAATCAATTCGAGCCGCACGCCGGCCCACGGCCTGACCCAACTTACTCCACAGTGGAGATTATGCAGAACGTTGCCACCTCGGGTTACAACGCGCTGCAGGTATCGCTGAACGAGCGGAACTACCATGGGCTGGTGCTCGACGCCTATTACACCTGGGGAAAAACGCTCAGCTACGGGACCGCCAATGACATCAATAATATCGGGAATAACAACGTTCAGGATCTGAACAATGTCGCTGGATCATACGGGCCAGTCGATGGAGATATACGCAACGTCTTTACACTGGACTACTCGTACCTGGTGCCCACCGTCGCCTTCGCCCGCGACTCCGCTGTCGGCAGGGTGGCTTTAGGTGGTTGGCATTTTGCCGGCATCCTTTCCTATACTTCAGGTCTGCCGTTCAATGTTCTCGCGGGCCTGGACCTGGTCCGCAATCAGCGCATCACCGGCGATCGGCCCAATCTGGTTTCCGGCGTGAACCCTTATATCAAAAACAGAAACACACGGCAGTGGTTGAATCCTGCGGCGTTCGACAACCAGACGCCTTACAAGGCACAGGAATTCGGCGATTTGGGTTATAACGCGGTTTTCGGCCCAAGGCAGTTTAGTTATGATGCCGCACTGCACAAGGCCTTCAAGATTACCGAGGGAAGCACCTTAACCTTCCGTGGCGAAGCGTTTAATGTTATGAACCATGTGAACTTCAGCACTCCGGTAAACACGATGACGACACCCGGTTTTGGAAACATACTCGCCGGCAGCAGTGGACGCGCATACCAACTCGCATTGACTTATGCCTTTTGAGGAATTCGGGACCGGTGATTGATGCCTATTACGCGTAGAGCATTTCTTCATGGTCTCCCTGCGATAGCGGTGTGTCCGCCCTTTCGGGGGATGGCTTCTGTCACTCGCGTCAAGTCCAGCTATTTGTCTTATCTTCCGATCGACTTGTCCAAGGGGGGAGTGCAGGGTGGGATAGACGATCTGGCGCCTTATAGCCGGATGAGGATCGGCGGCGTTTCGGTTACGACCGGCACTCTGCCCAAGGCTCTGCGCTACGCGTCAGAGGTTGGGGTGGTGGTTCCGGAATGGATCGAGGTCCGGGCAATCCATCGCTTCCCCCAGCCTGACCTTGGGTTGGGAAAAGTTAAGCACCTATGGAGTTCGGATTCGGATCCGGTGGTGTACGTTGACTGCCCGCGTCCATTCATCACGCCGGCAGGCGATTATCTCTTGGCGATCATCTCGGGCAAAGCACACTACGGGTTCACCGACCCGCACTACAAAGCCAACGACATTCTTTTGTATCGTTCGAAAGACAAGGGACGAACGTGGATCGGACCCACGCTTTCGACCGCAATTCCCTACAATCAACATGCCTGGGTTCCCCTGGTGCCGAGGCGCTCGAAACGAATCTATGTTTTCGGTACGGAGCCGGCCCCGGGTGATTTCGATGGCTTCGAAGATGCAGGCATCGCCTTTCGTTTCTCCGACGATGACGGCCATACGTGGTCAGAGCCGCGCCGCATCCGGCCGCAGAACGAACCTGATTTTCAAGGTATGTGGTGTATCAATATGACGGAAACGGAAACGGGTGCCTGGCTTCTGGCCCCGCACGCAGGCACGTACGGGCTCGCCGTGGGCCACCCTGACCGTTATCGTCTTCGTAGTACTTCGCTCTACGTGCTTCGCAGCGAGGATCAAGGCAAGAGCTGGACTCTGTTGCCCGGGAAGCGTCCCGGTGGTTGGCAATGGAAGCCTGCACAGCGGATGGATGAGGGACGCCCGCTCGCGCTTGGACAGGGCAACGTCGTGCTGTTCGCGAGAACCGAGGAAGGACACATCTGGCAGCTGCGGAGCAGAGACGATGGAAAGACCTGGTCAGAGCCCACTCCCACACCATTGGTGCATCCTGACGCCCCGCCCATGATGGAGAAATTGTCTGACGGCAAAACCATTATCGCGCTGCACCATAACCGCAGTACGGGTGGCGGCTTCAACCGCGACGACCGCTCCGAAGTCTGGATCTCTCTCTCTCCTGATGATGGTGTCACATGGACAGAGCCACGGTTTTTCATGTCGACGGCGACCACCATCACTCGACAACTCTTCGGCTCGGAGCAATACTGCATCACCTACTGTGATCTGCTAGCCGATAACGGAACGCTCAATATCTTCCTCCCCCACCTCTGGCGCCAGGTCCTCCAGGTGAGAATGAAGGAAACCGATCTGAGTAAACTCCCTACCAAAAGAGATCTGTTCGGCGCCTAAGGTCCCGGAGAATCCCAAAAGATGATTAAATACCTCCGTGAACTCACCACGTTCCGAAAGGTATCTCAAGATGTCTTCGATCTCCCGTCGCAGGATGCTCAAAAGCACGATCGCAGGTACTGCACTCGCCTCCACTTCTCCCATATCTTCTTCCGTGGCCTGGGGCCAGGAGAAGCCTGCGCCTGCACCCGATCGTCCGATCCAAAGGAAGGGAAATATTCGACAGTCTGTCAGCCGCTGGTGCTATCCCAAAATGACACTCGACGAATTGTGCGCTTATTCAGCGCAGATCGGACTGAAGGGAGTCGACCTGCTGGAGCCGGCAGATTATGAAGCGCCTAAGAAGTATGGACTGATTTGCACCATGGGCTACGTCGGGGCCGGTACGATTCCCGATGCGCTGAACGTGGTTGCCAATCACGACAAGATCGAGGAGGCAATGCGCCTCAACGTCCCCCTGGCTGCGAAAGCCGGGGTGCCCAATGTCATTACTTTTGCCGGAAATCGCCGCGGCATGTCGGATGAAGAGGGCGCAAAGAATGTGATTCTAGGGCTGAACCGGGTCAAGAAAATCGTAGAAGACAACAACGTCGTGCTGTGTCTGGAGCTGCTCAACAGTAAGGTAAACCATAAGGACTATATGGCGGACCACACCGCATGGGGGGTCGAAGTGATGAAGGAAGTGAATTCTCCCCACGTCAAGCTGCTCTACGACATCTATCACATGCAAATCATGGAGGGCGATTTGATCGCCACCATAAAAGCCAATATTCAATGGCTAGGCCACTTTCACACCGGCGGTGTGCCTGGACGACACGAGCTGAACGATACGCAGGAGGTGCAATGGGATGGGGTTATGCGCGGCATCGTAGAAAGCGGGTTTAAGGGATACGTGGCGCATGAGTTTGTCCCCACCGGCGATCCACGCGCATCCCTTTTACAAGCAGTTGACCTCTGTGATGTATAAGATATCAGGAGGACCCTATGCGCAAATTGACCTTGCTGCTTACGTTGTGTGTCGCCACAGTCTGCCTGGCCATACCGGCCAAAGGTGTTTATAGCTTTACCTTGAAGTCCATCGACGGCCAGCCGGTCAGCCTGCGTAGCTACCGAGGCAAGGTTCTTCTGCTGGTGAACGTTGCCAGCAAATGCGGCTACACCCCGCAGTATGCGGGCCTGGAATCGCTGTATGAAAAGTATAAGGATCGCGGTCTGGTGATCGTGGGGATTCCGGCCAACAACTTCGCGGCACAGGAGCCCGGCACCAATGAAGAGATCAAGAAGTTTTGCCACAACCGCTACAACGTGTCTTTTCCAATGATGGCCAAGGTCTCCGTGGTGGGCGAAGATAAGACGCCCCTTTACGTCTTCCTGACGGATAAGACGGTCAACCCGCAGATCGGCGGCGAAATCAAATGGAACTTCACCAAGTTTCTATTCGACAGGAATGGCAAGCCGATTCAACGCTTTGAACCTGCCGTCACGCCCGACTCACCCCAGGTTACGGCGGCCGTCGAAGCAGCGCTTGATAACAAGGACTAGTATCGCTCTTCCCTATTTGGCAGGCGCAGGCGCTCAATTCTCAGGCCCACGCAGGCCAGCAGAAACATCATCGATCCAAGATGCTTGGGATCGAAGAGGAAGCTCTCGTCAAGGTTATAGATGAGAGTGAGAATCACGATGGTGAGGTACCACTCCACGGCGCGAAGGCGCTCATCATCCCGCGAGTGGAGAAGGCAAACTACACCGTCGCGGAAGGCGAAGCCGAAGACCAAGACTACGATCGTCAGGCCGACCACGCCCATCTCCAACATGACGTCAAGAAAGCCGTTCTGCGCCTGGGCCAGAACCCACGATACGGCGAGAATCACCCGGTAGGATTCACCTTCCAACCCAAGCCAAAACGCCTGGTAGCCATAGCCAAACAGCGGCCGCTTGGCTATGGAGTCGGTGACCGCACTCCATATCCCGGTGCGTCCTGTCAGGGTCACGTCTTTCCCCAGCAGATTAAACAGGAAATCCGGCCAAAGCATGATCGCCACAATGACGCTGCAAACGACCACCAGCAGAACAAAGAAGACCACGAAGTAATCCTTCTTCTTAAAGCCGTGCATGGCCTTCATGAAGGCAAAGAGGAGAATGTAGATCGCGGTCAGGACATACGCGGTTGCCGCTCGTGAAAAGGCGATCGCAACCAGACAGAAAAATATTTGTGAAATCCGGACGAGGCGCAGTAGGGGAGTACGCCCGCGATAAGACACCGCCACGGTTAGAAAAAACAGCGCCATGTTGCCGAGGTAATTTTTGGCGCTGAAGATACCCTTCCACGCGGTAGCATGGCCACCCATCCGATCGAGCCCGTACTGGGGCAGGGCAAGGGCAAACACGATACTGGCTACCACGGTGACCGTACCCAGAACAAGCAGCAGCTCCAACACCTGATCGAGAGTGTACCGGGACATTATGTAATAAAGCAGCAGCACGCCGGCGAGCAGCAATGCACCGGAACTGATGGTTCGCGTTGGTTGCTGCGACACGGGATAGAGCAGAAGCGCGAGTATCGGAAAACTGGTGATCAGCTTCATCTGCATGCTCAGCCGGCGAACAGACTGGGGTCGCTGAAGGACGAACATCATGCAGACCACAACGATGAAAAGCTTGCTCAGCCGCTCAAAAAGTGCTCCCCCGGCAGAGCTGGTTGCAACCACCCGGTTGGCGGTAGGCTCATTCATGAAAGGTGATATACCGGCCAAAGCGAAATAAAGCAGCAGCAGCAACAAGCTCCAGGTCGACGTGCGACTCCACATATTTCCTGACGCTTCAGGCTCGGGACGGGTAGATGGGATCGCGGACATTAGTGAGTGTAGATAACGGCGGAGGTGGCGGAAGCAAGAATCCCCTGGCCATTGATTCCAACGTTGCGCATGAAGCTGAACGGAACGTAGATCACATCGTCCGGCAACAAGGCAACATCTGCTTTCTTGCCCTTCTGGATTTCTGTTACCGGCAGGTCGATCTCCTGTACTCCGTCCATCGTCTGCCGCACCAATTTCGATTTGCCAACGGCTGCGGTGTGATTTGCGTAACCCGCCAGGGCGATCGCCTGCAGCACGGTCATTGTCGAATTGTTAGTGCTCATGGGATAGCCGCCCGGCTTCAATACATCGCCCAGAACGTAAACCACCGCGGCTTTGGGCACGATCACGGTGTCGCCGGGAAATACCATGGGATCGTCAGAAAAAGCGCTTGCCGCCGCATTGGAGAAGTAATACTCGACCTTTTGTTTCGCGGCGCCGAAGCGTTCAATCGTAATATGGCGATCCGCCATATCCGTCAGCCCGCCAGCCATGGCAAGCACGTCAACCACCTTGCGTGCGGTGTCGATTTCGTAGATTCCCGGCTTTACTACCTGACCCATCACGGACGCGTTCTGGGTTGCGTAGGCTTCCACCCGAACCGTCACCTGGGGATGGAGCATAACCCCGGCAAGCAGCAGCCGATGTTCGATCTGCCCGGCTGCCTGCTCCGGGGTAAGGCCAGATACGTTGACACTGCCCAGAAAGCTGAAGGGGACGGTTCCAGCGTCAGTTACCCGGGCGCGTTGTTCCATCTCCGGAGTGTCATAGACCTGGATGTGCAGGAGATCGCCGGGCCCGATCAGCAGGCTCTCTTTTTGCGCCAACAAACCGGTGCTTAAGAGAGAGAGCAGTAGTGTGCAGACCTTCACGTGCTTTTTCATGATGCCCTCGCGGACGCCGTCGCGCGTTTCTGATACGACTCGAATCCTTCCACTGGCTGTTCTTTCACTCCATTGACCACAATATTGATCTTGCGGCCGCCGGGCGCCTGCACATCCTCAAGCATGCGGTAGCTCTTCTCGAGTGCCGCCAAAGGAGTCTTCTGATGCCGAACCAAAAGCAAAACGGAATCGGCCAGGGAACTCAGAACTGCAGCGTCTGTAAAACAGAGAACGGGGGGCGCGTCTATGATCACGAGATCGTATTGCACCTCCCACACCCTCAACAATTGCGCCATGTGTTGCGACGTCAAGAGCTCCGCTGGATACGACGGCAACGGGCCGGCTGGTATGAGAGAAAGGCCGGGAACTTCGCGCACCGGAATGATCGCGGAGGCGCCGTAGTCGGGCGGCAGATCCACGAGCACAGTACTCAGCCCAACCTGGGGGGTCGTCTCAAGATTGCGATGCAACCACGGGTGACGGAGGTCGGCGTCGCACAATAAAACTCGCTTGCCTTGCTGAGCAAAGAGGATGGCGAGGTTCCAGCTGAGAAAGCTTTTCCCCTCTCCCGCCAGGGGACTGGTCACGAGCACCGAACGCGGAGGCGTGCCACCGCGCGACAACATTAGAGAAGTCCGGAGGGAGCGCAGCGACTCCACGAACAAAGACTGCGGGCTGTTTAAGGCAGGCAGCGGCGATTTCTCAATCCAGGCCACGCCGGCAGTCAGAACAGGCCGGTCTTTCTGATACGGGAGCACGCAGAGCGGCATCGGACCCAGCTCGCGGGAAATCTCACGCAAGTCCTGGATCCTGGGATCCGTCACGTCACGCAGCAGCGCGGCAACAGAACCGAAAATCAATCCTGCCAGGATGGAACACACCAGGTAGAGCAGGATCACCGGCTTCGCCGGGGTATCACTGGCCCTGCCCCAGTCGACAATGGAAATGTTGGTTGAGTGAAGGCCGGCCAGAAGGCCTGACTCTTTGAGGCGCCGCGACATATCGTCATAAAGCGAACGGGTCTGGTCGGCTTCCTGGCGCGCCATCTGGTATTCAATGGTCTTGTTGTTGAGGGCCTCCGCCTCGCTCTTATCGGCGTAGAAATCGCGGCGTGTTTTCTCCTCCGTCTGCTCCGCAATCGCGAAGTCGTTGTGGGCGCGCCCGGCGACGCGGCCCACCTCTGCGTGAATCGCTGACTGCACCGCAGTCAGGTTGCTCTGAATTTCTGCCAGCTTGGGATAAGCCGGACCAAACTTTGCGGAGAGCTCCTGCAGTTGGCCCTGCAGGGTCGCCTCCTGCAAGCGAAGGTTCTGAATCAGAGACAGCGACGTGGTGAGACCGGAGGCAGCACCACCAGTAATCGCATTGCCCGCCAACCCCGAGATCAACTCCGCGTTGCCGCTCTTCACTACCTCGTTAATCGCACCCTTCAGGATGCGGTTGGACTGCGCCTGCGCTTCGGCCTGGGTTGCCATCTGCAGCTTCTCGAGCGTCGGACTGTAGACCTGATCTTTACCATCCTTATCCGTCTCGCCCAGAGCAAAGACGCCGGATTCCTGTTGCAGCTTCACCACCCTGGCCTGTAACTCCTGGGTCCTGGCGCGCAACTCACCGAGCTGGGCGCCCAGCCAGGATGTGGCTTGTATGGTGGCGTCATAGCGTGCCTTAAAACCTTTCTCGATCAGGCCCTGCAACAGGTGGTTCACCACGGCCGCCGCCAGCTGCGGATCAGGGCTTAGGTACTCCACGTCGATCAGGCGCGTTCCCGCTACGGGTTTCACGGTCAGTTCCTTACGAAAGATCTTCAGCACCCGAATGCGCCGGTGTGGTGAGTCTTCCAGCGACGCACCCTTCGGATCAGGCTGGCCGGCGGGTGTTAATAGCCCCAGAATCCAACCGACAGGAGACCATCCTGGCTTAAAATCCTGCGTCTGCTCGAGGTGAAGATCTTCGATCACGCTTAGGGCGAGAGAATCCGATTGCAGGATCTTCGCCTGTGTCTGGATAATCATGTTCATTTCGAGCGCGTCGGCAGGAGTATCGGCGGCTTCCGTTTGGATGCCCAGCGAACTCGGAGAATCTTTCTGGAGTTCAATTTCTCCCACCGACTTATAACGCCTGGTGGAGAATATGAGAGCTATGATCGCCAGCACAAAGAAGGCTGCGAGACTTGTGTAAAGGATGCGACGGCGGCGCATGAGCATCATTCCGACTTCCCGCAGGGTGAGTTCGGGCAACGATGGGTTGGCTGCAATGACAACGTGCGAAGGTTGGAACGCTAGCTTATCCAAGATAGGCCTCCATCAGACTGGCCGGCTAAGTACGGCGGCGAAATGTTCTTTCAGCCGCAGGGATGGCGACTCGACCCAACGATACGAGGCGAACGCAAGGATGACCGTCATCGCGAATCCCAGTCCCTTCGTTGCCAGCAGCTGCCATCCCCACACCGGCCGAAGCAAACTCTGCACGATGAGAATCCCCGTGAGGTGCAGCATGTAAAGTCCATAACTTCGCTTGCCCAGTTGCACTACCCAACGGCCTCGCAGCAGCCGGCTCCGGCTGGAGAGACTTCCATATAGAATTGCGCAGGAGGCGAGCGCGACAACCGTGCGCCCCAGCACCATGCGCATATTCACCCCGCCTGGCTGGTCGACCAGCCAGGCGGAAGCGGCGATCCAACTCGACAGACCCGCTCCTACCAGCAGCCAACGCCGGCTATGGCTAAGCCGTGGCAAACGATCCGCGAACAGCGCCATTAAGATACCGAGCGCCAGCGAGTCGCAGCGTGACGCGCTACCGTAGTATATGTAACCGCCGCTGAGACCTGCGCGCACAATGCCGGCCTGGCTGAGGGTTGCCAGCAGAAAGGTTAAGATCCCGGCGATGATCATGCCGCGACGCTCGAGCATCTTCATGAGCGCCGGCCATACCAGGTAGAACTGCTCCTCAATCGAGACCGTCCACAAGGGCGAGCAGATCGACTGCGTATGTCCGAAGACTGCACTGATCCAGTTACCGACAAACAGCAGATAACCGGCAACGTAATACCAGGGAAGCCTTTGTTCCGGCATACTATGCGCGAGCACGACGCCCAGGGCCAGCACGGCGAAGTACAACGGCCAGATACGCAGGATGCGTCGCAGGTAGAACATCCGAAGCGAGATGTCGCCGGTCTCTTGCCGTTCGCGCAAGAGCAGCGAGGTGATCAGGTAAGCGCTCAAGGCGAAGAACAGGTCGACCCCTGACGCACCGGACTTGGCGATAGCCGCCCACAGCCCGGGCAGCGGCAGATGCAATCGCTGATAGAACAACGCCTGCGAGGGAAGCGTGTGATAGACGAAGACGCCAAGAAAAGCATAGAACCGCAATCCGTCAAGCTCCGGCTGGTAGAACCGCCGTCCGGCGGGCGCTGACTGCGGAGGAGACTCGCCGAGAATTTGAATTAATTGCGCCATCTCGTCAACGCTCTCCCAGGAGCTGTTCGAATACATTTTCGAGGCGTTCGGTTTGGTGCAGCAGATTGAATTGGTCTACGACTCGTCTCCTGCCGGCGACGCTGTAGCGATGCCACAGGTCGTCATTTTGCATCAGTTCGAGAATGGCTTCTGCCAGAGCCGCGGGATTGCATTCCTTCACCAGCAGGCCTGTTTCCCCATGCTTGACCGCCTCTGGAATTCCGCCACTCAGCGTGCTTACCACTGGCAGGCCCATCGCCTGGGCCTCAATGAACACCATCCCGAAGCCCTCAGCGTCGCCTGAGGCGGCAACCACGCTGGGCACGCTGAAGATCGCCGCCCGCGCCATCCACTCCCGTACCACGGCGGCTGGCTGAGCTCCCAAAAAGCGGCAGCGCACCCCGGACGCAGCCGCTTGCGCTTCGTACTGGCTACGCAGCGGACCACCTCCGATCACCACCAAATCAGCCGCGGGGTTGCGGCGCTGCACATCGACCATGGCTTCGATCAAATTGCCGCAACCCTTCTTTTCCACCAGGCGCCCGACGAACAGGACAAATTTTTCCCGCCGCCGGGCTGTAGGCGGTTTAAAACGCTCGACGTCCACACCGATCGAATGAACCATGGTGCGCTCTTCCGGATATCCAATGTCGAGCCCGCGGCGGCGAACGTAGGAGGAACAGGAGAGGAAGAGCGCACCCTTTTTCTGCAGTCTCGGGCGTCCCTGCAAATACTCGCGGCCCAGCCGCGTGGCTCCCATTGCCTGATCGCTCATAGTTACGTCGTACCCATGCAGCGCGGTCACCAACGGCACGTCCAACTGCTCGGCAAGTTGCATCGCGGCGTGACCATCGGGCGCGAAGTGGGCATAGACCAGGCGCGGAGTTCTCGCCCGCAGGCGTGCGAGTTGCTCCCGCGTCGGACCGACATAACGAAAGCGCAGTTCCCGCAGTTTTCCCCTGAGACCGCCTCCATCGACGGTCCAGCTTGTCTCCTGCGGAAGATCGATCCCGGCCATCCGGCGCCAGCCCACGAAGAACGGCGTGAATCTGCGCATGGCTGCGGCCTGGGCGACAATGAACGTCTCCGAAGGCGGCAAGAGCTGGATGCGGAAGACCACAATCGTGCCACGATTTCCCTGGCGGCCGGTCTTCTCGGCTGTATCTGCGTTCATGAGGGCCGGGCACCAGCCCTTTCTCCGCCGTCCAGAACCTCGCGGTAGAGTTGCTCATATCTGGGCGCGATCTGCATCCAGGAAAAGCGCCTGGTTGCCTCTCGCGCGGCGGCACCGATCTGCGCCAGTTTCTCGCGCGGCAGGGAAAGAACGTGCTCCATATACGCCGCAAGCCCGGAAGCATCGCGATCCATCAGGAAGCCGCTGACGCCATTTCTAATTACGTCGGAGTGCGCTCCCACCGCAGTGACCAAGACGACAGTGGCCGCGCTCATGGCCTCGATGGTGGCGAGGCCAAAGCCCTCGTAACTGGAAGCGGACACGAATAAATTGGCTCGTTCCAGCAATTGGTATAGTTCTTCACGGCTGACGGAGCCCAGAAAGCGCACACGACCGGTAAGACCCAACTCAACGACACGACGCTCCAGCCCCTCCCGCAGCGATGAGAAATCTCCTCCCACCCACTCCAGCCGCAGGTTCGGATAGCGATGCCTGAGCACGGCCATCGCTTCCAGCACTTTGTACACGCGCTTGTTCTCGGCCAGCCGCGCGATGCCCAGAATCAGGCCGGGCTCTACCCTTTTCCTAAGGCTCCAGAAGCGATCGATATCGGCTCCATTCTCGATCACGCGGATGCGTTCGGGGGACACGATGCTGCGAAACATTTCTCCATCCTGCTCGCTCACGCAAACCACCGCTCCCACGCCGCTTAACGACTTTCGTGTGACCGTCTTGAAGTAAATCTTCTTCAGAGCCGTGGCCCACTCGGTATGGAAAAAACCCCCATGCGTACTGACCACCATGGGAATGTGGTGGAGCAGGCGCAACAGGCTCAGATAATCCACAAAAAAATCGATGGCATGGATGTGCACCAGGTCATAGCCGCGGACTGCCTTGAACGCTGCCGGTGCCACCGGGTAGCGGCGCGGGCCCCAATGGTGCATGCGGCGCACGGTAAGACCGGCTTCGACTGACTCTGCCGGCGCGATCATGCCGGTGGAAAAAACCAGGCGCAGCGTTGCCACCTGCACCGTGTGCCCCTTCTGCTGCAATGCCGCGCTCAAACCTTCCACGACGCTCTCCACGCCGCCCTGAGCGGGGAGGAATTGCCTGGTTAGCTGCAAGATCTTCATATCGGCTGTACCAGCGCGCGAAGCCCGGGACGCCGGCTCATCCAATCGCGCAGGCGGCGGCGCCGCCGCCGGGGCAGCAACCACATGGCGAGGAAGATGGCATAGTCGAGCGGCGTGCTCTTGCCATGTCGCAGCGCTTCGAGCAGCAACACGGGAAACCCGCGCCAATCGCCCTGATCGGAGGCCTCGGAAGCGATCTGGTGCAGCACAAAGCCGGATAGAGCGCGCGGTGTGAACAGGTGACGATCACGCCGCACCCACTCGAGCGAGTATTGCCAGTTGGATTTGCTGCTTACCGTGGTGCGGTCCTCTTCTATGTTGTGAATCGCCAGGGTCTGATCGACGATAATCACTTGAATTCCGGGCAGACGGCCTAAGCGGAGCACCCACTCCGTGTCCTGATGCTTCCTCTGGCCGCTCTTGAACGGCTGCGCCAGCATCAACGCACGGCGCACAAAAAACGTCGAGGTCTGAATGTATCCTTCACCGCGAGTGAGGGTGTGCCGCGCCAGCAGGTATTCACCCAGCTGCTCATCCTTGCCCGGCGTGCGCCGCGGCCAGATGTAGTCTTTGCCGGGAGTGCGCGCGATCATTTTGCAGCTGCCGATCAACGCCGGCGCGGTGGACGTTTTTAATGCGTCGAGTTGGGTCTGCAGCTTGCCTGGAAGCCACTCGTCGTCGTCGTCCAGAAACGCAATCCATTCACCCGACGCCGCATCCACACCCCGGTTCCGTGCATCCGATCCGCCCACGCTCACGGCCAGCGCGACCACATGGAGACGTCCATCCTGTTGCGCCCACTCCTCCATGGCAAGCCGGGTGACAGGATCCTCCCCATCGATGACCACCACCACTTCGATTTCACGCAGGGTTTGGGCCAGGGCACTGCGCACCGCCCGCCGCAAGAGCTCAGGTCGTCCGCGTGTAGGGATTACGGCAGAGACGATAACCATAGTGCAAGCCCTCAGTGTTCGTTAGCTCTCTCGGCGCGGCGCCGACTCCAGCGCGCCGGCAATCGCGTAATACGCAGGTTTCGGCTGGAAGTTCGCGTCGAATGGCAGCGGCCGTACGGGCAAGCCATCGTGGCGCGGACGATATCCGGCAATCCAACTGAAGGTGTCCGCGAGCCCCCAGGTCACAATCGCTTTGACTGCCGGCTGACGAAGACTGGCGGTAAGAAAGCTGCTGTACAACGCGGCCACCGCGCGATCGCGGGCCAGGGTATCCGCAGGCAGGGTCAGATCCTGAACGTCCAGTTCGGTGATGAAAATCTTCATTCCGCGCCGTGCCAACTGGCCGAGAAACGATTCATAGCTCGCATCGCCCAACACCGCGGCCTGATCCATGCGCAGGTGCGCTTCGATTCCAACGCCATGGATGGGAACCCGATGAGCCAGCATTTTGTCGAGCAGGGCCAGCATCGCGGTACGCTTTGCATTGCCAAAGCCGTTCGACACCTCGAGATAGTTCTCGTTCCAGATGAGCAGGGCGTTGGGATCGGCAGCTGCTGTCGCACGGAAGGCCTGTTCGATGTAATCCACTCCGTTGTTGCGTAGCCATGGGCTATCGCGCAGGCCGTCGGGCCGGTTGCTACCCGGATCCAACACTTCATTCACAACGTCCCAGGAGTACACCTTGCCGGCGAAGTGCCCAGCTACGCTGCGGATGTGATCCGCCATCATGCCCTGCCCACGATCCGCTGTGAGCTGTGCGGCCGCCCACGCCGGCAGAGCCTCATACCAAACCAATGTGTGTCCTCGTACTCGCAGTTGGTGGGCGGCACAGAAGCCCACGAAACGATCGGCCTGGCTGAAGTCGTACACTCCGGGTTGGCTGCTGAGAGAGCTCCACTTCATATGCACCTCCGGGGTGGCGATGTTGCATTGGGCGAGAAACAGCTGTTGATAGGCTGGGGATTGCGCAAAGTACTTCAATGCCAGGCAGGAACCGAACCCTAGGCCTCTTGCTGAGGCGAGCTGGTGCAGCGACACCGTTGCCGCCTGAGCCATGACCGATGGCGGGACGCATTGCGCCAAGCCGGCGGCGCTTAGAACCCGGATGAAGTTTCTGCGGTGAATGTCGGTCGCGCCTCATATGGTATGGATTCGCCGCGTGAGCCAGTTGAAATACAAATGACCGGCTGTTTCGAAACACGACGGTCAATCCCCCGGCGGTGCGCTTACGCCCCGCCAACTTACTTCTTGCGTGCCCGTTCTGAACTTCAGGGCAGTACGGTGACGCGGATAGTCGAACAGCAACAGCAGGAGAATGTACCAAGGCTCGATGAAGTAGCGGCCGAACAGCCGCACTGGGTCATGCGCCAGGCGAAAAGCCCATTCCAGGCCCATCCGGCCCGACCAGCGTGGCGGCGTCGGCACTGCGCCGGCAACGTAGTCAAAGGCGGCGCCGACCGAGGAGAGAATGACATTCGCTTTGAGCCGCGCATAATTTTCCTGGGTCCATATCTCCTGCCGCGGCATGCCCATTCCCACCATCAACAGGTCAGGACGATAGGCATTTATACGCTCGATCATGGCTTCATTTTCAGAACTGCCATAACGTGCATCAAAGTATCCGCTGCTGACTTCTAACTGCAGTCCGGGATACAGTGTTCGCAGCCGGGCGGCTCCCTTTTCTGCCGAACCATTGGACGAGCCAAGATGGAAGACGCGCCATCCCTTGCTGGCTGCCAGTTCCATCAGCGGATAGGTCCAGTCCACCAGCGTCACGCGATGCCGGCGCTCGAGGGGATAGCCGTAAAGGCGTCCCAGCGCAACCAGCGGCATACCGTCGATGTGGGTCCATTGCACCCCTGAATAAAATTCCCGCAATTCGGGATGTCTATGAAGAAGGTAGAGGCTATGCAGATTGTGGTTCGCAATGATCCAATTCCGGTGGTCGCGAACCCCCTCTTCTACCAGCAAATTCATTTCGTGTAGAGACTTGGGTTGAAGTGTCAAACCCAGAAAAGAGACTGTGTCGGTGCTAGTTCCCGAGACCGGACTTAGCGCTTTCATTCGAAAATTCTCCCAATTAGTCGCAAATATTTCAGCTGCTGTTTCTCACATCGCAAAAGATGGAAAGCTAAAGCAGGAGTAGGTCAGGCTACCGGGTTACACCATCGGGTTATTGCTTCGTTTATCGGTCTAGGCAAAAGGTGACAGGTTGAGTGACATAAATCAACATCGGCATTGGATAAAACATGTACTCGCTATGAACCGAGTTCTGAGTTGGAACTTAGTTGTTTCTTTTTGAAACAGCCTAGTGACTGTAGGCTATCCAGCAGAGACTTATCGTCACTCTTTATGCGAAATTACTTATGGACGATGGCTCTGACTTAGCGTCGCTTCCTGAAACGCACTATTTAACTGATGGCACCCTTGTGGATGGAACCCTCCTGGATTAACTATCGCCAGCCAAGCGTTGTATCTGGAGATCGATGCCTAGCACGACTTATCACCTTCTTACTGAATCGGAACCGTTCTCCGAATTTCTCGGTGGGGCTGTCTCGCGATTTGCTGCCAACGTGGCTCGCGGGACATCAGACTCCGTGGTTGTCTGTCCTTCGGCGGATGAAACCTGGGGGGCGGCACCCGGATCTATCCACCTGCTGCCGGGCATGAAGTTCTACAAGCGGTTTCGCAGGTACCTTCCCCATTTACCCTGGTTCATTCATGCCCGGGTCATACGCACGATTTTCCGTCCAGTCGTGAAACGATTACGGCCCGGTGACATTGTGTGGATCCACAATCGGCCAGAGTTCGCTGTTGCGCTCACGGTGCCGATCCACCGCTCGGGTAGCTATGTTGTTCTTCATTTGCACAACTCTCACCTGGCGAATGGCCCGGAGCGGTTGATGCGGCGGGTTGACGTTGATCATCTGGTTTTCATAAGTGACTTTGTGATGGAAGAGGCGCGGCAGAAGTTCCCCTCGCTGGGTACGTGCTCGGTGATTTATAGCGGGGCGGATGAAACGATTTTCTATCCGGCTGCCGATGGTTCAAAGAACGCGAGACCTACAATCCTTTTTGCCGGACGGCTGGTAAAGGAAAAGGGGGTTCATGTCTTGCTCGACGCCATGAGGCTGCTTGAGAAGCAGGGTGTGCGCGCGGAAGCGCTCATCGTTGGATCCTCTGGCTTTGGTGACGGGACGGACACTCATTACATCAGGCAACTCAAGGCGGACGTGCCTGCGTCTGTTCGATTCTGCGACTATCGCAGCGGCGCTCCGCTGGGGGAGCTTTTTCGGAGGGCAGATATATTCTGCTCGCCCTCGGTCTGGGAAGAACCCTTCGGAATGGTTAATGTCGAAGCGCTGGCTTCCGGCCTGCCGGTAGTCAGCACTCGAAGCGGCGGTGCGCGGGAGATATTTGCCGGCGGTGGGGGAATGCTGGTCGAACGTGGTTCTGCCGTTCAGCTTGCCGATGCACTCCGACTGCTGATCGAGGACCCGCAGCTTCGGGCGCACCTCGGAGCGCAAGGCCGCGCCGCATTTCGCGAACGCTTCACATGGTCTACGGCACGCATCCGGGTAGGGCAGGTTCAGAAGGCGCTTTCCGGCATAGGGAATGCGGGGGCGCAGGCAGAGCCTGCAAATCTGGATGGGTGCCGCACGATATTGAGTCGCGGTACCGCTAAGGCTCACGCGCCTGGTTGTAAATGACATCGAGTGCCTGGGCCAGCCGCAGTGGATTGTGACGTTGCTGGATGCAGTCGAGGGCGGACCGACTGAGCTCTTCAAGTTGGCCGGGGTTCGCGACGAGAGCTCGCAGGTGGACGAGTGCCTGCTCGGTCATGCAGGCAAACGCCTGATCGAGCGTGTCCCAGTATTCGGGAGCGCGCGACTCTTCCACATGGCTCCAGCAATTGCGCCCATCCTTGGGCAAGCGGAGCAGAAAGCCGTTAGCGTTTGCCGAAGGCGCGGGAAGGACGAACTCGGGCAGAGCACAAATGTCGGTGGTGATCGCGGGGAGACCATTCGCGAACCCCTCAAGAACCGAAAAACCGTAGGTGTCATGGAGGGTAGGGAGAAGATTGAGATGGCAGCTGCCCATGAGCTCAAGGACTTGCTGGTTATTCATGGCGCCGTGGAAGACGACGTTGGGCAGATGGAGATGCTTCAGATCTGCCTGGTAGCGCAAGGGGTCCGGATGGTCGGTGTGAGACCCAGAGCAGATCATTTTGGACGAGACAATGTGGATCTGCAAGGGGAGGCCTTCGGCCAACGCCCTGCTGGCCAGGCGCAAGGCGACGATTCCGCCCTTGCGGGCAAAGTTGTTACCTACGAAGATGAGCCGGATCGTTTCATTGCGTCGAAGCGTGCGCGGAGCCGGCGCTACGAGAGGGATAGCCGGTTGCAATACATGGGACTTAGCGAGGACCGAGTCAAGGCCAGGCCATCCGGCATTGATGCGCTTGAAACTGGACAGGGCCCAGGCGGACATGGCGACGATGCCGAGGCAATTAGGAGACATGAGCTGGCCGCGCAAATGGCGGCGAAGGGGCTCGCTCGGCGGGAACATACGCGGCAAAGCAGACTCAAAAGTGACCAACCAGTTTTTACTCAGGGCGAGAGGTATCTTGTTCACGAAATGAGCCAGATCGAAAGACTGCAGGGGAGGATAAGCCGCGACGGCCAAGGCCGGGCTCCACAAGCGGCCGAGATTGACAAAGCGGACGCGCTTGATCGCGTGGCGTGCCTGGGGAGGAACGGTAAAGTTAGCTATGTAGTGGTTGGAAGTTAAAATTCGCATCGAGGTTTTTGCTGCCGATCTATTAGTCAAGATAACTCGTCGAATTAGAGTTCATTTCAATCCTCCGGCAGTACAGAAGTTTGCCCTGGCAAACTGATTTAATCCGGGAAATAGTTTTCCCAAAATAGTCTCAACTTTGACCATTCGTGGCGCATGTCTCCAAAGCGAGCTCGATCCTTACACGGCGCCATCTCCTCCAGGGAGCCGCGTCCTTGGCTGCATTTTCCCTGATTCCGGGGTGTGGTTACTCGGCGAACCGAAATTCCTCTGCCGGCAATCCGCTTCCTGTGCCCATCGGCCCTATCATCGAGGGCTCTCTCGTAGTCACGGCGACATCCATCGGAGCGATTCCATCGCGCTTCATGGGTTTGAGCTACGAGAAGCTGGCGATAACCTACAACTACTTCCACTCTTCCAACCATGACCTCATTGGGCTCTTTCGGCGCCTCGGCGCCGGTGTTTTGCGCATCGGGGGCGGCTCTGTGGACCGACTGTTATGGACCTCGAGTAGCAGCGGCTCACACGCGCAGATCACATCGACCAACATCAAAGATCTCGCGGGCTTCCTGCAGGCAACCGGTTGGCTGTGTCTTTACGGCATCAACCTCGCTACTTCCACACCGATTCTGGCGGCGGAAGAAGCCGGCTTCGCAGCCCTGACTCTCGGTTCCAATCTTCTCGGCATCGAGATCGGTAACGAGCCTGACGAATACGGAGTCGCGGGGAATTTTTTCGCCGGGAACTGGACTTTCCAGGACTTCCTCACCCGTTGGTACTCGTTTCGTTCGGCCATCCTTCAGTCTGGGCCCCATATCCCTATCACAGGCCCGGTTACGGGCGGAGGCAACCACATCTCCACCTGGACTTTGCCATTCGGCCAGGCCGTCACTTCGAGTGAGCTGACACTACTAACCCAGCACTATTACCGAGCGAGCGGAGCAAGCTCCACGTCCACCGCTTCCTTTTTAGTCAGTCCCGACAAACAACTTACGACCGAGCTGGCGACGTTAGAGGCCGGAGCCCGGCAGCTGGGTATTCCTTACCGTTTGAGTGAGTGCAACTCCTTCAGCAACGGAGGAGCGCCTGGAGTGAGCGATAGTTACGCGTCCTCGTTATGGGTTATCGACTTTCTCTTCGATGCGGCTATTGGCGGCTCTACAGGAATCAATATGCACGGCGGTGGACAGGGGCCAGGGTATACTCCGATCGCAGATGATTCAGGCGCCGTGGTCGGCGCGCGCCCCGAATACTATGGCCTGCTTCTTTGTGCGCTGGCTGGATCCGGTACTTTGCTTCAGACCCAACTTTCGGCAGGCGGTATCAATGCTACCGGGTACGCGTTGAGAACCGCGAGCGGAGGCCTGAACCTCATGCTGGTGAATAAAGACACGCGGCAGAATCTGCTCATCGACATTCAGGCCAACCAGAGAGTCCAGACGGCAAGTTTGGTGATGATGACCGCAGCGAGTCTGTCTGCCACATCCGGAGTTACGATTCAGGGTGCCCAAGTAAACAATGATGGGGGCTTTGCTCCGGCAAGGGGCACCTCGCTGGTTCCGTCAGCGACCCGAACTACTTGCTATGTCCCAGCACTCAGCGCGGTGCTCATCAGTATTACCTGATTCTCGAATCTCTTTCCGGGACCAGGCAGCGGTCCGTACGGAGACTGTGTCATAGCGGGATCCGAGCCAGTCCCGGGAGTATCGTTATCTGACCGTGCCGACGGGCATTTGAGGGTTGGTAATCCCTCAGCGGCTAAAGCCGCTGGGGCTGAAGGTAGTCGCGTCCGGCGTAAAGAGTCTGAGTCAGAACCTCTGCACTTAGTCCCGTAGGGACGTCTGAAAGTCAGAGCTGTCCAAATTAGCAGGTTGGTGATTCTGTTGCGTTGATTTTATTGGACAAACTGGTGCTGCAACCCGGCATTGGAAAACCAGGTTGGGGGTAGCGGAGCG